>CAJWSU010000014.1:0-35232 GCA_913046335.1 uncultured Pelagibacterales bacterium | reverse complement strand
TTTCAATTTCTTCTAAATTTAAAAATAACTTAAATACTCTATACTTAAAATAATGTACTTTAGGGTGAAACCTATAGTGACTTACATGGCCTTTAAAAATATAATTATTACTTATTAAACTCATACTAAATAATACCTTTTTATTACTTATATAGATTATAATACTTTTTTATCATGATTATATTTTATAGGCCATGGACATTTACATCCAAATTTTTCAGCAATCTTTAATCCTGAAATTATGCCATCTTCATGAAAACCATAACTCATCCAAGCACCAGCATACCATATATTACCTTTTCCTTGTATCGTTTCTAATTGAGATTGTCCCATTAGAGCACCATTGTCTAAAATAGGATGTTCATAATATATTTCTTTAAAAATATATTTTGATTCAATACTATTTTTGGAAGCATTTAAAGTAATGAATAACGGTAGATTTTTATTTATATTTTGTAATAAATTCATCCAATAGGTCATTTGCACAGGTTCATCACTTTTTTTATTAGAGGGTTTATCATTGCTAAAATAATTCCAAGAAGACCATAAAGATTTTATCTTGGGCATATATTTATCACATGAGTGAAGCGTTATTATATTTTTAGAAAACTTAAACATATTTAGAATATTAAATACTTTTTGATCAATATTTTTTATAATTTGTATAGATTGATCTGCATGGCATGCCATTATGACATGATCATATTTTGTTTTTAAATTATTAATTTCAATATATACTGACTTATCCTGGGATTCTATAGATTTTATATTTACATTAGTTTTATAACTAATATTTGAATTTTTTATTACTTTTTCAACATATTGTCTGCTTCCATTTTTAACAGTTCTCCATTTAGGTCTATTTTTAATATTTAATAAACCGTGATGATAAAAAAAGTATAAAAAGGTTTGTGTTGGAAACAGCAATGCATCTTTATTTGAACAAGACCAAACTGCTGAAGTAATTGGAATAATATAGTAATTTATAAATGAATCAGAAAACCTATTTTCAAATAACCATTTTTTTATGGTAGTTTGTTTATAATTATTTTTCTTAATATATTTAGTAGCCAGTTTTTTAAATTTAAGAATATCATATAGTAATTTCCATTGCCTTAGTTTAAATATATTTTTTCGCTGACCAAAAATACCATTGAGCCCTGAGCCTGAATATTCATATGAAGCATTATTGCAAGATATAGATAATGACATGTTACTATCTATAGTATCTACATTATGATGTTTAAAGAAATCAGCTAAATTAGGATAATTTTTATTGTTATATACTATAAATCCTGTGTCTACATTAATAGAAACCAATTTGTTTTTTTTAATTGGGTAGTTAATTTTAACAGTATTAGCATGACCTCCTAACTCTGCATTTTTTTCATATATTGTTACTTTGTGTTTTTTAGATAATAACCAAGCTGCGGATAAACCAGATATTCCAGAGCCTATTACAGCAATTTTTAATTTTTTTTTTTTCAATTCATTTAAATCATTTTTTTTTTCTGATTGAACGAATTTATTCATTACTTGTTTTCCTATAATTTTATTTATTTTTAATGGCTACGAATAATTAATAGTATTAGATTGTATTTAAACTTTATTATTCATTTTTTATAGCAATTTTTGGTTAAATATGACTTACCTTAATATTTTAAATTATAAATATTTCAATATTAAAATTATATTAGGTTTTTTATGCCTTGTTTGTTTCTTTATATCACTTAATATACTTCCTCCATTAGATAGGGATGAATCTCGATATATCCAATCTACTGTTCAAATGCTTGAATCAAACGACTTTGTCAATATTAACTTTTTAGATGCTCCAAGGTTAAAAAAGCCGCCAGGTATATATTGGCTTCAAGCAACGTCTGCAACTTTTATAAAAAATATATTTTTCCTTGATGATCCTCCCCTTTGGTCTTTTAGGCTACCATCGGCAATAGGAGCAAGTATCTCTATATGGTTAACTTTTTTATTAGGGCAACTGTTATTTGGAAGAGCACAAGGCTTCATAGCTTCGTTATTATTAATAAGCTCTCCTCTATTAATTATTGAATCCCATATAGCTAAAACTGATAGCGCTCTTTTAGCATCTTTTTTGTTTGTATTATATATATTAGCAAAAGTTATATTTTATATTGAGAAAAATATAAAAAAGCCTTCAGATAGCATTATATTAGTGGCTTGGATGGTTTTATCTTTTTCATTTCTTGTTAAAGGTCCAGTTGCTATATTAATACTTTTTTTATTAATACTGTCTTTTAGGTTTTCTAGAGAGACTATTAATTATAAAAACTTTAAGCCTGTTGTAGGAATTATTATATTTATCATAATTGTCTTTCCTTGGTTCATGTTTGTACAGACAGGTAATAATACAGATGTATTTTTAAATTCTATTAAAAAAGATATGCTTTTAAAGTTAATAAGTGCCCAAGAATCTCATGGTGCCCCTCCAGGATCTTATCTAATATCTTCGTTTCTAACTGCATGGCCAATTACTTTATTTATATTTCCAACAGCTCTATGGATATTTAATAATAAGAAAAATAAGCCTGTTAAATTTTTATTATGCTCATTACTTCCATCATGGTTATTTTTTGAGATAATACCTACAAAGTTATTACATTATATACTTCCATTATTGCCGAGTTTAGCAATACTAACTGCCGCTATGATTGTTTCTTCAATAAAAGATAAAAATTTTAAAGTTTCTTTGGATAAACATATATTTAGACTTATTAGTATTTTGCCATTTATCGGTGGGCTATTAATTGCATTTGGAATCATATATTTATCTAATATTTATGGAGAAGGCGTAACTTTTTCTATTATTCTTATTGCTTGTATATATACTTTAGGCTCTTTTTTATCTGCATATTATATCTATACTCAATATTTTATAAATACATTAATAGTTGTTGTTTTTAGTAATATTATTGCATTAAATTTATTAATATTTATTGTTCCCAATCAATTCCAAAATATATGGGTATCCGAAAGAATTTATTTAGAAATAGACGAAAAAACTGAACACAATGAATATGTCTTGCTTGGATATTCTGAACCTTCTTTGATTTATAGGCTAGGATCAAAAACGAAAATAGTAGGTGATAGTGAAGAGGCTGTAAATTTAGTTTTAAATAATAAGATCGAATCTATAATAATAGAAAATTCATACTTAACCAATTTTAAAAATTTGTCTGATAAAAAAGGGATAGTATTTAGAAGTATTAGTAAGCCAATCTTAGGCTTTAATTATTCAAAAGGCGAAAATGTTGAAATAATTATAATTAACTTAAATAAATAATTACCTTTATTTATTTAAATTTTTTCATTATATTAATACCTTGAATGAAAGTTTTATTAAATTTAAGGAGAGCGTTAAATGTTACCAGAATTATCAGCTAAGGTAGAGGATCTATTAGAAAAAGTGAGTAAGTTCATGGATGATAATGTTTATCCAAATGAAAAAAAAATTGTGGCTGAAATTGCAGAGGGTGACAGATGGCAACCATCACAAATTCTAGAAGGTATTAAAGCTAAGGCAAAAGAACAAGGTTTGTGGAATTTATTTTTACCGGATAGTGATCGTGGAGCAGGTCTTACAAATTATGAATATGCGCATTTATGTGAAATGATGGGAAGAACTCAATTTGGTCCTGAAGCTTTTAATTGTTCCGCTCCAGATACTGGAAATATGGAAACATTAGAGAGATATGCTTCTGATGAAGTTAAAAAAGAATGGATGGCACCATTACTTGAAGGAAAAATTAGGTCTGCATTTGCTATGACTGAACCAGAAGTAGCTTCATCTGATGCGACTAATATTGAATCTTCAATAATAAGAGATGGTGATGAATATGTAATTAATGGGCGGAAATGGTGGACTTCCGGAGCCAATGATCCTCGATGTAAAGTTTTTATTTTCATGGGAAAATCTGATGCCAAAAACCCTGATAGGCATAAACAGCAATCAATGATCGTTATTCCAGCAGATTCATCAGGGGTAAAGGTACTTCGTCATCTGCCGGTATTTGGATTTGATGATGCTCCTCACGGACACGCTGAAGTTTTATTTGAAAATGTTAGAGTTCCAGTAAAAAACATGCTTTTAGGTGAAGGGAGAGGTTTTGAAATTGCTCAAGGCAGACTTGGACCTGGCCGTATTCATCATTGCATGAGACTTATTGGAGTAGCTGAAGTAGCTCTAGAAAAAATGTGTAAAAGAACAAAAGAAAGAGTAGCATTTGGAAAGGCAGTATCAGAGCAATCTGTAACTCAAGAACGTATTGCTGAATCAAGAATAATGATTGATCAATGTAGGTTATTAACTTTATTTGCTGCACATAAAATGGATGTTCATGGAAATAAAGAGGCGCGTAAAGAAATAGCTATGATTAAAGTAGCCGCTCCAAATATGGCATGTAAAATTATTGATTGGGCAATTCAGGCTCATGGAGGAGGGGGAGTTTCTAATGATTTTGGTTTATCTAAAATGTATGCTCAATCTAGAACATTAAGACTAGCTGACGGTCCTGATGAAGTCCATCGTAATCAAATAGCAAGATTAGAATTAAAAAGACATAACTAAGAGTATCTATTTATGAATGCAAATTATATTCTTAACATAGACGATATACCTGTTAAAGAGGCGCATAAATTAGATTTAAATAAACTTAGTGCTTTTTTAATAGGTAAATTAAAAAATTTTTCAGGTATAGTTTCAATAGGACAGTTTAATGCTGGTCAATCTAATCCTACGTATGTAATAGAATCTAATGAAGGGTTTAGGTATGTGGTTAGAAAAAAACCTCCAGGTAAATTATTACCTTCTGCTCATGCTGTAGATAGAGAATATAAAGTGCAAAAAGCTTTATATGAAACGGATGTACCTGTTGCTAAAATGTATTTATATTGTGAAGACGAAGAAGTTATTGGAACTCCTTTTTATTTAATGGAATATTTAGAGGGTAGAGTTTTTGAAAACACCTCTCTTCCAGGACATGATAGTGAGGATAGAAAAGCTATTTATAATAGTATGAATGAAACATTAGCAGCTCTACATAAAGTTAAACCTGAAGAGGTTGGATTAGAAAATTTTGGAAGACCGGGTAGTTATTATGTAAGACAATTAAAACGATGGTCTCAACAATGGGAGTTATCTAAACAGCAAGACATTCCAGAAATGCCATTATTAATTGATTGGTTATCAAAAAATATTCCAGAGAGTGATGAAACTACTATAGTACATGGTGATTATAGGTTAGGTAACTTAATATATGATTTAAAAAAACCCAAAGTAATAGCAGTATTAGATTGGGAGCTGTCAACGTTAGGACATCCATTAGCTGATTTGGGCTATAACTTAATGCTTCATGAAGAAAATTTTGATGTCAGAGTGGGTTATAGTTTAAAAAACTTAGACTTGGTTAGTTTAGGAATTCCTACCAAGGACTATTTAGTAAAAAAATATTGTGAAATGCTTGATAGAAAAATTATTAATCCAAATTTTTACATAGCATTTTCTATGTTTAGAAATGTCGCAATTTTAGAGGGTGTACTGGCTAGAGGAAGAGCTGGTAATGCTGCATCTTCTTCTGCAGAAGAAAAAGGCGCTTTATCTAAGCCGTTAGCTAAAATTGCTTGGAATCTAGTACAAAATAGTAATTTAGGTTAATTATTTCTAAACCTTAAATTTTCTCTAGATAAGTCAGATATTTTGCTACAACCCATAAGTTTCATATCTCTCTCTATTTCGCTTCTGAAGTTTCCTAAGGCTTTTTCAACACCTGGTTGCCCACCTCCTGCTAAAGCATATAAATAATACTTTCCTCCGGAGCAGCATTTAGCTCCTACTGAAAGAGCTTTTAAAACATGAGTTCCTCTTTGTATTCCTCCATCACATATTACATCAATCTTATCTCCTACAGCATCTACAATCTCAGCCAATTGATCGAAAGGACTTCGGGATCCATCTAACTGTCTTCCGCCATGGTTAGAAACCATTATTGCAGTAGCTCCTATATCTACAGCTTTTTTTGCATCTTCAACACTCATAATACCTTTAAGACAAAAATGTTTACCCCATTTCTTATTAATGTCTTCTGCATCTTTCCATGTCATATTTTGGTCTAGCATTTTTGAAAAATAATCTCCTACAGATATTGCTATATTCGTTCCTGCATTTACATGTCCTGATAATTGAGGAAGATCAAATTTTTCATGTGTAAAATAATTTATTGCCCACATAGGGTGGCTAGCAAAACTTAGTAGACTTTTTAATGTTAATTTAGGAGGGCTAGTAAACCCTGTATGCAGGTCTCTTTCTCTATTTCCTCCAGTAATAGTATCTACTGTTAAGGCGATTGCTTCATAATTTGCTTCTTTACAAAGGCTAATCATATGATCATTTAGACCTTTATCTTTATGGTAATATAATTGAAATAATTTTGGTGATGATATTTCTTGACTCATTTTCATTATATCTACAGTTCCTAAAGAAGATAACCCAGAGAATGTACCAAATTTTTCTGCTGCTTTTGCTGTCGCTAATTCACCATCATGATGAAATAATCTCTGTAGTGCTGTAGGAGAGCAAAATAGAGGCATATCTAGTTTTTGTCCCATTACTGTTACAGACATATCAACATCTTCTACACCTGCTAGAACATTAGGTACTAAATCACAATCTTCATATGCTGCTGTATTTCTGTCTTTTGTGATTTCATCATCTGCTCCGCCATCAATATAGTGAAAAATAGGACCTGGTATTTTACTTTTTGCTAATGCTCTAAAATCTTTAGTGTTATGACAGTCTTTAATTCTTTTAAATACCATTTTAAATAAACCTTTTTTATAATTTAATACGTTAATTCCTATATATATAAATATAAATAAAATTCTATCTATATATTATAGAATAATATTTACTTTGGAGCCATTCTTAATGACCCGTCTAAACGAATTGTCTCTCCATTTAACATTTCATTTTCATAGATATGTTTAACTAGAGCTGCATACTCATGTGGTTGTCCAAGACGATGGGGGTGCAACGTTGAATCTATTAGAGATCTTTTAGCATCTTCTGGTAAACCAGCAAGGAGCGGTGTTTCAAATAGTCCAGGTGCAATAGTGTTAACTCTAATACTTTGTCTTGCAAGTTCTCTTGCAATAGGAAGAGTCATTCCTACTATACCACCTTTAGAGGCTGAATATGCTGCTTGTCCTATTTGTCCGTCATATGCTGCTATGGAAGCTGTATTTATAATTACTCCTCTGCTTGTATGATCCTCTATATTGTTATTTTGCATAACATTTGCTGCTGCTTTAAGAGTATTAAATGTACCTATTAAATTAACACTAATTATTTTACTGAAGAGATTTAGTGGACACGTTCCTTCTTTATTTAAAACTTTACTTGGAGATCCAATACCAGCACAATTAACAGTAAGGTTTATAGGACCAGTATTTTCTATAATATTTGTAAAACTTTTTAAGATCAAATCTTCATTTGTAATATCTATATTAAGGTATTGACAATTAGAACCTAATGCTTCTTGTTTATTTTTTCCTAATTCTTCTTGAATATCTATAATTGTAACTCTTCCACCATGTTCAATTATATTATCTGCAGTTGCTCCTCCTAAACCACTTGCACCTCCAGTAATTACAGCATTACAATTATTATAGTTCATTTTATATCCTCTCTATATACTATGATGAAAACTGTTCATTTATAAACTTTTCTTCAAGACTGCTTTCGTTATCAAATAATAGTTTAAATGATAATTTTGTTGATAATCTAATATTTACTTTCTTTACGTTTCTTACTTCAAGGTTACCTGCTGTAGCGCTTACGCCTCTTATTTCTGGTTCGTAAATATTAAATTCTACAGCAGAATTTTTAGGTAATAGAGCTCCACGCCATCTTCTTGGTCTAAAAGCACATATTGATGTCAAAGATAATAGCTCTGAATTTATAGGCAGAATTGGGCCATTTGCAGACAGATTATAAGCAGTACTTCCAGCAGGAGTAGCAAGCATTACGCCATCACATACTAGTTCATTTAGACGCTTTTTATTATTCACATTAATACTAACTTTTGCAGTCATTCTTGACTGCCTCAATAGAGAGACTTCATTAATAGCGATGCCTTTAAATTTTTTGTTATTTATATCGTATGCTTCCATTTCTAAAGGAGCAACTTTCGTAATAATTGCATTATTAATTCTTTCTAAAAGGTTTTCTTTTGAATAAAGGTTCATTAAAAACCCTATGGTTCCTCTATTCATTCCATATATAGGAATATTATTAATCCCATAGGTTTCTATCACATGGAGAAGAAGCCCATCTCCACCTAAAGCAACAATAACCTCAGCATCTTCTACTTTTATATTCTTATATTTTTTAGATAATTCTTTTAATGCATTCTGTGCATCTTTAGCATCAGAAGCTATAAAAGCTATTTTATTAAATTTCATTGTAATTATTATACCGTTTAAAATGATTAATAGAATATAAGAAAGTTAACATTTAATAAAATAAGTTAAAAGAAATTTTTAGCCGCCTGTTACACTCATATGTCTTTTAACAGCTGGGCCAGTAGCTCTTCTACTAATTTCAAAATCATGACCTTTTGGCTTTCTAGAAATTGCTTCTCGTATTGCATTTTCTAATTCTATTCCTGTTTTTCCTTGTAACAACTCTTTTCTTAGGTCGGCTGAGTCATCTTGCCCTAAGCACATATACAACATACCAGTACAGGTTAGTCTAACTCTATTACAAGATTCACAGAAATTATGCGTAAGAGGAGTTATGAAGCCTAATCTGCCTCCAGTTTCCTCAATTTTGACATATCTAGCTGGTCCGCCAGTTTTATATTCACTTTCTGTCAGGGTATATTTTTCTTTTAATTTTGATCTTACCATTGATAAAGGTAAATATTGATCTGTTCTATCTTCAGTAATTTCTCCCATTGGCATAGTCTCAATTACTGTAAAGTCATGACCTTCTTTATGTGCCCATGCTATCATATTACCTAATTCATCTTCATTCACACCTTTAAGCGCTACCGCATTAATTTTACATTTTAAACCAGCTTTAGTAGCAGATTTTAAGCCACCCAATACTTTTTCTAGGTCACCCCATCTAGTAATTTTTTTAAATAATTCTGGGTTTAATGTGTCTATAGAAACATTTACTCTTCTTACACCATAATCATATAACTGGTCAGAAAACCTAGAAAGCTGACTGCCATTTGTGGTTAGTGTTAATTCATCTAGTCCATTACCTATTCTAGAACCTAAAGCTTTAATAAGGTTTAAAACATTTTTTCTGACTAAGGGTTCTCCTCCTGTTAGCCTTATTTTTTTAGTCCCTAGGTTAATAAAAGATGTACATAAAGCTTCTATCTCTTCAAGAGATAATACATCTTTTTTAGGTAAAAAAGTCATGTTTTCTGCCATACAATATACACATCTAAAATCACAACGGTCTGTTAAAGATACTCTTAGGTAGGATATGGCTCTACCAAATGGATCTATTAAAGGAGCTGTATTGCTTTTTTGAATATCTAACATTTATTTTACCTCTTTATATGGTTATATACCACTGTATATAATGGATCAAGAATTTCTTTATATATTCTCATTATATCTTATAGTACGTATACGTTGACATTAAATTAATGGATATAGTTAATGGTTAATAAACTCGAAAAAAATCTTCTAAATTGGCCCTTAGAAATATATGACATTTTTAGAGAATACAAAATAAAGCAAATAGCTTATGTACCAGATGCGGGACATAAAAGTCTAATTGAATATTGTCAGAATGATAAAAATATGAATATGGTGAGTTTAACCTCTGAGGAAGAAGGTGTTGGACTTTTAGCTGGTGCTTGGTTAGGTGGAGAAAAAGGAGTGCTATTAATGCAGTCAAGTGGAGTAGGAAACTGTATTAATGCATTAGCTTCTATAACTCGTGCATGTGATTTTCCGCTTCTTATGCTGATCACTATGAGAGGTGAATGGAATGAATTTAACCCTTGGCAAGTGCCTATGGGCAAAGCAACAGAAAAAATATTGTCTACATTAGATATAAATGTATCTAGGTGCGAAAAACCAGAAGAAGTTTCAGAAACTGTAAATGCTATGATGGGTTTAGCATATAAATCTAACTGTGCTTCTGCAGTTTTACTATCTCAGCGTTTAATAGGATCCAAAAATTTTAAGGAATAGTTTATGCAGAATTACCAATTAAATAGACGATACGTTATTTCCCAAATATTAAAAGATAGAAAAAACTCTTTAATTATTAATGGATTAGGAGGAACTTGTTGGGATGTTGCTTCCTTGGGAGATAATGAATTAAATTTTTATGTTTGGGGAGGTATGGGAAACTCTTGTATGATAGCTTTAGGGCTGGCATTATCTCAACCAAAAAGAAAAGTAATAGTTGTTACAGGTGATGGAGAAATGTTAATGGGAATAGGTTCATTAGCTACTATTGCTGTAAAGCAGCCAAAAAATCTTTCAATAGTTGTATTTGATAATGAACTGTATGGAGAAACAGGTAAGCAAAAAACTCATACAGGTCATTGCGCAGATTTAAGTGCAATTGCTATTGGTGCGGGAATAAAAAACTCATCAATTATTAAAACTCATGAGCAATTATTATTATTATCTTCAAATATTAATGTTATAAAGGAGTTAACTTTTTCACAAATAAAAATAAATAATGAAGAGGGTCCTCTAGTATTGCCTATTAGAGAAGGAGCTTATATAAAAAGTCGCTTTAGAAATGCCTTATTAGGTAAAAATGCATTATTAGAATAAAAAATTTATTAAAAAAATATTTTCAATAAGTTCAAAAAAGTTTACTTTCATATGACTTTACTAAAATTTATAAAACTATTGAAAAAATATAATTAAATTATATTTCTATAAATATTCATTTAGTTAAAGAAAAGGAAATTAATATTGTCAGAAAATAATCACAGAGTCCCTAGTATAGCTAATATAGAAAATGATGCATGGGAAGATATTAGAAATGGTGTTAGAGATTTATGTGAAAATTTTCCTGGAGAATATTGGAGAAAACTTGATGCTGCAAGAGAGTATCCAGAAAAGTTTGTTAAGGCTTTAACTGATGCAGGTTATTTAGCATGTTTAATACCTGAGCAGTATGGAGGGTCTGGATTGCCTTTAGAAGCGGCATGCGTGATACTTGAGGAAATCCAGAGATCAGGTGGAAATGGCGCAGCTTGCCATGCTCAAATGTACATTATGGGAGCTTTATTAAGGCACGGATCAGAGGAGCAAAAAAATAAATACTTACCAAAAATCTCTTCAGGAGAACTTCGTTTGCAAGCATTTGGTGTTACAGAGCCTGATGCTGGAACTGATACGCTGTCAATAAGAACAAAGGCAGAAAAAATTAATAATGGCTATGTTGTGAATGGTCAAAAGGTATGGACTAGTAGGGCTGAATATTCTGACCTAATGTTATTATTGGCGAGAACGAGTTCTGATAAAAGTTTAAAAAGAACTGAAGGGTTATCTTTATTTATTATAGACATGCAGAAAGCAAAGAATAATGGATTAACTATAAAGCCTATTAAAACAATGATAAACCATGCTACTACAGAAGTTTTTTTTGATGACTTAGAAATTCCATTAGATAGTTTAATAGGAGAAGAAGGCAAAGGGTTTAAATATATTCTAGATGGCATGAACGCAGAACGTATTTTAATAGCCTCTGAATGTATCGGAGATGCAAAGTTTTTTTTAGATAAAACAACCGAGTATGCTTCTTCAAGAATTGTTTTTGGAAGACCAATAGGACAAAACCAAGGCATACAATTTCCAATTTCAAGAGCTTATGCAGAAACTGAAGCAGCAGCTTTGATGGTAGATAGAGCTGCAAAATTATTTGATAATAATATGTCTTGTGGATCAGAAGCTAATATAGCCAAGCTTCTATCTTCAGAAGCTTCATGGAAAGCAGCAGAATCAGCTATTCAAACTTTTGGAGGTTATGGTTTTGCAGAAGATTATGATATTGAGAGAAAATATAGGGAAGCAAGGCTTTACCAAATTGCTCCAATATCAACAAATTTAATTTTAGCATTTATAGCTCAAAATGTATTAGGCCTTAAAAAATCATACTAGGAGAACATATTGAAAGCATTAGAAGGTATATTAGTAGTTTCTTTAGAGCAGGCAGTTGCAGCTCCTTTATGTTCCTTAAGATTAGCAGAAGCGGGTGCTAGAGTAATTAAAATAGAGAGAGCAGATGGAGATTTTGCTAGGCAATATGATAAAGATGTAAAAGGAGAAAGTGCATATTTTGTATGGTTAAATAGAGGGAAAGAGTCTTTAGTCATAGATATTAAAAATAGTGAAGATTTAAAATTATTAAAAAAAATTATTGTTTCTGCTGATATATTTATTCAAAATTTAGCTCCAGGTGCATCTGATAGAGCAGGTCTAGGCTCTAAAGATATGAGAGATTTAAATAAAAAGTTAATAACTTGTGATATTTCAGGATATGGAGAAGTTGGTCCCTATAGAGATATGAAAGCATATGATTTGTTAGTGCAAGCTGAAACTGGACTATGCAGTGTTACTGGTACTCAAGAAGAAGAAGGAAGGGTTGGTGTTTCAGTATGTGATATAGCCTGTGGGATGAATGCGCATTCATCAATTTTACAAGCCTTATATACAAGGGAAAAGACTGGAAAAGGAACAGGTATTCAAGTTTCATTATTTGCAGGAATGGCGGATTGGATGAATGTTCCTTATTTACAAACAGTTTATGGAAAGAGGTCTATAAAAAGAGTAGGATTATCACATCCTTCCATTGCTCCTTATGGTGCATATTATTCCAAATGCGGAAAAAAAATCTTAATTTCTATTCAGAATGAAAGAGAATGGGTTAATTTATGTAAATCAGTTTTAATGTTAAATAATTTATATGCAGATATAAGGTTTAATGAGCCTACAAAAAGGGTTAAAAATAGAATTGAATTAGATAAAATTATTTCAAAGGAATTTATTAAATATGATAAAGATTTAATAGTAGAAAGGTTAAGAAAAGAAAAAATAGCATGTGGCGTATTAAATTCTATCGAAGATTTAGAAAAACATCCACAGTTAAGAAAAATTAAATGTACTATTGGAGATCAGGAAGTAGAATTAATTGCTCCTCCATCCATAGTGCTAGGTGAAAAAGACATTATAAGCAAGGTTCCAAGTGTAGGAGAAAATTCAATAAATATAAGAGAAGAATTTAATGAGCAATAGTGAAAAACTTGAGCAATGGATAGGTAAATCAATTGAGAATAGTGAATACATAAGTGAACTTCCAGTTAAGGCTATGTCCGCAGTATTTAATTATGAGAATGTAAATATTAAAGAAGTTCCATATGGTTGGCATTGGCTATATTTTTTAAATTTGCCATTACAAAAAAATTTAGGTCCTGATGGTCATGAAAAAAGAAGAGGTTTTATGCCTCCTATTCAGCTACCTATTAGAATGTATGCAGGAGGAGAAATAATATATCATAAACCTATATTAATTGGTGATGAAATAAAAAAAATATCCACCATTGATTCTATTAAAAATAAAGTGGGATCTACTGGAAATTTAACATTTTTAAGAATAAATCATAAATTTTCTAATAATAATAACGTTTTAATTAATGAATATCAAAACCTAGTGTATAGAGAAGGTAAGAGTGTACAAAAAGTTAAAACCCATACAAAGGAAAAATCACCAGAGGATTATGATTTTCAAAAAATATGGAAAACTTCTCAAGAAATGTTGTTTCGTTATTCTGCTTTAACTCATAATACCCATAGAATTCATTATGACTTTCCTTATGCAAAGAATGTTGAGGGGTATCCTGACATTGTTGTTCATGGACCTTTAATGGCAACATTTTTATTGGATTTAACAAATAGTATAATTAAAGTTTCTAAACAAAAACTTAATAAATTTAGTTTTAAGTTACTTAGGCCAGTTTTTGTAGGAGGAGAAATATCTGCTCAAGCAATTAAAACTTCTGCTGGTTTAGATCTTTGGATTAAAGATCAATATGGAAATATATCTTTATCTGCTCAAGCAGATTTAATAGATTAATTTTTTAAATTATATAATATCGCTTCTACATTTTTATGTGCATTAGTTACAACATTTTTTAAACTTAAAGATGATTCTAAAACAGTATCTATATAAAATGATGAAGTAGATATTTTAGAAATTAAAAATTTATTATCACCATCATTTTTTAATAATTGTGAAGCTTTTAATGCACTTTTAGCCATCATCCACCCACCGAAAATACTACCACACATATCTATAAATGGAGTAGCACCAGAGGCTGCTTGTCTTTTATTATTTTTCCACATAACAAGAAGTTCATCTGCAGTTTCTTCAAGCATATTAATAGCTTTAAAAACTTTTTTGCCAATATAAGGTAAATCACCTTCTTTAAGGGAAATGCAATCTTCTAAATCTTTTTTCATTTCACTTAAAAATCTTTTAAATACATTCCCATCATCCATTGTAAGTTTTCTTCTTAATAGGTCTAAAGCTTGAATACCATTCGTTCCTTCATATATGGGTAGTATTCTTGCATCTCTATAATGTTGCGCAGCTCCAGTTTCTTCTATAAAGCCCATTCCTCCATGTATTTGTACGCCTGTAGATGAAATTAAAACTCCTTGATCCGTACACCATGCTTTTACTATAGGAGTTAATATGTCTAAATTCTCTTGTGCTTTATGTCTTTCTTCTTCAGATGAAGCTCCTTTAGATAAATCTAATTCATTTGCTGTATATAATGATAGAGCTCGCATTGCTTCCGTTCTGGATTTCATATCCATTAACATTCTTTGAACATCTGGGTGATCTATAATCGCAACTGTTCCTTCACTTGTTCCATCAATAGAGTTTCCTTGCATTCGGGTTAGCGAAAACTTTAAGGCTTGCTGATAAGCTCTTTCTGCTATAGATACTCCTTGAATTCCAACATTCAACCTCGCATTATTCATCATTGTAAACATTGCTTTAAGCCCACCATTTTCTTGGGCAAGTAATTCTGCACTCGCTCCTTCAATATCTCCAAATGCTAATACGCAAGTTGGGCTGGCTATTGTTCCAAGTTTATGTTCAATAGAAACGACTTTAACATCATTTCTTTCTAATAAACTTCCATCTTCAGAAATTATTTTTTTAGGAGAAATAAATAATGATATACCTTTGCTTCCTTTAGGAGCATCTGGCAATCTTGCTAATACTAAGTGAATAATATTTTCAGTCATATCTTGATCACCATGAGTAATATATATTTTATTTCCATATATTTTGTATAATTCATCATGAGGTATAGCTTTTGTTTTTAATAAAGATAAGTCAGAACCAGCCTGAGATTCTGTAAGGTTCATTGTTCCTGACCATTCTCCACTAATCATTTTTGGTAAATATTTTTCTTTTTGTTCATCAGTGCCATAAGCTTCAATTGCTTCTATTGCACCTTGTGTTAATAACATGTTAAGAGAAAAACTCATATTTGCAGCATGCCAAATTTCGTTTAATCCCCCAACAACTCTCCAGGGCATTTCTTGTCCTCCATAATCTTTAGAGCCTGCAACAGAAGCCCATCCACCTTTTACATATTGATCATAAGCATCAACAAAGCCATTAGGCATTTTTACTTCGCCATTTTCTAATGAAAGGCCTTCTTTATCTCCAGTGCTATTTAGAGGTGCTAAAACATTAGAGGCTAATTTGCCAGATTCTTCAAATATCTGTTTAATAAGTTCTGGATCTGAGTATTCTTCGTTTTTATTTTCAATAGTTGACGTTAAATTATTTATAACGAATAAAATATCTTCTATAGGTGCGGTATAATCTTTCATATTTTTCCTCTATATATTTTTATAAAACTTTTCCTGGGTTCAGTATGTTTTTAGGGTCAAAAGTTGACTTTATAGATTTCATTAATTCTATTTCAATTTTAGGATTATAGTTCTGTAATTCTTCTTTTTTTAATTTTCCTATGCCATGTTCTGCAGAAAAACTTCCATTTAAATTTTCAACTATATCAAAAACTAATTTATTTACATCTGTCCATTTCTTAAGAAATTCTTTTTTATCTTGTTTTAGAGGTTGGCTGATATTAAAATGAATATTCCCATCTCCTATGTGACCAAAAGCAACTACTCTAGAATCAGGTATAAATTCTTCAACACATTTTGATGCTCTATCTATAAATTTACTTACATTGTTTATAGGGATAGATATATCATGTTTTATAGAACCTCCTTCGGGTTTTTGAGCTTCATTGAGCCCATCTCTTAGAGTCCAAAGTTCTTTTCTCTGTTGAGTACTTTCTGCTATTACTCCATCTAATACAATATTTTTATTTAGTGCTACTTCAAAGAGGTCTTCCATTTGCTGCCTCAAGTCGTTTTTAGAAGAAGAAGAAAATTCTATAAGTACATACCAGGTGTATTTATTTTTTATTGGTTCTTTTGCACCTGGAATATGTTTCATAACCATTTCCATTCCTGTTCTACTTACAAGTTCATATGCATTAAGTAAATCCGCGCTTGCATTTCGAGCCAAACCTAATAATTCTATTGCAGCATCAGTACTAGGTATTGCAAATAAAGCTGTTTCAATATTTCGAGGAGCCGGAAATAATTTTAATACTGCTGAGGTTATTATTCCTAGTGTTCCTTCACTCCCTATAAATAGCTGTTTTAAATCATATCCTCTGTTATCTTTTCTTAAACTTGTTAAATTGTTCCATATTTTACCATTAGCTAAAACTACTTCTATTCCTAAAACTAGATCTCGTGCCATGCCGTACCTTAGAACATTAATGCCTCCTGCATTAGTAGATAAATTACCACCTATTGTGCAAGATCCCTCAGATGCGAGACTTAAAGGAAATAAAAAATTTTTTTCATCTGCAATATTTTGAATATTATTTAAAATACAGCCTGCTTCTACAGTAATAGTAAAGTTTTCTTCATTTAATTCTTTTATATTATTCATTCTCTCTAATGATAACATTATTTCTTGACCATTTTCCGAAGGAATAGTTCCTCCACAAAGGCCTGTTCTTCCTCCTTGAGGTACTACTTTTATATTATGTTCGTTACATAATTTTAAAATTTTACTTACTTCCTCAATATTTTGAGGTTTTAATAATAAGGATGATTCTCCTCTAAACAAACCTCTCTCTTCTATAAGATAAGGTTCAATAACTTCTTTATCTTCTATCCAGCCTTTGGGCCCCAGAGTATTTTTTAATATTTGTAAATTTAAAATTTGTGATTTCATATACTTCATCTTAATGATTAATAATAATTAAATATAAAACTTTAATTATTTAGATCAAGATTAATTAGAAGCTCCTCTATTTAATCTATCATTTATAGCAATCCCTATTTCTTTATTTGGAATTGATTGAATAGCAATATTTTTTATATGTTTTTTATCTAATAATCTTAGCATTGTAAATAAGTTAGAGGCAGCTTCATTTAAGTCGCCTGTAAGACTAAGATTCATTTTTATAAAGTTTTCTATATTTTTAGGATCTTTCCCGAAGCCAAGCCATACTTCACCCTTAAGTGGAAATTTTGAATTTAATCTAAGAGATGCATTTGGTGAATAATGTTTCTTAAATAAGCCAGGGCTAATAGGCTTACTATTATTTGATTTATTATCGATATACGTGACTTTTACATCTTTATTAATAATATTAATATTTAATCCTCCAGGCCTTAATACTGTTGGATAATTACCAGTAAAATCTATAACTGTAGATTCTACTCCAATATTAGAGCTTCCTCCATTGAGAATCATATCTCTTTCATTAACTAGATACTTCCCTAGATCTTTTTTCACGTGACTTGCTTTAGTTGGGCTTAAGTGCTGAGATATATTAGCGCTTGGAGCGATTAGAGGAGTATTCACAGCTTTTAGTAATTTTAATGCGATAGGATGATTAGGTATTCTAACGGCTACGGTTTCTAAATTTGCACGTGCTATAGCAGAAATATTTGAAGATTTTTTATAGTGTAGTATTAAAGTAAGAGGACCAGGCCAATATTTTTTAATCAATATATTTGCTTCTTTAGGAATATTTTCAACAATTGCTAAGACCTGCTTTATATCATAAGCATGAACTATTAAGGGATTATTTTTAGGTCTACCTTTAACTTTATATACTCTTTTAATTGCTTTATTATTACTGGCTATAGCACCTAGTCCATATACAGTTTCAGTAGGAAAGGCTACAATACCTCCTTTTAATAATAGTTTTGTTGCAATATTTATGTTTTTTTCAGTTGCTTTAGATATTTTCATTACGATAGTGCTGGTCTTAATTTATCAAAAGCTTGATTTAATAAATCAGGGCTTTTAGCGTAACAAATTCTTATCCAACTCCCTCCTCCTTTGCCAAATGAAGTTCCGGGAGCAAGGCCTACGCCTGTATCCTTTAGTACTTCGAAACAAAATTTTTCTGAATCAGAAATATTCTTTACTTGAAAATATGCATAGAAAGCAGCCTCTGGATAAGGAAGTATAACTCTTGATAAATTACCTAAAAAATTAATTGTTAATTCTCTAGACTTTCTAAGATTGTTTATCATTGTTTTTAAAAAATCTTCACCATCATTAATAGCAGTAACACCTGCATATTGTGCTGGTGATGAAGGAGAGGCAACATTAAACTCATTTAATTTTTCAAATATATTTAGTAAACCTTCTGGTACAATTATCCATCCTAGTCTCCATCCTGTCATAGCCCATGATTTGGAAAAACTATTCACAACCATTAATAAATCATTTTCATTGGCTAAATCTAAAAAAGAAGGGGCTACACTCCTATCATAGATAATTCTTTCATAAACTTCATCGGATATTATCCAGATTTTATTCTTTCTACATAGCTCTAAAATTTCCATTTGCTCTTCTGTATTCATCATCCAGCCAGTTGGGTTATTAGGAGAATTAATATAAATAGCTTTAACATCCTTTATATGTTTACTAATTTCTTTAATATTTAAATTCCATGTGTTCTTTGAATTAGAATAAATTAATGGTATTTCTATTACTTCCCCTCCCATAATTTCTATGCATCTCATGAAGTTTGGCCAAACTGGCGTAATGCATATAACTTTGTCTTTAGGATCAATTATAGCTTCAGATGCAATCATTAAGGCATTCATTCCTGCAGAGGTAACCATTATTCTTGAAGGAGATATATGATTTTTATGTAAAGCAGAAGAGTATTTAGATATTGTTTTAACTAGTTCAGGAATACCTTGGTTGGCGCTATAAAATGTATGTCCTTCATCTAGCGCATCTTTCATTGCTTCTGATATAAATGAGGGAGTTGGAATGTCTGTTTCACCAAAATATAGGGGAATAACACCTTTTTTTCCTATAGCCGTATTTGCTATTTTACGAATAGGAGATGATTCTAAAGAATTTATTACTTTTCTTATTTTAAAGTCTTTATCAAGGCTCAAGTTATAGCACCCATTTGCCATGGAACGAACTCTAGGTCTCCTAAGCCATTTATTTCAGATTTTGATTGTTTTCCTGAAGCCACATCAAGAATTAATTGAAAAATTTCTTCTCCCATTTCATCTATCGTTGACTCTCCTAATAAAATTTTGCCACA
Organism: uncultured Pelagibacterales bacterium; assembly: GCA_913046335.1. Taxonomy (GTDB): domain Bacteria; phylum Pseudomonadota; class Alphaproteobacteria; order TMED109; family TMED109; genus TMED109. Next base: position 15,511 of record CAJWSU010000014.1, on the reverse strand, counting down.
ATTTACATCCATATCTTCTGTCATTCTATTATATAAATCATCATTAGTGGCTAGTTTTATTGAAGGAGCTGGCTTACATCCAAATACTGATCCTCTTCCGGTAGTAAAACAAATCATATTTGCTCCTCCAGCAATAAGTCCTGTTACGCTAGTGACGTCATATCCTGGAGTATTCATAAATGTAAAACCTTTCGCTTTAATATTTTCAGCAAATTGATAAACATCTACTAAATTAGTAGTTCCTCCTTTTGCAACAGCACCAAGTGATTTTTCAAGAATAGTAGTTAATCCTCCTGCTTTATTTCCAGGAGAAGGATCTTGATGAAGTTGTTCTCTGTTTTCTTCAAATTTGACTAAGTAATCCTCTTGCCACCATTTAATAAAGTTTACAATTTTTTGACCCACTTCTTGATTTATTGCCCTTCTTGTTAATAAGTGTTCAGCTCCAAATATTTCTGGTGTTTCTGCAAGCGTACCTGTTCCTCCATTTTTTACTAACAAATCAACTGCAGAGCCTAATGCAGGATTTGCTGTCATACCAGAATAAGCATCCGATCCACCACATTCTAATCCTAAAATTAATTCAGAAGCAGGAGACTTTTCTCTTTTATTTTTATTTAGAATTGGTAGCATTTGTTTAATAATTTCTACCCCTTCTTGAATTGTTTTTCTTGTTCCTCCAACTTCTTGAATAGTCATCATTTTAAATGTATCTGAACTTGCCCAGTCCATAGATTGGGCCATGCCGCTAACTTGATTGACTTCGCATCCCAATCCAATAACAATTAAACCTCCAAAATTTGGATGTCTAGAATATCCTGCAATTGTTGCTTGTAATAGTTCCCAGCCCAACCCTTTACTATTTATGCCACAGCCAGTTCCGTGGGTAATTGATACTATTCCATCAACATTTTCATATTCTGATAATGCCTCTTCACTAAAAGATTCTGCTATTTTTTTACAAACTGTTGCTGAACAATTAACCGATGAAATAATACCAATGAAATTTCTGGTTCCTACTTTGCCATTAGGTCTGTGATAACCCATAAAAGTAGCTCTTTCATTTTCAGGTAATACTTCATTGTTTTTGCATCCTTGTGAAAACTGATAGTCCTTTTTACTGTCTACCATTCCTGTATTGTGAACATGAACATGGTCTCCAATTTTTATATTTTCTTTAGCTATACCAATAATAGTATCATATTTGATAATTTCATCTCCTTGGGAAATATTTTGTGTAGCTACTTTATGACCTACAGGAATATGTTGATTTGTATTTACGTTTTCTTCATCAATATTAATATTAATATCAATATCTGATTTAGCAGTAACCACATTATCATTTTTATGAATTCGAATTGCTATAGGTTGCATTTGTTATATTCTCCCAATAATACAAAGAATTATTAACATATATTATATTTTTATAAATTTAAATATATTTTATGTTTACTTTCTATCAACTTTTATAGAATATTTGAATCTAAAATAATCTGATTAGAATTAATATTAAGAATTTATTTAAAAAGGGAGAAGAGAATGAAATTAGTTAGGTACGGAGTTAAAGGTAAAGAGAAACCAGGAGTTATTGATTCTGATGGGAATATTAGAGATTTATCTAAAAAGATGATGGATATTAATGGATCAGTTTTATCTAAAAAGAAACTAGAAAAATTAGTTGGAACCAATGTAGATAAATTACCTTTGGTTAAAGGTAAGAAAAGATTAGGAGTTCCTCTTTCTGGGATAGGCAAAATTGTTTGTATTGGTCTAAATTATGTGGATCATGCAAAAGAGACTGGAAGCCCTATTCCAAGTGAACCTATTATGTTTATGAAACCTACAAGTTCTCTATCAGGACCGAATGATGAGGTTATGTTACCTAAAGGCCTTATTTTAGGTAAAAAAGGAGCAAAGCAAAAAGATAGTGTATGTAGTGATTGGGAAGTAGAACTGGGAATAGTTATAGGAGATACTGCTAGGTCAGTTAGCGCAGCTAGAGCGTTAAGTTATGTTGCTGGCTATACACTAGTAAATGATGTGTCTGAAAGAGAATATCAAATGAAAGCTGCAGCGGGTCAATGGACTAGAGGAAAAGGATTTGATACTTCCTGTCCCGTTGGTCCATGGTTAGTTACAAGAGATGAAGTGAAAAAGGTACAAAATTTAGACCTTTGGTTAAACCTCAACGGTAAGAGAATGCAAACTGGTCATACTTCAACAATGATATTCGATGTTAAGACAATTGTATCTTATGTAAGCCATTACATGACTTTACAACCAGGAGATATTATTGCTACTGGAACGCCTCCTGGAGTAGGCGGTGGTATGAAACCTCAAAAATTCTTGAAGCATGGAGATGAAATGCATTTAGGTATTGAAAAACTTGGAGAGCAACGCCAAAAAGTTGTTAAATGGAAGTAAAATTTAAGCCTAAAATTTTTATTCATTCTTTGTTATCTGATGATCTTTTATCTAGATTAGAAAAAATTTTTGATATAGATCATCATGATACTACAAAAAGTATTCTATCAGGTAATGGACTTTTGGATAGAGTAAAAAATGTAGAAGGAATATTAGTTCAGTCAGCTTTAATAGATAAAACATTAATAGAAGCATGTCCTAATTTAAAGGTTACATGTAATGTTGGTGTAGGTTTTGATAATATAGATGCAAACTTTTGTACAAAAATGGGCATACAAGTGACTAATACCCCAGGAATCTTGAATGATGCTGTTGCAGATATGTCTATGGCGTTATTGTTAGCTGTAGCAAGGAGAGTTCCTGAAGGAGATCGTATTGTAAGATCAGGTGGATTTAAAGCCAATTTCTATCATCTTTTATGGGGTGCAGATTTAAGAGGAGAAAATTTAGGCATTATAGGTATGGGAAGCATAGGGCAAGATGTAGCTAAAAGAGCTACACCATTTGGCTTAAATATTAAATATCATAATAGAAATAGGTTGAGTGAAAATATTGAATCTTCTTTAAATGCAGAATGGATGTCATTAGAAGCCTTGCTAAAATCCTGTAGATATATTGTAATACTTTGTCCTTTAACAAAGGAAACAAAACATTTAATCACGATTAAAGAATTTGAAAGTATGAAAAAAGATAGTTTTCTAATAAATATAGCTCGTGGACCAATTGTTAAAGAAAGTGATTTAATAATAGCTTTGGAGAATAAATTAATTTCAGGATGTGCTCTAGATGTATATGAGTTTGAACCTAGTTATGATAAAAAATTAGCTAACATGGATAATGTTGTTTTAGCTCCTCATGCAGGTAGCGCAAGTTTTAAAGCAAGAACTGGTATGGTAGAGTTGGCAGCTAAAAATATTGAAAATTTTTTTATTGAGAAAAAAGTACTTAACCCAGTAAACACTATTAATTAAGAGGTAGATAATGGCTTATACAATTGATTTAACAGGAAAAGTAGCACTTGTTACTGGTGGAGCATCAGGAATAGGTTATGCAATAGCAGAAGGTTTTAAAGAGGCAGGAGCAGAAGTTATTGTTACGGCTAAATCTGATGAAAGCCTCGAAAAATGCAATGTAGAAACTAAATTTGGAGCTATAAGAAAATATAAATTAGATGTCACAAATGATATTTCAATAGAAAAAATTTTTGAGGAAATAGATGATTTGCATATTTTAGTAAATAATGCAGGTATAGTTAAGAGAGGACTTGAATATAGAATAGAACATTTTGCAGATGTTATTAATACTAACTTGATGGGTGTGATGAGAATGAGTCATGAAGCTCTTCCTAAGTTAGCTTTAACACATGGTAATATAATAAATATTGCTTCAATGTTTTCTTTTTTTGGTTCTCCTATGTCTCCAGGTTATACTGCTTCTAAGACAGGTTTGGTTGGTTTAACAAAAAGTTTAGCAAATGGCTGGAGCCAATATCATGTTAGAGCAAATGCTATTGCTCCAGGATATATAGAGACTAAACTTACAAAGCCATTGCAAGAAGAGGCAGAGGAAAGAGAAAAAATAACAGAGAGGACAGCAATGAAAAAATGGGGTGTACCAGAAGACATAGCAGGAGCTGCAGTATATTTAGCTAGTGATAGGGCTAGTTATACAACTGGCACTACTATTACAGTAGATGGTGGTTATAGTATTACTTAATTTCAAATCCATTAGATTTCCTAGCAAAACCATCATAGAGGTCCAACATCCTTTCTCTCCAATTCCATAGAACATCATCTTTCTCTAATAACCGTTTTTTACTACAGTTTCTTGCCCACATAAAAAAGCCAAATAAAATATAATCACAGTACATTGGTTGAGAACCAGTAAAAAACTTGTTATCTTTTATCATTCTTCTAAAGGGATTAATTTCTTTTTGAAAAAGAGGAATATATTTGCCACTCTCCAATTCAACTTCTTCTATTGTTTTATTTAATATTTTTTCTCTAGTTTTTCTAAAAAATGTTTTGTCTTCAGGGTGAATAGTATTATATGCGTCTAAAACTATTATCCTTGCTAATATAGCTAAAATTTTAGGATCAATTATTTGATTAATAATACTTGTAAGGTTCATGTTTTCAGTATTGCCAAATAAAGAAGTATTATTAGGGTATGTTAATTCCAGATATTTTGCTATATCCAAAGATCCTCCTATCCATGTGCCTTTATCATTTAAAACAGGAACTGTATTAAACCCTTTATTAGTTATCTCTGATTTTTCTGAAAACTTTACAGGTATTCGTTTTATATCTTTATATAAATCCTTATGATTTAATGACATTAATATGCGCCATGTATAAGGGCTAAAATATTGCTCATTGATTGCATCAAGTTCATATAAAATCATTGTAAATAACTTTCTTTTTTTTAGGATTTAATTATATATATACATAATTGAGGTAAATTTACATTATGGATTATAATAAATATTTTACTGGTGCTCTAGACTCTCTTAAGAATGAAGGAAGGTATAGAGTTTTTAATGATATAAAAAGAACATTAGGAAGTTTTCCTAATGCCATACATTATTCTGATTCTAATGAAAAAGAAGTCGCAGTATGGTGTTCTAATGATTATCTTGGAATGGGGCAAAACAAAAAAGTTTTATCTGCAATGCATGAGGCTATTGACTCATCAGGTGCAGGATCAGGAGGAACTAGAAATATTTCTGGAACCTCACATTATCATGTTTTATTAGAGAAAGAATTAGCAGACCTTCATAATAAAGAGGGAGCGCTTTTATTTACCTCGGGATATATTTCTAATGAAGCATCCCTTAGTACTATAGCTTCTATTTTACCAAATTGTGTTGTGTTGTCAGATGAGCTCAACCATGCATCGATGATACAAGGTATAAGAAATAGTAAAGCTGAAAGAATTATATTTAAACATAATGATCCAGATCATTTAGATAAGATTCTAAAAACTATTAATCCTGAACGTCCAAAACTAGTAGCTTTTGAATCTGTTTATTCTATGGATGGAGATATAGCTCCAATAAAAGAACTCTGTGAAGTTGCTAAAGCAAATAATGCTCTCACTTATTTAGATGAAGTACATGCAGTAGGAATGTATGGTTCTCGAGGAGGAGGAATTGCTGAGCGTGAAGGTCTAATGGATGAGTTAGATATTATTGAAGGAACTCTTGCAAAAGCATTCGGAACAATGGGCGGATATATAGCATCAAATAAAAATATTATAGATGTTATTAGGTCTTTTGCTTCAAGCTTTATATTTACTACTTCCTTGCCTCCTGCAATAGCTGCAGGTGCATTAGCATCAGTAAAACATTTAAAAGAATCTAATATAGAGAGAAAAATTCATCAAGAAAGAGCAAAAAGTCTTAAAGAAAAATTAAGACAAACAGGTATCATTGTTATGCCATCCGATAGTCATATAGTTCCAATTTTAGTAGGAGACCCAGTGCTTTGTAAAAAAGCATCTGATATTCTTCTTTCAGATTTTTCTATATATGTGCAGCCTATAAATTACCCAACAGTCCCTAAAGGAAAAGAAAGGCTGAGAATTACGCCAAGCCCACTTCATGACGAAAAAATGACAAATTATTTGGTAGATTCTTTAAAAAAAGTATGGAGAGAGTTAAATATATCTTCAGTTAGTTAATATTATAACTTTACTTAAGTAATAATAATTGCATATGTTTTAAGTATATTAATTTAGGAGGTAACTATAATGAGAATTTTTTATAAAATTTTATTTTTGATGAGTCTGTGCTTTTCTTCTAAATCTTCATTTGCGAGTGATGGTTTCGATTCTTTTATAAATGCCTGGTTATCCCCTATATCTAATAAAATTGCTGGTACTGTATTTTATTCTTTTAGTATTGCAGGAGCAGATATAAAGATAATTGTATTATGGTTAATAGCTGGATCAATATTTTGTACATTTTATTTTAATTTTATTAACCTGCGAATGTTCTCTCATGCATTAGATTTAGTACGTGGAAGGTATGATAAGCCTGAGTCTAAAGGAGAAGTTTCTCACTTTCAGGCACTATCGACGGCTTTGTCAGGTACTGTTGGATTAGGTAATATAGCAGGCGTAGCTGTTGCAATTTCCATAGGTGGACCAGGAGCAACTTTTTGGATGATACTTGCAGGTTTTCTTGGTATGTCACTTAAGTTTTGTGAATGCACACTTGGTGTTAAATATAGAGTTATAAATTCAGATGGTACTGTTTCTGGTGGCCCTATGCATTATTTATCTAAAGGTTTAGCTGAAAAAGGAAAAGCTACTCTTGGTAAAATTCTAGCTGTATTCTTCTCAATTTGCTGCATAGGTGGAGCACTTGGAGGTGGAAATATGTTCCAAGCTAATCAATCTTTTCAGCAATTTGTTTCTGTAACCGGAGGACAAACATCTTTCTTTGCTGATAAAGGGTGGTTATTTGGTTTAATTATAGCTGTAATACTTGGTGTTGTAATCATTGGCGGTATAAAGTCTATAGCTAAAGTGACATCAACTTTAGTTCCTTTGATGGCTCTAATATATTTATTTGCAGGCCTAATTATTATTTTATTAAATATTGGAGGAGTTCCAGAAGCAATATTAAGTATAATTTCTGAAGCATTTTCTCCAACAGCAGCAGCTGGAGGAGCCTTAGGAGCATTAATTATTGGGTTTCAAAGAGCTGCTTTTTCAAATGAAGCAGGATTAGGTTCTGCACCGATTGCTCATGCTGCTGTCAAAACAGATATTCCAGTAACTGAAGGTTTAGTATCTTTACTTGAGCCTTTTATAGATACAATTATTATTTGTACAATAACTGCATTAGTTATTGTTCTGACAGGTGTGTATGTTGAGAGAGGAGACTTAGCTGGTATAGCATTAACATCTGCCGCATTTGCTAAAACTATTCCATGGTTTCCATATATTCTTGCACTTGCTGCAATTTTATTTGCTTTTTCTACTATGATAGCTTGGTCCTATTATGGTTTAAAATCATGGTGTTATTTATTTGGCAATTCTGTTTTATCAGAAAATATTTTTAAATTTATATTTTGTGCTTTCGTAATAATTGGGTCTTCTGTTAGTCTAGGTTCTGTTTTAGACATATCAGACTCTATGATATTTTTAATGTCTGTTGCTAACTTAGTAGGGGTATATTTTTTAGCAGGGGTTGTAAAAAAAGAGATAAATGAATACATGAAGAATTTATCTAATGGAAATATAAAAAAAACTGACGTTAATTAGCTACTAAATTATTATTTTTAGGTTATATATTATAAATAATTTTGGTTTATATTTTTGAACATTGCATAGAAGGATTTTTTATTGTCCGATAGATATAATTCATTTGTAATAGCATCTGATCATGCTGGCTATGATTTAAAACAACAAATAAAAAGTTATTTGGAAAAACATAATTATGCTATTAAAGATTTAGGGCCTTTTAATACTGATTCGGTAGATTACCCTGATTACGGAAAAGTTCTAGGAGATTTTATAGTAGGTAATAAAAATTTTATAGGAATTGCTGTTTGTGGAAGTGGAATAGGAATCAATATTGCTCTAAATAGAGTGCCAGGGGTTAGAGCAGCATTATGTCACAATATAGAAATAGCAAAATTAGCAAGAAACCATAATGATGCCAATGCTATAGTTTTTGGTGGTAGGTTTATTAATATAGGTGATGCTTTAAATATATTAGACGTATTTATCAAAGAAGGTTTTGAGGGTGGACGACATAAAAGACGCGTAGATAAACTTAATTAGCGCATTAGAAAGGAATATTTATGAATATAGTTAATACTTCATCAGAATTAAATAATAATGATACTGATATTAAAGATTGCCAGGATGAAGAATTATTAAATGCAATGCAAAATGAGTTAAATAGACAGCAAAACTCTATAGAATTGATAGCTTCTGAAAATTTTGTTAGTCAGACAGTTTTGGACATACAAGGCTCAGTATTAACAAATAAATATGCAGAAGGTTATCCAGGAAAAAGGTATTATGGAGGATGTGAATTTGTCGATAAGGCGGAGGAGCTTGCTATAGAAAGGGCATGTAAACTATTTTCTTCTAAATGGGCAAATGTTCAGCCAAATTCAGGTTCGCAGGCTAATCAAGCAGTATTTATGGCTCTATTAAACCCTGGTGATACCATTTTAGGTATGTCGCTAGCTTCTGGAGGTCATTTAACTCATGGAGCAAAACCAAATCAGTCGGGGAAATGGTTTGATTCTGTTCAATATGGAGTCAATGAAGATAATGGTCTTATAGATTATGATGAATTAGAATCTTTAGCAGTACAGCATAATCCTAAGTTAATAATTGCAGGTGCTTCAGCTTATTCTAGGCATATAGATTTTAAGAAAATCAGAAGTATTGCTGATAAAGTAGGTGCTTATTTTTTAGCAGATATCGCTCATTATTCTGGTTTAATTGCTGCTGGTGAATATCCTAACCCCTTACAATATGCACATGTTGCAACAACAACAACTCATAAAACATTAAGAGGTCCTCGAGGTGGAATGATATTATCTAATGATGAGGATCTAGGAAAACTATTTGATAAAGCCATATTTCCAGGTATTCAAGGTGGACCATTAATGCATGTTATAGCAGCTAAAGCTGCTGCATTTGGAGAGGCATTAAAACCTGATTTTAAAAAATATATTAAACAAATTATTTTAAATGCAAAAACTTTATCATCAGAATTAGAAAAACAAGGGGTTAATATTGTTTCGGGAGGAACAGATAGTCATGTAATTTTATGCGATTTGCGCCCTATTAAACTAACTGGAAAGGTATCAGAAGAAAGTTTAGATAGAGCAGGGATTACTTGTAATAAAAATGCTGTACCTTTTGATGAAGAAAAGCCTTTTATTACCTCTGGATTAAGAATAGGTACACCTGCTGTTACTTCTAGAGGCTTCAAAGAAAAAGAAATGTTAAAAATTGGTCAGTTAATTGGTAAAATATTAAAGGGTCTTTCCCATGATAAAGACAATATAAGTACTATTGAAGCTGAAGTAAAAAAAGATGTAATTAGCATATGTAAAGATTTTCCTCTTTATTCTTCTATAAGATATAAGTAATATGTATTAAAATAGTAAAGGAAAAATTTATGAGATGTCCTTATTGTAATTATGAAGATACTCAAGTAAAAGATTCTCGTCCTACAGAAGATAGTTCTGTAATAAGAAGGAGAAGGTCCTGTCCTCAATGTGCTGCTCGTTTCACAACTTTTGAAAGAGTTCAGCTAAGAGACCTTATGGTTAAAAAGAGGGATGGAAAAAAAGTAGAATTTGATAGAGACAAATTAGCTCGTTCGATTATGATTGCTTTTCGAAAAAGGCCATTAGAGGATGAAAGAATTGAAAAAATGATCACAGGCTTGGTCAGAAGACTAGAATCTTCTGGAGATAGTGAAATACAAAGTAGTGATATAGGTGAATTAGTAATGGATACTCTTTCCGAAATTGATCAAGTGGCCTACGTTAGGTTTGCAAGTGTTTATAGAAACTTTAGAGAAGCTAGGGATTTTGAGAAATTTATCGGAGGACTTAGCGAAGATGTTCCAAAAAAATAATCATAAAGGAATAAAGAGATATGCAAATAGAAGTAGCTATGAGAAGTGCATTATCTCTTGCAAAAAGAGGTCTTGGTCGTTGTTCTCCAAATCCTAGTGTTGGATGTTTTATACTTGATAGATCAAACAATCTAATTGGTATGGGAAGAACATCTGATAAAGGTAGGCCGCACGCAGAAATGAATGCATTAAAATCTCTAACTGCTAGTGCTAAAGGTGGGACTGCAATAGTAACATTAGAGCCATGTGCTCACTCGGATACGTCGCCCTCTTGTGCCGAGTTATTAATTAATGCAGGAATAAAACATGTAATTATAGCTACTTTAGACCCAGATATAAGAACTAATGGTAAAGGCGTAAAATTATTTAAAAAAGCAGGAATAAAAGTTTCTTTAGGGTTATTAAAAGAAATAGCTTTAGATATAAATGCAGGTTTTATTTATAGATTAAAATATAATCGCCCTTTAGTAAGTTTAAAAATAGCTAGTAGCTTAGATGGAAAGATAGCAACAGTTACTGGAAAAAGTAAATGGATAACTGGAGAATTATCTAGAATGCATGGTCATAGTTTAAGGGCAAATCATGATGTTATATTAGTAGGTATAAATACTGTATTAAAGGATGACCCAAAATTAAATTGTAGAATTAAAGGTTTAGAAAAATATTCGCCTGTTAGAGTAATAGTTGACAGCTCTCTATCTATACCGCTTGAGTCAAAAGTTCTAAAAAACCTTAATAAGATTCCTACTATAATCTGGACTGAAAAAAATATTAATTCTCCAAAGAAGAAAATATTATTAGATATGGGTGTTGAACTTATTGAATTAGAAAAAGTAAAAAATAAGCTTAACCTTATAAAAGGTTTAAATAGTTTATCAGAAAAAGGTTTTAATAGGGTATTAGTGGAAGGAGGAAGTGAAATTTCTGCATCATTAATTGCAAATAATTTGATAGATAAAGTTTTTTTATATAGAAGTGGTATTTTTATAGGAGGAGATGGTCTTTCTGGAATTGCTTCATATAATATTGATAATCTAGAATTAGCTAAACGTTATGGCTTAATTAAAATTAGAGTTTTAGATGATGATATATTAGAAGAATGGAGTCTAGTTAGTTAGCATATTATATTATGTTAATTTGGAGTATATTATGTTTACTGGTATTATTAGAGATATAGGTCAAATTACTAGTTTAAATTCTAGTAATGGAGATCTTAACTTAAGTATAAAAACATCACTAAAACTAAATAAAATTAATATAGGAGACTCTATTTGTTGTGGAGGAGTATGCCTTACTGTATTAAGTATTCAAAATGATATTTTTAATGTCGAGTTGTCTAAAGAAACTCTTTCTGTAACAGCAGCTAAATTTTGGACTAAAGGAACTAAAATAAATATTGAAAAGTCATTATTACTAGGAGATCAAATTGGGGGACATCTTGTAAGTGGACATGTAGATGCTGTTACAGTATTAAAAAGTAAGAAAAATATTAAAGGTTCTGTAAGATTAGATTTCAAGTCTTCTAAAGATGTAAGGCCTTATATTGCAAAAAAAGGATCCATATCAATAGATGGTGTGTCATTAACTATAAATGAAGTTAATAAAAGCTCATTTAGTGTAAATGTAATATCGCATACTTTCAAAAACACTACTTTAGGAAATTTGAATGAAAAAGATTTAGTAAATATAGAAGTTGATACAATTGCACGTTATGCTGTAAATGCTACAAAATATTATATAAAAGAGAAATAATTTGAGTGAAACAAATAAATTAAATAATTTTTTATCTTCCATTGAAGAAATAGTTGATGAAGCGAGAAACGGAAGGATGTACGTTCTTGTTGATAATGAAGATAGAGAGAATGAGGGGGACCTAATTATTCCAGCACAAATGGCAACACCTGATGCAATTAATTTTATGGCTACATATGGTCGTGGTCTTATTTGTCTATCTATGACAAAAAATAGGATAGAAGAATTAGAATTAACTCCTATGAAGAAAAGAAATACAAGTAAACTTGATACGGCTTTTACAGTTTCTATAGAATCAACAAAGGACGTTACTACTGGTATTTCTGCAGCAGATAGGGCTAAAACTATACAAGTAGCTATAGATAAAAGCTCAGGACCTTCAAATATTAGCACTCCAGGACATGTTTTTCCTTTAATGGCACGTGATGGAGGTGTTTTAGTTAGAGCAGGCCATACAGAAGCTGCAGTAGATATTTCTCGAATAGCAGGTTTGAATCCTACTGCTGTAATTTGTGAAATCATGAAAGATGATGGAACGATGGCAAGATTAAAAGATTTAATACCTTTCTGTAAGAAACATAATTTAAAAATTGGTTCTATATCTGATTTGATACGTTATAGAGTTAATAATGACCCAATTATTAAAAGAAAAAATAATAATGTGTTAAATACAAAAAAATATGGAAAATGGAATATTTTTTCTTATAAAAATACTGTTAATGAAAGTGGTCCAGAACATTTAGCATTAGTAAAAGGAAAAGTAAGTGAAAGTTCTCCTGTTTTAGTTAGAGTGCATGTTTCTAATTTTGTGAATGATGCTTTTGATGGTGTTATAGGAGATAAAGGAAATAAAAATTTTATATCTCTTGATGAATCTATGTCTGAAATAAATAAAAAGGGTTCAGGATTAATAGTTGTAATAAATTATGACGATTCTTCTCATGCGCTATCTAAATATATAGATGGAAATGATGCTTGGAATGAAGAGGATAAAATTAGAGAAAATGGAATAGGAGCTCAAATAATTAGAGATCAAGGTGTAAAAGAAATGGTTTTACTAAGTAAATCTAAAAGAGAATTAGTAGGCCTCGAAGGTTTTAATATTAAAGTAATCACTCAAAGAAACTTAAAATCTTAATGGACATGGAAAGTAAAAATATTTTAATTGTTACATCTAGATTTTACTCTGACATTTCAGCGTCTCTAGAAAAAGAATGTATAGAAACAGTTAAATCTTATGGATTTGGTTATGATATTATAGAGGTACCAGGTGCATTTGAGGTTCCTGCCGCAATAGCACATAAATCAAAAATTAATAAGTATATTGGCTATATAGCCCTAGGCTGTGTCATTCGTGGAGAAACCTCCCACTATGATTATGTATGCACTGAGTCTTCAAGGGCACTTATGCAATTATCATTAGAAGGTTTGCCTATTGGCTATGGTATTTTAACTTGTGAGACTAGAGAGCAAGCATTAGTTAGATCTAATCCTAACGGTTTAAATAAAGGTAAAGCTGCAGCTTTAGCATGCATAAGGATGATGGAAGTCCTCAAAGGCAAAGATAAATGAATATAAATTCTAATAAATCATTGTCAAGATTAGCAGCTGTACAAACACTTTTTCAGTTTGATTTTAATAAAAAAATGAAATTAGAAGAATTAGACACTATAAATGATATGGATATATCTGAAATTTACCAAACTATTGAAAATATAAATAATAATATGGAAGAGTTTAAAGATTTAAAAATAGATAAAAACTGGTTTCTTACATTAGTCAATAGTGTTTTTAGTAATAAAGATGTAATAGATGTTTCTTTATCAAGCTTCCTAGAAAGTAATTGGTCTATGGAAAGAATGGATCCAACAATTACTAATATATTAAGATGTGCTTATATAGAATTTAAGAATCATGCAAGCATACCTTCTAAAGTAGTAATAAATGAATATACTAATATCGCTTCAAGTTTTTTTAATAAATCTGAAGTTAATTTTGTTAATGGGGTTTTAGATAAAGTTTCACTTAAATATAGAGATGAAAAATAGTTTTTGTTCAATTTTTAAGGTGCTAATTATATGGAAAATGAGTTTAGTTTTATAAAAAATAAACTTCGCCCCCTTTCTTTTGGCAAAAAAGAAGCACGAGAACTATCCGATGACTGTGCATTATTTACAAATATTAATAATGCTGTGATCAGTGTAGATTCCTCTATTGAGGGTGTTCATATTCCTCTTGGAACAGATATTGATATTCAAGCGAGAAGGTCTGTATTGAGAGCTCTTTCAGATTTAGCTACTTTTGGTGCAACACCTTTAAGTATTTTTTCATCTATTAATGTTCCTAGTAGTTTTAAAAATAAGGATTTAAATAAAATTGCTGATGGTTTTAGAAAAGCTTTAATAGAGTATGATATTTTTCTAGCTGGAGGAGATACTACATCATACTCTGGTCCACTTATCTTTACTATTACAGCTTTAGGAGATAACGGGGGGATAAAGTCGGGAAGGAATGGAGCAAAAAAAGGAGACTTGATTGTAGTATCAGGAGAGATAGGAGATTCATTTATAGGTTTACAATTACTTCAAAAGAATAATATGCAATATAATTTTAATGAAGATAAGTCTCTAATAAATAAGTTTTTAATACCTAATCCAAGAATAGATATTGGAAAAAAAATTGTTAATTATGCTACATCAATAATTGATATTTCTGATGGTTTGTTAGCTGATTTAAATCATATTTGTAAAAATAGTAATGTAGGAGCAGAAGTATATATTAGAGATATTCCTTTTTCTAAAGGATCTCAAAATTATATTTCTTCAAATATTTATGATCATATCTCTTTAATTACGGGAGGAGATGATTATGAATTGTTGTATACAATTGACCCTAAAGATATGAATAAGATTGATAATAATTCAGCAATAATTGGTAAAATTGTAGATAGTGAAGGGCTAAGGTTATTTTCATTTAATAATAAGTTACTAGATACTTCAGAAAAACCTACGGGCTATAAACATTTTTAAATAATATATTTTTTACATAGAATGTTGCACTATGCGCTCACCTCTGGCATGTTACCGACTATTTTATAGATTATTGATTTTTACAAAAATAACGGGATTAATTATTATGATTGAAGTTTTATATTTTGCTATTGCTTGTGGAGCAATAGCCTTAGTTTATGGCTTAATTACTGCTAAATCAGTAATAAGTTCAGATACGGGATCTGAAAAAATGCAAGAAATTTCAGGTGCTATTCAAGCAGGCGCATATGCTTATTTAAATCGTCAATATCGAACTATTTTTATAGTAGGTATTGTAATATTTGCATTGTTAGCTTTTTTATTAGGTATTAAAGTAGCTTTAGCTTTTGCAGCAGGTGCAATATTATCTGGTGCAGCTGGTTATATTGGGATGGTTGTTTCGGTTAAAGCGAATGTAAGAACAGCTCAAGCAGCAAGTAAAGGATTAGCACAAGGATTAAGTGTTGCTTTTAGGTCTGGTGCAGTAACCGGAATGCTTGTAGCAGGTCTAGCTTTACTTGCAGTTACAGGAACATATTATTTATTATTACTTAATGGTGCAACTGGTAGAGAATTAATTGATCCTCTAGTCGCTCTAGGTTTTGGAGCTTCTTTAATATCTATTTTTGCTAGATTAGGAGGAGGTATATTTACTAAAGGAGCTGATGTTGGTGCTGATTTGGTTGGT
>CAJWSU010000013.1:0-37108 GCA_913046335.1 uncultured Pelagibacterales bacterium | reverse complement strand
CTCGTCAGGCTCATAACCTGAAGGTCGTAGGTTCAAATCCTACCCCCGCAACCAACAATTTTTCAATATTTATAAATATATTATTTAGTCATAGGTCCTCCATTTTTCTCCCAATCACCTATAGCTCCTACATTAGATACATTCGTATAACCCATATCTATTAAGGTTTTTCCTGTTAAAGCTGCTTGACCTCCAGCACCACATACTAGAATAATTTCTGAGTTTTTTTTAAGAGCATTATTATAAAGTGCTGTTGCTTCATCAGCTACAAACTCAATTAAACCTCTTTGTATTTTTAGAGAATTTGTAATACTACCCGTTTTATTGATATCAGAGCTATCCCTAACGTCAATAAAAATAGCAGAACTGTTTCTATGTTTTTCTATAGCTTCATTTACATCAATTTTATTAACAACTTTATTTGCTTCTTCAAGATAATCTTTAGCTGTTTTCATTTATTTTCCCCAGTTGGTTTAAATTTTTATTTAAATAGTTAATTTTATACAAAAGTGAATGCATAATTTTTTACAACATTATAAATTATACTATTTTATTAATATTGTATTGTTTTTTATTAATTATAAAATAATTATGTAACAATCATTAGGTCTAAATTAAAGATTCAAGCACATTTTTAAAATTATTTTAGTATTTATAATTTTTTTTTTTGATATATATATTGTTATTATGAATAGTCGATTTATAAATATTATTTTTACATGTTTAGTTATAAGTCTAAGCTTTGTAGATTATGCACATTCACAAGACCTTACAAAACAAGAGCCAATTGAAAAGGTTATTTTATTTAAAGGAGTAACTGGAGAATCACATTATTATGAACCAAGCGAATTAATATTTTATACGGGCAAATTATACAAATTAATTTTAAAAAATATCAGTGATTCAAAACATTATTTTTCTTCTAATTCTTTTTCTAAGTCAATTTTTACGAGAAAAATACAGATTAATTCTAATGGAAAAAAATTAGCAGAAATAAAGGGTGTAATAAATGAAGTTGAAGTGTGGCCAAATCACCAAATAGAATGGTGGCTTGTACCTATTAAAACAGGTCGTTTTGAAGACCTGTTTTGCAAAGTAGAAGATATGAAAAATGGATTAAAGCATAGTGAAATGGGCATGCAGGGTTTAATTATTATAGAGTAAAGTAATATAGTAAATGTGTTCTGAATAAGCCTAAATTTATTTTGATATTTTTTTTTAAGTTTTATTTTAGGTAGTTTTTTTATAGTAAATAATATTTAATTAGAATAGGGGATTTCTTGCTTACTCAAAACCTATCTATATATAATACCATATTTCATTTAATATTGGCTCTACTAAGGCATCAGTTAAACCCTCATAAACTGAAGGCCTAGGTTTTAAATCCTATCTCTGCAATCAAGTAATATTCTCATAAATCCAATATTTTTTAACTTCTTGTTTTGATTTTTTCTTTGACTAATTAAAAATAGGCTATAAATAGTAGAGGCGGATTACACACTGATTTTATAAGCTTTATGTTCTTTATCAATTACCTTTTCAATGTTAATCATTTTACTAGTAAATTTTTATAAATTAAGGACTAAACTTATCAAAAAACTATACAGGCCAAATAAAATGTTCGTAAGTGATCAGGCTATGGAATCGAGTTTATATGAACCTTGGGATGAGGATAATCAAGCTTGGTGGGATTGGTATGTAACTCTTGCGGATAATCCACTTAGACCTAAGGATAAAGACTTCATAAAACTTCCTTCATTACCATTAATAGATATTCCTTCAGTTGAAAGTATTAAGCAGGAGTTAATTTCACCTTTTGATGTTAAAAAAGAACATATAGAAACTTTTAATAGAGATGGTTTCATTAAACTAAAAAATGTTTTGTCGGCGGGCGCTTTGGCTAAGTTGCGTTCAGAGATTTTACATATTTTACATAAAAATTTTGACAAAAAAAGTAATGGCAAAACTAATAATCGTTTCTTAAGCCTTGAAATGATGTGGTTAAATAATACTCTTATTAAAGATTACGTACTTAGTAGCCGTATAGCTAAAATTTGTGCAGACTTGCTTCGTGTCAAAAGCGTTAGGCTCTATCATGATAACGCTCTTGCAAAGGAACCAGGATGTGGAAGGACTCCTTGGCATTGCGACGATGATCATTTCCCATTGGCAACTCATGATGTTGTGACAGCTTGGATTCCAGCTCAGCAAACACCTATAGAAATGGGTCCTTTAGCTTTTGCTAAACCATTAAGTGTCTATAAGTATGTTCAAAACATTAATTTTAATAAATTAGATACAAGTTATGATAAAAATGTTTCGAAGGCCTTTAAATCTAATAAAGTCATAATAGAAGACGGACCATTTGAGATAGGTGAAGTTAGTTTTCATCATAATCTTAGTTTTCATAATGCTGCGGGTAACTATACTAACAGGACCCGTGTTGTTCTCGCAAATACATATTTTGCAGATGGTGCCCGTGTGGTTGACAAACCTACTATGATATCAGGAGACTGGCAAAAATTTATACCAGGGGTAGGTCCCGGAGAAGTTGCTGCAAGTGCATTAAATCCAGTTTGCTGGCCACCTTACTTAGCAGAACCTGCTAGAGATTAATTGAATAATTTATAATGAAAAACCCTTTAAATATTGATTCACTTTGGACTCGTCAGATTGAGAATGGTCAACAGCCTAGTGGAGATGCTTTGAAAAAGCATCTTAAGCAAGTTCATGACAATAATGCAGGTTTTACGGAAGCATTAGCTTGGAAATGTCGTGACGATAATGGTAAAAATAGTTATGAGTTGCTTGCAGATGTTATTGATAGAAAGTGTCATTCTAATGTTCTTGATCTTGCATGTGGTAGTGGAGTTTTATTGGATTTATGTCATCGACGTTATGGAGATAAGCTAGAGCTTACAGGTGTTGATATGAATGATTCAGAATTGCAACTCGCACGTGAAAGACTTTCGCATACCAACATAAAACTTAATAATAGTATGGCACAAAATTTAAATTTTGTCTCAGACTTATCTATAGACATAATTCTATGTCATTGGGCATTGACTCTCATGGACCCAGTAATTCCTGTATTTGATACTGCTAAGAGAGTACTTAGAGAGAGTGGTATTTTTGCTGCTATTGTTGATGGTGATTCCAACATGGCACCTGGCTACTCTGAAATAAATAATATTATTTTTAAACATGTGTGCCAAGAACACCCTAATTATGGGAGAATAGAACTTGGAGATCCTCGTGTCAGATCAGTAGAAGGAATTCATGAACTTGCTACAACAACATTTAATGACTCTGAGATAACTATTACACCTAGTATTCTCAATTTTAATGCTCCAGCTAATATTTTAGCTCAAGAGGTTGCTGGCTTTTTCTATGCTTCATTTGTGCTTACAGCAGAGAGGCACCGAAAAATGATAATTGATCTTGAAAGTTATTTTTTATCTCACCCTAAAGATGGTTTAAGCTATTTTTATATGCCAATAAATCTCCTAGTAATAAAGAAAGGTACATAGATTAAAACAAACTATTAACAGAATTTTTATTATTAGTTTAATTGAGCTTTTTTCTTTTTTTATTTCTTGTTATCTACTATTTCAACCATGCATTGAGTTGCAAACTCTCTCCATTCAGAAGCAGATTTGTTTTTAAGGCTTTCTAAGTATTGTTTATTATTTTCAATATCTTCTGCATGTTTTATTTTATCAGATTCGTCTAAGTCTTTTTCCATACTTAAAATGTTGTTTTCCATTGCTATTATCCAGTCACTTCCTAAAGCCTTACATTTAATATCATCTTTTTCATCACAAATTAATTTAAAGTAATTAAAGATAACATCATCATTCTTCATCTCATTACTCATTTTTATTTTCCAAATATTCCTAGTTTAACATCATAATCTACAGCAATAGCATAATCTGGATCATCGTCACTATCAACCACAAGTTGTCCTGCTTTTCTTAGTAATTTATGACAATCACGCGTTAAATGTCTCAGTTTAATTTTTTTACCAATATTATTATATCTATCAGCTATATCTTCTATGGCTTTTAATGCGGATTGATCTATAACTCTTGATTTAGCAAAATCAATTATTATAACTTCAGGGTCTTCAGAAGGTTTAAATATTTCTAAAAAACTATTGGTGGAACTAAAGAATAGTGGGCCTTCAATTTCATAGACTTTAGCTCCTTTTTCTCTTATTGAAGGCCTTTCAATAGCTCTAATTTTTGAAGCAGACTTCCAAGCAAATACTAATGCAGAAAAAATAACTCCAACAATTACTGCGACAGCTAAATCTTCCAATACAGTTACAACTGTTACAAGAATTATCACCAATGCATCACTTTTAGGAACAAAAAACAATATTTTTAATGAATTCCAGGCAAATGTTCCAATAACTACCATAAACATTACTCCGACTAGTGTTGCAATTGGAATAAGTTCTATTAATGAAGATGTATATAAAATAAAAAGTAATAAAAATAAAGCAGCTGCAATTCCTGCTATTCTTGTTCTGCCCCCAGATTTAACATTAATCATTGATTGTCCAATCATGGCACAACCACCCATTCCTCCGAAAAAGCCCGTTACGGTATTAGCAACTCCTTGTGCTAAACATTCTTTACTTGCTCCACCACGTTTATTAGTTATTTCACCAACTAAATTTAAAGTTAATAAACTTTCGATTAAACCAATTGCAGCTAATATAAAAGCATAAGGAAATATAATTTTTAAGGTTTCATAATTTAGAGGTACATTTGGTATAATAAAATTCGGTAGCCCCCCTTTCACAGAAGCAAGGTCTCCTACACTAGGAATATCAATATTTAAAACTATAACTAGAATAGTAGTAAATATAATGGCAACTAATGTAGATGGAATTAATTTAGTTATTTTGGGTAAAAACCAAATTATAAACATAGAGGCTGCTACTATGCACAGAGAATATAAAAGTGTATTTCCAGATATCCAAACAGATTCACCAATTGCATTAATTGTTTTAAATTGACTAAGCTGAGAAATACCAATTACGATTGCTAAACCATTCACAAAGCCAAGCATAACCGGTTGTGGAACCATTCTAATAAATTTTCCTAATTTAAAGACTCCTGCTCCTAACTGTATAATTCCCATTAAAACAACAGTTGCAAATAAATATTGAGCACCGTGGTCCATAACTAATGAAACCATAACTACTGCTAATGCTCCTGTAGCGCCAGAAATCATTCCTGGGCGACCACCTATTAATGCGGTAATAATTCCTACAATAAATGCTGCGTAAAGCCCAGATAAAGGTGCAACACCAGCCACAAATGCAAAAGCTATAGCCTCAGGTACTAAAGCTAAAGCAACTGTTAACCCAGATAATATTTCAATTCTAAGTAATGAAAAGGATATACCTTTTTTAGGTGCACTATTTTGAGCATTTAAAACAATAGATTTTGCAAAAGATGCTAATGTTGTTTTTATCAATAGTCACCTTAAAATATTTTTTAGTTTTACGGATAATTTTATATTAATTTAGACTTGTGCTAACTAATAGACTAAGAGAATAATAAAGTCTAGTTACAATTTTAAATTCAAATAATGTATTTTTTCATGATATCTTCAACAAGCTCTATATCCGCTTCAAGCCAATCTAATTGATCAAGGTTTTTAATATCTACTAATTTGTAATCTATATGATCATATAGTTTACCAGAAAATATATTCGTATTACAAATATAGCAATGCATTTTAATACTAAAGTCAGGGTATTTAAATACAATTGTTTTAAATTTTTCTTGTATTTCAACATCCATTTTTAATTCTTCATTTATCTCTCTTTTTAGGGCGGTAATAGGGTCTTCATTATATTTTAATTTGCCACCCGGAAATTCATATTTATATGATACATAATCATATTTCGCTAAACCCCTCTGGAAGCAAAGAATTTTGTTTTTATAAAAAATAATAGCAGCCGCAACTTCAATCAATACTCAACCTCTTAAGTTTTTATTATTATAAATTATTTTATTAAAGTTTTTAAATTAATAAACTTTTTAGCCTCAAGAAAAATTATATTTTTTCTTGAAGCATCCATTCTATCTAAATATCCAACGAGAAGCGATAACCTTGGGTTACTTTTAAAAAATTTTTTATTATCATGCATAAAACTCCAATATAGACCATCGACTATATCACACCATTGTCCTTTTTTGTAATTACTCATTTTAATTATATAGTTAGAACCACATGTATATGGCTTGGTTGCAAATATTCCTCCATCTGCAAAAGTTCCCATTCCAAATACATTTGGAACCATTACCCAATCAGATGAATCTACAAACATTTCCATAAACCATTTATATATTTCTAAGGGATTAATTCTAGATAATGTCATTATATTTGCTATAATCATTAACCTAGGAATATGATGTGTGTATCCATAGTTTATACAATCTAAAATAGCATCATCTAAAGGAGCTATTCCTGTAGTGCCATTATACCAGTGTTCTGTAAGTTTATTGTCATGATTCCAAAAATTAGATTTTATTTGTTGTTCACCATGAGTATGATAAATACCCCTTATAAATTCTCTCCATCCAATTATTTGTCTTATGAAACCTTCTAAGGAATTTAAAGGAACATTATTTCCTTTACAATACTTGATAAGCTGTTCAATAATTTCTGTAGGCGTAAGTAACCCCAAATTTAATAATGGACTGAGACCGCTATGAAATAGGAAATTATTATCAGAATAAATAGCATCTTCATAAGTGCCAAAATTTTTCAACTTATATTTAAAAAATTTTTTTAACCATAATAAGGCATCTTTTCTATTTGTGGGCATCCATAAATTTTCCATTTTTCCTGGATGAGTAGAAAAGTGTTTATTAATATTATTTTTTAATATGGTAGAGTATTTTGTCTCTTTATTAGGAGGTATTTTTGGTAAAGTAATATCTTTAGGTAATTTTTTTCTATTTTCTTCGTCAAATGACCATTTTCCGCCGATAGGCAATTTATTTTTATCAATTAAAATATTTAAATCTTTTCTAATTATTTTATAAAAGTTGGCAAGCCTCAATGTTGAACTTTTCTTGTGAAAATCAGAAAATTTATCTCTGGTATAAATAAACATCGGGCTTTCATGCTTCTTCCAATTTATATTTGATAAATTTTTATAATCATTCATCTTTTTTTCAAAAAAATGATCTTCAATATCAAAATAATTTACTTGGTTTATTTTATTATTTTTAATTACTTTTGATAATTTGTCTTCAAAATCATTTTTAAATTCTTTTTCCTCTATGGAGTGATAGAAAACTTTAAAGCCATTTTTAATTAGCTCATCTTTATATTCTCTCATCGCTATAAAAAACATCAAAATTTTTAATTTATGATGCTTATGGTTAGTACATAAATTAAAATCTTCTGACATAAAAATATTCGTTACATTAGTTTTTTTTATCTCGTGAATTGGAAATAATTGGTTTCCTAGAATGATTAATAAGTTGTTTAAATACATATATTTTTTTTCAATTTTATCTAATATTTATTACTATACTATAATTTTAATTATATAGATTTAGTATTTTTTATTAAGAACTATTAAGCTTTTATATTTTTGAAAGGTTTCTTTCGGTTTGGATAACAAGTTTTACATATATTGCATATTCTTCCGTCACATCCTCTCGCAGTACAGTATTCTCTGCCGTAAAAAATAATTTGAAGGTGAAGTTTATTCCAAGTCTCTATTGGAAAAAGTTTTTTTAAATCTTTTTCTGTTACAGTAACATTCTTGCCGCTAGTTAATCCCCATCTCTGGGCTAATCTATGAATATGTGTGTCTACTGGAAATGCAGGATGCCCAAAACCCTGAGAAATAACAACACTTGCTGTTTTGTGACCTACTCCTGGAAGTGTTTCAAGTGCATCAATATTGTCTGGAACTTCACCACCATATTTTTCTACTAATATTTTTGATAAGTTTGATATTGCTTTAGATTTTTGAGGAGCTAAGCCACATGGTCTAACTATATTATAAATTTTTTCTATAGGAATGTGTTGCATATTTACAGCAGTATTAGCTAAAGAGAATAATCCTGGAGTAACAGTATTTACTCTTTCATCAGTACATTGCGCACTTAATAAAACGGCAACTAGTAACTCATAATTATTCTTATGATTTAGAGGTATTGGTGTTGTAGGGTAAATCTCATTAAGCTTTTTCATAATATAATTAGTTCGTTCAAGCTTTTTCATATAAAATCCTTGTATTTTAAATATTATTTTATATTGAAATAAATAACATTATAATTATAGTATTGAATACCTTATTTAGATAAACATATTAAGAGTTATATTTTATGAATAGTAATATTAAAAAGATTTCAGAGACTTATGATCCTAATAAAGTAGAGTGGAGAAGTTATAATGATCCATCTTGTAAGGAATTTAAAATTGACTTTGATTATAGCCTTCTAGGGTATGATACTGATAGTTGCCGATTAGATATGCTTCTTAGGTACCCAAAAGGCAAAAGTCATTGTAGAAGGCATCGTCATATCGCATCAACTTTAACTTTAGTCTTAGAGGGTGAACAGTTTATAACAGAACTAGGTATAGACGGCGTTAAAAATACTATACACAGAAAAAAAGGTGATTATGCAATAGCTCATTCAGATGCTTTGCCACATTATGAGCATGGTGGTGAAATAGGAGGCACTATTTTATTATCTATGCATGCAAAAGATGGAATATTATTTGAATACTTTGATGAAAATATGGAAAATGGTTGGACTGTTTCTATTGAAGAATATATAGAAAGTTGGAATAGTGGTTTAACTTATGGAGACACGGTAATTAATACCTTAGATAATGAGTAATTATTCAATAGTTAGTAATGAGAAATCTATTTTAGGGGAGTCACCTATTTGGGACGAAATCTATCAAAGAATTTACTGGGTAGACATAGAATCTAAGCGTTTACATGCATGGTCTTTTTTAGATAATAAAAAATTAGAATGGAACTTTTCGGATAGAATTTGCTCAATCTCTCTCACTAAAAGTCATGAGGAATTATTATGCGCTTTTGATAAGTTTTTTGCTTATTTTAATGTTATTACAAAAAAAATTACAAAATTAAAAAATCAAGTGGAACTTCCAGATAATGTAAGATTTAATGATGGTAAAACCGATGGCTTCGGACGGTTTTGGTGCGGTACTATGAGTGAGTCTAATCCTTCTAGGCCTGAGGGAGCTATCTATTTACTAGATAATGATTTACATATTCATATAATCATAAAAGGCATACATATTAGTAATTCTATTACAACATCACCAGATAACAAATACATATATTACGCAGATACTGTTAAGAAAAAAATTTATAAAACTAATTTATCTGAAGATATATCAAATATAAAAGCCGCAAGTATATTTGTTGATAAAACAAGTTTAGAAGGTTTTCCTGATGGTTCCACAGTAGATATAAATGGATATTTATGGAATGCTGAATGGAATGGAGGGCAAGTTTCAAGTTATGATTTAAGTGGAAAATTACTTAATACAATCAAAACTCCAATGCAAAGGCCTACTTGTTGTGCATTTGGAGGAAAAAATATGAATACACTATTTATTACTTCTGCATTAGAAAAAGAGAATGAAGACGATAATTTATCAGGTAAGACAATATCAATAAGTACCGATACCGTGGGAAATTTTTCTAATAGATTTTTTATTAAATAATTTATAATATTAAATATATCAAGTTTAATTTATTGTATAGATCCCAAGTATGTATCATGATTATACTTGTAGCTAAAATAAATATAAGGCATATAAATATTCCTGGTATAGCTAAAGGGTATATGCCAATATATTTTTTCAATGACTTTCCTAAATTAATTATTAGATAAGATTATTGATCATTAAAATATATATTTTGTAATTCTATTATGTATATTTTATGTAGAACTGATATATTCTATTTAAATGAGTTTTTAATATTACTTTATTGGTTTAATAAATCTTAAAGTCATTCTATCACTTTCGCCTATAGCTATATATTTTTGTCTATCATCAGTATTATAAACCTTTAAGGTAGGAGGCAAATTCCAAACTCCATTAACATAGTTTTTAGTATCTCTAGTATTAGAATTAATTTCTGATTTTTCTTCTAATAGAAAGCCAGCTTCTTGAGCATAACTTATAGCTAAACTCTCAGTAACATATCCTGTTTTTATCATTTCTTCTAAACTAAATATTTCCGGAGCCCTATGCTCTACTACACCTAATATTCCACCAGGTTTTAAAGCCTGATAGGACACTTTAAAAACTTCTTTTAAAGCATTACTTTTTAACCAGTTATGCAGGTTTCTAAATGTTAAAATCATATCTGCGGTACTATCTTCAGCTAGCTTACTAGGAGGAATTGAAAGCATAGACATTTTTATTTTATTATAGTCTGGTTTTTTCTTAATTAATAATTCAAAATTATCTCTCATTTTGGCACGCCAGTCAGATTCTTTAGGATTAAAATGAGCAGCAATTAACAGACCATTTTTTTTTAAATAAGGCGCAAGAATTTCTGTATACCATCCTGCTGGCGAAATCCCTCCACTTGGCTGTAGCTCAATAACAGTCATATCATTAGTGATATTAAAAAAAGATAATGTATCTAAAGGGTTTCTATATTTATCCCTTTTCTTATAATCTATTGTTCTATTTTCAGAATTTATTGATTGCTCTAATGTTTGAGAAAATACAATATTGGTTATTAAAATATTTAAAAATAATATTTTAATAACGTTTTTAAATAATAACTGATAAAATATTGAAACCTCCTTAAGCTCACTATAAGCTTCTAATGCGAGTCACTTTTTGAAGCTATATAGTCCATTACTGCAAGCATAACTCCCGAAAGTACAAATACAAGATGAATAATTACCATCCATCTTAGTTCTTGCTCAGTTTTAGTGCTAATATCTAAAAATGATTCTAATAAATTGATACCTGAAATTGCTACAATAGAAGCCACCAATTTCAACTTAAGGCCGCTAAAATCTACTTTGCCCATCCAGCTTGGTTTATCTTCGCTGTTTTCTGCAATGCCAATTTTTGAAACAAAATTTTCATAACCAGCAAATATAACCATTAGGACTAAATTACCAATTAATGCTAAATCAACGATATGTAATACAAATAATAATAGGTCTTTTACATCCATAGCAAACATTAAAGGAATACTATGAAAAAATTCTTGTAATACTTTTACAGTAATAAAAAACAAAGAGATAGAAAGTGCTAAGTATACAGGGGCCATAAACCAGCGGCTTGCAAAAATTGCTTTTTCTAGCATATTTTCAATTTGTTTTTTCATTATAGGCTCTTTCATTTTTTTATATTGCATGGTGATAATTAATAAATCTATATATTAATTATTTTCGTAAATTATTAGTGTTTATATGGGTTGTCTAGTAATTTTGTTAAGGAGGTCAGCTATGGTAAGATTATTTATTATTCTTTTTTTATTATTTTCTAAGCAAGCTATAGGTAATGAAATGTTATTTGAAAACTTTAATAATAGTCCAGAGGAAAAATGGGAGTTTATATCAGATGATGTAATGGGTGGGTTTTCTAATGGTAAGATAGAATTTATTAAAGAAAAAAATATCTCTTTTGCTCGAATGACGGGAAACGTAAGCTTAGAAAATAATGGAGGTTTCATTCAGTTTAGGAGAAAAATACTAGATAGGTTTGATACTAATTATAAAGGAATTCAAATAGAAGTAAGAGGTAATATAGATGAATACTTTATACATTTAAGAACTACTGGAACATTATTGCCTTGGCAATATTATCAAGCTTCTTTTAAAGTAGATAGAAATTGGAAGACTATAAATATACCCTTCGAAAGTTTTAAAAGATCAGGTGTTATGTTAACAAAAGTTATAAATGCAAAAAATATAAAATCTTTAGCCATAGTTGCTTTTGGAAAGGAATATAAAGTATTAATTGATGTGAATAATATTAATATTTATTAGTTATTTATAACTGATAAAAACTTACTACTATATTTTTTTAATTTACTAGGCCCAACTCCATTTATTTTAGAGAAATCAGTTTCATCTTTAGGTTTTAATTTTGCCATTTCAATAAGGCTTGAATCAGAGAAAATTACAAATGCAGGAACTGCTAGGGATTTAGAAATTGTTAACCTCAACTCCTTTAAAGAAGTTAATAGTTCCAGATCAGAATTTTCAATATTATACGTTATTTTTTCTTTTTTATTGTTATTAGTTTTATTTATTTTTAATTCTATTTCTTTATAATTAAAATATAACTCATTTTTTAGTAATTGAAGCCCTGTTTTAGTGATTTCTAGGCATCCAAATTTCTTAATATTTATAATAATATGCCCAGAAGAAAGTAGCTGTCTTATAAAACCTTGCCAAAAATCTTTACTGTAATTACTTCCTACTCCAAAAGTTTTTATTTTATCATGTCTTCTTTCAACTATTTTAGACGTTTTATCTCCTAATAATATATTAATAATATGTGCTGCTCCAAAATATTGTCCAGATCTATATATTGCAGAAAGTACCATCTGTGCTAATTGGGTTCCTTCTAACATCTTAGGCGGACTCAAACAATTATCACAATTATTACAGTTATCTATTTCTTCATCAAAATATGATAATAAAGCTTTTTTTCTACAGATGGGGGTTTCGCAATATGCGAGTAAGCTATCAAGCCTCTTGTTCTCTCTTAATTTATGTTGGCTATCAGCTTTATCATTCTCTATAAATCGTCTTCTTTGAAATAAATCATTTAATCCATATAACAATAAAGTATCAGAGGGTTCCCCATCTCTACCTGCACGACCTATTTCTTGGTAATAAGATTCAATGCTTGAAGGCAAGCTAGTGTGCGCTACAAATCTAACATTTGATTTATCTATTCCCATACCAAAAGCTATGGTAGCTACAATTATAATTCCGTCTTTGGTCATAAATTTATTTTGATTATTTTTTCTAAAACTTGATTCTTGTCCAGCATGATAAGGAATAGCATCGAAATTATTTTCAATAAGAAAGTTAGCTACACTCTCTGTTTCTTTTCTTGATAAGCAATAAATAATTCCTGATTCTTGATTTTTATTTTTAATGAAGTTTAGTAATTGCTTCTTCCAATTATTTGTTTTTTGTTCTACGGCTAAGCTTAAATTTGGACGATCAAAACCTTGTACTAAAATTTCGGCATTATAATTACATAGCTTATGAATTATATCTTCTCTAGTATTCTTATCAGCAGTTGCAGTAAAACTAGCTATAATTGCCTCTGGAAAAATCTGAGATAATTTTGATAGCTCTTCATACTGTGGCCTGAAGCTTGCTCCCCATTTAGATATACAATGGGCTTCATCTATTGCAAACATAGCAATATCAATATCTTGTAAATCATATAATGTTTTTTCGCTCATTAAATTCTCAGGTGAAAGGTATAAAATTTTAATAATACCTTTTTTAAAATCTTGTAAACTTTTTTTATTTTGTGCTTCTGTCAAATGTGAATGAACTCTTTCTGCCGGAACACCTAATTCCTTTAATGCTAAAATTTGATCATCCATTAATGCTACTAAGGGAGATACTACTATAGATCCGCGCTTAAATAGTAATGCGGGGATTTGATAACAGAGAGATTTTCCTGCACCGGTAGGCATAACAGCAAGAATATTTTTTTTATTTAGTATTGTATTAATGATTTCTTCTTGACCGGTTCTAAAAGTATTATAGCCAAATACATTATTTAGTATTTGTTGTGTATCCATTATTGTTCCTAATTATAATATGTTCTCATATTTACCTTATATATAATATTAAATCATATTAAATATATATACATTAAAGCTTAAACTTCTTGCTATTGAATAATGCATATGATATCGCCCCTATTAACTAACCTTTGAGTATATATCATTTATCTCAATAAGCTAAGATTATAGCATTTTTGTTTTAATATTGGATTTCTCTTGGTGCTAAATAAATGAAAGTATTTTAATGAAATTTGAAGAATTAGGTTTAACTAGCCCTATACTTAGAGCTATAGATTCTGAAGGGTATAGTGAACCTACACCTATTCAATTAGCAGTAATACCAAAATTTCTAGAGGGAAATGATATAGTTGGGGTAGCCCAAACAGGTACGGGAAAAACTGCTGCATTTGTACTTCCAATTTTAGAAAGATTAGTTAAAAAAGTTAAACGTAATGAATCAAAATGTTTTCCTGTACTAGTATTAGTTCCTACACGAGAACTTGCTATGCAAATAGTAGATAAAGTAAGAACATATGGAAGTATTATTCGACCTAAAGCAGTGTTAGTTGTTGGTGGAGCAAAACCAGGACCACAAATTAAAGCTCTCAAAGATGGTGCAGACATTGTAGTAGCTACCCCAGGTAGATTGCTAGATCATGTGACCTCAAAAGTAGCAAGGTTGGATTTAACTAGTACTGTTGTGCTGGATGAAGCAGATCAAATGTTAGACCTTGGCTTTATGCCTAGTATTAAGAAAATTATGTCAAAAATATCAAAAGATAAGCAAGCAATACTACTTTCTGCAACTATGCCTAAAGCAGTAAGAGCTCTTGCTGATGAATTTTTACGTAAGCCAAAAGAGGTAAATGTAGCACCTAGCACCAGGCCAATAGAATTAATTGATCAAAGAGTATTTATAGTTAAGAAAGAAGCTAAACTTAAATTTATTCTTGATATATTTAATAACCATACAGTTTATCGTTCTATAATATTCGTAAGAACTAAAATGGGTGCTAATAAATTGGCAGTTAGACTAAAAAAGTCTGGTATAGAAGTCGATGCAATTCATGGTGATAAAAGCCAAAGCCAAAGAACTAGAACATTAAAAAATTTTAGATTAGGTAAATTAAATATATTAATTGCTACTGATATTGCAGCAAGAGGAATAGATGTTGATGATATATCACATGTTATAAATTATGACATGCCTAATGAAGCTGAAATATATATTCATCGTATTGGAAGAACTGCAAGAGCTGGAAAGTCTGGTATAGCTATTTCATTATGTGATGTATCAGAAAAAAGAAAATTAAAAGCAATTGAAAAATTGATAGGATATTCCTTATATGGAAAAATTTTAAATGAATCAGAAGATTTAATTTTAGGAGATAGTAAGCCTGATTTTAATAAAAAGTTTAATTATGAAGAAGGTCATAATGATAGAAAAAGAGATAATGATTTTATAAAAAGTAAAAATAGTGCAAAAAAATTTACAAAAAAAGCTAAGAAAAGATTCGCAGATAAGTATAGTAGTGAAGAAAGAAGACCAAGAAGAGATAGTGAAGAAAGAAATTCACGTTCAAGCTTTGCAAAACGAGGAGAAAGGTCTTTTGGAGATAAGCCAAAAGGAAAATTTGAGGAAAGAAGACCAAGAAGAGATAGTGAAGAAAGAAATTCACGCTCAAGCTTTGCAAAACGAGGAGAAAACAAGTCCTTTAAAAAAGTTAATAAAAGTAAAAAACGTACATCAGTTAAAAAAAATAGTAGTCCTAATAAACCTTCTATAAATTTAAATGATAGCTATAACGGTTAATGATTTAAAAAATCTTATTAATAAAACTAATCTATAAATATATTATAATCGTACTTTAAGTAAATAAAATGATAAGAGGA
The DNA here is from genome assembly GCA_913046335.1 of uncultured Pelagibacterales bacterium. Taxonomy (GTDB): domain Bacteria; phylum Pseudomonadota; class Alphaproteobacteria; order TMED109; family TMED109; genus TMED109. Next base: position 21,396 of record CAJWSU010000013.1, on the reverse strand, counting down.
AAATATTATGATTAAACAGTCTTATAACTTAGTAATGAGTACAAATGTAAACCCACTAAGAAACTTACCAAAAATTGTACAGTTTCAATTCATGACAACTTTAGCATTTATGTGGTCATTCATTTTTACTATGTGGGTTGGATCTTTATCTGCGTTTGGACCTTCAGCACTAGCACACACATTAGTTTTAATAGGAGTGTTTTTCACCGCTGAAATTTTTAAAAAAGCCAAAGAATAAACTTAAGAAACAGAGAAAAATATGTATGTAGTAAAAGTCTTCTTAATATTATTATACTTTTTTCCTTTAACTTCTCTAGCTGACGAGGTTTTAGGAGAAAAACTTTTCAATAGAAGTTGTGCTACTTGCCATAAAAGAACAGCTCCAAATATTATTGGAACTAAATTAGAGATGAATACATTCAAAATGATTGTAATGAATGGAAGAGCAGGAACCATGATGGGTTCATTTAGTAGTAAATTTACAGAAAAAGAGATAGAAAATATACACACTTATTTATCAAATGCTAAAAAATAAAATTAATATTATTAAATTTTTCTCCAAACAGAATCTATAAAATATCTTTTTGAATCAGTGTAATTTTTAACTATTGTAAATCCAGAGCTTGCTGATAAATCAGCAATGTTATCTTTAGAATATTTAAAAGAGTATTCTAGATGTATTGCTTCAAATACTTCAAATTTAAAATTTTTATTTAATTCCTTAATATGTATATTTTGTTTAACTAAGGATATTAGGTAACTTTCCATCGCACCTAGCACAGGGTTATAAGTGCCAAAATGTATAAAGTTTTTTAAATTAAAGTCACTTTTTAAGCTTTTATTAATTCTAGTTAATAAATTTAAATTAAATTTCTTAGTTAAGCCACTAGAATCATTATAAGCTTTATTTAGAATAGATAAATTTTTCTTGAGGTCAAAGCCAGTAAATAAATAACTATGGTTGTTTATATTTTTGTAAACATTTGTTAGAAATTTTTTTGATTGCTTCGTATTAAAGTTTCCTATACTAGATCCTAAAAAAAGTACCAATTGTATGTTTGTAGATTCTTTTTTTATAAATTTTAATCCTTCTAAGTATTCTCCTATTATACCATGTATAAATAAATTTTTATTAGGTGGTAAATTCTTACTTAATAGCTGTAAGGCTTTTTTTGATATATCAATTGGATAATAGTTAACTTTATAATTATTTTTTAAAAATCCATCTATTATGATTTTACCTTTTGTGCCGTCTCCTGGGCCTAATTCTATAATATCAATTTCATTTAATTTTATTAACTTTGGCAACTTATCTTTAATGGTATTTAGTATTTCAGTCTCTGTTCTTGTTGGATAATAGTCAGAGTGTTTAGTAATTTTCTGAAATAATTTTGATCCTATATCATCATAAAAATATTTTGATGATATAGCTTTATTTTTTAAGCTTAATCCATAGCCTACATCTTCTGAAAAAGAGCTTTTTGTATTTAATTTATCTTTCTTATTTGTTAATGATAAGTTTGTAATCTTCATTTCATATCCTTCGCTAACCTTATTCCTGAAAACATCCAACGTTGATGGGGTTCATAAAAATTTCTATATGTAGGTCTATGATGTTTATCTGGTGTAACAATTGACCCACCTTTTAGTATAAATTGTCCATTCATAAATTTCTCATTATATTCTTCAATATCACCATTAAAAGCTATGTACCCTGGATATGCTGAATAGTGACTTTTTGTCCACCACCACAAGTTATTAGTTGCGATATCAGTATCATATGCTTGATAAATATTTTTATTATTCCTTATTTTATTTATTTCTGGGTTTTTAAGGTATATCTCGGATTCTTCTTCTGTTGGTAATCTACAACTTTTCCATTTTGCATATGCTGATGCTTCATAATAACTTATATGTGACACAGGAGCGTTATCATTAATAGGTAGTAATCCGTGCAGTGTGAATTCATACCACTTATTATCTTTCTTATACCAATATTCTGGTTTAATGATATCTTTTTCTTTAATCCAGTCCCAGCCTTTACTTAGCCATAAAGCAGGCTTGGAATAACCTTCATCCTCTATGAAATGGACATAGTCTTTGTTACTTACGAACTGTTTATGAATTTTAAAAGGTTGAATATAAGCTTTGTGCATAGGTTGTTCATTATCGTATGAAAAATCTTTTTTTTCATGACCAATTTTATATATATTACCTTCAAAAGTTTCCCATTGTTTATCATTAATTTTTCTTTTTGGAATCTTACTTTTTATATATTTTATTTTATGAGGGTTAGTATGAAAGATATATTTAATATCCATATGCATTAATTCTTGATGTTGCTCTTCATGATTTATCCCTAATTCAATTAAAAAATTGAGTTTATTATTAGTCGTTGACTCAAGAACTTTTTTAATTTTTAGGTCTACATATTTCCTATATTTAATAACTTCGTTAACTGTAGGACGCGAAAGTTGACCTCTTAAGCCTTGTTTCCAGTGGTCTCCTGCAGATTTATAATAGGAGTTAAATATAGTTTTATATTGTTTGTTATAACGAGTTAGTTTTTTAATATACTTTAATAGTATCATTTCTTCAAAAAACCATGAGGTATGCCCTAAATGCCATTTTATAGGGCTTACTTCTTCACTAGGTTGCACAACATAGTCTTCTATTTCTAAGTTTTTACAGATTCTAATACTATTTTTTCTAGTATTTATAAATCTCTTTAGTAAATCATTTTTTTGCATAGGCTTATCAATATATTTATATAATTGGTTTACTAAATAACATAATATTAACTTTAATAATTAAAATTATAGGGCGCACCTAGCGTTTATTGATAATATAGAATATTATTAATAAAAAAGTAGTATTATTTATTAATTATTTTTGATTTGGATTATATAGTGAAAATTTCACCAAATAATATTGATAATATCAAATTTGATAATAGTTTTTCAAGGTTGCCAAATAAATTTTATGTTAACGTAAAACCTACTCCAGTCAAATCTCCTAATTTAATTAAATTTAATAAAATATTAGCTAATGATCTAGGTATTAATTTAAATGCGAAAGAATGTAATGATTTTTTTTCAGGGAATATATTATCAAATGGTTCTAATCCTATATCTATGACTTATGCAGGCCATCAATTCGGTAATTGGGTTCCACAATTAGGAGATGGAAGGGCTATTCTCTTAGGTGAAGTAATTGATAATAATGGATATAGAAGAGATATACAACTTAAAGGAAGTGGTCCAACACCTTTTTCAAGGATGGGTGATGGGCGCGCCTGGTTGGGGCCTATACTAAGAGAATATATATTAAGTGAAGCTATGAACAATCTAAATATTCCGACTACCAGGGCTCTTTCTGCTATTTCTACAGGTGAAAAAATTTATAGAGAACAAGAATTTCCAGGTGCAATTCTTACTAGAGTAGCACATAGTCATATTAGAGTTGGGACATTTCAGTATTTTGCTGCAAGGCAGGATATAGATTCTTTAAAAATTTTAGCAGATTATATTATTCAAAGGCATTATCCTACATGTCAAGAAGGTGATAACCCATATATAAATTTACTCAAAGAAGTTATTAAGCGGCAAGCCATTTTGATTTCTAAATGGATGTCTGTAGGTTTTATCCACGGAGTTATGAATACAGATAATACTTCAATATATGGAGAAACAATAGATTATGGTCCGTGTGCATTTCTTGATGAATATGATCCAAATAAAGTTTTTAGTTCTATAGACCAAAGTGGACGATACTCCTATAAGAATCAACCAGAAATTATTCAATGGAATTTAGCTTGTTTAGCTTCTTCTTTACTTCCGCTAATTCATAAGGATGAAAAAAAATCTATGATATTAGCGCAGAATGCAGTTGATAAATTTCTTGATTTGTATAAGGAAGAATGGCTAAAATTATTTAGTAATAAATTAGGATTACAAACTAAAAAAGAAAATGATGATAAACTTATTAATTCTTTATTAATACAAATGGAAACAAGCAAATCAGATTTTACTATAACTTTTAGAGACTTGTGTCCATTAGTCATACAAGAAGATAAAAGTTTTTATAATAAGTTTATAAAACATTTTTCAAACTCTAAGGATATTAATAATTGGCTAAGTAATTGGAAAACACGTTTATCTTTTGAAAAAGAAAAAAATGATAATACTTTTGACTTTATTAAAAATATTAATCCCGCTTACATCCCCAGAAATCATCGAATTGAGGAAATGATAAATAAAGCTTTAGAGGGAGATTTTTCTTTATTTAATTCTCTAAATAAAATTCTTTCAAAGCCTTTTAATGATCAAAAAGAATTTGAAGAATATCAAATGCCACCTAAGGACAATCAGATGGTAACCCAAACATTTTGTGGTACATAATTTTTTTTATGCTAGCATAAATTCTAGCATTTATAGAAAAGGGTAGTAATGAAAAAAAATGGTATTAAAGAAGCTTGGAAGAATAGTCAAAAGATTATTAATGGCTGGTCTTCTATAGCAAATACATTTAGTTCTGAAATTATGGCGGCTTCGGGTTTTGATAGTATTACAATAGATATGCAACATGGCTTAGTTGGCTATCAAAAAGTAGTTGAAATGCTGCAAGCTATATCAGGTTATAACATAACTCCAATGGTCAGAGTTCCTTGGAATGAGCCAAGTATGGTTATGAGGTGTTTGGATGCAGGAGCTTATGGAATAATATGTCCTATGATAAACACAAAAGAGCAGTGTGAAAAATTTGTGACTGCCTGCAGATATCCACCTAGAGGAAATAGAAGTTTTGGCCCAATTAGAGCTAGAATGTATGGAGGTGATGATTATTTTCATCATGCTAATGATACCTTATTAAATTTTGCTATGATTGAAACATCAGAAGCTGTAGATAATCTAGATAAAATTCTATCTGTAGAGGAATTAGACGCAGTATATATAGGTCCAAGTGATTTAGCAGTTACTATGGGATATACTCCTGGAACATATGAAAAGGAAGTAGAAGATTGTTTAAGTTATATTGTTGAAACTTGTATAAAAAAAGATATTAAAACAGGTATTCATTGCCCTGATGGAAAAACTGTTAAAGAAAGATTTAATATGGGATATGATTTAGGAACCATATCAGCAGATGCAGCTCTTTTAACTCAAGCATCAAAAAGAGAAATTGCTGATGCAAAATAAAAATTAATTAGTAATATATAATATGAAGAAATATGACCTACCTGAGAAAATATGTATTATTTGTAATAGACCATTTACATGGAGAAAAAAATGGAGATTAAATTGGGAATCTGTAAAATATTGTTCTAAAAAATGCTCTAATCTCTCTAAAAATATTATAAAGGTAAATGAATAGTAATATGCAGGTTAAAGCTAAAATAAATGGTGCCGAAAGTCTTGTAAGAACCTTAGTACATAATGATGTAGATGTTTGTTTTGCAAATCCTGGAACATCCGAAATGCATTTTGTTGGAGCTCTTGATAAAGTTTCTGGGATACGATGCGTATTAGGACTATTTGAAGGTGTATTAACTGGTGCTGCAGACGGCTATTATAGAATGTCCGGAAAACCTGCCTCTACGTTGCTACATTTAGGTCCTGGATTAGCTAATGCTTTAGCTAGTATTCATAATGCAAAAAAAGCCCATTCAGGAATGGTTAATATAATAGGGCAGCATACTTTACAACACCTAAAAGTTGAGTCTCCTTTAACTTCAGATATTGAGGCAATAGCTCATCCTATGTCTCACTGGGTAAAGACATCTATAAAATCAACGGATGTATCTAAAGATGGAGCTGAAGCTATAGAGGTTGCAAAAAAAGCTCCTGGAAAAATAGCCTCACTAATTTTACCTGCAGATACAGCATGGGGTGAAGGAGGAGATATTGTTAAAGCAAAATATAGGGATACCAGAAATAAAATTGATGAAGCCACTATAAAAAAAGTAGCAAAATTTTTAACTAATGGTAACTATTCTACTCTTATCTTAGGAGGAGGAGCATTAACAGAGGAAGCTACTTTACTAGCAGGAAAAATTTCATCTAAGACAGGTTGTGGAATTATTACAGAAGCTGCAAATGCAAGGTTATCTAGAGGTGCAGGCCGATTAGATATGCTTAGAATTCCTGGGGCTGGAGTAGTGGACAGAGCATTAGATATGTTAGAAAAAGCAGGACAATTAGTATTAGTTGCATCTAAACCGCCTGTAGCATTTTTTGGATATCCTAATAAACCAAGCTTATTATATAAAGAGAATGTTCCTATAATAAATTTGGTTGAAGTAGATGAAGATATTGTTTCAGCTTTAACTGATTTAGCCATGGAATTAGGAGCATTAAATGAAGTTCCTAATTATATAGCATCATCTAAGAGGCCAGAACATCCAAGCGGAAGTATCAGTAAAGAAAAATTAGCTATGGCAATTGGAGCAACTCTTCCAGAAAATGCTATAGTTGTAGATGAATCTGTCACAACAGGAAGAGATTTTTTTCCTGCAACTGCTGGCGCTCCACCTCATGATTGGCTGAATAATAGAGGAGGGGCCATAGGATATGGTATGCCAGTATCCATTGGTGCGGCAATAGCATGCCCGGATCGAAAAGTAGTCTTGCTAGAGGGAGATGGAAGTGGAATGTATACAGTTCAATCTTTATGGACAATGGCGAGAGAAAATTTAGATATTACTATTTTAATATTTGCTAATCGTACATATGAAATATTACGGGGAGAGCTTGTAAATGTTGGAGTTCAAAATCCAGGACCTAAAGCTGAAGATATGCTAACTTTAGATAGACCTTATATAGATTGGGTAAATGTGGCAAAAGGTATGGGGGTAGAAGGTATAAAAGTTAATAACTGTGAAAACCTTTTAAAAGTTCTTGATGTTGGAATAAGAAAAGATGGCCCATTTTTAATTGAAATTATTATTTAGAAATAATTATTTTTTTAATTTGAACCCATTATTTCCTAAAAATTTATAAGCCCTAGGTATAAATTTTTTACAAATTTCTAAATCATCAGCTAATAAATTAGAGCCTTTAATATATTCTCCATTCGTATCTTTATTTGTATTAATTAAATTTCTATAATTTATTACTACTTTAGTAATAAGGTTCTGAATTTCCTGGTCTATTTGATCTGGATTATTTTTTTTAATCATAATCGCTGTAATTGATGCTCCTCTTTGCAAGTTAATAGCAGCATTCAATATATTTATATTAGGAGTTACTTCATTTATTGCTTCAAATAAGCTGCCACATCGTAATGAAAAATTTGCTAAATAGTGTAATTTTCCCACTTCAGATTTTAAGTTCTCTTCTTTTAATAGTTCTTTTAGTGAAGTGATTTTGTTATCTGAATTTGCTGCATGAATATTAGAAAATAAAAAAATAGTAGTGATCAGGTAATACTTACATTTTAAGAAAGTCATTTTATTTTCCATCCGTCTTATATTTTTCTTTGATGCCATTTATAATTATGCAATCTAGTTTATGATCTGTCCATATTTCTTTTGTTGGTTTAAGAGCCTTTATGTTATTTATTGTACCAGCTTTAATAAACAATAAATCAGGAACTGCACTTACATCGCTTATAATGGGAGATCCACAATTACCACAAAATTTCCTATATACGGGTTTTCCACTATTGCCAATATCTTCATAACATTTTAAATCTCCGCTAATATGTAGAGATTTTCTATTCACACCAATGATAATAGAAAAAACTGTTCCTGATTGTTTTTGACAATGTGAACAGTGGCATACGGTAGTAAATAATGGGTCTAATTTACTATAATATTTTATTTTTCCACATAAACATCCTCCTTCAATTTTATTCATTTTTATTTTATTCCTTTGTAAATATGATTTGTATATTTTACTAAATTACTATTAAGATAAATAACTTAATTATAAAGTATATCAAATTAATCTAAAAGAAGGGGAGGGTTAAGTTTGAAAAAAAATTACTTACACAGAAGAAAATTTATTAAAGGTCTAAGTGCTACCGGAGGATATGCTATAGCTGCTCCCTACGTAAAAACCTCGCACTCTGCTGGTAGGCTTTTATTGGGACTTTGGGATCATTGGATTCCTGGAGCTAACGATGTTCTTGAAAATATTATAGTTGATTGGGGAGAAAAAAACGGGGTTGAAGTAAAAGTTGATTTTATTACTTCTATTGGAAATAAGTTACTATTAACAGCTCAAGCAGAATCTAGAGCAAAAACTGGCCATGATATTTTTTCTCAACCAACTTGGTATTGTTCAATGTTTAGACATAGATTGGAGCCTCTTGATGATGTTGTGGAATATATTATTAATAAACACGGACCTTTATTAGATTCAGCAAAATTTTATGCTCATTTAGATGGGCACTGGAGAGGTTCACCAGCGCCAACTGGTTCTTTTTTTGACTCTATGGTTTCACGTTTTGATTTATTTAAAGAACATGCAGGTATAGATCTTCAAACGTTATTTCCTGGGAATGAGAATAGGGATTCTAGTGCTGTTAATAATTGGAATTGGGATGCCTTTTTATTAGCCGCTGAAAAATTATATAAAGTGGGAAAGCCTTTTGGAGCTACAATTGGGGCTACTGCGGATAGCCGTTGGCTTAGTGCTTTATTTACGTCATATGGAGCAGAACTTGTAAATAAAAATGGAGAAATTACTGTAGACTCTGACGAAGTAAGGCAAGTGCTAGAATATATGAGTAAATTAACAGAGTTTATGCCAAAAAGTATTTATGCGTGGGATGATTCTTCTAATAATCGTTGGATAATCTCTGGACAGGGATCTGCGATATTTAACCCAGCAAGTGCATGGGCTGTTGCAAAACGTGATAATCCTGATGTAGCTAATAAGTTGTGGCATCATGATGTGCCTAGGGGCCCTAAGGGAAGGTATCGTTCAGATAATTCTCAATATTGGGGACTATGGGATTTTGCCGAAAATAAGTCTGCTGCTAAGGATCTGCTAAGGTATATGGCTGAACGTCCAGTTATAGATGCATGTGTTAAAGCGTCTCAAGGGTATGATATACCTTTAATAATATCTCATTTTAATCAAAATAAAACGTGGATAGAAGCTAGTCCTCCTGATGGAGTTTTGTATAATTACCCAATGAAGGGTGATGAAATACCTGTAGCACCAGGATATCCTGCCCCACCAGAAATAGCATCTCAAATAACTACACAATATATAATAGCAAATTTAACTGCTCGAGTAACGGCTAAAGGGCATTCATTAAAAAAAGCAATAAGATGGGCTGAAAATGAATTAGAAGGTGTTATGAGAGGATAATGAAATTTAGCTCTTTATATTTATGGTTAAGACAAAAGCCTCGAATTGCTTTTTTTATGTGCTTACCTCTTATATTAATGGTTTTATGCCTCATAATTTACCCTTTTATATATGCTATATTTTTATCAATGCTAAATAAAGCAGAGACAAAATTTGTGGGAATTGGAAATTACTTATTTTTATTTAAGAGAGAAACTTTTTGGTTAGTAGTACAGCAGTCAATATTTTTTGCATTAGTGGCTGTCTTTTTTAAAGCACTAATAGGATTTATTGCTGCCCATTCTATCAACGCTATACCAAGTAAAGGCCAAAGAAAATGGAGAGGAATGTTATTAATTCCTTGGGTTATACCACCGGCACTTTCAACCCTTGGTTGGTGGTGGTTATTTGAACCTACTTATAGTGCTATTAACTGGTTTTTAGTAAAGATATCTCTCCCAGCCATACCTTGGCTTAGCGAAACTTTCTGGGCAAGGTTTTCAATTATATTAGTAAATATTTGGGTAGGTGCTCCATTTTTCCTTATTATGTATTTAGCAGCATTAAAGTCTATTCCTGCAGATTTATATGAAGCTGCATCTATTGATGGAGCAAATTATAGGCAAAAATTATATTATATAACATTACCTATGATGAAAAATATTATTTCTATTACAATATTATTTTCAATAATTGTTACTTTTGCTAATTTTGACATTGTTAGAGTTTTAACTAGAGGTGGCCCAATAGATACAACACATTTATTTGCTACTTATGCTTTTAGGGTAGGAATTGAATCTGGTGATATTCCTCTGGGTGCTGCAGTATCTCTTTTCATGTTTCCTATATTAGGAACTCTTGCATTCATAATATTAAGAAGTGTAAGAAAAAGAGCAATGGAAGTTTAAAATGAAAAATAATATTTTAAATATTAAAAATAGTGTTCATTCTAATAGAAGATGGGCTTTAATAGCAGCATATAGTAGCTTAATTATTTTTGTAATATTTTTTTTGTTTCCTCCCTATTATATGCTTATAACTTCCTTAAAGACTAATAAGGAAATAGCTGAAATGGCTTCTAATCCTTGGTTAATAGAACAGGGAATTACATTAAAACATTATATATACTTATTTACTGAGACTCCATTCCTTACTTTTTTTAAAAATACAATTATTGTTACCGTATGTGTAGTAATTATAACTATGATTATTAGTGTTTTGGCAGCTTATTCTTTATCTAGATTAAAGTTTTGGGGTTCAGGTGTTTTAGCGACGGGAATATTCCTAACCTATTTAGTTCCAGAAACATTATTATTTATACCTCTCTTTAAAATTGTTGGATGGTTAGGACTATTAAATAGTTATTGGGTTTTAGTATTAGTATATCCTACTTTAAGTGTACCTTTTTGTACCTGGCTTATGATTGGCTATTTTTCTTCTATACCAAAAGAAATTGACGAAGCGGCTCTTATCGATGGAGCTAATCATATGCAAATGTTATGGAAAGTATTTATACCTGTTGCAATGCCAGGATTAATTGCAGCAACCATTTTTGCTTTTACGGTTTCCTGGGCTGGTTTTTTATATCCATTAGCCTTTATATATAGTGAAAGTGAAATGGTATTAACAGTGGGTACTGTAACTACTTTAATTAAAGGAGATGTTTTTAATTGGGGGTCACTAATGTCGGGAGCATTACTAGCTGCAGCTCCTCCTGTTATAATATATGCTTTCTTAATGGATTATTATATTGCTGGTCTAACGTCAGGTGCAACTAAAGGATAATATTATGGCGGAAGTATTAATAAAAAATTTACATAAAGTTTTTGACAAAACAGAAGTGGTTAGTGGAATTGACTTATCAATTAAAGATAAAGAATTTGTAATACTAGTTGGCCCATCGGGTTGCGGAAAAAGTACTGTGTTAAGAATGATTGCTGGCTTAGAAGATATTACGAAAGGAGAAATTTTTATAGAAAATAATAAAGTAAATGATATTCCTCCTAAAGATAGAGATATAGCAATGGTATTTCAAAGTTATGCTTTATATCCACATATGACAGTTTTTGAAAACATGTCTTTTGGTTTAAGGTTACGAAAATTTAGTAAAGAAGATATTAAAGTTAGAGTTCATGAAGCTGCTCAAGTTTTAGGTATATCTGAATTGTTAGATAGGCGTCCAAAACAGTTATCGGGTGGACAAAGACAAAGAGTTGCTATGGGAAGAGCTATTGTAAGAAATCCTAAAGTATTTTTATTTGATGAGCCCCTTAGTAATTTAGATGCAAAAATGCGTGGACAAATGAGAATTGAAATTAAAAGAGTTCATCAGCATTTAAATACTACAACAGTATATGTAACACATGATCAAGTTGAAGCTATGACTTTAGCGGATAGAGTTGTTGTAATGAAAAATGGTAAAATTGAGCAGATAGGAACACCAGATGAAATCTATAATAACCCAACTACAGGTTTTGTAGCTGGTTTTATAGGTGCGCCTGCGATGAATTTTATTTCATGTAAATTAGAAAAAGGTTCAGAAGGGCTTTATATACAAATTACTGATGATATCGTTTTAAATATACCAGAAGAAAAGAAAGCAGTACTTTTTAATAATGTTAATAAAACTATTATATTAGGAATTAGGCCTGAACATATTTCTGAAAATAAACAAAAACATTCTCTAAAAATTAATGCAAAACTTAATATAGTAGAACCACTAGGTATGGAAACTATGGTTTATTTTTCCATAAATAATTCTCAAGTTTGTGGAAAAGTTTTACCTAACCAATCTATTCAAAATGGTAAGACAATAACTTTGTATTTTGATAGTCTAAAATTCTACTTTATAGATCCGGAAACCGATTTAGTATTAAGCTGATTTATTTAGAAGGATAATGATATGATGCATATCTTAGAACTAATATACTTGCAGCTAGTAATAAAATTCCACCACAAACTATAATAATATTTACATATGCAATATTATGCCAGTCAAAAACTAGTTCTAGTAATAAACGAGTTAGGGCTGTTATTGCAACATATATCAAGAATCTTACAGGCATATGATTAGTTTGAAAATATATTCCTACTACTGCACCTAATTCTAAATATATAAATAATAATAAAATATCTTCAATAGATGCTGAACCTTTTCCCATCATACCTAAAAATTCAACAGAGGCAGCCCATACTATAGCTGCACCAATTAGAAATAAAGCAAAATAATGAAATGTTTTAACGAGTAATGTGCCAAAATTACTAGCAATTATTTCAATAAAATTTATTAATGGTTGTAAAAAATTTGTATTTTTATTTTCCATGATTTATCTCCAAAATATAATTTATCTACATGCAAACTATAGCAGAAAGAAATTATTTAGTACTTTTTTTTCTATCTTTAGCATCTAAAAATCTTTTTCTCAGTCTTAAGCTTAATGGAGTAACCTCTAGTAGTTCATCTTCATTAATATAAGCCATCATTTCTTCTAAAGACATTATTCTTGGTGGAACTAATACAACAGCCTCATCAGTTCCGGATGCTCTCATATTTGTTAGTTGTTTACCTTTTAGAACATTAATATCTAAATCATTATCACGTGAGTGTTCTCCCACAATCATACCTTTATAAACTGTTGTATTATGACTAACAAACATTGTGCCACGTTCTTGAAGTTTCCATATTGCAAATGCTACAGCTTTACCCTGATCTGTTGAAATTAAAGCGCCATATCTTCTTCCAGTAATATCTCCTTTATAAAGGGCATAAGAATGAAATAATCTATTAAGAACGCCTGTTCCTCTTGTGTCAGTTAGAAATTTACTTTGATATCCAATCAACCCTCTTGAAGGTGCGTAAAATGTTAAGCGGGTCTTACCTGCACCTGAAGCTCTCATATCTTGCATTTCAGATTTTCTTTTATTCATAGAATCTACAACGGTACTTACATATTCTTCATCTACATCAATTATTACTTCTTCAATAGGCTCAATAGTTTTATTATTTTCATCTAGCTTTAGAAGTACTTTAGGTCGTGAAACTGTTAATTCAAAACCTTCTCTTCTCATAGTTTCTATTAACACACCTAATTGTAATTCACCTCTTCCACCTATTTCAAATGCGTCTTTAGTTTCGCTTTCAGCAAAAGTTATAGCAACATTTGTTTCATCTTCAGCTAATAATCTCGATCTAATTGCAGTGGAGGTAACTTTTTTTCCTTCTGTTCCAGCAAAAGGTGAATCGTTTACTGTAATAGTAACTGCCATAGTAGGTGGATCTATAGGAGTAGATTTCATTGGAGTATCCAATGAAGTTTCACATATTGTATCAGCAACAGAAGTTTTAGCTAATCCTGCAACACAAATAATATCTCCAGGGTTTACTTGGTCTACTGCAACTTTTTCTATACCTTCAAACTTAAGTAATTTAGTTAACCTACCACTCTCAATTTGTTCACCGTTTAGATTTATAGATTTTACGGTATCATTAACTTTTGCGGACCCTTGTTCCACTCTTCCTATTAAGCATCTTCCTAAATATGGATCAGATGCTAATAAAGTAACTAACATAGCAAATGGTAGGTCTTTATCTGTCTTAGGAGGCTCTACGTGTCTAATAATAAGATTCATTAATGGGTGAAGGTTTTCATGAGTATCTTTTAAATCTTCAACACACCAACCGTCTCTACCTGAGGCATATAATACTGGAAAATCTAATTGAGCCTCATTTGCATCTAATGCAATAAATAAATCAAAAATCTCTTCTAAAACTTCATCGGGCCTTCCATCAGGCCTATCTGCTTTATTAATAATAACAATAGGGTTTAAGCCTTGAGCAAGAGCTTTACCTAAAACAAATTTTGTTTGTGGCATCGGGCCTTCTGCTGCATCTATTAATAAAATTACACCATCTGTCATCCCCAAAACTCTTTCAACTTCTCCACCAAAGTCAGCATGCCCTGGTGTGTCAATTATATTAATTCTAATATTTTCCCATGCAATAGAAGTTGGTTTTGCAAGAATAGTAATGCCACGCTCTTTTTCTAAATCTCCAGAATCCATTAACCTTTCGCTAACACTCTCATTTTCTCTAAACATTCCACTCTGTTTCATTATGGAGTCAATTAATGTAGTTTTACCGTGATCAACGTGTGCAATAATTGCAATATTACGTAATTCTTGTGACATAAATTAATACTTTCATTAGAAATGTTATTTTTTATTTAACAGAACTTACTATTTGCCTTAGTTATAGTAAGAATATTCGCGCAACATGTCATAATTTAAAGCCAAGTCAAGTAATAGTAAGTATTAGACAAAAATATTTTGAGAATATAAAAGTAACTAATAAGAGGATAGTCATTCATGTTTACTATATTAAGTATATTTTTTATTATATTATTTTCAAGTATAGATGCTAATGCACATTCTTTAGTTAATAGATCTTCAGGTTTTGGAAGTGGCTTTAGTCACCCAATGCTAGGGTTAGATCATTTTTTAGCAATGTTTGGAGTTGGCGTTTGGGGAGCTCAGATGGGTGGAAGACGAATATGGTCTCTTCCAATGAGTTTTCCCTTAATAATGTGTATCGGAGCATTAATAGCTATTTCTAAAGTTTATTCATTTGTTCTCGTAGAACAAATTATTGCTTTATCAGTGATAGTTTTAGGTTTTGTTATTTGTTTAAAATGGTCGCCTAATGAATTAATAGCTATTCTTATTATTTCTATTTTTGCACTCTTTCATGGATATGCACATGGGTATGAATTACCAAAGGCAAATGATCCAATTAGTTTTATTATAGGTTTTGTATTGTCTACTGGTTTAATTCATCTATCTGGTGTTGGTATTGGTTATTTTTTTGATAAATTTGATAACAAAAATATTTGTAAAAGTATAGGTATTTTAATTGCTATATTTGGAATTATTTTTCTATTTAAAGCTTATAATTAATGTTAAAAAAATCACTGTTATTTACTATTATTTTTTTGCCTTGCCTTATAATAAGTAAATTATTCTATCTTACTGTGGCTGAATATGGTTTATTTTCGTCTGGTATGCATAACATATTTAATAATTATACACTACTACTCTGCTTATTAGGGCTATCATTATTATTAGTAAATACTAAGAAAATTATTACTCATTTTTACTTTTTTATAACTTTTCTTTTTTTTTATATCCTGACATTAATATTTATAGACCATATTTTAGAAATAATATTTTCAAATAATTTAGATCTTTTATGGGGGTTTGATAAATTTCCCTTAGTTGTATTATATTTTTTATCTATATTTTTAGGCTTTATGTTATGGTTTAACCCTATAAATAATGCATCTAAGTTTTTATCTATTATTATTTTTAGTTCTATACTTTCATTTCATGTGGCATTAAAAGATATAGAATTATTTACAATAAAAAGTTTTATAAATTTTCCAGGAGGAAACTTACTTATTACTCTTTGGCTAAGTGTAACTTTAATTGTTGTACTTAAGATATTTAATGCAAAATATATTCGAATTACTTCAAAAATTTATGGAAGCTGGATAATAGTAATTGGAATAATGTCAGCTATATTCTCTTTAATATATTAATCTGGAACAGGGTCTTCTCCAGATTTTCCCCATGGATGGCAACGAGATATTCTTTTAACAATAATAAATAAAGCTTTAAGAATATTATGTTTTTTTATTGCTTCTATAGCATAGTTTGAACAAGTAGGGTTAAAGCGACAATGTGGACCTAATAAAGGAGATATAGTATATTGATATAATTTAATAATATAAACGAATATAGTTTTCATTATCATTTATTTTATGGTGCTTTAGCTTCTTTAGCCAATACATCTGTAATAGTTTTTAAATCAAATGTTTCTGTATCATTAGAGCCTAACCGTCTTACTGAAAGTTGTTTTTTCTCTGCTTCTTGTTTACCAATAATTATTAAAACCGGAACTTTAGCATTACTATGCTCTCTTATTTTGTATCCAATTTTTTCATTTCTAATATCAATTTCTGTTCTAAGATTATGCTCTTTAAATATTTTTAATACCTCTTCAGCATAAGGGTTTGTATCTGTTGTTATAGTAGCTATAACTATTTGAGTAGGAGCTAACCATAAAGGTAATCGACCAGAATAGTTTTCTATTAGAATTCCTATAAAACGTTCTATAGAACCAAATAAAGCTCTATGAAGCATAACTGGTGCATATTTTTGCCCATCTTCAGCAACAAAGTTTGCTGATAATCTATCAGGTAAATTCAAATCAACTTGAAGCGTGCCACACTGCCAGTCTCTACCTATTGCATCCCTTAATACAAACTCAATTTTTGGACCATAAAAAGCTCCCTCTCCAGGATTATGAGTATAGGAAAGTCCTGTTGCTTCAATTGCTATTTTAAGAGCCTCTTCAGATTTGTCCCAAATAGCATCGCTTCCTACTCTTTTTTCAGGTCTGTCAGAAAATTTTATATGAATATCTTCAAATCCAAAATCTTTGTATATACTTAATATTAAATTACAAACAGTTATGCACTCTTCAGTTATTTGGTTTTCCGTACAAAATATATGTGCGTCGTCCTGCGTAAATCCTCTTACTCTCATCAATCCATGTAATGCACCAGATGGTTCATATCTATGTACTTTGCCAAATTCAGCAAGTCTTAGAGGTAAGTCCCTATAACTTTTTATGCCTTGTTTATAAACTTGTACAGCACCTGGGCAACTCATCGGTTTCAGAGCATATATTCTGTCTTCTTTTTCTGCAGTAGTGAACATGCTATCACCAAATTTCTCCCAATGGCCAGATTTTTCCCAAAGAGACCTATCCATAATATCAGGCGTATTGATTTCTAAATAGTTAGCTGCTTCTTGTCTTTTTTTCATATAATTAATAAGAGTTTGAAAAAGTTGCCATCCTTTTGTATGCCAAAAAACAGAACCTGGGGACTCCTCTTGGAAATGGAAAAGATCCATTTCACGTCCAAGTTTTCTATGATCACGTTTTTCTGCTTCCTTAAGCATTTCTAAATGTTGATCTAGGTCATCTTTATTTTTCCAAGCTGTTCCATAAATTCTTTGAAGCATCTCATTATTAGAGTCTCCCTTCCAATATGCGCCAGCTAGTTTGGTTAGTTTAAAAGCACCTATATGTTTCAAATTAGGTAAGTGAGGCCCATAACATAAATCTATAAAACCAGATTCTCCTTGAGTGTATATTTGAAAATTATCATCTTGTTCAGATTTATTAATTATATCTACTTTATATGTTTCGTTTCTTTCGTTAAACAATTTAATAGCATCTTCTTTCGAATGAATAGTTTTATTGATAGCCGAGCCATTTTTTATGATTTTATTCATTTCTTTTTCAATTTTAGGTAAATCCTCCGATGAAATTTGTTTTTCAAAAGAGACATCATAGTAAAATCCATTATCTATAGTTGGTCCTATAGCTAACTTAGCTAGAGGGTATAAATTTTTAATAGCTTTCGCTAAAACTTGTGCAGTAAGAGTATGCCTCATAATCTCCAGGCCTTCTTCGTTCTCTAAAGTAATTATTGAAATCGATGAGTCAGAATTTATACTATCGCTTAAATCTTTTTGAATATTATCTACGGAAATAGCAATAGCTATTTTAGCTAAAGATTTTGCAATACTTTCTGCAATTTCATAGCCTGTTATTCCTTTATCATATTCTTTTGTTTTTCCGTCAGGAAAAGTTATTGTAATTGCATCATTTATATTATTCATTTTTCTCATCTTTAATTAAATTAATTTTGGCTGCGCCATATTGTTCCATCAGAAGTATCTTCTATTTCAATACCCATCTTTTTTAGCTTATCTCTAATTTTATCTGCTTCAATAAAATTTTTATTATCTCTTGCTTCTTTTCTTTTATTTAGCAATTCTTCAATTAAATTACTATCTAAATTATTATTAGTTGTTCCGTACTTAAGCCATTTATTAGGACAATCTTGTAAAATACCTAGTATTTTTCCAGACGCAAGTAATTGTCCTTTAAAAAAACTTTTTTCTTCTGGTTTACATTTTGATAAGTTGTCAGCTAGGGAATTTATTTCATATATTGCTAAGGAAGAATTTAGGTCATCAGATAATGCTTTTGTTACTTCTTCTGAAGGCTTAGCTTGCTTGTCTATAACAATTTTAATATTATCTTTTAATACCCTATAAAGTCGATCAAGGTTTTTTTGGGCTTGTTCTATAATGTCTGTATTCCAATTAAGCGGTTGCTTGTAGTGGGATGAAAGTAGAGAAAGTCTCAAAGTTTCTCCTGGATATTGTTCTAATAAATCATTTACTAGGAATATGTTTCCTAGTGATTTAGACATTTTCTCACCATCCATAGTAACAAAACCATTGTGAATCCAATACTTTGCATATTCTTGTGGGTTTTTAAAATCATGAGCAGCACAACTTTGTGCTATTTCGTTTTCATGATGCGGGAAAGTTAGATCCAAACCTCCTCCATGAATATCAAATGGTAAGCTTAAGGTTTTTTCTGCCATTGCAGAACATTCAATATGCCAGCCTGGTCTTCCTATTCCCCATGGAGAATCCCATCCTGGTTGTTGTTCAGTACTTGGTTTCCATAGCACAAAGTCATTAGCATTTTTTTTATAACCAGCAACTTCGACTCTGCTACCAGCTATTTGATCTTCTTTGTTTCTTCCAGATAATAATCCATAATTTGCATATGTTGTTACATCAAACAATACATGGTTATCTGCAACATACGCATTTTTTTTTATTATGAGTTCTTTTATCAAGGCAATCATTTCTTTAATATGTTCTGTTGCTCTAGGTTGAATATCGGGTTTTAATACACCCAGTTCTAACATGTTATCATTATAAATTTTTTCATACTTGCCAGTTAGATCCTTTATGGGAACATTAGATTCTAATGAGGCCTTAATAATTTTATCATCTATATCTGTTATATTAGAAACATAAGTTACTTTTGGATACGTATGTTTCATGAACCTGACTAACAAATCACAAACAACCGCCATTCTAGCATTACCTATATGAGCATAGTTATATACAGTTGGGCCGCAGGCATAAATTCTTATATGTTCTTCATCAATTGGAATAAATAACTCTTTTTTATTTCCTAATGAATTATGTAGTTTTATCACACTCATTTTAATAAAAACACCTCTTAACAATATGTATAATATTTTATACTATTTTATTTTTTAATTAATGAATATAATTTATTTTTTCTTAATTGTGTTAGTAAGGGAATAATTGGAAATCCTTGAATAGTTTCAGATTGTCCAGTTACCTTAGAAAATAAATGACATCCTAATGACTCATACTTATAAGAACCACAGCTATTTAAAGGTTTGTCTAATTCTAAATATCTAGTTATTTCAGTGCTATTAAGTTCGTGCATTGTTAATAGTGCTTCATCTACATAAGACCAAACTAATTCATTTTTATAATATAGGCATATAGCACTTGTTTGTTTATGAGTTTTACCAGATAGATCACTAAGTTGCTGGATTGCATTATCCATTGTTATTGGTTTACTATATATTTTATTATTTAGGCTGCATATTTGATCTGCGCCAATTATATATTCATTAGGGTTTTTTTGACTTATATTAGAGGCTTTTTCACATGCAAGGATTTTTGCTTCTTCTTGGATACTTTTATTTAGTAATTTTTTTTTTAACTCGTCTTCATTTACATCAGATATTTTTACAGAAAAAAGCAGGCCTGTATTTTTTAAAATTTCCGATCTTATTTTAGAAGCAGAGGCTAAAATTATGGGAACTGTTGGTTTTATAGATATTATTCCCATAATATATTCCACATTTTTAAATAATTAAGAAATTAATTATTTATTAAATTCATGAATTCAGACCTAGTTCTGTAATCACTTCTGAATACGCCTAGCATTTGGCTAGTAATAGTAGTTGCATTTGTTTTATGAATTCCTCTAGTAGTCATACATTGATGTCCCGCATCAATCACTACTCCTACTCCTTTTGGTTGAAGGACTTTATTAATACTTTCAGCTATTTGTGCTGTCATAGTTTCTTGAGTTTGTAATCTTTTTCCATAAACATCTACAACTCTAGCTAATTTGCTTATTCCTACTACACGATTATTTGGAATATACGCAAGGTGAGCTTTACCCAATATTGGAACCATATGATGCTCACAATGAGACTCTAAGCGGATATCTTTAATAATTATCATTTCATCATAACCAGCAACTTCTTCAAAAGTTTTATTTAAAATCTCTTCTGGGTCCATATCATATCCTGCAAAAAATTCTTCATATGCCTTAATAACTCTTTTAGGTGTTTCTAATAAACCTTCTCTATCGGGATTGTCACCAGCCCATGCAATCATTGTTCTTACAGCATCCATCGCTTCTTCTTTGGTGGGTTTAGAAATAGATTTATTAATAGTTTTATCCTTAGTCATTTTAGCTCCATAATTTAATCAAATTATTTATAATACTATATAATAGTATTATAAATGGTCATCATAGTATATATACGCACTATTAGTAATTTTCAAAGATTATTTCTTTTAATTTTTGTGATTTTTATGTAAGTATCAGATGATTATAATAGTTATGTTAATGATATAGGCTTCAATAAATGAACTTTAAAAAAAGAATTTCTATAGAGCAAGTTGAAGAAGGAGTAGATTTAGCTCCTAAATTTGATGATAAAGGTGTAATTCCATGCATAACGATTCATGCAGAAACGAAAGAAGTTTTAATGTTTGCTTACATGAATGAAGAAGCCTTAAAATTAACAATATCCTCAGGCTATGCACATTATTGGTCAAGGTCTAGAGAGAGTATATGGAAAAAAGGCGAAACTTCTGGCATGGTTCAAAAATTAAATAGAATGCTAATTGATGATGATCAAGATAGCGTGGTGATAGAAGTAATATTAGCTGGCCCAGATATAGGTGGAAAAGAAGCTTCTTGTCATGTAGGATACAGAAGTTGTTTTTATAGAGAAGTATCTATAGGAGAGAGCAATATTAACAAGCCCTTAAAATTTATTGAGGATAAAAAATCTTTCGATCCTGAAAAAGTATATAAAGACAT
>CAJWSU010000012.1:0-42519 GCA_913046335.1 uncultured Pelagibacterales bacterium | reverse complement strand
GCAGCACGTTCTGCAGCAACTTTTTCTTCTTGTTCTTTTGCAGCACGTTCTGCAGTAAGCTTTTCTTCTTGTTCTTTTGCAGCACGTTCTGCAGCAACTTTTTCTTCTTGTTCTTTTGCAGCACGTTCTGCAGCAACTTTATTATTTTTACCTGTTAATTTAGATAACCAATTATTTTTAAATAGACTCATGAATATCACCAATAAGCATATTATTTTCTATGCCTGTAATTTTACATTTATAAATTTTTCTTTCTGTAGCTTCTTTTACTTTAACTGTTAAAAAATTTTCACTATGTCCAACTCCTGTGGCAGTTTCAACAAGGACATTATGAAATGTATTAATAGATTTTTTAAGCTCTTTTTTTAATTGAATATCACCTGATTCCCTTAAAAATTTTGCACGTTTCTTTATTTCTTTCAATGGTATTTGAGGCATTCTGGCAGCAGGAGTTTCTGGCCTTGATGAATATGGAAATACATGAAGAAAAGTAAGGTTTAACTTCTCTATGGAGTTCAAGGTATTTCTAAATGCTAGCGCACTTTCTGTAGGAAACCCTGCAATTAAGTCCGCACCAAATAAAATATTAGGTCTTATTTCTTTAAGTCTATTAATAAGCTTTTCTGCATCTTTAGTAGAGTGACGCCGTTTCATTCTTTTTAGTATTAGATCATCATGACTTTGTAGACTTAAATGGAGGTGGGGCATTAGCCTTTTTTCAGTTTCAAATGCTTCCATTAAATCATTATCTATTTCTGCTGCGTCTAGAGAAGAAATCCTTAATCTTTCTAATTCAGGAACAAGTTTAAGTATTTTTTTTACTAATTTACCTAAACTATTTTGTCCTGGCAAATCTTCCCCATATGATGTCAAATCAACACCAGTTAATATAATTTCTTGTATTCCGGCAGAAATAGTTTTTCTTATTTCACTAATAATTGATCCTGAGGGCACACTTATACTATCGCCTCTGGCTTCAGTAATTATACAGAATGTACAAGAATGGTTGCACCCATTTTGTATTCTAATAAAAGCTCTAGTTTTTTCTTTATGACCCCTAATACTTTGTAAATGTGAAGCATCTTCTTTAATTGCAAGCTTATTATTAATTTCTGGCTGTAGTCCCCATAATGAAGGGGCAAGCTTATTTTTATTAGGAATAATTTTATCTACTTCAGACATATTGTTCCAAGCTTTTTTATCTAATTCTACAGCACATCCAGTTGCCATAATGTAGGCTTCTGGGTACTTTTTTCTTGCTTTTCTTACTTGCTGTCTTCCTTGTCTCTCTGCTTCAGCAGTAACTGCACAAGTATTAATTATAACAATATTTTTATTTATAGAATTATTTTTATAACTCTTTATTATATCGCTCTCATATGAATTCAACCTACATCCTAAAGTGATAGTTTTTATTTCATTTTTCATTTTTCTATACCTAAAGTGCTAAAATCTCCTAAAAAAGATACCGCTATAGGACCGCTCATAATAACATGTTCATCTGAATTAACATTCCATGTAATGTTAAGAGACCCTCCATTTAAAACAATTTCTGCTGTTGGATTTGTAAGATTGTTTTTATATGCTGCAACTAATGCTGCACAGGCCCCTGTTCCGCAAGCTAAAGTTTTTCCAGCTCCTCTTTCCCAGACTGTAACTTTTACTTTACTTTTATTTATTATTTGACAAAGTTCTACATTCACTTTTTCTGGAAAATATGAACTGTTTTCTACTAATGGACCTACCTTATTAATATCAACCTCATTTATATCTTTTACAAAAAATACTATATGAGGATTTCCCATATTTACGGCTAACCCATTTATTAATGATAATTCTTCAAAAGAAATATGGCTAATGTCTGAACTTAAAGGAATATCCTTCCAAAAAAAACTAGGCTTGCCCATATCAACTTTAATTAAACCGTCTTCTTCAGATTCCGCTTTAAGAACTCCTGCTACTGTTTCTATAGAAACTTCTTTTTTTTGATTAGACGCAAATAGGAGCCCTGCAACACATCGAGCAGCATTTCCACAAGCTTCAGCTTCTGTTCCATCAGAGTTATAAATTTTCATATAGATATCTTCTTTTGCAGAAGGCTTCATTTCAATTACTTGATCACATCCCACTCCAAACCTTCGGTCTGATATTAGTTGAATTGAAGATTTGTTTAAAGTGTATTGGTTTTTTGTAGAATCAATAACTACAAAATCATTTCCTAAGCCATGCATTTTTATAAAAGGTTTTTTCATTATTTATCTATATACAAATTTTTATATTATAATACTAATATATAAAGAATAGTTGACGGTTTAGCTAGTAAGATGTACTAAATACTTAATTTTTAGTTAATTTATTGTATAAATGACTTCAAGGAGTCACACTGGTCTACGATATTCGTTCGCCGGTGTAGTTTGTATTATTAGAATTGAGTTATAAATGTTTGATAGTTTAAGTGATAAATTAGTTTCAGCTTTTGATAAAATTAGAGGCAAAGGGTCCCTTTCTGATAATGATATAGCAAATGCGATGAGAGAAGTGAGATTAGCTTTAATAGAAGCTGATGTTGCACTTGATGTCGTTAAAAATTTTATATCTGAAATTACTTTAGAAGCTAAAGGTCAAGAAATAACGAAGTCAATTAAACCTGATCAGATGGTAATAAAGCTAGTTCAAGATAAGTTAACAATATTACTAGGTGGAGAAAACCAAGAAAATGAGATTAAATTATCATCTCCTCCATCTTCCATTATGCTTGTAGGTTTACAAGGCTCAGGTAAAACTACCTCAGCAGCCAAAATGGGTTTAATGTTAAAAAAATCAGGAAAAAAAGTTCTTTTAGCTTCATTAGATGTCCAGCGACCTGCTGCTATGGAGCAACTTCAAATACTAGGAGATCAGACTAATATAGATGTGCTTCCAATTGAAAAGGGCCAGCAGCCAGTTGATATAACTAAGAGGTCACATCAATTAGCTAGGTTAAGTGGCTATGATATTATAATTTTAGATACAGCAGGAAGAACAAGTGTAGATGATGAGTTAATGAATGAATTAGGTGAGGTATATAAAGCTTCTAATCCTTCCGAAGTATTTTTAGTAGCAGATGCAATGACTGGTCAAGAAGCTGCAAATGTTGCAAAAAGCTTTAAAGAAAAATCAAAAGTCACAAGCATTATATTAACTAGAGTAGATGGTGATGCTCGTGGTGGTGCAGCTTTAAGCATGTCTAGTATTACAAACTGTCCAATAAAATTTATGGGAACAGGTGAAAAATTAGAGGCATTCGAAACCTTTAAAGCGGATAGAATAGCTTCACGTATTTTAGGAATGGGTGATGTAGTTAGTTTAGTTGAAAAAGCTCAAAGTGAAGTTAAAGAAGAAGAAGCCAAGGACTTAGCTAAAAAAATTAAAAAAGGGACATTTGATTTTAATGATTTTAGAAAACAGCTCAACCAAATGAAAAAAATGGGAGGTATGCAAGGAATTTTAAGTTTGCTACCTGGTGCTCAAAAAATAAAAAAACAAATGGCTGTAGGAGGTTTAGATGATAAAGTTTTAGTTAGAATGGATTCTATGATTTTATCTATGACGGAAAAAGAAAGAGTTAATCCTAATTTATTAAATGGGTCACGTAAAAGAAGGATTGCAAATGGTTCAGGAAATACAGTTCAGGATTTAAACCGTCTTGTTAAACAGTTTAAACAGATGACTTTAATGATGAAAAAAATGGGTAAAAAAGGTGGCAACTTAGACATGTCCAATGGAATGAATATGCAAGGTTTAGATATGCCAAAAGGTTTTAATCCAGGAGCTTTCCCATTTAAAAGAAGATAAGCAATTTTTTATAATTAATATAACAATAGTAAAGGAAATAATATGCCATTAAAGATTAGACTTAGCCGCGGTGGAAATAAGAAGAGACCTCATTATAGAATAGTGCTTGCTGATTCCAGAGCCCCAAGAGATGGAAAGTTTATTGAAAGGTTAGGAACTTATAATCCTTTATTAGCTAAAGATAATGACCAAAGAGTTGTTATGAATGAGGAAAGAATAAAGCATTGGTTAAAAAATGGTGCCCAACCTACAGATCGTGTTACTAAATTCTTATCTGAATTAAAAATTGTTAAAGATATAAAAAGAGATAATCCAAATAAAGCAAAGCCAAAAGCAAAAGCACAAGAAAGAGCTCAAGCTGAAGTAGATGAAAAATTAGCAGCAGAAGAAAAAGCTAAAGAAGCAGAAGCGGCTCCAGCAGCAGAAGAAGCTCCAGCAGCAGAAGAAGCTCCAGCAGCAGAAGCGGCTCCAGTAGCAGAAGAAGCTCCAGCAGCAGAGGCAGAAAAAAAATAATTATAAATGAATAATGATGAATTAATAGCTATAGGAGTGATAACTGGAAAGCATGGTTTAAAAGGATTATTAAAAATTAAATGGTATACAGAAAATTCTAAAGGTTTAGAATTATATAATCCTATTCATTTAATAAACGGTAACAATCATAATTTAAAAGTTATGTTTGAAAATAAAGGTTTAGCTATTTGTTCGTTAGAAGAAATTAATAATCCTCAAGAAGCCGATTTGTTAAAAGGAAAAGAAATATTTGCAAAACGATCGGCTTTTCCAATTTTAGAGAATAATAATGAATATTACCAAATAGATTTAGTTGGGTGCACAGTAGAAGATATTAAAGGTAAATATATTGGTGAAGTTACAGCAGTTTATGACTATGGATCTGCACCACTAATTGAAATTGGAGAAGAATTGATGATATTTAATAATGATAATTTTCCATATGTTAATGTTGAGGAAAAAAAAATTATCATTAAAAATGAACTATTTGGAAGTAATAATGACAAAAAATGACTGCTTTGAGGCTAGAGTTTTGACGTTATTTCCTGAAATGTTCCCAGGTCCACTAGGGTATTCATTAGCGGGTAAAGCACTGAAAAAAAAAATATGGAGTTTAAATGCCATTAATATTAGAGATTATACAGAGGATAAGCATGGTACGGTTGATGATGAGCCATACGG
Source organism: uncultured Pelagibacterales bacterium (assembly GCA_913046335.1). Taxonomy (GTDB): domain Bacteria; phylum Pseudomonadota; class Alphaproteobacteria; order TMED109; family TMED109; genus TMED109. Next base: position 37,491 of record CAJWSU010000012.1, on the reverse strand, counting down.
AGGAGGCCCTGGCATGATAATGAGAGCAGATATTCTAGCTAAGGCTTTTGATGATAATGACCCAGGAAACGAATGGGAAAAAATTGTTTTGACCCCGAGAGGTAAGCCTCTTACACAAAGCAAAATAAGAAATATTGCTTCTAAACCAGGAGCAGTTATAGTTTGTGGAAGGTATGAAGGAATAGACGAAAGGTTTATCAAAGCAAGGTCTTTAGAGGAAGTTTGTATTGGTGATTATATTTTGTCAGGAGGGGAGCCTGCTGCCATAATATTAATAGATGCAATAGTGCGTTTATTAACGGGTACTATGGGAAGTAAAAAAAGCTTATTAGAAGAAAGTTTTGAGAAGAATTTGCTAGAACACCCACAATACACAAGACCATATGAATGGGAAGGAATGAACCCTCCTGATGTTTTATTATCTGGAAATCATAGTGAAATAGAAAAATGGAGAAACAAAAAATCTATAGAAGATACAAAAAAACGAAGACCTGAGCTTTTATTTAGTGAAAAATAATAATTTTAATGATAGACATGAATTAATACTGAGAGGATAAGATAATGAATATTATAGATGAAATTGAACAAGAACAAATTAAAGAAATTACAGAAAAAAGAATGGTTCCTGAATTTGGTGCAGGAGACACGTTAAAAGTGCATTTAAAAGTTGTAGAAGGTACAAGAGAGAGGATTCAGGTTTTTGAAGGGTTATGTATTGCTAGATCTAACCGTTCTTTAAATTCTACTTTCACTGTAAGGAAGATTTCTAATGGAGAAGGAGTAGAAAGAGTATTTCCTGTATATTCACCATTAATTGATAAATTAGAAGTTATTAGAAGAGGCGATGTTAGAAGGTCAAAACTTTATTATATAAGAACCTTATCAGGTAAAAAAGCACGTATTACTGAAAAAAGAATGGATAATAAGCCTAAGGTTTCTAATAAAGCTGCGGAAGAAGTGCCTGCTAAAACTCAAGAGAATGAAGAAAGTAAATAATTAACTGTGATAAGTTTATTATTTCTTTGAGGTATTTTGATTTTGAAAAAGACTTTATTTGATAAAATATGGGATCAGCATGTTGTTGACGAGCGTCAAGATGGCAGCTCATTAATATATATAGACAGACATCTTGTTCACGAAGTAACAAGTCCTCAAGCATTTGAGGGTTTAAGAACAAGTAATAGGCGTTTAAGAAGGCCTGATCTTACTCTTGCTGTTGCGGATCATAATGTTCCAACTGAAAATAGGATTAATGGAATAAAAGATGATATTGCAAGAATACAAGTAGAAACTTTAGAAAAAAATGTAAAAGAATTTGAAGTGCCATATATTCCTTTAATGGATTCTAGACAAGGAATTGTGCATGTTATAGGTCCTGAGCAAGGCTTTACCTTGCCTGGTTGTACCTTAGTATGTGGAGATAGTCATACATCTACTCATGGAGCTTTTGGTGCTCTTGCTTTTGGAATAGGTACCAGTGAAGTAGAGCATGTTTTTGCTACACAGACATTAATTCAAAAAAAACCTAAAACTATGTTAATAAATGTTACAGGTGATTTATCTGCAGGGGTTACAGCAAAAGATATTGCTTTAGGTATTATTAAAAAATTAGGAACATCTGGTGGAACTGGTTATGTACTTGAATATGCCGGCAATGCAATTTCAAATTTAAGTATAGAAGGAAGAATGACTCTATGTAATATGTCAATTGAAGCGGGAGCAAGAGCTGGTTTGGTAGCCCCAGATGCTAAAACTTATGACTATATAAAAAATAGACCCATGACACCTAAAGGAAAAACTTATGATAAAGCTTTAGATGATTGGAAATTATTACCTACGGATAAAGGAGCTGTTTTTGATAAAGTCATTAATATTGATGGTTCTCTTCTAGATCCTCATTTGACTTGGGGAACAAGTCCTGAAGATGTTTTATCAATAAATGATGTTATTCCAAATCCTGAAGATATTGATAAAGAAAGTTTAAAAAATGCAATGCAAGATTCCTTAGATTACATGGGACTCAAACCTGGACAATCTTTTTCTGATATTAAAATAGATAAAGTATTTATTGGCTCTTGTACTAATAGTAGGATAGAAGATCTTAGAGAAGCAGCAGTAATTGCAAAGGGTAGGAAAGTTGCTGACGGAGTACATGCAATGGTAGTTCCAGGTTCAGGGTTAATAAAAATGCAAGCTGAAAAAGAAGGTATTGCAGATATCTTAATTGAGGCAGGTTTTGATTGGAGGGAACCTGGATGTTCAATGTGTCTTGGAATGAATCCCGATCAGCTAAAGCCAAAAGAAAGGTGCGCCTCAACTTCTAATAGAAATTTTAGAGGAAGACAAGGTAGAGATGGAAGGACTCACTTAGTTAGTCCAGGTATGGCAGCAGCGGCAGCAATATATGGACACTTTGTAGACGTTAGAAAATTTAATTAAAAAGTAGGCTGATCATAATGAAATCTTTTAATAAATTAACTGGAATTATAGCATCTATGCCTCAGGTTAATATAGATACAGATGCAATAATTCCTAAGCAGTTTTTAAAAACTATTGAAAGAACTGGCTTAGGAAAACATTTGTTTCACGAAAAAAGGTATGATCAAAATAATATTTTAAATAATAGTTTTGTATTAAATAAAAAACCTTGGAATAAGGCAAAAATGATAGTTGCCGGAGACAATTTTGGATGTGGTTCAAGTAGAGAACATGCTCCTTGGGCACTATTAGATTTTGGTATAAGTTGTATTATATCAACTTCTTTTGCAGATATCTTTTATAATAATTGTTTTAAAAATGGAGTGCTTCCTGTTATTTTAAAAGAAGAAATAGTAGGTGAAATAAGTGATTTAGCTGAACAAGGGATTGAGATATCTATAGATTTAGAGGAGCAACAATTAATAGCTCAAAATAAACTATACAAATTTGATATAGATCCATATAGGAAACATTGTTTATTAAATGGATTAGATGATATTGGGGTTACTTTAGAAAATAAAGTAACAATTGATGTTTATGAAGAAAAATTAGAATCTAAAGGTTGGCATAAACCTGAAAATTTATAATATATTAAGGTGAATCATTATGAGTAGTAATAGAAAAGTTTTAATGCTTCCTGGAGATGGAATAGGTCCTGAAGTAATGAAAGAGACTAAAAAAGTAATTGATTGGTTTGATAAAAGGCTAGAAGTAGGTTTTGATTTAGAAGAAGGGTTAGTAGGAGGAGCTTCATATGATAAACATAAAACTCCTATAACGGAGGAGGTTATGGAAAAAGCACTGCATTCAGATGGTGTTTTATTTGGTGCCGTTGGTGGACCAAATTATGATAACTTGCCTTTTTCTGAAAAGCCAGAGCGAGGATTATTGAGATTAAGAAAAGAATTAGGTTTATTTGCAAATTTAAGACCAGCGATTGTATTTGATGCGCTAGCAGATGCATCAAGTCTAAAGAAGGAAATAGTCTCTGGTTTAGATATTATGATTCTTAGGGAGTTAACAGGAGGAATATATTTTGGAGAACCTAGAGGAATTGAAGAATTGGCAGATGGTTCAAAAATAGGAGTAAATACTGAAGTATATTCTACTAAAGAAATTAGAAGAGCAGGAGATGTTGCATTTGAATTAGCTGCAAAGAGAAGAGGATTAGTTCACTCAGTAGAAAAATCAAATGTTATGGAAAGTGGCCTACTTTGGCGTGAAGAAATTCAAAAACTACATGATGAAAAATATAATAATATCTCTTTAGAGCATATGTTTGCAGATAATTGTGCAATGCAGCTTGTAAGAGATCCTCATCAATTTGATGTTATAGTAACAACTAACCTTTTTGGAGACTTGCTATCTGATATTTCAGCACAGCTAACTGGTTCTCTAGGAATGCTTCCTTCAGCTTCTTTAGGAGAAGCTAATGAGTATGGTATTCGAAAATCTTTGTTTGAGCCAGTTCATGGAAGTGCACCAGATATTTCGGGCCAAGGAAAAGCTAATCCTATTGCTATGATCTTATCTTTTGCGATGATGTTAAGATATTCTTTAGATAGAAATAATGATGCCGATTTAGTAGAAAAAGCAGTAACTAAAGCTCTAGAAGATGGTCTAAGAACAGCAGATATTATGCAACAAGGTAAGACTTTAATTTCTACAGAACAAATGGGTGCTGAAATATGCAACCGATTAGATCAATTAGCCGTATAATGCTATTAAGTAATGGAGTTTTAAATGGGATATAATGTAGCTGTACTCGGAGCCTCTGGAGCCGTGGGGCATGAGATAATTACAATTTTAGCGGAAAGAAATTTTCCTATTGAAAATATATATGCATTAGCCTCTAAAAGGTCAGTAGGCAAAGAGGTGAGCTTTGGCGATAACGTGCTAAAGGTAGAGGATGTAGAAAATTTTGATTTTTCTAATGCCGATATTGCTCTTTTTTCTGCCGGCTCTGATGTATCAGAAAAGTGGGCTCCAATTGCAGCAGATAAAGGATGCATAGTTATTGATAATACATCTCATTTTAGAATGGATCCTGATGTGCCATTAATAATTCCGGAAGTGAACCCAGAGGCATTAGAGGGTTACAGAAATAAAAATATTATAGCAAACCCTAATTGTTCTACTATTCAGATGCTAGTACCTTTAAAGCCTTTACACGATTTAGCTATTATAAAAAGAATTGTGGTTTCTACTTATCAGTCTGTTTCTGGTGCAGGAAAGTCTGCCATGGATGAATTGTGGGATCAGACTAGAAAAATGTTTTTTAATGAATCAGGAACTTCAGGAACTAACGAGTCAGGAACTGATAGGGATTCAAATTTTTCTAAAAGAATAGCTTTTAATGTGATACCTCAGATAGATAAATTTATAGATGATGGTAGTACAAAAGAAGAATTAAAAATGATTAATGAAACTAAGAAAATTTTAGATGCCTCTATTGAGGTAAGTGCAACTTGCGTGAGAGTTCCAGTATTTATAGGGCACGCGGAATCTGTAAATATTGAATTTGAAAATAATGTAAATATAGATGAAATTAGAGAAATATTAGGAGATACTTCTGGAGTGTCGTTAGTAGATGATATTGAGACAGAAACATTCATTACTCCTATAGAGTGTGTATCTGATTTTTCAGTTTTTGTTTCTAGATTGAGGGTAGATCATACGGTGCCAAGTGGTATTAATATGTGGGTAGTATCAGATAACCTAAGAAAAGGTGCTGCTTTAAATTCTGTTCAAATTGCAGAAGAGTTGATAGATAGGAAGTATATATAAGATGAGTCTGAATAAATCTCATAAAAAAAGACCTTTATCACCACATTTACAAATTTATAAACCTCAAATAACTTCTGTGTTATCTATATCTCATAGAATGGCCGGAATATTTTTATCATTAGGTTTATTAGCTATGTTTGTTTTTATATTATTACTAGCTATGGGGCAAAATTATTATGATCTGTGGAAATATTTTTCTAACTCTTTATTGGGTGAATTAATTCTTATGGGATGGTTAGTAGCATTATTTTTTCATATGTTTAATGGTATTAGGCATTTATTTTGGGATTATGGATTAGGTTTATCTTTATCCGTATCGAAATGGACTGGATTATTAGTGTGCGCTGTTACCATTATTATTAGTATATTTATAGGAATTATCTCCTTAGGATTAGTAATATGAGCGGTATAGTTAATCATTGGAAATTTCAAAGGTATTCAGCTATAATAAATTTAATTTTAGCAATATGGCTTGCAGTATCAGTTTTATGTATCCATGATTATTCGTTTCAAGAAACAATAAGCTGGATTAAGTTGCCATTTAATGCACTTTTTCTTTCTATTTTTTTTATTTCGAGCTTTATACATATGAGTTTAGGTATTCAAGTTGTATTAGAAGACTATGTATCAAATAAATTACTGAGAAATAGGTTGATTGTTACAATTAAGAGCCTTAGTTGGTTATTACTAGTACTTTCTATTTTTTTAATTTTAAAAATAACCTTTTTAAATTAGGAGTCAAAAATGTCAAAAGCTTATAATATTATTGATCACGTATATGATGTAGTAGTTGTGGGTGCAGGAGGAGCAGGATTAAGGGCTACATTAGGGCTTGCAGAAAAAGGTTTAAAAACAGCTTGTCTTACAAAAGTTTTTCCAACACGTTCACATACGGTTGCCGCTCAAGGTGGAATAAGTGCAGCACTAGGTAATATGGGGGAAGATAATTGGCGTTGGCATATGTATGATACAGTTAAAGGTAGTGATTGGTTAGGAGACCAAGATGCAATTGAATATATGTGTAAAGAAGCAGGCCAAGCAGTAATCGAGTTAGAAAAATATGGTGTTCCTTTTTCTAGAACAGAGGAGGGAAAAATTTATCAAAGACCTTTTGGAGGAATGACGACAGAATTTGGAGATGGGCCTCAAGCGCATAGAACATGTTCGGCTGCTGATAGAACAGGACATGCAATATTACATACTTTATATCAGCAAGCTTTGAGAAATAATGCAGAGTTTTTTATAGAATATTTTGCTTTAGACTTGATAATGGAAGATGGAGTTTGTGTGGGTGTAATGGCATGGTGTTTAGAAGACGGTACTATTCATAGATTTATGGCTCAAACAGTAGTCTTAGCCACAGGCGGTTATGGTAGGGTTTATTTCTCAGCAACATCTGCACATACGTGTACGGGTGATGGAAATGCTATGGCATTAAGAGCTGGTCTGCCTCTTCAAGATATGGAGTTTGTTCAATTTCACCCAACTGGAATATATGGTGCGGGCTGTCTAATTACTGAAGGCACAAGAGGAGAAGGTGGTTACCTGACTAATAGTTCAGGAGAACGGTTTATGGAAAGATATGCGCCTCATGCAAAGGATCTAGCTTCTAGAGATGTAGTGGCTAGAGCAATGACTGTTGAAATTCATGAAGGAAGAGGCGTAGGAAAAGATGCTGACCATATTTTTCTTCATTTAGAACATTTGGATTCAAGCGTAATTAATGAAAGGTTGCCAGGTATAAAAGAAACAGCAAGGATTTTTGCAGGTGTTGATGTAACTAGTGAACCTATTCCTGTTTTACCCACTTGTCATTATAATATGGGAGGGATTCCCACTAAACATACAGGTGAGGTTTTGACTGGCAAAGGGGATAATCAAGAAACTGTTCCTGGTTTATGTGCAGTTGGAGAGGCTGCATGTGTTTCTGTGCATGGTGCAAATCGTTTAGGTTCAAACTCTTTACTTGATTTAGTAGTTTTTGGTAGGGCTACAGGCATACATTTGGGCGATAAACTTATACCTGGAGCAACTCAAAAACCTGCTTCTAAAAATACAGGTGAAGAAGCTTTAGAAAGATTAGATGAAGTAAGATACTCTAAAGGTAAAGCCCAAACCTCAGATATTCGTTTAGAAATGCAGAGAGCAATGCAAGAAAATTGTGCTGTATTTAGAACAGGAGAAATTTTAGATGAAGGTATGAAAAGAATTAATAATGTATGGAAAGAATTTAAAAATACTTCTCTGACAGATAAATCTATGATTTGGAATACGGACTTATTAGAGTCTTTAGAGCTAAAAAACTTGTTAGAGCAAGCAGTAGTAACAATGGCATCCGCTAGAAATAGAAAAGAAAGTAGAGGTGCGCATGCAAGAGAAGATTTTCCCGACCGTGATGATGAAAATTGGCTGTTTCATAGCTTAGCTTGGGAAAAAGATGGAGAAGTTAAATTGGGAAGTAGGAAAGTTACTTTAAACTCTCTTACAAACGACGTGCAAAGTTTTCCTCCTAAGGCTAGGGTATATTAAAATGGTTCAATTAAACCTTCCAAAAAACTCAAAAATTTCAAAAGGAAACCTTTTTTCATTAGAGGAAGATGTTTTAGGAAAGAAAATATTTAAAATATATAGGTACGATCCTGAGACAAAAGAAAATCCGAGATTAGATACTTTTGAAATTGATTTAGATAAGTGTGGTCCCATGGTTTTAGATGCCTTAATTTATATAAAAAATAAAGTAGATCCAAGCCTTACATTTCGACGCTCTTGTAGAGAAGGTGTTTGTGGATCATGCTCTATGAATATAGATGGAACTAATACCTTAGCTTGTACAAAAAATATAAATGATGTTTCAGGAGCAGTTAAAATTTATCCTTTACCTCACATGGAGGTTATAAAAGATTTGGTTCCAGACCTATCTGTGGCTTACAAACAATATGCATCAGTAGAGCCGTGGCTTAAAAGTGAAGCTGAAACTGAAGATGGGTTGGAAAGAAGACAAAGCCCTGAAGAAAGAAAAGAATTAGATGGAGCGTATGAATGTATACTGTGTTTTTGTTGTTCTACAAGTTGTCCTTCATATTGGTGGAATGGAGATGAATATTTAGGCCCAGCAGCTTTACTTCAAGCATATAGGTGGATTGCAGACACAAGAGATGAAGCAACGGATGAACGTTTAGATGCTTTAGAAGATTCTTTCAAATTATATAGATGTCATACTATTATGAATTGTACTAAAACATGCCCGAAAGGCCTTAACCCAGCTAAAGCCATTTCAAAAATTAAAAAAGCAATTTATGAAAGAGCTTAACATAAACATTTATTTATAGTAAGGCTGTCTATAATGATGTGGTTTTATATAATTTTAGGGTTAATAATTTTAGTAACCTCTGGTGACTTCCTTGTAAGAGGTGCTGTTAATCTATCAAATATCTTTAAAATTTCACCTTATATCATATCTGGAACACTTGTTGCATTTGGAACTTCAGCTCCAGAGTTATTTGTATCAGGAATAGCAAGTTATTCTGGGAACCCTGGTGCTGCCATTGGTAATATTTTAGGTTCAAATATTGCAAATGTATTTTTAGCGTTAGGTATAACAGCAATTATTGTTAATATTTCTCCTCCAAAAAATAATTTTCAAATGGATATTAAAGTATTAGTAGCTAGCTCTATTATTTTAGTAATTTTATTTCTTAATATGCCATTTCTATATTGGTGGGTTGGCTTAATATTGATATTAAGTCTTTTTATTTATATTTTTTATATTATAAAATTTAGTGATATGAAGAAGGATGAAGAAAATAATAAGCAAGATATATCATTATCAAAATCTTTGATATTGTTTTCTATAGGTTTAATTGGTGTATCTTTAGGAGCTAAGTTATTAATAAGTGGGTCTATAGATTTAGCTAGATATTTTGGAATACGTGAGACTATTATAGGTCTAGGAGTTTTAGCATTTGGCACTTCTTTGCCCGAAGTTGCTACTTCTATTATAGCTGCAATAAAAAAAGAAAATAATATAGCAATAGGAAATATTGTTGGCTCTAATATTTTTAACATACTTGGAATTGGTGGAGTAACTATATTAATTTCTGGTAATGAGGCTCTAAAATCAAACCTTAATCTTTTCATAATATCAGATGCATTACCCTTTATATTATCTACTATAGTTCTAGTAATATTTTATAAATATCGCCTTGTTTTAAGCAGAATATATGGCTTAATATTTGTTATGTTCTATTTAACATGGATTATGTTTATTTTCACAAGTTAGTAATAATAATACTGCTAAATTTTGATGCTATACATCAACCAATAGCCGTGCTAATTTATATGCTTATTAAATCAAAATCTATAAATGCGGAGTAGAATATGACAATTATTGGACATAGAATAAATGGAGAAGTAACTTTTGAAGAGAATTCGAGATTGGGAGATGTATTTAATCCAGCTACAGGAGAGGTGGAGCGTCAGGTTGCTCTTGCATCTGTTTCTCAAGTTGATAAAGCAGTTGTTGCAGCAAAAAATGCTTTAGAAAGTTGGAGCGCTACTCCTCCAATACAAAGAGCTAGAGTCATGTTTAAATATAAACAATTAATAGAAGAAAATATAGATGAATTAGCGGATATGGTTGGGAGAGAACATGGAAAAGTATTAAGCGATGCTAAAGGATCTGTTCAAAGAGGTTTAGAAGTAGTTGAATTTGCATGTGGAATTCCTCATCTTCTTAAAGGAGAATATACGGAACAGGTAGGAACTGGCGTAGATAGTTTTTCTATGCGTCAGCCAGTTGGTATTGCAGCGGGAATAACACCTTTTAATTTTCCTGCTATGGTTCCGATGTGGATGTACCCTATTGCAATTGCTTGTGGCAATACTTTCATATTGAAACCGAGTGAGAGAGATCCCTCTTGCCCTATGAGATTAGCAGAATTATTAGAAGAAGCGGGAGCACCTAAAGGAGTATTAAATGTTGTAAATGGTGATAAAGAAGCAGTTAATGCAATTTTAGATCATCCAGATATAGCGGCCGTATCTTTTGTGGGTTCTACTCCAATCGCTCAGCATGTATATTCACGTGGTTCCTTGTCAGGTAAAAGAGTTCAGGCACTTGGTGGAGCAAAAAATCATATGGTTATAATGCCTGATGCTGATTTAGATCAAACAGTTGATGCATTAATGGGAGCAGCTTATGGTTCTGCTGGAGAAAGATGTATGGCTATTAGTGTAGCAGTTGCGGTAGGAGATATTGGAGATAAATTAATTGAAAAGCTAGCACCTAAGGTGAGCGGCCTTAAAATAGGGCCTTGGGATGATCCAGAAGCTGAAATGGGACCAATAGTTACTAAAGAATCTTTTGATAAAATAACAAATTTGATCAATGAGGGAGAAAAAGATGGAGCAAACCTTGTTGTTGATGGCCGTAATCTAACTCTTCAGGGTTACGAGAAAGGTAACTTTATGGGTGGTACATTATTTGATAATGTAAAGCCAGGCATGTCTATATACGATCAAGAGATATTTGGGCCAGTGCTTTCTACGGTTAGAGCTTCAAGTTATGATGAAGCCCTTAATCTAGTTAAATCTAACCCATATGGAAATGGAGTTTCTATATTTACTAGAGACGGAGATACTGCTAGAGATTTTGCTTCTAAGGCAAATATAGGAATGGTAGGAATTAATATTCCAATTCCAGTTCCAGTTGCCTATCATAGTTTTGGAGGTTGGAAAGATTCTTCATTTGGATCTAATAATGCTCATGGTATGGAAGGAGTTAGGTTTTATACTAAAGTTAAAACAGTTTCTGCTAGATGGCCTTCAGGTATTAAAGATGGAGCATTATTCTCCATGCCTGTAATGAAGTAAGGACTATTTAGGGGTATTTTTTTGAGCGATTCAAATGCTATATCTACATTATATTATAAATTAGTAGATGAAGGTATAGTATTTGACGACCCAGGACAAAAGAGCACCATTAAAGCATTAGATTTTTTATATTCTCAGGTTAATTCTTCATTCAATCTAAAAAATATATTTTCAGATAATAAAAATATGGGTGTGTATATCTATGGAAAGGTAGGAAGAGGCAAATCTTTCTTGATGGATATATTCTATAAAATAGTACAAGAAAAAAGATGTATGAGAATACATCAACATGATTTTATGCAAAATATGCATGAATATATGAGAGAAGCTAGGTCTTTAAAAAATCAAAATCCTTTAAAATATGCAGTTAATAAATTAACTAAAAATATAAGTTTATTATGTATTGATGAGTTTGAAGTTTTAGATGTTGCTGATGCAATGATTTTAGAGAGAATGTATTCTATAGTTTACAAAAATAATATTAAAGTTGTTTTGACATCTAATACGTCGCCTTCAGAATTATATAAGAATGGTTTGCAGCGCGAACGCTTTTTACCTTTTATAGAGCTAATTGAAAATTTCATGAAAATAGAAGAGGTCATGGATGGAAAAGATTATAGAATAAAATCAAAAAGTGCGAATGGTAAACATGAGTTTCAAGACTTTTATTTTATACCTGATGACACAAAGTATACCGAAAATTTATTTAATACTTTAAGAAATAATATGCCTATTACTAAATCTATTTTAAAATTTAAGGGAAGGATATTAAATATAGATAAGATATCAAATAATGTAGGAATGTTTTCTTTTAAACATCTTTGTGGTTCAAACCTATCTTCTCTAGATTATATTCAGCTTTGTAATAAATGTGATTGGATAATACTGTCACATATTCCTCAATTAAAAGCAGAAGATAGGAATTTAGCCAAAAGGTTTCAAACTTTTATAGATATTCTATATGACAAGCAGTTAGGTTTAGCATTATCTTCCGACGTTAAGCCCGAGGATATATATAGAGATGGAGATGGTAATAAAGAATTTAGAAGAACTGTATCCCGCATATACGAAATGACTCATAAAGAATGGTTAAATAAAATAAAAAATAAAGATTTGAAAGCATTATTAACTTTATGATATTGATCATTAAGTTAACCTATAATTAATAACTAAAAATTTTGGAGGTGTTGTGTCTAACCAAATAATTCTACCAAGTATTATGCAAATTGGAGCTAAAGCTAGTCAAGAAGTGGGAAATATTCTAAGTAGTTTGTCTTATAAAAAACCACTAATTATTACTGATAAAATGATGGTTGAACTTGGTTATGCAAGTAAAATTCAAGAAGCTCTTAATAGATTAAATATTCATGCGGATATATTTGCAGATACAATACCTGAACCAACTGTTGCTTCTATACAAGCAGGAGTAAATAAAATTAAAAGTAAAGATTATGACTGTATTATTGCTCTAGGGGGTGGAAGTCCTATTGATAGTGCTAAAGCAATTGGTATTTTAGGAAAGTTTGGCGGTGTAATGCGTGATTATAAATTTCCTAGAATGGTTTCCGAAATTGGTGTCCCTATTATTGCTATTCCTACTACTGCTGGAACAGGTTCGGAAGTTACACGTTTTACCATAATTGCAGATGAAGCTACAGATGAAAAAATGTTATGTGTTGGAAGAGGTTTTATGCCATCAGTTGCTTTAATAGATTATGAGTTAACACTTAGTTTACCAAAAAGAGCAACTGCTGATACTGGGATAGATGCCTTAACGCATGCAATGGAAGCCTACGTAAGTAAAAAGGCTAACGCTTATAGTGATACGCAAGCTATAGAAGCTATGAGATTAATTGGCCCTAATTTAAGAAGAGTTTATCATAATGGTAATGATTTAGAAGCTAGAGAAAAAATGATGCTAGGAGCTACATTGGCTGGTATTGCCTTCTCAAATGCTTCGGTCGCTTTAGTTCATGGAATGAGTAGGCCTATAGGTGCAATTTATCATGTGCCACATGGTTTATCAAACGCAATGTTGCTTCCTGCAGTAACAGAATATTCAATTCCTGCTGCAAAAAAACGTTATGCAGATTGTGCGAGAGCAATAGGAGTTTCAATGTCAGGTGATACTGATGATGTTGCTAATAAAAAACTATTATCGGAACTTATTGCGATTAATAAAGAGCTCAATGTTCCTAGTCCGAGTGAATTTGGTATAGATAAAACTGACTTTATGCAGAACTTAGAAGTTATGGCTGAGCAAGCTATTGCATCAGGATCACCAGGAAATAATCCAAGAGTTCCAGAAAGTAAGGAAATTATGGAAATATATAAAATTTTATGGTAGAAAAATAAATAATTTTTATTACCTATATAAACTCGTAAAATATAATAAATAAGGAGCAGAATTATGTCTAAATCTAAAATAGCACTTGTAGGATCTGGAGCAATAGGAGGAACTCTAGCTCACTTAATAGGTCTTAAAGAGCTTGGTGATGTGGTGCTTTTAGATATCGCAAAAGGTATTCCAGAAGGTAAAAGTTTAGACATAGCTCAGTCGTCTCCAGTAGAAGGTTTTGATGTAAATATGAAAGGTGGAAGTAATTATAGCTTATTAAAGAATTCTGATGTTGTAATAGTTACAGCGGGTATTCCAAGAAAACCTGGAATGAGCAGAGATGATCTTCTAGGAATTAATTTAGGTGTTATGAAAACTGTAGGAGAAGGAATAAAAAAATATTGTCCAAATGCTTTTGTTATATGTATTACTAATCCTTTAGATGCAATGGTTTGGGCATTAAAGTCTTTTAGTGGACTTCCTTCTAATAAAGTTGTTGGTATGGCAGGAGTGTTAGACAGTTCACGTTTCAGATATTTCTTATCTCAGGAATTAAATGTTTCTATATCAGATGTAACAGCTTTTGTAATGGGTGGGCATGGAGATACTATGGTTCCATTAATAAGGTATTCTTCTGTTGCGGGTATTCCATTATCTGAATTAATTAAAATGGGCTGGATTACAAAGAATAAGTTGGATGAGATAGTTCAAAGAACTAGAGATGGGGGGGCCGAGATAGTTTCTTTGCTTAAGACAGGGTCAGCATTTTATGCTCCGGCAACATCTGCAATACAAATGGCCGAAAGTTATTTAAAAGATAAGAAAAGAGTATTACCATGCGCAGCCATGCTAAATGGTGAATATGGGGTTAAAGGAATGTATGTAGGTGTTCCTGTAGTAATAGGTAAAAAAGGAATAGAAAAAGTTATAGAAGTTAGATTAGATAAAGCAGAAAAATCTATGTTTAAGAAATCTGTAAAAGCTGTATTAGAATTAGTTTCGGCCTGTAAAAATATTGACAAATCTTTAACTTCATATTTTAAAAAGATAAAATCTTAAGAGTTGTATATAACTTTTAATTTAAATGTTGCAGGTTGATTTATTTTTATTACATGATAAGAAGTTAACGTATTATACATTAAATAATATTGGTGATTAAAAATGAATATCCATGAGTTTCAAGCAAAAAAAATATTGGCTAGATTTGGAGTAAGTATACCCAGAGGAAAAGAAGCATATTCTTCTGCTGAGGCAGTTAAAGTTGCAGCAGATATAGGAGGAAAAAAATGGGTAGTAAAAGCACAAATCCATGCTGGAGGAAGAGGGAAGGCAGGAGGAGTGAAAATAGCTGATAGTCTCCAGGAAGTCAAAAAAATTAGTGATTCATTATTAGGTATGACACTAATAACTCATCAAACAGGACCAGAAGGTAAAAAAGTAAATAAAATTTTTGTTGAAGAAGGTATAAATATTGTTTCTGAACTATATCTAGGAATAGTCCTAGATAGGAGCAGTGAAAAATACGTAATGATGGCTTCAACTGAAGGCGGAACAGAAATAGAATTAGTAGCAGAAAAAACACCAGAAAAAATTTTTAAAGTACAAATAGATCCTTTAATAGGTATGCAGTCTTACCAAGCAAGACAATTAGTTTTTAAGTTAGGTCTTATAAAGGCTGCCTCAAATAAAGCTGTTGCATTTATACTTGCATTGGCAAAAGCTGTAGAACAGACTGATGCAAGCTTAGTAGAAATAAATCCTTTAGTAATAACTGATGATAATAATGTTTTAGCATTAGATGCAAAAATGAACTTTGATGACAATGCTTTATATAGACATAAAGATATAGAAGCATTGAGGGACGAAGATGAAGAAGATGCAAGAGAATTAGAAGCAGCTAAACATGAATTAAATTATATTAGTTTAGATGGAAATATTGGGTGCATGGTTAATGGAGCTGGTTTAGCCATGGCCACAATGGATATCATTAAGTTAGAAGGGGGAAGTCCTGCAAATTTTTTAGATGTGGGAGGTGGAGCTACTAAAGATAGAGTAGAGCAAGCATTTAGAATAATTTTATCTGATGATAAAGTAAAGGCAGTACTGATTAATATTTTTGGTGGAATTATGAGATGCGATGTAATAGCTGAAGGAGTTATTGCTGCAGCTAAAAATATAGAGATAAATATTCCTTTAATTGTTCGTTTAGCTGGGACTAATGTAGAAAAAGGTAAAGAGATATTAAATAACTCGGGCCTAGATATAATTAGTGCTGATAACTTAGGAGACGCTGCAAAAAAAGCTGTTTCATCAATAGGGGAGATATAAATGTCTATAATAGTAAATTCAGAAACTAAAGTGATATGTCAAGGTTTTACTGGTGCTCAAGGAACATTCCATTCTGAACAAGCTATAGCATATGGAACAAAAATGTTAGGTGGAGTCTCTCCAGGTAAAGGAGGGTCTACTCATTTAGATTTACCAGTTTTTAATACAGTTGATGAGGCGGTATATAAAACGGATGCTAATACAAGTGTTATATATGTTCCTCCTCCGTTTGCTGCAGATGCAATATTAGAGGCAATTGAGGCAAAAATAGAGTTAATTGTATGTATAACTGAGGGTATACCTATATCCGATATGGTAAAGGTAAAAAAAGTTTTAAATGCTTCAAATAGCCGGTTAATCGGTCCTAATTGTCCAGGTTTAATAACCCCAAATCAGTGCAAAATAGGAATAATGCCAGGCCATATATGTATGGAAGGAAGTATTGGAATAGTTTCTAGGTCAGGTACACTTACTTATGAGGCAGTAGATCAAACTACTGCATGTAAATTGGGCCAAACTACTTGTGTTGGCATAGGAGGTGATCCTGTTCCTGGAACTAATTTTATAGATATTCTAGAACTTTTTCTTGCCGATGATAATACAAAAGGTATTATTATGATAGGAGAAATAGGAGGTTCAGCTGAAGAAGAAGCAGCCGATTTTATAAAGTACTCAAAAATAAAAAAACCAATAGTTAGTTTCATTGCAGGTTTAAGCGCACCATCAGGAAAAAGAATGGGGCATGCTGGAGCAATTATATCTGGTGGTAGTGGAGGAGCTGAAGATAAAATTGAAGCTTTGAAATCAGCAGGTGTTTCTATAGCATCTTCTCCAGCTACAATTGGTCAGGAAATGTTAAAAGTTATCTGATTAAGAAGAAGGGCATATAAAATTTGTCGATTAAGACTGTAAAAAAGCAAACTCGATTTAATGAATTAAAACAATTGTATATTGCCTATAGCAAGGATAAAAATTCAGTAAATATAGATTGGCAAGAATTCTTTAATGATCTTACGCCTGATGCATCTTTATTTTTAGAAGAGTTTCATTTAAATAATGAAAGCTCTCTAAATCATATAAATGGAAATATATCATTAGATCAAAATAGCAGGTCTACTACTTTAGATTCTATTAGAGCATTAATGTTAATTAGGGCTTACAGAGTCAGAGGGCACTTAAAGGCAAACTTAGATCCATTAAAAATAACGGTATCTTCAAATCATCCAGAACTTAATCCTGAAAGTTATGGATTCAAAGAAAAAGATATGGATAGGTTGATATTCATAGATAATGTATTGGGTATTGAATCTGCAACATTAAGAGAAATTATAGCAAATCTTGAAGCAACATATTGTGGAACAATTGGTGTGCAGTTTATGCATATTCAAGATCCTGAGCAAAAAGCATGGGTACAACAAACATTAGAAAAAGTTCTAAATCAGCCTGATTTTACTGATATGGGTAAGAAGGCAATATTAGAAAGATTAGTAGCCGCTGAGATATTTGAGAGATTCTTAGATAGAAAATACACTGGAACAAAGAGGTTTGGTCTTGAGGGCGCAGAATCTATGATTCCTGCATTAGAACAAATATTAAAGCGAGGAAGTAAATTAGGTTTAGAGGAAGTTGTCATAGGAACAGCTCATAGAGGAAGGTTAAATATTTTAGCTAACTTTATGGGAAAACCGTTTGAAGCAATTTTTTCTGAATTCCAAGGTAATTCATCTCAACCAGAAAATATAGAAGGCGCAGGAGATGTGAAATATCATTTAGGTACATCATCCGATAGAGAATTTGATGGTAAAAAAGTGCATCTATCTTTAACAGCAAACCCTTCTCATTTAGAAGCTGTAAACCCTGTAGTTGTTGGGAAAGTAAGAGCTAAACAAGATCAAAAAGAAGATTTAGGGAGGCGTAAAGTAGCTGCATTATTGATTCATGGCGATGCAGCATTTTCAGGACAAGGTTTAGTTCCAGAAACTTTAGATTTATCTGAGCTAAAAGGTTATAGAATTGGTGGAACTATTCATTTTATTATAAACAATCAAATTGGTTTTACTACAAACCCAGTAAATTCTAGATCTGGTCCATATTGTTCTGATGTAGCTCTCATGATACAAGCTCCTATATTTCATGTAAATGGAGATGACCCGGAAGCAGTTGTTCATGCGGCTAGAATGGCAATTGAATTTCGTCAAAAATTTAATAAAGATATAGTTGTTGATATGTTTTGTTATAGACGTCATGGTCATAATGAAGGTGATGAGCCTGCGTTTACACAGCCTAATATGTATAAGGCTATCTCAAGTCATCCTTCGACACAGGAACTTTATAGCCAAAAGCTTATAGAACAAAATCTAATATCAAAAAAAGAAGCGGACGGTTTTATAGGTAACTGGTCTAAGAAACTAGAAGAAGACTTTGTAAAGGCTAGTTCCTATAAGCCGGATACTGCGGATTGGTTTAGCGGTGCGTGGAAAGGTTTAGATAGGGCAAGGGAGAAAGGTAAAAGAAGGGGCGATACAAGCATAAATATTGATCAGTTTGAATTAGTAGCTAAGGGTTTAATAAATATTCCTAAACATTTTAAACTTCATAGAAAACTTCAAAAATTTATAGACCAAAGAAAAAAATCTTATGAAGGGGCAATAGCTATTGATTGGTCGTCAGCAGAAGCAATGGCTTTAGGAAGCTTATTAATAGAAGGTGTAAAAATCAGGCTTACTGGCCAAGATTCAGGTAGGGGAACATTTTCTCAGCGACATGCTGTACTAGTAGATCAAGAGAATGAAAACAAAACAGTATTACTAAACAATATTTCAAAAGATCAGGCTGTATTTGAAATAGTAGATAGCCCTTTATCTGAAGCCTCTGTTTTAGGTTTTGAATATGGCTATTCTTTAGCAGAACCAAATGCATTAGTTATGTGGGAAGCGCAATTTGGAGATTTTGCAAATGGAGCTCAAGTTATAATAGATCAGTTTATATCATCAGGTGAAAGCAAATGGCTAAGGATGTCTGGGTTAACTTTATTATTACCTCATGGTTATGAAGGGCAAGGACCCGAGCACTCTTCAGCAAGAATGGAAAGGTTTTTACAGCTGTGCGCAGAAGATAATTTACAAGTTGTAAATTGTACAACGCCAGCTAATTATTTTCATGTTTTAAGAAGGCAGATGCATAGGTCTTTCAGAAAGCCTGTTATAATATTTACTCCAAAGTCATTATTAAGAAATAAAAATGCGGTATCAGAAATATCTGATATGACAGAAGGGTCTTGGTTTCACCGCGTACTGCCAGACCCAAAAAAATTAGAAAAGAATCATAAAATTGATAGGATAGTATTATGTACAGGAAAAATATTTTATGATTTAATAAAAGAAAGAGAAGAAAAAAAATTAACAAATACTAGAATAATAAGAATAGAGCAACTTTATCCTTTTCCAGAAGATGCAGTAGTTAGAGAATTAAAAAATTTTAGTAAGGCTAAAATAATATGGTGCCAGGAAGAACCAAAAAATATGGGTGCTTGGAGTTATATTAATTCACTAGTCGAAGACGTAATGATAGAGATAGGCTCAAAACAAAACAGATTATTTTATGCAGGTAGAAAAGCTGAGGCTTCTACTGCTACTGGATTGTTCAGTAGGCATGTTTTAGAACAGAATGATTTAATATATAAAGCTTTGTTGGCTGATGATAATATACTTAATAAAAAATAACTAAAAATATAAAAAGGCATTAAATTATTATAAACTTTATAAAAGATAGGTATTTATAAATGAAAATTCTTGTTCCATCTTTGGGTGAATCGATTACAGAGGCAACTGTAGCTAAATGGCTAAAGAAAAAAGGTGACCTTGTTAAGAAAGATGAAGTGTTAGTAGAGCTGGAAACTGATAAAGCAACTTTAGAAGTATATGCACAATCTGACGGTAAGTTATCTGAAATATATTTTGAGGCTGGAAAAGATGTGCAGATTGGTGCGGAATTAGCTGACTATTTAGAAGGTCCCCAAAATAATCTAATTATAGAAACAAAAAAAGATACTAAAAAAATAGAAGAAGAAAATATTGAAGATGTAAACAATAATAAAGTAGAAGAAAAAATTATTGTTCCTGAAAATATATCCACTATAGATGTTAAAAGATCAGGAGCAGGAAATAAAATTACTAAAAATGATTTACAAGAATTAATAGGTGGAGAAAATTTATCTCCTAGTCAGAGAAGAAAAGGTATATTTAAACCTGAAGATGATATTATAGAGGTGTCAAACAAGAGTGCGCCATTAAATATAAAAAAGTCTACGAGAGTCCCTATGACAAGACTGCAGAGAACTATGGCTGAAAGGTTAAAATTAGCACAAAATACAGCGGCCATGTTAACTACATTTAATGAAGTTGACATGTCAAATATAATTAAAATTAGAAAAAATAATAAAGATAATTTTGAGCAAAAGTTCAATATTAAGCTTGGATTTATGTCTTTTTTTTGTAATGCAGTTTCTATAGCTTTGAAAGAAATGCCTATTATTAATTCAGAAATTGATGGCAGTGACATTATTTATCACGACCATATTAACTTAGGGATAGCTATAGGTGCTCCACAAGGTTTACTGGTCCCAGTAATAAAAGAAGCAGATGCAAAATCATTTTCAGAGATTGAGAAGGAAATATATAATTTTGGAATTGATGCTAAAAATGGCTCAATCGCTTCTGATCAAATGATTGGTGGTACTTTCACTATAACCAATGGAGGAATTTATGGTTCAATGATGTCTACGCCTATTTTAAACCCTCCTCAAACAGCAATACTTGGTCTACATCAAATTAAAGATAGGGCTATAGTTGAAAACGGAGAAATAAAAATTAAACCTATGATGTATGTAGCTTTAACTTATGATCATAGAGCGGTTTCTGGAAAAGAAGCAGTATCGTTTCTGGTAAAAATAAAAGACTTTATAGAAGATCCTGAAAGAATGTTAATAGGCTCATAATGGAAAATTTTGATTTAATTGTTATTGGCGGAGGGCCTGGTGGATATGTTGCTGCTATAGCTGCTGCTCAATCAGGCTTAAAAGTAGCTTGTATAGACAAAAGAAAAAATTTAGGTGGAACTTGTTTAAATGTGGGCTGTATTCCTTCTAAAAGATTACTGTATTCTTCTGAATTATTTAAGAATGTTTCAGAGGAAATGCATCATCACGGTATTGAAGTAAAGACTCCTAAGTTTAACCTTTCTCAAATGATGAAAGGTAAGGAAGAAGCTATTAGTAAATTAACTAATGGAGTTGAATTCCTTTTTAAAAAAAATAAAGTTCAACATATAGTTGGTTCAGGGTTTATAGAAAAAGATAATGAAGTTAAGGTTAATAAAAAAAAATATAAGGCCACGAATATTATTATTGCTTCTGGCTCTTATCCAACGCAATTAAAAAATATAGATATAGATGAAAATATTATAGTATCATCTACTGGCGCTTTAAGTTTTAAAAAAGTTCCAAAAAAATTAGCTGTTATAGGAGCGGGGTATATAGGTCTTGAGTTAGGATCAGTATGGAATAGATTAGGATCTGAAGTTACTGTAATTGAATATGCAAATTCTATAGTACCTTCTATGGATGCGGATATAGGTAATACCTTTCGTAATGAATTACAAAAACAAGGTATAAATTTCTTGTTATCATCAGAAGTCACTAAAGCAAAAATTAAGAATGATGAAGTGCATATAGACATTAATTCATTAGAAGATAAGAAAGTAAGTAATCTAGTATTTAGTAGAGCTCTTTTAGCCGTAGGTCGTGCTCCAAATACAGAAGGCATGGGATTGCAAGGAGCAGGCATAGAAACCAGTAAGAAAGGACATATAGCAGTAAATCAATTTTATGAAACCTCAGCAAAAAATATATATGCTATAGGAGATGTAATAGAAGGTCCTATGCTGGCTCATAAAGCAAGTATGGAAGCGCAAGCTGTTATTGATATAATTTTAGGAAAAAATGGCCAAGTTAATTATGATGCTATTCCATCTGTAGTATATACTAGTCCTGAAGTTGCTTGGGTTGGTAAAACGCAACAAGAATTAGATAAATATAAAATTAATTATAAGGTTGGAAAGTTTCAATTTTCTGCTAACTCTAGAAGTAAGGTTACTGGAAAAACCGCAGGAATGATTAAAGTTTATTCTCATACAGAATCAGATAAAATTCTAGGCGCACATATAATAGGGAATCATGCAGGAGAAATGATAGGAGAGTTTGTCGTCGCTATTGAAATGGGTGCTACTGCTGAAGATATCGCATTAATTTGTCACGCACATCCTACGTTGTCAGAATCTATAAAAGAAGCAGCAAGTTTAGCTTCCTTTGGACAGACTATTCACTCATAAAAAATTATTTTCTAGGGTGTGCTAATTTATGCACTTTGCTTATGGTTGCTACAGTTACGGCTGTATACCCTTGTGTGGTTGATAAGCTGCTATGTCCAAGAAGCTCTTGAAGCGTTCTTAGGTCTACCCCTTTTTCTAGTAAATGAGTGGCAAAGCTATGCCTCAGAGAATGTGGTGTTACTGTCTTAGGTAGAGAAAGTTTATTTCTTACCTCCTCAATAGTTTTTTGTACTTGCCGTGAACTTAGTCTTTTTCCTTTAAGCCCTATAAATAATGGAGAATTCATTTCTTGGTCTGGGTTTACATTTAAGAGTTTATCAATTGCTATTTTTGCCGATTCTATTAAAGGAATACTCCTTACTTTTCCACCTTTTCCAGTAATCCTTATATTATCTACATCTTTTACATGAGATTTATTTAGCTGCAGTGCTTCACTTAACCTTAACCCTGCTGCATAAATTAATGTAAAAAGTGTTTTATCTCTTACACCTGTCCAATCATTCTTTTTGCCTGATATGTTTATAACATCTATAACTTCATTAAATGATAAAGGTCTTGGTAGTTGTTTATTAATTTTTGCTGGTTGTAGGTTAAATATAGCTGTGTTCTTAACGAAATTGTTCTTGTTTAAAAATTTAAATAATGATTTTATTGCAGCTTTAGATCTAGCCTGACTCTTAGGAGATATATTATTATTTTTTATTTTTTGAGATGATAACCAAGATCTAAAATCTCTTAATGTCAAATCTTCTAGATTTTTAATAGTAATTTTATTGCCATAATGGATTTGTACAAAATTTAAAAAATATTTAAGGTCTGTAGCATAAGCATTATAAGTATTTAAACTAAGTAATTGCTCTTCTTTTATATAAAGTAACCATTGATCACATAGATGACTAACTTCTTTATTAGAAAATATATTGTTATCTATACTTATTGTTTTCATCTTTTAAGTTATGCTTTGTCCAGTCATCTTCCAATCTTCTAAAAATGCTTTAAGTCCGTTATCAGTTAAAGGGTGATGTATTAATTGTTTTAATATATTAGCAGGAAGTGTTACGACATCAGCTCCAATTTTAGCTGATTCGATAACATGATTTGGGCTTCTAATACTTGCTACCAGCACTTCAGTATTTAAATTAGGATAATTTGAATAAATTTCACATATATCAGAAATAAGGTTCATACCATTCAGGCCAATATCATCTAGTCTTCCCACAAATGGAGATACAAATGTGGCTCCAGCTTTTGCAGCTAAAAGAGCCTGGTTAGCAGAAAAACACAAAGTTACATTAACCAAAACGTCATCATTACGTAATGTTCTACATGCCTTAAGTCCATCCCAGGTTAAAGGAACTTTTATAGTAACATTTTTAGCTATAGCTTTTAGGACTTCAGCTTCTTTAATCATTTCTTCATAGCTAGTTGCAGCAACTTCTGCAGATACTGGACCTGGAACAATATCACATATCTCAGCAATTACTTCATTTATATTTCTGCCCGATTTTTTTATAAGGGAAGGATTAGTGGTTACGCCATCTAAAAAGCCACTTGATGATAGCTCTTGAATTTCAGAAACATCAGCAGTATCAATAAAAAACTTCAATTTATCCTCCTAGTAAATAATATAAATTTATATAATGTAATATTTATAGTTTAATTAAAGTAAAATTAAAACCTAAGATTTTATGAATTTTAAGGATAAAGCAATTTTTATTAATAATGCCAACATACAAATTAAAAATTCTTGTCAGGTAATTATTATTTCTCCTGGAAAAGGAATTTATGATTATAAAATAAATGAGACTGTAAAAATAGGACAAATTGTTTCTGTGCCTCTAAGAAATAATATATATACGGGAGTGATTATAGCTAAAGGTTCTAATAATTTTCCAAAAAATAAGTTAAAAGGTATTATTGAAATTTATAAATTGCCTGTACTTTCTAAAGAGTTAATCAATTTCTGTTGCTGGTTGTCTGATTGGTATATGAGTGATATCTCACATGTTTTAAAGATGGTAATACCTGCTATAAATTTTATAAGTCCTATTAAGACTAAACAGGTATTAGAGGTTAATAAGAAATCGATTGTTACTCCAACATTCTTGGGTAAAAAGGTAGTAGAGTTTTTAAAAAAAAAGCCTGGACTAACCGTAAAAGAATGTAGTGCTGAGGTAGATGTTAGTGCGGGAGTTATAAAAAAACTTATATTAGATCAAGTTTTATTTATTAAATATGAAGATAAAAAAGAACATAATGAAGTTCTCACGGAGAATATTCCTGTATTAAATAATTACCAACTAGCTGCTGTAAAGAAAATAAAAAGTATTGCTAATAAAGATAAAAGTAATATTTTTCTTTTAGATGGCGTTACAGGATCAGGAAAGACAGAAATATACTTAGAATTAATTTCAAACGAAATAAAAAAAGGAAAGCAAAGTCTTATTCTTTTGCCAGAAATTGCATTGAGTAAACATTTTATTGACCGTTTTTTGAAACGTTTTAATTTTATGCCTGATATATGGCATTCAGAAATATCTAATAAGGATAAACGCAAAACTTGGCAAAAGGCTATTAAGGGTGAAGTTAAAGTAGTAATTGGTGCTAGAAGTGCTCTTTTTCTTCCTTTGTCTACTTTATCTCTAATTATAGTTGATGAAGAGCATGATCCTTCTTATAAACAAGAAGATGGTATTATTTATAATGCTAGAGACATGGCAGTAGTAAGAGGCAATTTATCTGGCTCAAAGGTTATTTTAGCTTCTGCTACTCCTTCTTTAGAATCAGTTCATAATGCAAATATAGAAAAATATAATAGAATTATTCTTCCAGAACGTTTTGGTTCGGCAGTAATGCCTGAAATTAAAATTATAGATATGCGAAAAGAAAAGTTATTATCGACTAAATGGATAGCAAAGGAATCATATAAAGCTATAAAAAAAGCTTTAGATAAAAAAGAACAAGTTCTGCTCTATATTAATAGAAGGGGGTATTCTCCATTAACATTATGTAGGCAATGTGGACATAGGTTCCAGTGTATCAATTGTTCTTCTTGGTTAGTAAACCATAAAATAACAGAAAAAATGCTATGCCATTATTGTGGTTATCAAGAAAGTATTAAAAAGGAATGCCCTAATTGTAAATCTGAAGAAGAGTTTGTACCATGTGGACCGGGAGTTGAAAGGTTGGCAGCTGAAGCAAAAGAATTATTCTCTGAAGCTAAATTAGAAGTAATAGCAAGTGATACATTAAATTCATTAAAAGAAAAAATAAATATTTTTAATGAGATAGTTTCAGGAAAAGTTGATATCATTGTGGGCACACAAATAGTTACAAAAGGGCATCATTTTCCTAATTTGACAACAGTTATAGCTATTGATGCTGATTTAGGACTATCCGGAGGAGATTTGAGAGCATCAGAAAGAACATTTCAGATGCTAACCCAATTAACAGGTAGAGCTGGAAGAGAAAAGAAGAAAGGTTATGCATATATTCAGAGTTATGACCCAAAGCATACTGTTATGGAGGCTATGCAAACAGGGAGTATTAAAAACTTTATAAAAGCAGAAGCAGATGGAAGAAAATACTTAAGTTTGCCTCCCTATGGCCGTCTAGGGTCATTAATAATTCAATCTGTAAATTTAGATACTTTGGAAAATTTTGTTAAAAAACTATCTTCTAAAGTTCCTAAAATACACAAAGATAAGGATCGAATCGAGGTATTAGGGCCAGCTCCCGCTCCTATAACTAAATTACGTGGTTTGTATAGATACCGTTTTCTTATTAAAGGTAAAGGAGATGTTCGGCTCCAGGTATTTATTAGAGAATGGCTTTCAAATATAAAGGTTGATAGGACTATTAGAATTAAAATTGATATAGATCCTTATAATTTCTTATAAAATATACATTAAAAGTTAATCTTCTATTGAACATATTTGAAAGCTGTGTTACCTAAACCTCGCAAACATTTTTTATAAATAATTACTTAATAATTAGTATTTTGGGATCTATATAATTGGCGAATGATTCAAAAAATATTGGGAACGTTGTAGAGAGATATTCAAAGGCTCTTTTGGAGCTTGCTATTGAGAATAAGGCTTTAGAAACAGTGCATGATGATTTAGAACAGATCATTGCTTTATTAGAGTCTAGTAATGATTTCACTAGGCTTATAAAATCTCCTATAATCTCTCGAAATGATCAACAGGGTGTCATAGATACTATTTTAAAAAAGATTTCTGCTAGTGATACAGTAATAAAGTTTTTTTCCGTAATATGTAATAATAGAAGATCTTTTATTATTGATAGAATCTGTTTTAGATTCTTAGAATTAGAAGTTAAATATAAGGGAGAGGTTAGAGCTGAATTATTAAGCACGACTAACCCAGCTGAAGACGACCTAAAGAAAATCGAACAAATAATTAAAAAGGCAATGGGCGCTAATGTAAGTTTAATATCTAAAGTAGATCCTACTATAATTGGAGGGTATATTTTAAATATTGGTTCAGTAATGCTGGATGGTTCAGTAAGGTCAAAATTACAAGGGCTCAAGGTATCTATGAAAGGGATTAAATAAATGAAACTTAATGCTGCAGAAATATCATCTATTATAAAAGATCAGATAGAAAATTTTGGAACAGATGCAGAAGTTGCAGAAGTTGGACAGGTTTTATCAGTGGGAGATGGTATAGCAAGAGTTTATGGACTAGATAATGTTCAAGCAGGTGAAATGGTCGAGTTTCCAGGAGGTATATCTGGAATGGCATTAAATCTTGAATCAGATAATGTAGGTGTAGTTATTTTTGGAGATGATCGAGGCATAAAAGAGGGGGATACTGTTAAAAGAACAGGAAATATTGTAGATGCACCTGTTGGAAGAGAGCTATTAGGAAGAGTAGTAGATGCCTTAGGTAATCCAATCGACGGTAAGGGAGAAATTAAATCAGCAGAGAGAAGTGTTGTTGATGTTAGAGCTCCTGGAATAATTCCGAGAAAATCTGTTCACGAACCTGTTCAAACTGGTTTAAAAGCTATTGATTCCCTTGTACCTGTCGGAAGAGGGCAGAGAGAATTAATAATTGGAGATAGACAAACTGGTAAAACAGCTGTTGCTATTGACACAATTTTAAATCAAAAAATAATTAATAATGGTAATGACGAAAGTAAAAAATTATATTGTGTATATGTAGCTATTGGTCAGAAGCGTTCCACTGTAGCTCAAATAGTTAAAGAGCTTGATGAGAGAGGAGCACTAGATTACACAGTAGTAGTTGCTGCAACTGCATCAGAACCAGCCCCACTTCAATATTTAGCTCCTTATACAGGCTCTGCTATAGGAGAATGGTTCAGAGATAATAAAATGCATTCTTTAATTATATATGATGATTTATCTAAACAAGCTGTAGCATATAGACAAATGTCTTTATTATTAAGAAGGCCTCCAGGAAGAGAAGCTTATCCTGGAGATGTTTTCTATTTACATTCACGTTTGTTAGAAAGATCTGCAAAATTAAATGAAGAAAATGGATCAGGCTCAATGACTGCCTTGCCAATAATTGAAACGCAGGGTGGAGATGTATCTGCATATATTCCTACAAATGTTATTTCTATTACAGATGGTCAAATATTTTTAGAAACTGACCTTTTTTATCAGGGTGTTAGACCAGCTATTAATGTAGGCTTATCAGTTAGTCGTGTTGGTTCTTCTGCTCAAATTAAAGCTATGAAACAAGTTGCAGGCTCTATTAAACTAGAATTAGCTCAATATAGAGAGATGGCAGCTTTTGCTCAGTTCGGATCTGATTTAGATGCAGCAACGCAGCAGTTATTAGCTAGAGGAGCAAGATTAACAGAATTATTAAAACAGGGACAATATGCGCCTTTATCTGTAGAAGAACAAGTTGTTGTCATTTACGCGGGAGTAAAAGGTTTTTTAGATAAAATTGAAATTGCACAAATAGCAAAATTTGAGGAAACTTTGTTAAATAATCTTAGAAGTTCTAAAACATTATTAGAGTCTATTGAAAAGAAGGCGGCTTTAGATGAAGATATTGAAAAATCTATAACTTCATTAATAGAAGAAGTCATTAAAGACTTTGTTTAAGAGTGATTGATATTACATTATGAGTAATCTTAAAGCATTAAAAAATAAAATAGATAGTGTAACTTCTACTAGAAAGATAACACAAGCTATGAAAATGGTAGCTGCTTCTAAATTAAGACGTGCTCAGGAAAGAGCTGAGTTAGCTAGGCCTTATTCAGAAAAAATAGCAAAAATCATGTCATCTTTATCAACCAGTCTGAAAGATAGTGAAGTTTCTCTCGATTTATTATTAGGCAATAAAAATAGTTCTTTACATTTAATTTTAGCTGTTACCTCAGATAGAGGGTTATGCGGAGGGTTTAATTCCTCTATAGTGAAAGCAGTAAAAAATAAGGTTAAGGAGTTAAAAGGCGCTGGAATAGAATTTAAAATAATATGTATTGGAAAAAAAGGTTCTGACGTATTAAAAGGAGTTTATGGGGATAGCGTAATTATATCTAATAGCATTAATGATAATAATCCTTTTAATTTAGCGGAAGATTTGTCTACTGAACTTGTAAGAAAATTAGATAGTGATGAATTTGGAACATGCTCAGTAATTTATAATCAATTTAAATCTGTTATTTCACAAATAGTAAGAGAACAGTCATTAATTCCTTGTAGTATAGATGCAGAAGAAAATGAAATTAAAAATGATGCTAATATAGTAAACTTTGATTTTGAACCAGATGAAAAAGAAATCTTATCTGAATTGCTTCCTAAAAATTTAGCGATACAAATTTATAAAGCAATATTAGAAAGTGGTGCAGGAGAGCAAGGTGCAAGAATGGCTGCAATGGATAATGCTACCAGAAATGCAGGAGAAATGATTGATAAACTTAAATTATCTTATAATAGACAAAGACAGGCTATCATTACAGGGGAATTAATAGAAATTATTTCAGGTGCAGAGGCTTTATAAAAATAAATTAGAATTCACATAAGAATGGAGATTAAAATGACAGGTAATATAGGAAAAGTAACGCAGGTTATCGGGCCAGTAGTAGATGTTCAATTTGATGAAGATCTGCCAAGTATATTGGATGGTTTAGAAATAGATAATTCTGGTGAAAGACTTGTTTTGGAAGTTGCGCAGCATCTAGGGGAAAAAACAGTAAGAGCTATCGCGATGTCAGCAACTGATGGTTTAGTTAGAGGAAAAGAAGTAACCCAAACTGGCAAACCTATATCAGTACCAGTAGGGCCTGAAATGCTTGGAAGAATTGTGAATGTAATTGGAGAGCCAGTTGATGAAAGAGGACCAGTAAAAACAAAAACTTCATACCCAATACATAGGCCTGCACCTTCTTATACTGATCAATCAACAGAATCTGAGATATTAGTGACAGGAATTAAGGTAGTTGATTTATTAGCGCCATATGCTAAGGGTGGCAAAATTGGTTTATTTGGAGGCGCAGGAGTGGGTAAGACAGTTTTAATCATGGAATTAATTAATAATATTGCTAAAGGACATGGTGGTTATTCAGTTTTTGCGGGTGTAGGAGAAAGAACTAGAGAAGGTAATGATTTATATCATGAGATGATCGAATCAGGCGTAATAGACTTAAAGGGAAAAGAGTCAAAAGCAGCTTTAGTTTATGGTCAAATGAACGAACCTCCTGGGGCACGTCTTAGAGTAGCACTTTCAGGTTTGACTATGGCAGAGTATTTTAGAGATGAAGAAGGTCAAGATGTATTATTTTTTGTAGATAATATTTTTAGATTTACACAGGCAGGGTCTGAGGTTTCAGCATTACTAGGTCGTATTCCATCAGCTGTTGGTTATCAGCCTACTTTAGCAACAGATATGGGAGCTTTACAAGAAAGAATTACATCTACAAAAAAAGGTTCAATCACTTCAGTACAAGCT
Source organism: uncultured Pelagibacterales bacterium (assembly GCA_913046335.1). GTDB lineage: Bacteria > Pseudomonadota > Alphaproteobacteria > TMED109 > TMED109 > TMED109. The sequence continues at coordinate 7,350 of CAJWSU010000012.1, read as the reverse complement.
ATTTATGTTCCTGCTGATGACTTAACTGATCCAGCACCAGCGACATCTTTTGCCCATTTGGATGCAACAACTGTTTTATCAAGACAAATTGCTGAATTGGGAATTTATCCAGCAGTTGATCCTCTTGATTCCACTTCTCGTATTCTGGATCCTAGAGTAATTGGCGAAGAGCATTACCAAGTTGCAAGAGATGTGCAAAGTATTTTGCAATCATATAAGTCATTACAAGATATTATAGCTATTTTAGGAATGGATGAATTATCTGAAGAAGATAAGCTTACAGTTAATAGAGCTAGAAAAATTCAAAGATTCTTGTCTCAACCCTTTCATGTGGCAGAGGTATTCACAGGTTCACCAGGAAAATTTGTTGATTTAGAAGATACTATTAAAGGTTTTAAGGCATTATGCTCTGGTGAGTATGACCATCTACCTGAGGCTGCATTTTATATGGTAGGTACTATGGAAGAAGCAATAGAAAAAGCTAAAGCTATGGAAGAGAAAGCTGCATAAATTAGAAAGATAGAAAAATGGCAGATGAAGAAAAGCTAAATTTAGAAGTAGTTTCGCCAGAGAAACTAATTATGTCTAAATCAGTAGATATGGTTAGCATTTCTGGAACAGAAGGTGATTTTGGATTACTTCCAGGTCATACAGCTTTAGTTTCAAGTATAAGGCCTGGTTTACTTAAAATAGAAGCAGATAAAGAAATAGAGCTTTTTTTTATATCGGGAGGCTTTATAGAAGTGATTAATGATAAAGTTTCTATTCTTGCTACAGAGGTTATTTCTTCTAATGATATTAACATTTCAGAATGTGCAGATAAAATCAAACAATGTAATGATGAATTAGAAGTTTCAGAAAATGAATTAAATGAAAAACCAATATTGAAACGTATTGAAAAATATCAAGCGATGATAGATTTTAAAAATATCAACTAATTTAGTGTGTTTGTTATATTAGTACTAAATTTTTTAAACACAGTTTTATAAATATTTTTTCTAAAATGTGTAACATTTTTTTCTATATATATTGTATTTGCCCATTTCCAGTCACTAAATTCAGGATTATGATCTATATTAATATTTACTTCAGAGTCTTCACCGTAAAAATAAAATAGATACCATTTTTGCATCTGTCCCACATATTTACCATTCCATTTATTCACAGCAATATTTACAGGCAATTTATATTTTATCCATTTATTAATAAAAGAAATATGTTTAATACTTTTAATTCCTGTTTCTTCATAAACCTCTCTTACAGCAGCTTCTAATGAAGGTTCATTAATATCTATTCCACCTTGAGGCATTTGCCAAGAAGACTTTGAAGAAATATCGGCTCTTTTACCTATCCATATATCAGCATTTTTATTAAATATAACTGCGCCAACATTTGGTCTGTATTTTTCTGTACTAGCCATTCTTTCTATTATAAAGCGATATACCTTCTAATAAATCTTTAGCTCTATTTAACTGATAGTCTATTTTTTCATTATTAATCTCAGAAGTACTATTTTCTTTTTTAATTTTTTCTAGCGTACTATTCCCTTCTTTTGGGTTTTCTAAATGTCCTTTTAAGTCACTTTCTTTTCTACTTGAGAATGGCTCTAATTCTTCAATTTTGGCTTGTTTAACTATAATATCTGGAACAATACCCTTTGCTTGAATAGAATTGCCAGAAGGAGTATAGTACCTAGCCGTAGTAAGTCTCATAGCAGAATCTCGTTGCACGGGCATAATTGTTTGAACAGAACCTTTTCCAAATGAAGTTGTGCCCATTATTACCGCACGTTTATGATCTTGCAATGCGCCTGCAACTATTTCAGATGCAGATGCTGACCCTCCATTTATTAAAATAATAACTGGTAATCCATCAGTAATATCACCAGATTTAGCATTAAATTTTTGCTGTCCCTTGGCTTTTCTTCCTCTAGTAGATACTATTTCTCCCCTATTTAAAAAAGCATCAGATACAGCTACTGCTTGATTTAATAGTCCTCCAGGGTTGTTCCTCAGATCTAGAATGACACCAGTAATATCTTCTCCTATTTCATCTCTTAATTTTTTCATATTTTTTAAAAGACCAGACTGAGTTTTTTCATTAAAAGAAGTAATTCTTAAATATACTGCATTACCTTCTCTTCTACCTTTAACAGACTGAACTTTAATTTTAGCTCTTGTAATAGTAATATCAAATGGTTCCTGTTCTCCTCTACTAATTTTTATAGTAATATTTGTATCAACTAAGCCTCGCATTTGTTCTACTGCTTCACCTAAGGATAGACCATATACTGAAGCCCCATCTATCTCAATTATAAAATCTCCAGCTTGAACTCCTGCTTCAAATGCCGGCGTGTCATCTATGGGTGATATGACTTTAACAAAACCATCTTCCATATTAACTTCTATACCTAAACCACCAAACTCTCCCTTAGTTTGTACTTGCATATCATCGAAGGACTCAGCATTCATAAAAGATGAGTGCGGATCAAGAGATTGGAGCATCCCTTGTATGGCAGCTTCAATTAATTCTTTATCATCAACTTCTTCTACATATTCTCTTCTTATTCTTTCGTATACTTCTCCAAACATGTTTAACTGTTGATATACATTTGTTTCTTTTTCTTCAGCTCTAGAACTAAAGCTAAATAATATTAAAATAATCATTGCGAAACTAACGGTATTTATTTTATTTAAATTAAAATATTTCATTATTATTTACCTTTACTATTTTTATTGAACCATTCAATAGGATTGATTGTTTTCCCATTTAACCTAACTTCTACGTAAAGCTCTACAGGATTAGATTGATTAATTTTTAACACACCTATTTTTTCTCCTGCCTTAATATACCTTCCTACCTTATAGTATATTTCATCTAATCCTGAAAGTACAACGTGAAAACCGAAGCCAGGATCAATAATAAAAATATTTTTGTAACCTTTAAAATAATCAGCAAATACTATTTTACCAGATACTGGAGCAATTACTTCTGTTTCTATGTTAAATTCATAAATTATACCTTCTGGTTTCTTCAAATTTTTAAATTTTAAAATTAAGTTATTTTTATAAAAATTGTTCCATCTAATTATTTCGAGAGGTTTTTGAGTATAATTTTTTTTTAATAAGCTTAGTATCTTCGTTATTTTATCTCTTTGATTTTTATTATTATTAATGATATTTAATAATGCTCTTTTTTTAGAGATAGTGATAGCTTCGGATGCTGTATTTTTTATAAGTAAATCTTTAGTATTAGCTTTTTTAGTAATATTTTTTATATATTCATTAATATTCTTAATTTCTTTATTAATTAGAGACAATTCTTTTAAAGAATTAAAAATAATTTTATTAAGTTTATTATGGTTGCTAATATTTTCATGAAGTAAATAGTCTAAAATAATTTTTTTTTTAGTATGAATATCATAGCTAAATTCTTTATTTATATAGATTAATAATAATAATTTATCTAATGCATAACTATATTTTTTTTTATTAATCTTTGCATTCGCAATTAGTTTTTCAATTTCATATAATTTATTTTTAAGTAAAGATTTTTTTGAATCATATCCTTTAACTTTTTGATCATTATAAACAATATTTTTTCTAATATTACTTATATGTTTTGAAATACCTTTTAATTTTTGATCTAAAATTTTTATTTTATGTTTATCTTTTAATATAAGGGCTTCAATATTCTCTAATTCTTTGAGGTATTCTTTTTTATCAATTTTTTCTGCTGCATAAGTAAAATAGGTTTGAAAGTTTGCTATAGATAATAATATGATTATTTTTAATATAAAATTGAATTTTATATGCATAATATTTTTTAGAGGTTTTCTTCCATACTTTTATCTTTTGGTGCAAGCCACATTTTATCTAAATTATAAAACTCTCTTACTTCTGGTCTAAATAAGTGAACAATCACATCTCCTGCATCTACCAAAGCCCAATCACCGCTTCTTTGACCTTCCATAGAAAATACCCGATAGTCTAATGCTTTTAGCTTTGTTGCTACTTGACTCGCTAAGGCACTGACATGTCTTGTAGAGCTGCCACTAGCTATAATCATATAATCAGCTATTGAAGACTTACCTTTTAAAGATATTGATATTATATTTTCTGCCTTACCATCACTTAATATTTTTTCTATACAATTATTTAGTTTTTTATTATCCATTTTTAACATTTTTCCTATCCATGATTTTTTTTAAATCTTAATAAAGTAGATGATACTGGGTTTTTATTAATATGTAGAAACTGCCAAGCAGGAAGTGGCTTATTAAAAATAGAATTTGAATCTTTAGCTTTATGTAGTTTTGAAAAATAGTATTTCCCTGCAATAGAATTAATTACACTGTAAGAATAAACACCTCTATTAAAAACTGCAACAGGCATTACCTGAAAGATATTTTTCCAATTGAACCACTGGTTAATTTCTACAAGATTATCTGCTCCCATTAGCCAAACAAATTTGCTTCCACCATATCTTTTTATTATTAATTCTAAAGTTTTAGATGTAAAATTTGTTTTAAATTTTGTTTCTAGGTCTTCAACTCTAATATTATGCCCTTTTGCGATGCTTCTAGCATTATCCAATCTAATACTTAAAGGAGCGCTTATGGAATTTGACTTTAAAGGATTTTGTGGGCTTACTAGCCACCAAACTTCATCAAGTTCTAATCTTTTTAGTGCTTCATTTGAGATATAAATATGCCCACTATGAGCAGGGTTAAATGACCCACCTAATAATCCAATTTTCATTTTTCTTCTTTTGGTTAAGCCTATAGACTTATAATAGATTTTTTTGTTTACAGACAAATCTAGGGCCTTACCTGACCATTACCCCGAAGTTGATATTTATAAGTAGTTAATTGCTCCAAACCTACAGGTCCTCTTGCATGTAATTTACCAGTAGCTATTCCCATTTCGGCTCCCATTCCAAATTCTCCCCCATCCGCGTATTGTGTAGAAGCATTATGCAGCACTATAGCACTATTTACTTTTTTTAGAAAAATTTCAGCAGTATCTTTATTATCAGTAATGATGGCATCTGTATGATTAGATCCAAACTTTTCAATATGTTTTATTGCATCATCAACACTTGCAACAGATTTGATAGAAAGTATTTTATCTAGATATTCAGTTTGCCAATCTTCTTTTGTAGCATTCTTAACAGCTTTATTCAAAGTTTGGATACTTTTATCTGCCCTTAATTCACATCCCAGCTGTAAAAGCTTATTAATTATATTAGGCAGAATATTATTTACTACATCCTTATGGCATAGTAACGTTTCTGTAGAACCACAAATACCTGTTCTTCTCATTTTTGCATTGATAACAATATCTAGAGCCATATCCTTATTAGCATCTACATCTATATATGTGTGACATAAGCCATCTAAATGAGATAAAACTGGTATTTTACTATCTATTTGAACTCTTTCAATTAATGCTTTGCCTCCTCGTGGAATAATTAAGTTAACATATTTGTGCATATTTAATAGTAAGCCAACAGCATCTCTATCAATAGTATTAATGATATGTACGCAATCTTCAGATATTTTTGATTCTTTTAACCCGTTTTTAATAGAGTTAACTATTGCGGAACTTGAGTGAAAACTTTCCGAGCCTCCTCTTAAAATTATAGAGTTTCCTGACTTTAAGGCTAATGCACTAGCATCTGCTGTCACATTAGGCCTTGATTCATATATTATTCCAATAACTCCAATAGGAACTCTTATTTGAGTCATATCTATTTCATTTGATGGCTTCCAGTGCTTAATTTTAGTTCCAATTGGATCATCTAATTTTATTATATTATAGACGCCATTTATTATGCTATCTATTCGGCTTTCATCTAAAAATAGCCTATCTAAAAATGCTTCTGAAATATTATTTTTTTTTGCTAAATTCATATCAATAACATTTGCTTCTAAAATTAACTTTTTATCTTTATGGATGCTTATTGCAATTTTTTCTAAAGCTTCATTTTTAGCATCTGTTGTGGCATGAGATAATGCATTTGATGCTTTATAAGCTTTAAAGCAAATATCTTCAATATGATCAATCATCTCTTTATTACTCATTTTATTTTCTTCTTTCTTGATTTAGAACTATATCATTTCTATGTATAGCTTCATCCTTAACTTTATATCCTAATAATTTTTCAATATCTTTACTTTGTTTTCCTTGAATTTTTTTTATTTCTTTGGCATCGTATGCTATTATTCCATAGCCTAGTATATTATTATCAATTGATAAGATATTAATAATTTCTCCTCTATCAAAGTTACCAGAATTAGATTTTATGCCATTAGCTAATAAGCTCTTTCCCGATATTAAAGTTTTTTCTGCACTTTTATTTATAATAATAAACTTTGATTTATTTTTTTTACTTATTATCCACTTTTTCTTTGCGCTCAGAGGTGTTAAATTAGATTTAAAAATAGAATGTTTGCCACCATTTATTAATTTTATTAAACTATTATTATTTTGCCCATACGCTATTATTAAATTACATCCAGCAGCTGTTGCAATTTTAGCTGCCTTTATTTTAGTTATCATTCCACCAGAGGCTATATTAGACGTAGTATTTTTTGCCATAGCTTCAATGTCTTTAGAGATGCAATCAATTTCAGCAATAAACTTAGCATTCTTAGAAGATTTAGGGTCTTTAGAATATAATCCATCTATATCAGATAAAAGAACTAATACATCTGCTTCTACTAATTGCGATATCCTTGCTGCTAATTGGTCATTATCACCATACCTAATTTCTAAAGTAGCAACGGTATCATTTTCATTGATAATGGGAATAACTTTTAATTTTAGTAGTGTATTTAATGTGGCTCTAGTATTCATAGCAGTTCTTCTTGTTTCTAAATCACTATGACCAACTAAAATTTGAGCGCATTTAATTTCAATTTTTTCAAAAACACTTTTCCAGGCTTTTGCCAATACTATTTGGCCAGCAGCTGCTGCAGCTTGTTTTTCTGAGAGTATTAAAGATCTATTTTGCAAATTAAGCTCAGTTTTTCCTAGTGCAATAGCTCCGGAACTAACTATTAATACCTCTTTATTTTTATTCAATAAAAACAATATATCATTCGCTAAGTTTTCTACCCAGGTACTATTAATATAGCCTGTAGTAGGATTAACTATTAATGAAGACCCAACCTTTAAAACTATTCTGCTAGCTTTATTAACATATTCATTATTAATTGAATCTATGGGGACCATTTTTCTTCTTTAATTTCATTATTATTTTCTTTATTATGTTCTTCCATAAAAGAATATAAAGTATTTATTATACTGTCTAACCCTTCTTTGTTTATAGCGGAAGAAACTATTA
>CAJWSU010000011.1:0-43067 GCA_913046335.1 uncultured Pelagibacterales bacterium | reverse complement strand
CCCCTCTAAGGACGTCAACACCTTGCGCAAATGCACTTGAGATCATACCTAATGTAGCTGCAAATACTGCAGCAACGAAGCCATATTTCAAAATCTTTGACATATGGGGATTCCTCCCTGTGTTATATTCTTCTACAAAATGAAGAAGAAATTATTATACATATGTCGATCATTAAATTAATGAACGACTACTAATATCGTTCATTAAGAAAAGAACGACTCTCTAGTCATAAGAAAAACCTATTTTCAACATAAGTTCAACCTATTTTTAATAAAAATTACAATTAATATGTTATTTTTTTATTTAGATACTAAATATAGTGCTAATTAAACGTAATTCAATTATATTTTTGATTGTTTTAAAGAGGTCTTTTTTTCAAATATTAAAGGTGGACAACGGCTGTCATCGTAATACTCAACCTCACAATCTAAACATTGAAAACATTCATTCATATTAATTTTTCCAGACGGTGCTATAGCTTGTACAGGACAGGAATTTTCGCATAGGTGACACGGGCTTCCGCACTCTGGTCTTCTAGGAATCATATCTAAAATATGGAATCGACCTAAGAATCCTAAAACAGCTCCAAGGGGACACATAAACCTACAGAAAAACCTTTCTGTAAAAAGAGCTACAGAAATAAGGATGACAGCGTAAATTACATAAGGAAGGCTTCTATTAAAATAAGAAGTTATGGCCGTTTTAAAAGGTTCAATTTCAATAAGAGTATAAGACGAATCATGACCAATTATGATAGTGGATGCTATGGTCATTAATATTAAATATTTTAGAACCCATAGCCTTTCATTTAACCAAAATGGAATATTTATTTGAGGTAATTTTATAAGGCGTCCAAATTTAAATAATATTTCTTGAAGAGCTCCAAAAGGACATAACCATCCACAAAAGACACCTCTACCTAATAATATTAAAGAAATTAAAGTATATACAAAGATTATGCATATAAGTGGTTCAAATAAAAATTGTGTATAACCTTTTCCTTGTATCAATGCTTGGGCGTAAGATATAATATTTACGATACTTAGCTGAGCTTGAGCTATCCATCCTAACCAAGTTAGAATTATAGTTAAAAAACCTAGCCTAATGTAACTATGGACCTTTTTACTTGCGGAAAGCTTTTTTTGAAAAATTAAAAGTAGGGTTAATAGGATTAGAAGTAAAAATAAAAATATTATAGAATAGTCTTGTTGCGCCCACTCTGATTGCCATCCACTTAGTTTGCTCTCTCTAACTAGTCCTAAGAAAGCAGTTGCTATTGGCCTTAATCCTGCATCTTCTAATGCAACTGGATCTCCTGTAATTAATCGATTAGGTAAATCGTAATTTAACGAGAACTTCCCATTTGCAAATTTTTCATTTACTGCAAACTCTAACTCCCACTTTTCTAGTGGGTCAAATCCCCATTCCTTTGGAATACGTAATAAACCTATCTGAGATAGGCTTGGTTTTTCTTTTATTCTAAGAGCTGTTGCTTTTAATGCCTCGTTTTGTGTGAATTTCCATTTTTTATCATTTTGAACTAATGTTACTCGATTATATTGATTTTTTTTCCAAGAATATAAGCCTGAGCCTAAGATTACTAATAAGTTATCACCTGTTGCTAACTGTGAAACATGATAAGAATACCATTTGCCACCAAAAATATTTTTTCCCACAGAGGCAGGGTTTGCCAAACCAGCATAAATACTAGTAAATTTTTTATCGGGGTTTCTTATATAATCTTGATTATCTGGGTCTAATTCTTGTCTAATTTCTTTTCTTGTAAAACTTCTTCCAACGACTCCTCCCCAATTCACTAATTCTGGCCAACTATGTTCAGAAAAATTATCTACATCGACATAAAAAGGCCCTTCATTGGCTCCTAAACCTATCTGTCTAAGAATTTTTTTAGCAGCAGTAATTATTCCATTAGTAGTAAGAGTCGCACTAATTGTTGCTCCGGTAACTCCATCGTAACCTCTTCCTCCTCCTGTACCAGAGTTTAAATTTACCCTTCTATTAATATTGGCACCTATAAATGTTTCATGGAGAGCAGTAAGCTTCGTTTGAGGCACGCAGGTGGGACAAATCATTGGCTCATGAAGTTCCACAATAACAGAGCCTGCTAACCTTCCATCAGGTTTTAGTCCAACAATTATGTCAAAATAGTCACCTGAATATCCTTTAGCTCCAGTAGTTTCATAGGTAGAAAATAAAAAGCCAATCTCTTTTTTATCACCTTTCTTTTTAAGCGAGTTAATTTTTTCTTCTTCTTCTTCTTTAGTGGGTTCTCTGGCATTAACCTGCAAAAATTCTTGCCTCCAGCTATGCAAAATATTTACATCAATAGCACTACTATCTTCGCTTCCATAAACAGGAATATAAGGAGGGTTCCCTATCGGCGCTCCTAAAGATTCAGCATTAGGAAAAAGCTTTGCAATAATACCAGGGTTTATTCTGCTTTGCAGAGGATCATTCATATCTGCATTCACAGAATGGATATTAATTATCAAGATAATTAAAGGTATAATTATTTTAAATATTCTTTTAATCAACTAACTAGTTCCTAAAATTGTTTTATTTTTATTAAACTTCTTTTTAATAGACCTTTTATTTTTACAGGTTAAATCTTTATCATTATAAGTTATTTGGCATGACATACATTGTATGCATTCTTTTTCATTTATAGAACCATTTTTTGCTATAGCCTTTGTAGGACATTTAGGTGAACAAGCAGCGCATGATATATCGCCGCAGGATTTAATAGTTGTTAGCCAGCTAATTACTTGAAATTGGCTAGCTAAACCTAGTGCTGCTCCCGTAGGACATAGATACCTACAAAACCCTCGTTCTATAAAAAACACAAATATTAATAAGGCTAGCGACCATAGTATAAGGATAGTAGAAGTGTTAAATTTATCTTCTATTATAGTTTTAAAAGGCTCAAATTCAAATAATATATTAGTTCCTGTAGCATATATTGCTCCAATAATAATTGTGCTCAATATTATATATTTTAAGTATATTAATTTACTATGTATAGAATCTGGAATTTCAAAAGTCTTAAATTTTAATAATGTTTTAAATTTATATATTATATCTTGTATGGTTCCAAAGGGACATAACCATCCACAAAATATACCTCTTCCCCATATGAGAGTAGTAATGATAATAAATATTCCTAAAATAACATATATGGGCTCAAATAAAATATTATCCCATACTCCATTACTAGTTTTTAAATTATTAAATGTCTGATAAACTTTTTGCGTCCCTACTTGTAGGTTCTGAAAAAATGCCATCCACAGAAATATAGTTCCTGTAAGAAAGGTCTTAATATATATAATTTTTTTTCTATTTTGAGATAGTTTTCTTGCAAATAAAGTAACTGCTAAAACTCCTAATAAGAGAATACAAGTAAAGAATATTGAATGTTTTTGATGTATCCACTCTCTCCACCAATCTGGTCCCCATGAATCTATAAATCCAGCTTTATTAGGCATCTTTATATTTTGAAGGGTTTTTGCATTAAGGGCATCTTCTTTATTTATTATATTATTGATAAATAAAACATAAGCAGTAACAGCATACACTTCATCATTAGTCAGAGATTGGGGGTTATAATAAGGCATGGCTCTTCGTATGTAATCAAATAAAGTAGATGCATGAGGCCAAAAAGAACCAACAGAACGAATAGGCATCTCTGAATTTAAGCTACCTAAACCTCCAGATAAAGACTCAAATGCAACTATTTTCATCGCATTTTGTGTTCCTCTTAGGCTCTCAATCTCTTGAGAAAGTACTTCAGCAATACCTAATGTACCATGACAAGAGAGACATTTTTGTTGATATACCTTTTCCCCAATTTCTGCCGTACCATTTCCTTGTGGTAAATTAATACTAGTTGGGCTAACAGAAATGTCTTGGTTATTAATTTTATATTCGATTTCACTTTTAGTAATATCATTATTATACCAATTTAATTTTTCTTCTTTATTTTTAAAAGTATTAGATAAATTTGAAAAAAAAGAATTTGTATGTTTTGAAATATTCATGATGTTCGATTTGTTTTGGTCCCATTTTTCAAGGAATATATTATTATTAGAGTTAATATTAATTAAGGTTTCTTTATTTAAAACTTCTTCATAATTAAAAGTTTTGTTTTTATACAGAAGATAGGCCGTTAAAGAATATGTTTCGTCGCTTGTTAAAGTTTGTGGCTTATTATAAGGCATGGCTTTTCTAATATAATCAAATAAAGTTTTAGGATACGGCCAATCTAAATTTATTGGTATAGATTCAATTTTATTTTTTTCTAATAACACTTCTGAATTAAAAAATTCATTTTCTAAATGGCATGAAACACATTTATCAAGAAAGATTTTTTCTCCTTTTAGAGCAGTACCATTTCCTTCAGGTAGATTTGTGCCTAAAGCATCTATAGTAATATCCTGATTTGAAATTTTTACTGAATCTATTTCTTGTCCAAAACTAAAATTAATATTTTCATCAGATTTAGCTATTGATAAAAAGCTAATAGTAGTAAAAGCAATCAGAAATATTATATGTTTTAATAATTTACTCATTTCAATACTTACTTTTAAAATTTAAATACTATTCTTCTGACCATTTTTCATTTTGAGCAAAATCATCATATTCATTAGATACTTTACCTTTAGGAGTAATTCTCCATATTTGAATAGAATTATTGTGATATAAATGACCTAAGCCATATTTTACAGACCAGACTTTTCTTTGAGGTTGAATATTATTTTTACTATCGGTAGCTCTACTTTCTATAGAGCATTCCTCTCCGTTCCAAATCCAATTGTATCTGAATCTTACAGGCGATAATGGTTCGTTACTTCCTTCTATTTGTGCAATATTCCAAGTTTTCCCTTTGTCTGTAGAGATCTCTACTTTTTTAATATTTCCAAGTCCAGACCATGCTAGCCCTGTAATGTGAATGGGTCCTTTTTTAAGTGGAACTGGGCCTGCAGAAGGTTGAGTTATTATAGATTTAACTTCCATTGGAAAAGTAAATTGTAATGTTTTTCCACTTACCAATAGATCACTATATTTAGATGTTTCATCTTTTGTATATGTTGGTTTTTTTGTAACTTTTATCCTTCTTAACCATTTAATACTTATATTTCCTTCCCATCCAGGAACGACAAGCCTCATTGGATATCCTTGTTCTGGCCTAATGCGTTCCCCATTTTGATATAGGGCTATAAGAGTATCATCTAAGGCTTTTTCTAATGGAATGCTTCTACTCATCGCTGCGGCATCTGCCCCTTCAGCTAAAAGCCAAAGAGCCTCTTTTTTAATTCCAGCTTCTTCTAGAACTGTTTTTAATGGAACTCCTGTCCATTCAGCAGTAGAAATGAGCCCGTGAATAGAGCCACAGGTTCTATCCATAGCTATTGGAAAGGCATTTGAATTATAAAAACTATTTCCTCCGCATTCTATAAAATATGTTTTTGTTTTCATGGGATATTTTAATAAATCTTTCATTTTAAAAACTAGAGGCTTGTCTACAAGCCCATGAATTAATAATTCGTGCTGATCAGCATTTATATTAGGAACTCCATTATGACTTCTTTCAAAATGTAAGCCGTTAGGAGTTATTATTCCCTCAAGTTTTTCTAAAGGAGTCATCGCTACTCCTGAACCAGGTGCGTACTCTTCGTAAGGTTGAAATATTTCTCGTTTGGTATTTTCTTCTTGGGAAGAAGGGAATCCATATTTGTTAAAAGCTTTACCCGGTGTTGTCATCCAAGATGGAGATCCTTCTTTTATAGACTGTGCGAGTGCACTGGCTGGAATAACAGAAATAGCCGTTCCTGATAATATTGCCCTTCTAGTTAAGCCTTTTTTTTTCATTTATAATGCCTTGTTTTATATTGTATAAATTATAGATCACCTTTAACTACATAGGTAAGAATTTGAACAACTTGACTTACGGACCTGCAAGAAGCAACCGCTGATTGATTTATTTCTTTAAGTGCATGGTTTAGATTATCTTCATGTAAAGTTATTATAGGTTTATCAAGTGCTTTTGCTATACCAGCATCAAATGCTGCATTCCACTGTCTATATTTATCTCCAAACTTTACAATTAATATGTCTGCGCTTTTTAATAATGTTGAATTTCTTATAGAGTTAATTGAAGCGCCTTTATGGTCATGCCAAAATTTATCTGCTTCTGTGCCAAGAATTTTTACACCACAGTCATCAGAATCTTCATGCAGAGTGTTTGGAGAATTAATAATAACGGGCAGGGTTTTCTCTTCACAAAGGTTTTTAATCTCATCACGCCAATTAGTATGAATTTCTCCTGATAGATAAAGTTTCCAAATTTTTTCAGTCATAATCAATTCTCTCCTAAAAAAGTCAAAAATATTTTACCATATACAAATTTAAATTAAATACTAATTTTTATATGTAATTTTCATTTCTATTGATTTAATAAGAGCCTTTAAACTTAGCATATAGCTTTCTCATTCCACCGAGCCACCTTGGATAGTCAGATGTTTTAAATTTAATATATTCTCCAACCACTGGATGAGGTAGAATTAAAAACCCTCCTTCACTTACTGTATTAATAACTACTTTTGCAACATCACTAGGATTTAGCATTCCATCAATTCCAGCTACTCCACCATTATCCATATTTGCTGTCATGGCGGTATTTACACCTTGTGGACAGAGACAAGATATTGTTACGGCATTTCCATCTTTATCATCTTTTCCATATACAATAGACATCCATTCAGCAAAACCAACGGCAGCATGCTTAGTAAGTGAATAAGAGGCAGAATTTATTTCTGAAAGTAAGCCTGCTGCAGATGCTGTTGTTATAAAACGGCAACCTTTTCTTTTTCTCATAGATGGAATAACAGCTCTTGCAGCCCAAACATGATGCATAACATTCACTCTATAAGAGATATCCCAATCTTCATCAGTGGTATCTAAAGTTCCACTTCTTGCTACACCAGCATTTGCAAAAAATATATCTATTGGGCCCAAATTTTCTTCTGTATTTTTAATAAAACTTAGTATATCAGATTCTTTCCCAGCATCAGATAGGGATGTATAAAACCCATTTAATTCTTTTGCTTTATTGAGGTCTTGTTCATTAATATCTGATATTGCTACTTTAGCACCTAACCCTTTAGCAGCTTTAGCAATGGCCATTCCTATACCATTTCCTCCACCCGTTATAGCTACTACTTTATTTTCCCAAGAAAATGAATTTTCAGACATTTATTTTTCTCCCTCAAAAGTTTCTAAAACTATATATATAAATGGTGCCGCCTGCAAGATTCGAACTTGCGGCCCCGTCATTACCAATGACGTGCTCTACCCCTGAGCTAAGGCGGCTTATTAGTACTCAATATCATATTATATAATATTATGGTAAATATTTTAATAAATTGACATAAAGTCTTATTAATTCATTCTTTATAAAATTTGTTATTTTGGAGGAAAGATATTGAAACGTTTATTTTTCGTTTTAATATTATTAGGTGTATTTTATAGTAAACATTTGTTTGCAGCAGATTGTTCAGTTGTATCTGGCTCAACTGAAACCATTTCCTCAAATTGTAGTGACTTAGAAATAGAGGGAGATGGTTCTAATGTAACTGTTGATTCTGGTGTTACTATAGATAGTACAAATGTTGCTGTGAAAACTGCAAATGGTACAAATACTTCGATTACTAACAATGGAACATTTGAAGCAAGTGAAACAGCTGGTTTAAGGAATTCTTCACCAGGTAATATTTCTAATTTAATTAATAATGGCTCTATTACTGCAGGGACAAATCATGGTCTCAGAAATGGGGGATTCATAAACATATTAACTAATACGGGAACAATATCTGCTGCGGAAGATAGGGGGCTCACTAATCTTGGTGGAAGTGCGAGGTCTATAGAAACACTTACTAACTCTGGAACAATATCTGCAGGAGATGACTTTGGTATACATAATACAGGAAATATAACAACTTTAACAAATTCAGGAACAATATCTGCTGCTGATGATTCTGGCTTATGGACAAGAGGTACAATTACAACTTTAACAAATAGTGGTACTATTTCGGCCGGCGGTGACGATGGTCTTAAACTTGTTCAAGGTGCTACTATAGTTAACTTAAATAATTCAGGAACAATATCTGCAGTAGATGATTATGGAATTCGAAATGATCAAAGTAACTCGACTGAAAATACTATTACTACATTAACTAATTCTGGCACCATTTCAGCAACTAGAAATGGTATATGGAATGATGGGAAAATAACTACGCTAACGAACAGTGGTACTATAAAAGCAACAACTGATGACTATGCTATAAAAAATATTAGAGGTACAATAACTACATTAAATAATTCAGGAACAATATCTGCGGGGGATGATTGGGCAATTTATAATGATGACTCAGCTACTATCACTACATTAACAAATACGGGTACTATTTCTGCATCAGGAAATAATATTAGTATTTATAATGATACAGATAGTATTATAACCACACTAAACAACTCTCAAGGTGCTTCCGGCTCAGCTCTAACCTACGATGGTAAGCTTCCAACTAACTATAATATTATCGTAAACAGCACATCTGATTTTGGTAAGATAACGTTTAGTAATGTTTCCGGAACAACCAATTTTGGAGTTGATGTAAGTTCCACTTTAGGAGTGAGCACAACTTATAGTTCCGTCGTAGTTGGTTTGGCTAGCAGTAATATAATTAACACTAGTGGTAGTCTTGTTTCAAATTCTTTTAGAAATAATTGGACGTTAGAAAATAGTTCTGGAACTACATGGGATTTAGTAGTGGAGGCCATAGATTTGGCTCCAGATACTAATAATTCTGTAAAGAAGAGCACGAAAACTAATGTAATAACTGGTATAAATAATCTAGCGACTGTGACAGAAGCTAATTTTGCACATTTAAATACCTATGATTGTGATTTATTTAATGAGAAAAATGCTTGTTTATCCATTGGAGGACGCCATACCACAATATCTAATCCAACAACTTCCACGAATAGTTTTGTATTGGTAGGTGGGTATAAAATTAACAAAAATTTAAGAGTGGCAGGTTTTTATCATAAAAATTTAATTCACAACACACCATCTACTTTTGAACTAAGAGATAAAACACCATTATATGGTGCACTTATTGTTTGGAACGAACATGCTGACAAATCAGGTTATCAACTAAAATTTTCAAATGCTTATCAGTCAAAAAGTGCTATTTTAACTAGAGACGTAGTTGGCTCGTCTGAAAAAGGTATAGGGTATACAGAAATAGAAGCACAAAGTTATATAACAGAGCTTCAATATAATTATAAGGTATCAGAAAATAGTAATTTGATTCCTTATTTTGCAGCAAAACTTTCTTCTGTTCAACAAGAGGGGTTTACGGAAGTAGGGCTAAGTTCTCCGCTTACTTTTAATAGAATTAAAGACAGCTCAGGAACTATTGTGGGTGGTTTAAAATTTAGTATTAATATGACTTCTGACCGTGTATTGAGAGGTAGCATAGGAGTAGAACATGATCTAATTCATAACGTAGATAAGATAGAGCCTACAGGAATTATAGGTCTAAGTACTGTAAGTTTAGAAAATGAATTTAATCCAACGAGACCAGTTTTATCGTTAGCGCTTGATAACTATTTATCTCCCAATCAAAAAATAACAACCACTTTGCAATATCAAGAATTATCTTATAAATCTAAAGCTGAAACTAATGTGTATGTTTATTATACTATCGGGTTATGATATTAATGTAATTACGAATTTTTGACTTCCTGTATAGGTTAAATATCTCAAGGTAAGGCCATTACTAAAATAATAATGCAAAGAAAACACTTTTTTAATAATCTTCCTTCATTTGCCACTAAGATAGTTTTTTTATCTATTATTGCTGTAATAAAAGAGTTCATAATTTTTTCCTTGTCGCACCTTTTTATATTAAATAAATTTATTTTATAAATTCTAGCCAGTAATAAAATTTATGCGAATAAGACTCATTCTCAATTTATCATTTACTTGAGTATATTGCAAAAAAATAGATAAAGAAAGTCTAAGATATAAAGTATTTAAACATATTAAATAAAGATTTAATTAGAAAATATATTGCTATATAGTTAGTATAAAGCTTACTTGGAAAATTTTTTATGAAAAAAATATTATTTTTAATGACATTAACTATAGGAATATTATCCTTCGTAAGTAATTCTTTTAGCGCCGATGAATGTAAATTCCAAATGGCTGATATGAATTGGCCTTCAGCTACATTAATGGCAAATGTAGATAAATTTATTTTAGAGGAAGGTTATGACTGTAAAATTGAGTTAGTTCCGGGAGCAACAACTGCTACTTTTATAACTATGAATGAAAAGGGTAAACCCCATGTAGCTCCAGAGCTTTGGACAAACGCTATTGCAGGACTTCTCCATAAAGCATTAGAGGAGGGTCGTTTATTTTCAGCAATAAAAGGTCCTATTACCGAGCTAGGAGAGGGTTGGTGGATAACTCCTCACACATTAAAAAATTACCCCGAGTTTAAATCAGTGTTAGATATTCTTGAGAGGCCAGATCTTTTTCCAGCAAAAGAAGATAAGTCAAAAGGGGCATTCATAGGTTGTCCAGCGGGTTGGGGATGTCAATTGGCTAATCAGAGCCTTTATATTGCATTCGAGATGGAAAAAAAAGGCTGGGTGCTTGTTGATCCTGGGTCACAGGCTGGTTTAGATGGTTCAATGTCAAAAGCAGCAGAACGAGGCGATAACTGGTTTGGTTATTATTGGTCACCAACGTCATTAATAGGAAAGTATAATATGAAGCTGATGGACTTCGGTGTTCCATTTGCAGGGTCTAAAAATTGGGACGATTGTATAGCTAAGGGGCCAGAAGAATGTATAGAACCAAAACCTTCCGCTTGGACTGAGTCTATAGTTCAAACTGTTGTTACTTCTGAGGTTAAAGAAATGACTGAGGTAATGAATTATTTTAGTAAACGAATTTTTCCAGGAAGCATTATGAATACTATGCTTGTTTATATGGAAGAGAATCAGGCTCAAGGTGCAGACGGTGCTATTGAGTTTTTAGTAGAACATCCTGAAATCTGGATAAATTGGATTACTTCAGAGGCTGCGGAAAAAATTAAAAAAGCGCTTTAAATGGATGCTATAATTATGAGATATAATATATTTATGTTAATTTTTTTAAATGCTTGAATTTTTTGAAGAATTTCCTGAAATGTCACGTGGAGATTTACGTGACTTTAAGAAAGTAATAGATTCTGCATTTAGATCTTTTTCTCGCACACATGGTGAATCTATAGAGAGTTTTTTTGATCCAGTTTTATGGTTTTTGATTTGGTTTGAAAAACTACTTCTTAATACTCCATGGCTCATCATTATTATAGTGGTGGCTGGGTTATGCTATTTAGGAGCAAGAAGCTGGAAGTTATCTATTGGTTCTGCACTAACTTTTGCTATAATAGGTTATCTCGGAATGTGGGAAGATACAATGTCTACCATGGCGTTAATTTCTGTAGCAACCATTCTCTGTATAGCAATTGGAATACCATTAGGGGTTTGGATGGCTCGCTCTGATAGAGTTCAAGCATTAGTTATGCCAATTCTAGATGTAATGCAAACAATCCCAATTTTTGTTTATTTATTACCAGTTTTAATGTTACTTGGTATCGGCAAGGTGCCAGGATTAATTGCAGTCTGTGTATATGCTATGCCGCCTATTGTGCGTTTGACTAATCTTGGTATTAGGTTAGTTGATAAAGGTGTTCTTGAAGCTGCAGATGCTTTTGGAGCTGATAAAAAACAGAAATTACTAGGAGTTCAAATACCCCTAGCTTTGCCAAATATTTTTGCTGGTATAAACCAAACTATAATGATGGCTTTAGCTATGGTTGTTATTGCATCAATGATAGGGGTTCGCGGCTTAGGTATTCCTGTTTTACAAGCAATTCAAAATCAGTACCTAGCGCTAGGGTTAATGAATGGTCTGGCAATTGTTGCTCTAGCAATTATTTTTGATCGCGTTTTACAAGGTTATGGTAAGCGTTTGCAAAAAGGCCGTGAGGTAAAAAAAAATGGCTGATAATAAGATAAGTATTAAAAGTCTTTATAAAGTTTTTGGTGATCGTCCAAATGATGCAATACAAAATATTATAAATGGTATGTCCAAGGAAAAACTACTCAGTGAAAATGGAAGCGTATTGGCGTTAAACAATATAAATATTGATATACCAGCTAAACAGCTACATGTTATTATGGGTTTATCAGGTTCCGGTAAATCAACATTAATTAGACATATCAATAGATTGATTGATCCAACCGTTGGAAAAGTAATTATTGATGGTGATAATATAATGGAAATGTCTCAGGAAGAGTTACGTGAATTCCGTCGATACAAAGCATCAATGGTTTTTCAAAAATTTGGATTATTCCCACACCGTACAGTTTTTCAAAATATTTCTTATGGTTTGTTTATTCAGGGAATTCGTGAAGAAGAAGTCAAAGAGCGAACACAGGTATGGGTTGATAAAGTAGGCTTGACAGGCTTTGAAAAATACTATCCTGCCCAATTGTCAGGAGGAATGCAACAGCGTGTTGGATTAGCTCGAGCATTAGCTACAGATGCAGAAATTTTACTTATGGATGAAGCTTTTTCTGCTCTAGACCCACTTATTAGGACTAATATGCAGGATATTCTTCTAGATTTACAGGAGGAGTTAAATAAAACTATTATTTTTATAACGCACGATCTAGATGAAGCGTTAAGACTTGGAGATGAAATATCATTTATGCGAGATGGTAAAGTTATTCAAAAGGGTAACCCTCAGGATATAATCTTAAGGCCTGCAGATAATTATATTGCTGATTTTATTAAGGATATAAATAGAAGCAGAGTATTAAAAGTTAGTTCTATTTTAAAAAAATCAATCATAAGTTGTGATCTGAACATCAATGTTAATGCATCTCTTGAAGAAGCTTTACAGATACTGAATTCAGCTGATAAAGGAGTTGCATCAGTTGTTGACGCAAAGGGAAAAGCTATTGGGAAAGTTTCACTCAAAGCAGCTATTCTTGCAATTGCACGTCCTGAATATGATAATAGTCCACACTATAAGTGACTATTAAAATAAGAAGATTATACAAAATTGAAGAAAAAAATTAATTATTGTAGTTTAGTCAGTAAATTCAAAATATAAAGGTTAAATCAATATGAAATTTAGAAGAGATATAGAAATTATTAGGGCAATAGCAATAATTAATGTATTTTTTTTTCATTTTGGAGTCTCATTTTTCCAATATGGTTTTTTAGGAGTTGATATATTTTTTGTTATTAGTGGGTTTTTAATGGCAACTATATATGAAAATACAAATTTTAAAGAATATTTTACAAGACGTTTTAATAGATTAATTCCTCCTTATTATTTAACTATATTTATTACTATAATAATATCTTTCTTAATATTAGAGTATAGGGAATTTAAGGAAACTATATATCAGACATGGTATGCTTTATCTTTTATTTCAAATATTGGTTATTGGTTAGATAATACATATTTTAATAAAGATAATTTTAAACCCCTTTTACACATGTGGTCATTAGCAATAGAATTCCAGTTTTATTTTATTGTGCCTTTTATTGCGTTCTTAATTAGAAAAAATAAATATTTTATCCTAATTATTTTTTTTACATCATTAGGCATGTGCTTTATGATTACTGAGGTGTCTCCTAAAACTTCTTTTTTCATGATATTTTTTAGGATATGGGAGTTTTTTCTTGGATATATAATAGCTAATTATGCGTTATTTAAAAAAGTTCATTTAATAAATAACTTCAAAAAAGATATCATAAGCATAATTTTTCTTCTTATTTTAATAGTAGCACCTTTTTTCGCAATTAATTTTTCTTTAATAAATATATATAGCTCAAGCTTTATTGAAGGCCATCCAGGTATTTTTTCTTTATTTATATGTATAATCACTGCTTTAGTAATTATTTTTGGTATCCCTTTATTTATTCAAAATAGTAGCGTTGGAAAAGCTTTATCCTATATTGGAAGTTATTCTTATTCTATATATCTGCTTCATTATCCAATCATAATATTATATCTATACAAGCCTTTATCCGTAACAATACTAGAGTTTCAAAATAATTATATAATGATCGTTTTAATGGCTATAGTGATAGGTATTAGTTATTTTTTTCAGAAATTTACAAATAGTTTATTAATTAAAAAATTGTTTACTATTAATAGGTATTTTTATTTTCTGCTTTTTATCTTTGTATTTTCTTATGGTGCCTTATTCATAAAAGCAGGTCTTTTAAATACAACTGAATTAAATATTCAGAACGGATTCTTTGATAAGACTTCATATAGGTGTGGAAAGATAATAAGAATTATTAACCCTTTAGCAAAATTATGTTCATTAAATAATCTATTAGAAGAGGCGAATGCGGAAAAAATAATACTAATTGGAGATAGTCATGCAGATGCAATCAAAACTTCATTCACTGAAATTGCCTCAAAATTAAATAAAAAAGTTTATTTTATAGTGCAAAATGATCCTTTAATGAGTGAGAGTAAAAGTATAAATGCCAAAAATTTATTTAAAAAAATGGATAAATATAATATAAGCCATGCCATTATTCATTATTCATCAATATTAAATAGGCCTGAAATAGTTAACTTTATAAAATTAGCAAATAAAAAAAATATTAAAATTTCATTTATAATGCCTATTCCAAGACCAGGATTTGTAGTGCCTAGAGAGATGTATAATGCAATGAAATATAATAAAAAAATTATTCCTAGTAGAACAGAAGATTACTTACTAGAGCATAATAAAGTTAAAAACATTCTAAATAATCTTGATATTAAAAACTTAAAAACTTTTAATGTTCATCAATATTTTTGTGCTGATTATTGTAAATATAGCTTAGAAGATGGTTCTCCATTATTTTATGATAGCCATCATTTGACTTTATCAGGCTCAAATTTACTCAAACCACTTTTCATTCAAATATTGGAATAAATCAAATCTAATAGTTACTAATCGTCAGATTTCTTAATTTTATTTTATGTGGAGTAAATTTATAAAATAGGTTATAATCTTTTTTATCACTAAAAGTACATAGTATCCTTACATAAAAAAGAGAACAAATAATGGAATCAATAGTAAAAGCCGAGCAAATATCAAATATAGCATTTGGGTTTATGGCTTCAAAAGCATTATTCGTAGCATTACATTGTAATATTTTTACCAGTCTTTCTGGAGAACCTAAAACTGCTAAAAAGCTTTCTATAGAAGCAGGGGTTCCAGAAAATCGTATTATTACAATTTGCACCGCCTTAAATAGTATTGGGCTATTGGAACGTGAAAATGATCTCTATAAAAACTCGGCAGGCGCAGAGTCTTTTTTGGTAAAAGGTGCGCCCTATGATTTTGGTGATTATCTGCGTCTTCAAATAGATAGGCAGATGTATGGTTTCATGCAACAGTTGGAAGGTGTTGTTACAGACAATATAACGCCGGATTATGTTGATAGTTATGCAAAATGGATGGAAGATAAAGAAGAGGCACATCTATATAGTGAATCTCAGCATGCAGGATCTTTAGGACCAGGGCTCTCTCTTGCGCGTATGGTAGATTTTTCAAGAGTTGATCATTTACTTGATATAGCAGGTGGTACTGGAGGTTTATCTATAAGACTCTGTGAAGCAAACCCTAACCTACGAGTGACTATTATTGACTTTCCTCATGTAGTTAGCCTTGGTAAAGAAAAAGTAAAAGATGCAGGGCTTTCAGACAGAATTAGTTTTATTGGAGGCAATGCATTGGACTATAATTGGCCAAAAGATGTAGGTGCAGTTCTGATGAGCTATCTCTATAATGGAGTGCCAGGAGAGTCTATTCCTGAATTAGCCAAGCAGGCCTATAGCGTTATGCAACCGGGTGGAATATACCTTGTACATGATTTTATGGTAGAGAACGATCGGTCTGGACCACATTTGGCAGCATTATGGCAATTACAGCATTTAGCTTTTACTCCAACAGCTAAATCAATTACTCCTAGCTGGGTTAGTAGTATTATGGAAGGTGCGGGTTTTAAAGAAATTAAAGAAGAGGTTCTAATTCCGGGTATGACCAAGGTTCTCTGGGGTAACAAGCCTATAAAATAATATTTTTTTATAATGATATTAGGTTTAAATTTTTATTTTTTCTCGTTATCTATATTTAAAAAATCATTTTTATTTTCATCAAAGTAAAAAAGCTCACCGCTTTTTAATTCAAACCACCAACCATGAATATTTAATTCTTTATTTCTAACTAGTTCGCTGACCCATGGAAATGTTTTAAGGTTTTTTATGGAGTTCTTAATAGATTCTTTTTCTATAAAATGTTGCAGAGATTCTAAAGGATCTTTAGCATCAATTTTAGTAATAACTGAAGAAGCAATATTCATCCAACTATCAATGAACTCTCTAGGAGCTTTTTTATTAAGTGATTTATCCGTATCTGAATTAAAATTATTACATAGTCTTTTTATGCCTCCACAGTGGGCGTGTCCTAATATAATAATATCTTTTATTTTTAAATCCATAACTCCAAATTCAATAGCAGCACTAACACCGTGAAGACCTTCATCAGGACTATAAGGTGGAACTAAATTAGCTACATTTCTAACTGAAAAAACTTCTCCTGGTTTAGCTTGAAACAATATTGCTGGATCTACTCTAGAATCTGAACATGCAATAACCATAAATTTAGGTTTTTGGCCATTTTTTACATATTTATCTATATAAGATTTATCATTCTCATAATAGTTTTTTTTAAAATCTTTAAAACCTTCTTTAAGAAACTTTACCATATTTTTATTCAATAACCTTTTTTAATAACATTTATAAATATTACTTTAATTATAATTTAAACCTAAAGCAGAATTTAACGCAGATGTCTATACTAATTTAAAGTTATTTAAATTAGTTTTTATATTTAGTAGCTTGAAAAATTACTAAAAAAATTAATCCAATACTTGCCATCCACCAAGCTTGAAATGCTCCAAAACTCAAATTGCTTACAACAAAGATAGCAACAATAGAGGAGCATGATCCTGTACCTAATACATATGAATGTTTTCTTATATTTGTTCCAATTTTGATAATATTTATCCAAAGTAAGGAAGTAATTATTATGCCTAGTAAGCCTAATTCAAGCCATATCTCAAGGAAATTATTATGAGGATGTAATGGTATGCCACCCTTAATTTCTAGTTTAGTATTTGGTATATTTAGGATAATATTTTGACCAATAAACCTTGAGGTTCCTATGCCATGCCCAAGTATTGGTTTTTTTAAAATTTCTTTTGCAACATATTTCCATATTAAAAAACGGTGCATAATGGAGACTCCGGGGCGAGTTTTTTGCCATTGCAAATTTCTTGAACATTTAATATTATTTTCATTTAATAGCTTAATAATATTTTTAGGCACAGGTGAGTCTGATTTAATTTTTTCAAATTCTAAAAGTAGTCGTGAAATATCTTTATTATCTTTTAATTTATCATTTGTTATTATTTTTGCTCCATCATCAGTGCAAGGCGCAGCTATTTCTACTATTTTTTCTAATTGCACTATTTTTGGCAATACTGAAATTGAAAATAAAGGATTAAAAATAATTATTATCAAAGATATTATACCAAATGCTACAAATGATTTAGCGCCTAAAAAGTAAATAATTAAAGCGGAAAAACAAGCACAAATTAGAGCAATTTTAGCTGATTCATTGGGCCCAAAAAAAACTACTGTAGATGCTAATCCCATTAAAATAAAGGCAAGTATATATTTCTTTTTGTATATATATAAAGCAATTGATATAGGTAAAATCATAGTTAGAATAACAATACCTCTGCTAAAGTTACCACTAATGCTTGTAGGTTTGTCTCCCACTAATAAAGCTAAGCTAGATCTAATTTCTGTATTAAACACTAAATCTAAAAAAATACATAATGATGTTAGTAATAAAGGAATTCCAACTATATTATGTACGTTTTTAGTTATATTAGAGCTAGATATATTAAGAATAATATAAATACTAATTAAAATTCCTGATGTTGGTAATATAACTTCTAAGGTTCTTTCAGGATTTATGGACCAGAAGTATGAAATTATTAAAAGAAATATAGAGATTAATAATATATAATAATTATAAAGTTTTATTGTAAAGTTGTTTAATATTAATTTTATGATAGTTGATAAAGCAAAACAACTTAGTAATAACCACTCTCCAAGAGGAGCAAAATAGGCTATTGGCACTATACATGCTAAGGTGAAATAATTAATACAGTTAAAAGTTCTACTATTATTGGAATTTATCATTATTTTTTATTAATAGATTATTTTATTATGTGTTTCTAGTAATTTTTATTAAATTAACTTAAGTAGTATAAACTAAAAGTAGGTATCTTAATGATTTGGAAAAATTATGCTTAACTCTAACTCTATGTCGCCAATTCAAGCATTTAAAAGAATTTGGAAAAATTATGGAAAGGTACATTTATACTCTTTCATAATTGCTAATATTTTAATGTTATTTATAGCTGGATCTACTGCTTTATATCCAATTGTAATAGATTATGCTTTTATCTCTTTAGAGGAAGCTAATTGGAAAAAAATTAGTTTTATTCCTGTTTTTATAATTGTTCTAACTGTTATCAAAGGTGGAGCATTATACAAACAAACTGTTCTTATAAATACATTGGTACAATCTATAATTTTTAAAATACAAACTAATTTATTTAAATCTTTATTAAATTTAGATCTAGATATTATAAATACTGAGAGGATAGGAAATCTTCAGTCTAGAATTATGAATGATGTCAATTTAATGAAAGAAGCTATGATAAGAAGCTTTAATAATCTTCTTCGAGATTTTTTTACTTTGATTGGTTTAGTAATTTCTATGTTTTGGTTAAACTGGGTTTTGGCTTTAGCAGTAATAGCTGTCTATCCTATAGCGGTTTATCCTATTATAAGGATTGGAAAGAAGAGTAGACTCTTATCTAATGCTATGCAGGAGCATATTGGAAAAACGTCATCATTTTTAAATGAAAGTTTTTTAGGAGCAAGATTAATTAAAAGCTATCAATTAGAAAATATTCAAAACAAAAAAGCTATAAATTATTTTAGTGACCTAAAGTCCATAATAATCAAAGTAATATCAACTCGTGCAGGATTAGAGCCAGTTATGGAAATTATTGGAGGTATTGCAATATCACTAGTAATTTTATTGGCTGGCTGGCAAATAGTTTCAGGAACTAGTACAGTAGGAGAGTTTTCTGGTTTTATTAGTGCTTTATTAATTGCTGTAGGACCTGCTAGAGCAATAGGAACTTTAAACTCTGTACTTCAGGAAGGAACAGCCGCTGCTATCCGAGTTTTTGGAGGTATAGATTCAAAAGCTAAAGTCTATGATGCATTAGATGCAGAATCTATAAAAGTTAAAGAAGGCAAAATAACATTTAGAAATATTAAGTATAAATATTCAGATAAAAATATTTTAGCTTTAAATAACATTAATCTAGAGCTAAATTCTGGAGAATCTATTGCTATAGTAGGCCCAAGTGGTTCAGGAAAGTCAACATTAGTGAATTTAATACTTAGGTTTTTTGATCCAGACGAAGGAGAGGTTTTAATAGACGGCAAAAATTTGAAGAGTATTAAAATAGCTTCATTAAGAGAGAATATAGCTATAGTATCTCAAGATACTTTGCTTTTTCATGGCACAGTTTTTGAGAATATACACTTTGGCAATCAAATAGCTAATAAGGAAAATATAATGCGTTCTGCTAAAGAATCTGGGGCGCATGATTTTATTGAAAAGTTGCCTAATAGCTATGATACTATGGTAGGAGAAAATGGAGCCAATTTATCAGGAGGAGAGAGACAAAGAATAGCTATAGCAAGAGCAATATTGAGAAATCCTAAAATATTAATTTTAGATGAACCTACTAGTTCTTTAGATTCTGAAGCAGAAAATAAAATTAAAATAACTCTTAATAGTATTTCTAAAAACAGAACTACTATTACAATTGCGCATCGTCTCTCAACTATCATAAATGCAGATAGAATTATTGTTTTGGATCAAGGTAAAATTATTTCATCAGGAACTCATGAAGAGTTATTAGAAAACTCAGTCCTTTATAAGAAAATGGCCTTGTTGCAAAACTTAGAATAAATTTTATTCTCTTCTTAATATATAAGTGCTTAAGATTTCACTAAGTTTTTTAACTTTAAAAGATAGTTTAAGTTTTTCTGAATCATAATCATTTTTTACCCATTCTAAGAAGGTATTATTTTTATTTTCTTTTAAATAATTATCAAAAAATGCATCTAAAATTCCAGTTTTGGCATGTTTTATATGCAAATATTTGAAGGAAAGTTGTTTTTTTGCATCTTCAACAGAAACATTTTTATGTAAAATCAAATACAATGCTGACATTAATCCTGCTCTATCTGCTCCTGATTTACAATGCATAATAGCTGGATACTCAATTTCATTAAATAATTGTTTTGCTGCTAATATAGTTTCTACTTTAGGTGCTGCTCTAGATGTTACAGGAAAATTAATTAGTTTAATATTATGTTCTTCGCACGCTTCTTTTTCTAAGAAAAAGGATGAGCAATTTCTCACTCCTCTTAGATTAATAATAGTTTTGATTCCGCGTTTATTTTTATCAGCTAATATTTGCCATGGGAAAGGCTGGTTTGATCTATAAATATTTTCAGAAATTTTATGCAGAGAGCGCCACTTAAACCGAAATATTCCATGATCTACAAAAATTAAATCAATATAAGAGAATAATTTTCCAATGATACCGGAAGTGTTTCCTTTAACCCATATTTTGTTATAAATTTGATTAACTCCCTAGTAATTTGTGAATATTATTGTATCTTTATATTATTATTAATATTTATTAAATAAATACATACAATTAATTAAGCTGGATTCAAATGAATTTAAATAATAAAGAGAATAGTAAATTAAAATTAAAAAATAAAGAGTTGCGTTTAGCTTTAGAAATGAAAGAAAATTTAAAAAGAAGAAAAGCTCAATTAAAAGCACGTAAATTACAAAATAACAAAGAATAGGTATATATTTGAGAATATTATTTATCTATAGTAACTATTAAACAAATTTAAAACACAGGATTATACAATGTCAATAATGCCAGATTCTTGGATTACAAAAATGGCCACGGAACAGGATATGATAAAGCCATTTGTAGCAGAACAAAATAAAAAGGATGTCATAAGTTATGGAGTATCATCTTATGGTTATGATGCAAGAGTAGCGGATGAATTTAAAGTATTTACCAATGTCAATAATGCGCTTGTAGATCCTAAAAACTTTTCAGAAGAATCTTTTGTTGAGCGTAAATCAGAAAATTGTATCATTCCACCTAATAGCTTTGTTCTAGCAAGAACAGTAGAATATTTTAAGATTCCTAGGGATGTATTAGTTATTTGTTTAGGAAAATCCACATATGCGCGCTGTGGCATTATAGTAAATGTAACTCCATTAGAACCTGAATGGGAAGGACATGTGACTCTTGAATTTTCAAATACTACACCTCTGCCAGCAAGAGTTTATGCCAATGAAGGTGCTTGCCAGTTCTTATTTTTAAAAGGTGATATTGCTTGTGACATTTCTTATCTTGAAAGGTCTGGGAAATATATGAAGCAACGTGGTGTTACTTTACCTAAACTTTGACGGTTAAATTATTATGGATCAAATATCAATTCTTGGAGGAAAAGCTCTAGAAGGAACAATCAAAATAAGCGGGTCAAAGAATTCCGCACTTCCTATATTAGTGGCTTCTTTATTAACAAATGAAATTTCAGAAATAAAAAATGTTCCTGATTTAGTTGATATTTTTACAATGAAGGAACTATTAATATCTTTGGGAATAAAAATAAATAAAAAAAAAGATTTATTTATCCTGGAGCCACTCAAAGATATTTCCACACATGCAGATTATGAATTAGTTCGTAAAATGCGAGCTTCTGTTTTGGTTTTGGGGCCACTTTTAGCTAGGTTTGGAGAGGCAGAAGTTTCTTTGCCTGGAGGATGCGCAATAGGATCAAGGCCTGTTGATATACATATTTCCGCACTTATAAAAATGGGAGCAAAAATAGATATTCAAGATGGTTATATTAAAGCTAGAGTTCCTGGTGGTAGACTACAAGGAGCAGATATTACTTTTTCTAAAGTAAGTGTAGGAGCGACAGAAAATATAATTATGGCTGCATCTTTGGCAAAAGGAAAAACAATAATTAGAAATGCTGCTTTAGAGCCGGAAATAGATGATTTAATATATGTTCTTATAAAAATGGGGGCAAATATAACTAGGCCAAATATGAAAACTATAGAAGTTCAAGGCGTAAATCACTTAAAAGGATTTATTCATAGTGTGATGCCAGATAGAATAGAAGCAGGAACTTATGCTATGGCGGCTGTTATAACATCCGGTAAAATAAAGTTATTAAATGCAGAAGAAAAATATTTAACAACTGTTTTATCCTTCTTAAGGAAAATAGGAGCTCGGATTAAATATGATACAAACAGTATAGAAATAGAAGGTCCAAGTATAATAAAAAGTGCTAATCTTAAAACAGAGGTTTATCCAGGATTTCCAACTGACTTACAAGCGCAGGCAATGGCTCTAATGACTATATCTAAAGGAAATTCTATTATAGAGGAGAGTATTTTTGAAAATAGGTTTATGCATATTGCAGAATTAGTTAGATTTGGTGCTGATATTAGTGTTGAAGGAGTTAAAGCTTATATTAAAGGTTGTGATAGCTTAAATGGTGCCCAAGTAATGGCAACTGATTTAAGAGCGTCTTCTTCTTTAATTTTAGCTGGATTAAAGGCTGAAGGAGAAACTATTATAAATAGAGTATACCATTTAGATCGCGGATATGAAAAGTTAGAGCAAAAACTTTCTTTATGTGGTGCTAGAATCAAAAGGATATAGTTAAATAAATGTTTAGTAAGGACAATATTAATTATAAACCTATAAAACTTAGGGCAGAAGATGATAACGATTTAGAAGTTTTATCAAAATGTTTGTTTGAAGCAATTGTTTTTGATAGTGAGATAACATTTTTAAAAGATAAAAATACTTTTCTTATGTCAGTAGAGAGGTTTACATGGGAGTGTAGCGAAGCTAAAGATGAGAATTTATTACAAGTTTTATGTATTATACAGATACATTGTGTAGATTCCTTTATAGTAGAAAATATTTTAGATAAAAAAAGTAAAGGTTTACATAGCCTAATCTCTATAGCATATGATAAAGGTATTTTGATGTTTACTTTTGACCAAAAAGCTTCAATTAGATTTAGTGTGAGAGGTTTAAAATTATATATAGAGGACGTAAGAAAACCTATAAAGCCAGCTGTAGTCCCTCTAAGAAATAAAGGATCAATATGAGTAAAATTAGGACTGAAAATATTATTTTAGCTGTTCCTAAGGGAAGAATTTTAGAAGAATTAGTTCCGTTAATGAAAAAAGCTAATATTACTCCTGAAAAAGCATTTTTTGATACAAGTGATAGGAGGTTATTATTTTCTTCTAATTTGTCTTGGTTAAAAATTATTAGAGTTAGAAGTTTTGATGTAGCAACTTTTGTTGCTTTTGGAGGAGCTGATATAGGAGTTGTAGGACTAGATGTATTAAAAGAATTTAATTATCCAGAGCTATATGCCCCAGTAGATTTGAATATTGGTAAGTGTCGCCTTTCTATTGCTGAGCCGAAGAATTATATTGAAAATGAGAATATACAATTAAAAGTTGCTACAAAATACCCTAATATAAGCAGTAAATATTATGCAGAAAAAGGAATTAATATTGACTGTATAAAAATGAACGGAGCTATGGAAATTGCTCCTACTTTGGATATGGCAGATAAAATAATTGACTTAGTTTCTTCAGGAATGACAATGAAAGTTAATAATTTAGTAGAAATAGAAAAAATACTTGAGATAACATCTCATCTTGTAATAAATAGAACATCCTTTAAAACTCGTTCTGAAAATGTTCGTCATATTATAAGTCTTTTTCAGGAGGTATTAAGTGAAAAAAATTCTTAACCATAGTAATGAAAACTTTATTACACTTATAGATAAGTTTATTTCTAAGAACAGAAGCCCTGATAGGAATATTGCTGATCAAGTGAAAAGTATAATTTCTGATGTAGAGACAAATGGTGATAAAGCTATTAGTGAATTAACATTAAAATATGATAATTATAATATTTATGAAAATGGAATTTTTGTAGATAAAAAAGATATTGACCTTGCTTATGATAATTGTGACAAAAAACTTATATCTGCTCTTGAAAAAGCAGCAGAAAGAATAAGTGTCTATCATGAATTACAACTTCCAAAAAACATTAATTTTGTAGATGACAGTAATGTGTCATTAAGTTCTAGATGGTCACCAATTGACTCTGTTGGTTTATATGTGCCAGGAGGAAAGGCTTCTTATCCTAGCTCAGTGATTATGACTGCCATTCCTGCTAAAATTGCAAATGTTCCAGATGTTTCTATGTGTGTGCCTAGTCCAAATGGATATTTGAATCCAGCTGTATTAGTAGCTGCTAAAATTTCTGGAGTAAAAACAATATATAAAATAGGAGGAGCTCAAGCTATTGCAGCTATGACCTATGGCACTAAATCTATAAAGGCAGTAAATAAAATCTTTGGTCCTGGTAATGCGTGGGTAGCGGAAGCAAAAAGACAACTGTTTGGTAAAGTTGGCATTGATATGGTTGCTGGGCCATCAGAAATATTAGTTATTGCTGATGACAAAAGTAACCCTAAATGGATTGCTGCTGATTTAATGTCTCAGGCAGAGCATGACGTAGATGCGCAATCTATATTAATAACAGATAACCTAGACTTTGCAAAGCAAGTAGAAGTGGAGATTAATTCTCTAATACAATGTTTAGAAAGAGCAGAAATAGCTAAGGCTAGTTGGAATAATAATGGAATGATTATTATTGTAAAAAATTGGAAGCAATCTATAGAAATAGCAAATAAAATTGCTCCGGAACATCTTGAAATATCTATGGATAACCCCGAAATTATTTCTGATAAAATAAATAATGCTGGCTCAATATTTCTAGGACGTTTTGTTCCAGAAGCAATAGGAGATTATATTGCAGGACCCAATCATGTTCTTCCTACTGCAAGAACTGCTAAGTTTTCATCAGGTATCTCAACATTAGATTATATGAGGCGTACTTCTTTAATCAAATGTGATTTAGACTCTTTATCAAAGATTGCCCCATCAGCCATCAGAATAGCTGAAAATGAAGGCTTAGGTGCCCATGCTTTATCAATGCAAATAAGGATGAAAAACTTCAAAAATGAAAAATAATATTCATAGTATTGTATTTAAAGAAGTTATTTTAAATGGTTTAAATACTTCTAATGATATGGATATTAAAGTAGCTATTTATGACATATTAGAAGATAATTCATTTTCTTTGATTAATTCAAGCGAGACCATTTTTACAATAAAATTATGGATGCAGGAAAATATATTAACTTTTATCGTTGATTCTAAAGACTCTAAAATTAATTTAAAAACTATTTCAATTAATTTTAAGAGTATAAGTAAGACCTTAAAAGAGTATATTATCTTATGTGATACTTATTATGACTCTATTAAATCTGCACCAATGCAGAAAGTTGAGGCTTTAGATATGGGAAGAAGAAGTTTACATGATGACGCTTCACATGACTTATTAAATAAGTTAAAAGGTGATATAGTTATGGGTTTTGATACAGCAAGAAGATTTATTACATTATTTAGTATTATTCATAGAAAATCATTACTAGGTAAGAATGTTTTAGTATAATACTATTACAAGTAATTAATAAAAAGGGATAAATATGGCAAAAGAAGATCTTTTAGAATTTGATGGAATAGTTGATGAAATTCTTCCTAACGCAATGTTTAAAGTTACTCTCGAAAATAAACATGAGGTATTAGCACATACTGCAGGAAGAATGAGAAAGCATAGAATTCGTGTTTTAGCTGGTGATAAAGTGACAGTTGAGATGACGCCTTATGATTTAAGTAAAGGCAGAATTATATATAGGCATAAGTAATATACTTGATACATAATAAATATAAATTCGTATTAGCTTCTTCATCTGAAAGAAGACTTAGTATGCTGAATAGAATAGGCTATCAGCCTGACTTAGTAGTATCACCAAATGTAGATGAAAGTATTAATGGTAATGAAAAACCTACAGCGTATGTAAATAGGATAGCTTTAAAAAAAGCAGAGTCTGTATCTTTAAGCCATAAAGATTCTTATATTCTTGCGGCAGACACAGTTATTGTCTCTGGAGGAAAAATATACGGTAAAGCTACAAATAAAATAGAAGCATTTCAAATTCTTAAAAATTTATCTGGAAAACGTCATAAAGTTTATGGCGGTATTTGCGTCATATCTCCATCTAAGAATATCTCACTTAGAACAATAGTTACTCAAGTTGTTTTTAGAGTATTAGAGCAGAAAGAAATAGAAAGCTATATATCATCAGAAGAATGGATAGGAAAAGCAGGATGCTATGCTATTCAAGGTGTTGCTTCTAAATTTGTTAAGCGAGTTAACGGAAACTATGATAATATAGTAGGACTTTCATTAATAGATGCTGATAAAATGATAAAAGGTATAAAATAAGATCTAATATTTTTTTTTTTTTTAATTTTGATGAATACTTTCCTTTACATAATGAAGTCTATCTATTAAAAACTCTTATATGGGGCCCAAATAGCTCAGTTGGTAGAGCAAGCGACTGAAAATCGCTGTGTCGTTGGTTCAATTCCATCTTTGGGCACCATATTCCTAATACCCTTCAGAATCCTTCATAACAGCCAATCCTAGTACATCTACTAATATTTTTTGTATACGCATTTTGTATACGCAACACTCCAAATGATGCCAAACCAACCTGAACAGGGTAACTTTTTATGGGCTAAGTTATACTTTTAAAGCTAACATTTATCCTAAACAGGACAACTGGACAGGTCCTTGAAAGAATAGAAGAACTAAGAAATGATATGACAACTTCTTATGATGTGGTTCAAGAATTAGAAGATCAATATGCTTACTCTTTACAAATCCCAGTTAAATAGTCAGCACCAGTTTTGTAATTTGCTATTTAAAAATAAACTGCTGTATAAACCTATATAGCTAGCTCTTTTTATCATTTATGTCTTTATTTAATATCTCTTGTTTTTCTGTGTTTTTTTCCTTCTTAATCAGCTTTATAAGAATATCAAGAGGGCTTTCCTGTTTTCTTTTAAAATATTTTATTAGTTTTTTATCAACACTACCGAACATATTTCTAATAACCCATCATTTAAAAAATTGAAAAAGGTATAATATTTATTAATATAAAATTATCAAAACCATCCTGAAATGTACTTTACCCATAAAAAGTAAATACTTATATTTCCAGCAACTACCACTATACTTGCTAAAATTAACCTCACTAAATATTTTGTAATTATTTTTAAATATTTCAACTTATTATAATCCTCTTTATTTAATACCTAACAGATTGATAGTATTTTATTTACTTTATAATTAGATAAATACAAATACTGGAATATGTTGTTGGTGTACATGAAAATTTATATAAAGTAATGAATAGGCATACAGTAATAGTCAATTATATGCTTTATTTAAAGGATATTTTTTTATAATAGTATTTGCTACAAATGCACCATTTGCTAGACACGCCTGTAAAAGGTAACCTCCAGTTGGTGCTTCCCAATCTAACATTTCGCCAGCAACAAAAACATTTTTTTTATTATTCAGCATAAAATTTTCATCAATAGAAGTAAAAGTGACTCCACCTGCTGTTGAAATTGCACGGTTAATTCCAAATGGCTTTTTTAAAATAAGAGCATAAGATTTTATATTATTAGTAATTTTTTCTGGTGAAGAATTATTTCTATCTGGTAATTCCATTAGGAGTCCAATTGCTACATCAGATAAATTCAAAGTCTTGCGCAAATAATTTGTTATAGATAATTTTAATTTTGGTCTTTGGAGTCTTTTGTTAGTTTCTTTAATATTAAAATCAGGTTTTAAATCAAGTATTAATTTAGCTTCTCCATTCTTATTTATTTCTTCTCTTAATAATGATGATAGTGTGTAAATTGCACCACCTTCAACACCATTTTTTGTAATTATAAATTCACCTAGAATGTTTTTATCTTGAAAAGACAATGAGATAGATTTTAAGGATTTTCCTTCAAAACGTTTTGAGAATATTTTAGACCATTCTACCATAAACCCACAATTTGATGGCTGTAGATTAGAGACTTCAATATTTTGATCTTTAAGAATTTTTACCCAGGATCCATCTGATCCTAGATTTGGCCAGGATGCTCCGCCCAGAGAAAGGATAGTCATATTAGATTCTATATAAATTATCCCACTTTTTGTTTGAAAGATAAGATTATCTTTTTTCCAGCCTAGCCAATTATGATTTAATTTAAAAATGACATTTTGTTGGTCTAGTCGCTTAATCCAAGCGCGTAATAGAGGGGAGGCTTTGAAGCTTTCAGGAAATATGCGTCCACTAGAACCAATAAAAGTTCTTTCTCCTAGATCTTTGCACCAATCACGTAAATTTTCTGGCGTAAAATTATTAATAATATTTTTAAAAATACTAGATTTTATTCCATAATTTTTTATAAAATCGTCTAGGTTTTCGGAATTAGAAATATTTAAACCGCCTCGGCCTGCCATAAGAAATTTACGGCCAAAAGTAGCTTTTCTTTCATATATAGTAACTGCATAGCCATTTGCAGATAAAATATCTGCTGCCATAAGTCCCGATGGTCCACCACCAATAATGGAAATATTATTCATATTAAGTATTTAACATAAAAACAGAAACTTACACATGTTAGAGTATTATAATTTTTAAATATTTTTAGTAATTATAAACCATGTTTTAATAAAACAGTTAAACAGCTAATATTTATTTTTCTGCTTTATGAAAAATATCAGCAGTAAAAAATACACCAATTAACACCAGCAAATGTGCTATTGCTGAGGGGCCAAAAAATGCCATAGAACCTATCCACATTGTAAATATAAAGGACCACATAAAAGCGAGTGTTGTCATAAACTGAAAGCGCACCATTTTAGGCAGATGTCGCAGTGGATTTGAATTTGAACTCATTATTAAAGCGTAAGTTTCTTTAAACATATTTTTTCCCCTTTTAAGTATATTCAAATATACGTTTTATTATTTTCTATGGATCATTTCTTTTAAAATATTAATAGCTGAAGAATTTTATTTGATTATAAAATCTATATAGCATCAACTACAGCATTGCCACATACTACAGTAGTAGCATCTCCATCCAGATCTTTTGTTCTATATTTTTTAATTTTAAGTACTTCCTCTATAGCCCTTTCAATATTTTGAGATGCTTCTTTATAGCCTAGGTGATCTAACATCATAGCTGCAGACCATATCTGTCCGACAGGATTAGCAATACCTTTTCCTGCAATGTCAGGAGCAGAGCCATGAACAGGTTCAAATAGTGATGGATATTTCCTTTCAGGATTAATATTAGCTGATGGAGCAATTCCTATTGTGCCGGTACAGGCTGGGCCAAGATCAGAAAGAATATCTCCAAATAAGTTTGATGCTACAACCACATTAAATTTATCTGGATTTAAAACAAAATGAGCACATAATATATCTATATGATATTTATCATATTTTATTTCGGGATAATTTTTAGAAATATTTTCAACTCTTTCATCCCAATAAGGCATTGTAATCGATATGCCATTAGATTTTGTAGCTGAAGTTAAATGTTTTTTTTCTGTATTTTTAGCTAGTTCAAAAGCATATTTTAAAACTCTATCTACACCAATTCTCGACATTACAGTTTCTTGCATTACTATTTCTCTATCTGTATTAGGAAACATTTTTCCTCCTATAGATGAGTATTCTCCTTCAGTATTCTCTCTTACAATATAAAAATTTATATCACCAGGCTTTCTATTCGCAAGTGGAGAAGGAACTCCTGGCATTAACCTTACGGGCCTTAAGTTAACATATTGATCAAATTCTCTTCTAAACTTTAATAAAGAGCCCCATAGTGAAATATGATCAGGAATTTTATCTGGCAATCCTACTGCCCCAAATAATAAGGCGTCATGACTACCTA
This sequence comes from uncultured Pelagibacterales bacterium, assembly GCA_913046335.1. Taxonomy (GTDB): domain Bacteria; phylum Pseudomonadota; class Alphaproteobacteria; order TMED109; family TMED109; genus TMED109. The sequence goes on along the minus strand of CAJWSU010000011.1, from coordinate 12,724 downwards.
TTTGTGTTTTCCAATCATCAGGCATCATCTTCCCGTACTTAGAAAAATATTCATATGAACTAAAAGCAAAGTGATCAAAATTAAGATTAATTGAATATTTTTTTGAAATAATCTCTAATACTTTTAGAGCTTCAGGCATTACCTCTGTGCCAATTCCATCTCCTGGAATTACAGCAATGTTATATCTATTTTTACTCATGATTTTTTTCTTTTCTCTAAAAATTTTATATTTTTTAGGGACGCATTCCAAAAGATACGGGCCCAGATGTCAAATTTTTACTTGCTAAACTTATCCAATAACATAACTCTTTTCTAGTATCTCTTGGGTCAATTATGTCTTCAACAGAAAACTTTTCAGCGGTTCTAAAAGGAGATCTTACATGATTAAGCTTTTCTTCTAATTCTTTTAATAGTTTTTCTGGGTTATCAGATTTTATGAAGTCTGATTTATATGCAGCTTCTATTCCGCCCTCAAGCGGTAAAGAACCCCAATCGCCTGATGGCCAAGCAAACCTATATCTATGTTTAGTATGATTCATATGGGCCGCACCAGCTACTCCGAATGCTCTTCTTAAAATAATAGAACAAATTGGCGTACTAAGCTGATATATGGCTGCTAATGCTCTTGCTCCATGCCTAATAGTTCCTGCTTTTTCACCATGAGTTCCTACTAGAAAGCCAGGATTATCAACTAAGTGTAATACAGGTAAGTGAAATGTCTCTGCAATTTCTAATATCCGTATGATTTTTTGAGATGCATCAGCTGTCCATCCACCCCCATAAACTTGAGGATCGTTTGCTAAAACTACTATAGGCCAGCCATCTAATCTTGCAAAGCCTGATACAGATGATGTACCCCAATTCTTTCCTATTTCAAAAAAACTATTTTTATCAGTCACACTTTCTATAATTGGGCGTATTTCATAACTATGTCTTCTATTTTTTGGAATAGCACTTATTAACCAATTATCTTTTCTATCTATAGGGTCATTATTTTTGATTCTTTTAGGAATTTCATATGTGGAAGAAGGAAGGTAACTTAAGAATTTTCTAGCCTTTGCTAACGCATCAGCTTCACTATCAGCAACTTCATCTATTACTCCATTCTTCCCATGAATTTCACTTCCTCCCAGAGATTCTTTTGTGACAGTTTCTCCTAATCTATTTACTACGGGAGGGCCAGCAACAAATACTTGGCTCATCTTTTTTACTATTACTGAGTAGTGACTACTCACTAATCTTGCCGCACCTAGGCCAGCTACAGGGCCTAATCCCAAAGAAACTACAGGTATAGTTGCCATATTACTTACTACCCAATCCCATCCAGGGTTAGCTGGAACATAAGTATAACCATCTGCTTCAATAGATTTTACAGAGCCTCCTCCTCCAGTGCCTTCAATAAGTCTAATGAGCGGCATTCTATATTCATTCGCAAAGCGTTCAGCAGTAATCATTTTTTCATAAATTGCGGCATCTCCTGCACCTCCCCTAATAGTAAAATCATCTCCATAAATTACTGTAGGGACTTTATTAATTAGAGCATGACCTATAACAGAATTTACAGCCATTAGGCTTTTTAATGTTCCGTCTTCATTGTATTCACTTAAACCTGTCAAACGTCCAATCTCTTTAAAGCTACCTTTATCTACTAGAGCAAATATTCTTTCTCTAACAGTAGTTCTTCCAGCATCATATTGTCTTTTTATTTTTTCTTTACCGCCCATTTCTTGAATAAGTTTTAGACGTTTTTTTATCTCTTTTACTTCATTCTCCCAGCTCATAGCAGGATTCCCTTATTTTAGATAATTGATATCTATTTTTCCAGATTGAATTAATTTTTCAAAAGCAGTTATAGTTTCAGAAATCATAGTTTCTGTATCTATACTTCCATAATCAGAAACCCTACTTTTTAGATGTTCTCTAAGTGGAATATCCGAAAGCTTACTCGGAAATGGCATCTCTGATCCAGAAGATGTAATATTTGCATTTGGTTTAATTTTATTAATCATTTTGATTGTTTCGTTAATATTTACACTTTCTCCAAAAATATCAAATACAAAAGATCCATCACCTTCATATGATACACTATGAATAAAAGCAGAAGCGACTTCAGCGGCAGATAGATGTGAAACATAGCCTGTATAAGGAATGTCATATGGTTCACCAAGTGCTGCTGCTAACATCGCGACAGTTTGTTTAGATGTCATGCCTTGATCTCTTCCAACTCCGTTAACAATTGCGGGCCTTAGACACATACTTGGTACTTTATGATCTTGCCAATAAACTTCAGAAATTTGTTCATCACACATTTTATATGCACCATATAATGTTTTAAGCGAATCTGATCCTGGTAAAAAAGAATGTGCCGCCATTGAACTTGCATGCGCAATTCTTTTGATAGAATTCTGTTTTGCGGCTTCAAGTATATTTACTGTTCCAACAACATTAACCTTTGCGCCAGCAGTAGGGTCGGCAGCGCAGAAAGGCACCTGCAGTGCAGCTAGATGAATTATGGATTCAGGACTATATTTTTTAATTGATGATAGGACCGTTTCTGTATCGGATATATCTCCTTCAATCCATGGAACTTTTTTTAATTTCTCATCTTCAATAAGTAACTCTGGCCTTCTTTTATTACTTGTTAAGTCAAATGCAATAACATCTATATTAGCCTTTAAAAGCATTGCCATTGTCCAAGCACCGATGCATCCTCCAGCTCCAGTTATTAAAACTGGTCCACTGAAATTATTATTAGAAATAGAAAAATGATCTAACATATTAATAACCCCCTTATTTTATATATTTTAATTTTCTATACTTAATTATTATTAAGTGCTTTTTCTGCAATTCTTGAGAGAAAGGATGCTCCAATAGAAAGGTTTTCGTCATTAAAGTCATAAGAAGGGTTATGAAGTGAAGCTGAATTTCCATTACCTATATAGGCATAAGCTCCTGGTTTTTCTTGTAAGAAATAAGAAAAATCTTCAGAGCCCATACTTGGTGGCTGATTATCTGTAGCTTTTTCACCTGCTATGTCTTTAGCAATATCTAAAGCAAAGTTAGCTGAATCAATTTCATTAATAGTTGGTGGATAACCCTCTTTATAATTTATTTCCGCTTCAGCACCAAATGCTTCACAAACATCTTTTACTATTTTTGGAAATTTTTCTCTAATAAATTCAGACGTATCCTTATCAAAATATCTAATAGTTCCTGCCAAGCTAGCAAAGTCTGGTATTACGTTATTAGCATGACCAGAATTAAACTGTGTAACTGATACTACTAAAGTTTTTCTAGGGTCTGCATTCCTAGATACTAATGATTGAAGTGCTTGCACAACAGCTGAGCCACAAACAATAGGATCTATAGATTGATAGGGCATAGCAGCGTGAGCTCCTTTACCATTAATTTTTATTTCAAAATTATCTGCTGCTGCCATTCTAGGACCAGGTCCAACAGCAATACTTCCTGTTTCTAGGCCAGGCATATTATGCATTCCATATATAGAATCTACTGGAAACCTCTCAAATAAACCATCATCTATCATAGCTTTAGCTCCCGCAAAACCTTCTTCTGCAGGTTGAAATATTAGAATTACTTCTCCTTTAAAATTTCTTGTTTCTGATAAATAGCGTGCTGCTCCAAGTAACATAGTAGTGTGTCCATCATGTCCACATGCATGCATTACTCCTTCATTAGTTGATACATGGCTGCATTGATTTGCTTCTGTAATAGGTAAGGCGTCCATATCTGCTCTTAAACCAATTTTTGGCCCATTACCATTTTTAATAACTCCTACAACACCTGTGCCACCAATACCTTCATGAATTTCATCAACTCCAAATTCTTTAAGAAGTTTCGCAACCTTGCTGGCTGTTCTTTTTTCTTGATAGGCTAGTTCAGGATGGCTATGTATATCTTGTCTCCATTCAACCATGTTTTCATGAAACTCTGAAATTCTATTTATAATAGGCATGATATTTCTTTCTATAAATATTAATAATATGAATATAAATTATACTCATATAAATAAAAGATACTCAAGACTTAGATTTATTATTTTTTACTTTTTCCGGGTACCCATAGAATATCTGGCTGATTATTATGTTTATTTACTAAGCGAGCTATCACGAAAAGATGATCTGATAACCTATTTATATATTTTATACTTATGGGATTAATATTTTCTTTATGACTTAGTTCAACCATAAGCCTTTCCGCTTTTCTTGCTGTAGTTCTAGCTAGATGCAAATAAGCTGACTCTAAGGTTCCTCCTGGCAAGATAAATGATTTAAGAGTATCTAAATTAGAATTCATAGTATCTATTTCTTCTTCTAACCTATTTACTTGAAATTGATTTACTCTAAGCGGCTCATAGTCTAACTTTTTATTATCTGGAACACATAAGTCAGCACCTAAGTCAAATAAATCATTTTGAATTCTAAAAATCATTTCTTTAAGAGGTGATTTAAGGTTTACTATAGCTATTCCTAATACGGCATTAGTCTCGTCTACCGTTCCAAAGGCTTCAACTCTAATTGAATTTTTATTTACGCGCTCACCATTTCCTAAAGAAGTTTTTCCTTTATCACCTCCTCTAGTATAAATTTTATCTAATTTGACCATATATTTTTTCTCTATGTTAATATAATTAATAATAGCAAAATTATTAATAATGATAAACATACATTTATTAATATTTATATAATGGGTATAAGTTATGATATTTATTTCTGCAGAAGATATCAATAAGAAATTTACAGTTAAGTCTCTTATCGATGCAATAGAAACTGTATATAAAAAAGATGCAAGGGTGCCAGTAAGGCATATTCACAACATAGATAGCTTTCAGCATAATATCGATCCTTCCCAATTAATGTTAATGCCTGCTTTTTTAAATGAGGAAGATTACGGTATAAAATTACTTAATGTTTTTCCTTCTAATCCATTAAAAGGTTTGTCTCGTGTAAATGCATTATACGTATTATTTGATTCAAAAAATGGTAAAGTTAAAGCTGTTTTGGATGGAACAGAACTAACTAATCAGAGAACAGCAGCTATGAGTGCAATTGCTTCAAAATATCTTTCAAAAATCAATAGTAAAAAATTATTAGTATTAGGTACAGGTGCATTAGTGCCATATATGATTAAAGCACATTGTTTTGTAAGGCCAATAGAAGAGGTATTCGTATGGGGTAGAGATGTTAATAAAGCGAAAAATATAGTTAATAAATATAAAAATAATAAAATTAAAATATCTGTAGCAAATAATTTGGAGAAAGCTTGTGCAAATGCAGATATTATAACTAGTTTAACTTCTGCAAAAAAAGAATTTATTATGAGTTCTTGGCTAAATAATAACTTACATATTGATTTAGTAGGGGCTCATACAAAATTAATGGCCGAGCTACAGCCATCTGCATTTTCTCTAGGAAATATATATGTAGATAATAAAGAAGCAGTATTAGAAGAAGCAGGTGATTTAATAAATGCAATTAATTTAGGTTATATTACAAAAAGTGACATCAAAGAAGATATAAAAGAATTAATCAAAAAAAATATGAACATTAGAAATGATAATAAAAAATTTACTATATATAAATCTGTTGGCCATGCTTTATCTGATTTAGCAGCAGCAAGATTGGTATATCAATCTTTATCTAAATCTATTTAGTATATTAATCAGATAAAAAATTATTAAAAACTTTCTTAATTTCATCTGGAATTGGAGCTGTAACTATTTTTCCTTTTATATTTTTTGCCCAAATTCGCGTTTCTGAACCTGAACATACTTCTTCATTTTTTCTCTTAATTACATGTGCAAGTTTTATAGTAGATTTAGTTATTTTCACTAATCTTGTTTCTATTTTTAATATATCTTCTCTATAGCATGCCGAGATATAAGTGGCTTCTGTATGTAATAAAGGTAGACCAACTATACCATATTTGTTTTCTAGTATTTTAATGGGAAGTTTAATTTTATTAAAATAGCTCCACTGAGAACTATCCATCCATTTATAAAAATTAGGATAAAAAACTATTCCATATGGATCACAATCACCCCATTCAACTTTAACTTTATAAACTTTTATTATAGACATTATATTTCTCTTTCTATTAAATTTCTTAGATCATTTCTTCTAATTTTTCCAGTTGCTGTTTGAGGGACATCAGTAATTGTTTTGATCCAATACGGTTGTTTATACTTTGGAAGAAAAGATATTTTATTTTGCACTTGTTTTATTATTAGACTCTGATCCTTAGATTTTTTTATATATAAAAATAAAGCTAGCCTATGTGCTCCTTCTTTAGATTCTGCTGAGATACAATAGGAATCAATTACATTATTAATCTTAGAAGCTTCTTTTTCTAGTTCTTTGGGATTTACCCATTTACTTGCAACCTTAATAAGGTCGTCTTCTCTTCCTTGATAATACCAATTATTATTGTTTATTGACCATATGTCTCCAGTATTAATCCAGCCATTATTAAAAGTTTTTAGTGTTTTTGCATTATTACCTAAATAAGTTTGTGCAAAGCTATGGTGTTTAATATGTAAAACACCTTTATTTTTTCTTTCTTCATTATTATTAATTAGCTTGGTTTCAATGTTAGAAATTGGTTTACCTGTGCTCCCAGGTTTTGATTTACCAGGAAGTGTAGCAATTACTATTGCAAGTGTTTCAGTTGTTCCATAACAATTTAGTAGAGGAGAGTTAATAGCATCAAGCCATTCATTATATAGTTTATCTGGTACTCTTTCTCCTGCAGATATAAAATACTTTACTTTAAATAATAGTTTTAATTCTGATTTTGAGTTTTTTAATAGTCTCCTATAAACAGTAGGAACACTAAAAACTACTTTTGGTTCATGATCCAGAATTATTTGAGAGAGGTTTATAGGGTTGATAATGGAATCATTAAAAATAGTATTAAGTCCCATAAGTAGTGGTGCAAAAAAATTATTACCTAGCGCGTAGGCAAAAAATAATTTTGAAGTAGTAAAAATTTTATCTTTTATATTAAGCTTTAATATATTTTTATGTAAAAAAACCGTATTTATAATAGATTGATGTTTGTGCATAATTGCTTTTGGTAAGCCAGTTGTTCCTGATGAATATATTAAAAAAGCAATATCATTTAGTTTTGTTTCATATGTTTTAATATTTTTTTGTTGTATTTTATTTATTATATTATTCCATTGCTTATTATTAAAATATTTGTGTTCAAAATTAAGGTTTTTAAAATTATTTTTTTTATCAGTAATTATTAAAGCTGGATTACTATTATTAAGTATATGCCTAGTTTGGTCATCAGCTAGTTCTGGATTGCCAGGTATTGGAATTATACCTATTTTCAAACAACCCATAAATATTGATATAAAGTTTATGCTATTCCTAATACTGATAAAAATTCTATCATTTTTTTTAATTCCTAGCTCCAATAATGCTAGGCTGGTCTTTTCGCTTAAGTTAAATAAATCTTTATAAGAAATTTTTTCAATATTGCTTGAAGGGTTTATTTGTGTAATTGCAATCTCATTTAAATAGTTATTTTTAATTGCCTTTTTTTGAATTTGATCAAATATATTTATGCTCATTTTATTTATATTTCATTTTTTATAAAATATTAAAGTTATTATTAGTTATGATTAATGGCCAATGGCCAGCTTTAAAGATTTCAAATTTAGAGATGAACATATGATTAGAATTCTTATTAGCCGCTAGTGCTAACGCGGCCTGATAACAAGAAATAGCTGCGGCACCAGCAGCTACTTTTGTGTAGTAATGATATTTAACATCACTTTTTTTTAAATTTTCTATAGAATATTTTTCTATTATTTTAGTTGTTTCTATTGTTAGCTTATTTAGCTTATGAAATAATTCTTTTTCAGGTATACTTTTTAACAATATATTTAATAAGCTAGCTTTTTCTCTTTCCTCAATTTCCCAACAATCTTTATTCCATTTATCACTATTAATAACTTTTATGGCTTCTTCCCAGCTTTGGAGAGCAATGATATTATCATTTATACCTATTTCTTTACAGTAATTATGAATAATCCCTTTTAAAGGGTCTCCTATTTTTTTACTAGTATTTCTAAACCATGCTATTTCTGAAATAGAATTTGCAAGACCTTCAATTTTATTTAATGAATTTAAATTCATACTATTTATAAATCTTTTCTCTAAATAATCCTAAGGCTTCTTGAACTGGTCTGTCTGAAAAAGAAAATAATACAGATTCTTCTTTTGTTTTATGAGCTATTTTTGCCCATGGGGGAACAACAAATATATCTCCTTTAGTCCAATTAAAGACTTTGTCATCAATAGATGTCTCACCTGATCCTTCTACGACAGAATAGATGGTTCCATCAGTACTTCTATATGAGTTGCCAGAAAAAGATTTAGGAATTAACTGCATAAAAGTTGCCATTGTGGGTATAGCATGTCCACCGTTTGAGGGATTTACATATTTTAGTTTAAGTCCATGGCATATATCCCACTCATCGGATCTTTTCATTTTATCCAAGGCTTCTTTAGTTCTTTCATATGGATAAGAAAAAACAGGTGATGCTTTGTTTTCAAATAATTTATGATCAACAGGAAGTAAGCCAGAGCCATACCTAGCTAGAGAATCTCCTTCTAACCTTTTTAGCTCTTGAGAAGTCTCGTCTAACTTTTCTGCAAAACTTGCAGATAAGTGGTTAACCATTGGGATATCTAACCCGTCCAACCAAATCATAGGTTCTTCCGATTCATTCCCATGATCATGCCATGTCCATGATGGGGTAATAATAAAATCACCAGGACGCATAATAGTTTTTTCACCATCTACAGCAGTATAGGCTCCATTCCCATGCATGACAAAACGAAGTGCTGACTGTGTATGTCTATGACTCGGAGCTATTTCTCCAGGAAGAATTAACTGAAGTCCTGCATACAAAGTATCAGTAATTTTACTTTCTCCTCGCATGTTTGGGTTTTCTAATATGAGAACTCTTCTCTCTGCTTGTTCAGCTGAGATTATTGAGCCAGCATCTAGTACATGGTTCTTAGTATCTTTCCAGTACCAAATATGAGATTTAGTTCTTGTATTTGGCTCGGGAGTAACTAATTTAGACAAGACTTCCCATAAGGGGGCCATATTTAATTTACTAATATTTTTATAAAAATCATTTTTTTTCAAAGTCTACCTCTTTTAAATTCATATTGTAGACTTAAGAATAATATTAATATTTAATTAATGCTAGGAAGTTCTAAATTTAATTTATTTACAACTAATTCATGAGTCATTTTTAGGTAGTCATCTAACATCTCTTCATTTTTTCTTTTCTTAATACCCCATTTTCTAAAGATCTCATTATTTTTTGATTCTGCGCGACCAAAGAAAGATGGTAGCATAGGATAATATCTATTAATCGCATCTTGTATATCTTTTTTACCTTGCTCTGTAGCAATAAGCTCCTTAGTAAAATCTTCTCCAAATTTGGCATGAAATTTTTCTTCAGGCATAGTCATTCTTGCAACATTTTTTAAAGGATGAAATGAACATTCTAATAAATCCTCAACTTGAAGTATCTCAGCTAAATCTGCTAACAACTTAATTACGCAAAATTCAGCCCATGTCTCTAGGGGAAATTCAAAAATAGATAATGGGTTTTTACCTTCTGGAGTCATATCTACTTCAGGAATATTTAACTTATCTCCAAGCTCTTTGAAACGAACATGATGCCCATACTCTTCCATAGCAACTCTACATGTTAACCACTTAGCGTATGGATTTGGTGCTAGTGCAATTGCAGGTTCATCAAAAACTCTAGCCCCGTAAAGCTCGTTTACTGCATGGCTTCTAACAATTTTAACTATAGCATCTTTATATTCTTTAGGGTAATTATCAAGTTCTTCACACGTTTTAACTTGTGGATTTTCTATTGCTAAGGTCATAATTTTTTCCTTTATATTAATCTATTATAGGGTCTGCTGAGAAAGCATCTAAATCAGTTTTAAGTGCAGTTAGATTGTCATCAAAATTGTTCTTAAAACCTTCTTCCAAATCTACAACATACTCTTTACTATTACGGACAAAATTATGAATTGGACGTGCTTGATTAAATAAAAATACCTCTTTTGCTCTTACGCCAAATATTTGCCCTGAATATTTTTTCCCATGGCTAGATACTAAAAAAGCAGTTAAATCTCCAACATACTTTGCTTCAATTTTTAATGCAGACTTTTTATATTTTTTTTGTGCTTCATTTTGAGGAATAATTGATTCTGTAACTCTTGTAGATGCAAAAGGCGCAATCGCATTGCAAGTAATACCAGATCTTTCAAGGTCTAGGGCTGCAACCCTGGTTAGTCCTATTAAGCCGGATTTAGCTGAAGCATATGCAGCTTGACCAAAATTACCCCATATTCCTGCTGTAGAAATTATATTTATGATTCTTCCATTGCTGTAGGTGCTATCTTTTTTTGATTGCTCTTTTATGATTGGACTTGTTTGTGATATTAAATTAAAGGCACCAGTCAGGTTAGTATCTATTACTTTTTTCCAGTTTTCTAAAGAATATTTAAAAATAAAACCATCTCTAATTATGGCTGCATTGTTTATGACAATATCTATAGTATTAAATTTTTTTATAATTATATCTACACATTTTAGCATATCTGTTTCAACAGAAACATCTTTGGTTATTGCTAAAGTTTCTATATTGTATTTCATACTAATTTCTTCAGCTACATTTTCTGCTAAATTTTTATCATCATGATTACCATCAATAGTATAACCTGGGTCAATAATAGCGATTTTGCAGCCCTCTTTAGCTAAACTTTCTGCAATTGCTTTTCCTATTCCTCTTGCACCGCCTGTAATTATTGCAGTTCTTTGGTTTAAAGTTTTATTCGCCACTATTGTATTTCCTTTATCTCATCATAGGGAGTATAGAATGCATCTGAGTGCACATCAACTTTTCTAATCCCATGAGAGAAAAGTATTTTTTCAGCAGTCTCCACCATTTTTGGAGGACCTGCTAAGTAAGCCTTATAACCATCAAAATTTTTAATATTTTCTATAACCACATCAGTAACGAGGCCGCTTCTTAATTCTTTTCTTTTAGAGGGCTCCATAACTACTGGAAAAAAAGATAGGTTTTTATTATTCTGAATCATTTCTTCAAATTGTTTTACAAAATACAAGTCCTTTTCTGACTGAGCTCCATAATATACTTGGATAGGCTGTTTCATTTTTATATCTTGACTAGCTTGGATTATAGATAAAATAGGAGCTAAGCCTGTTCCTCCAGCAACAGCAATTATAGGGCCTTTATGGCCATCTCTTAAATAAGCGTTACCAAAAGGACCTTTTACTTTGATTGTTTCTCCGACTTCTAAAGTATTTTTTACATAATCACTAACTTCACCGCCATCAAGAGTCTTTATGTGAAATTCTAATTCATTAGTGCTAGGAGGGTTAGCCATAGAAAAATGTTTTTCTTTACATTGACCCAAATATAGTTCTGCATATTGACCAGCTTTAAATTTGAATTCTTCTTCAGAGTTTATTTTTAAATTTAAAATATAGATATCATCAGTTACTTTTGTTAATTTTTTTACCACACATTCTATGTTTATAACCTTAAAATCATGTAAAGTTTCTTCTAGTTGGTCATCTATAATTCTAATCTCACAGTCGCTCCAAGGAACTGATCTACATGCCAATATCATGCCTTTTTCTTCTTCTTCAGGCTCCAAAGCAAATTCTGAAAATGGTGACATTTCAATATCACCAGAGATTTTTTCTGATTTACATGCCCCACAGTTACCAGTTTTGCATCCATGTGGAAAGTTTACTCCTTGTTCTAAAGCTGCCTCTAGAATAGTATTTCCCATATCTACAAGAATTTCTTTCCTGTTTTGTATCTTTACTTTAAATGACATATACCTCTCTCATTTTTTATAATGCTTTTAAGCAATTAATATTAAAAATACAATTTATTAACATTATTTTTTCCATGTCGTCCATGGATTAAAGCCATATAAAGGAAGTTCATCTGGAATTTGAAGTCCTGATTTATATGCAATTCTATGCAAAGGGTCATGATATAGTGGAATAATCCAATGTCCTGCTCTAATTAAGCGATCAAGAGTTTTGGTATATTCTATAAGCTCAGATCTATTTTTTGCATTCGATATGTTTTTTATTACTTCATCTATTGCAGGGTGTTTAATTCCTGCATAATTTCTAGAGCCTTGCTGATTTGCAGCCCAGCTTCCCCAATAAATAGATTGTTCATTACCTGGAGATAATGACATATAATATTCAAATATAATTGCATTAAAATTAAAAGATTGGATACGATTTTGAAATTGAGCGCTATCTAATATTTTTATTGATAAGGTGATGCCAATTTTTTTAAGTTTATCTTTCCATACTAATAATAACCTTTTCATCCTGCTCTGGTTAGTAATTATTTCGAATTTTAAAATTTCTTTTGTATCAATATTAGTCATTTTTTTATTTATTAATTGCCAGCCTGATTTTTTTAACAAAGACAATGATTTTTTAAATGCTTCCCTTTCCTTTATTTCTTTATTATTTATACTCTTTAAAGCATTTATACTTATTATATCTTTATATTTTTTTAATATGTCATTTGTAGCTTTGCTAGGCATTGATGTAGCTGCTAAATCACTATTGTCCCAAGGTCCATATGTTTGTTTTA
>CAJWSU010000010.1:0-43983 GCA_913046335.1 uncultured Pelagibacterales bacterium | reverse complement strand
TACAGTAACTGAAGCAAAAGGTTTTGGAAGACAAAAGGGGCATACAGAGCTTTATAGAGGAGCTGAATATGTTGTAGATTTTTTACCAAAATTAAAAATAGATATTGTAATTGCAGATGATTTATTAGAACAAGCTATAGAAGCTATACAAAAATCAGCTCATACCGGAAGAATTGGTGATGGTAAAATTTTTGTAACTAATGTTGAACAAGCAGTAAGAATAAGAACCGGTGAATCAGGGGAATCTGCTATTTAAGTTATAATATATAAACAATAGGGAATAAGAAAAATGGCTAATAAGACCACTACAAAGAAAAATACAGCTAAATCTATCATAAAAATGATATCTGATAAAGATATTGCGTTTGTAGATTTCAGGTTTACAGACCCAAGAGGTAAATGGCAACATACAGCTCAGACTGTAAGTTCTCTGGATGAAGATGTATTAAATGAAGGTATAATGTTTGATGGTTCATCTATAGCTGGATGGAAAGCTATTAATGAATCAGATATGATTTTAAAGCCTGACTTTGATAGTGCTGTATTAGACCCATTTACTGCACAACCAAGCCTAATATTGTTTTGTGATATTATTGAGCCAAGTACAGGTAAAAGATATGATAGAGATCCTAGATCAACAGCAATAAGAGCAGAGGAATATGTAAAAGCATCAGGAATAGGTGATACAGTTTACTTTGGTCCTGAAGCTGAATTTTTTGTTTTTGATGATGTTAAATGGAATGTCTCTATGAATAATGTTGGTTACCAAATTGATTCAGAAGAAGGCCCATATAATTCTAATTCAGATTTTGATGGTGGAAATGTAGGTCATAGACCAGCCGTAAAAGGAGGTTACTTTCCTGTAGCTCCAGTAGATTCTATGACAGATATTAGAGCTGAAATGGTTACTTCAATGATGGAGATGGGACTACCTATGGAAAAACATCACCATGAAGTTGCTCCATCTCAGAATGAATTAGGCTTTAAATTTGGACCAATGACTGCAACAGCTGATTGGATACAAATATATAAATATTGTGTGCATATGGTAGCGCACTCTTATGGTAAAACAGCTACTTTTATGCCAAAACCTATAGTTGATGATAATGGATCTGGAATGCATTGCCATCAATCTATTTGGAAAGATAATAAGCCAATTTTTGCTGGTGATGAATATGCTGGTTTAAGTGAAACATGTCTTTTTTACATTGGTGGAATTATAAAACATGCAAAAGCTTTAAATGCTTTTACTAATGCAAGTACCAATTCTTATAAAAGGTTAGTTCCAGGTTTTGAAGCCCCTGTCCTGTTAGCTTATTCAGCTAAAAATAGATCAGCTTCATGCAGAATACCTTATGCTACAAGCAAAAATGCAAAACGAGTAGAAGTGAGATTTCCAGATCCAACTGCGAATCCTTATTTAGCTTTTTCTGCTATGCTAATGGCAGGAATGGATGGAATTAAAAATAAAATTCATCCGGGAGATCCAATGGATAAAAACCTTTATGATTTGACCCCTAACGATCTAAAAAATGTACCAACTGTTGCTGCAAGTCTTTCTGAGGCACTAGCAGCTTTAGATAAAGATAGAAAATTTTTAACTGAAGGTGGTGTATTTACTGATGAACAAATAGATGCCTATATTGAACTTAAAAAAGAAGAAGCGCATAGAGTTGATTACACTCCACATCCTGTAGAGTTTGATATGTACTATTCTTGCTAACAAAGTATTAAGAAAAAGCTATAAGAGCCATTCTTGTAGCTTTTTCTACATATAGGTGCAAACTTTTTTATACATACTAAATATATTACTTGATGGTTATCAATAATATAATTATACGTTAATTATGTTAGATTTATTCGACAAAAAACCAAATCAAGAAAACTCCTATGAAGCTAAAGACATAGAAGTTCTTGAAGGTTTAGAACCTGTTAGGCAAAGACCTGGCATGTATATCGGCGGGACTGATAAAAAAGCTCTTCATCATCTAGCTTCAGAAATAATAGACAATTCTATGGATGAAGCTGTAGCAGGTCATGCCTCAATAATATATATTAAACTAAAAGATAATAACAAATTATGTATTAGAGATAATGGAAGAGGTATTCCAGTTGCTAAACATCCTAAACGTCCTAAATTATCTACTTTAGAAGTTTTATGCACAACACTTCATTCAGGTGGAAAATTTAGTTCCAAAGCTTATAATACCTCTGGCGGACTTCATGGAGTAGGACTATCAGTTGTTAACGCTCTTTCAGAAGATTTATTAATAGAAGTTAATAGAGATAAAAACTTGTGGAGACAAGAGTACTCAAAAGGTAAGCCAAAATATGATATTAAAAAGATACAAGAAAGTAATAAAAAAGGAACTTATATAGAATTTATACCTGATAAAGAAATATTTGGAGATGAAGTTATCTTTGACCCAAAAATTCTAAGAGAAATGGCAGAATCAAAAGCTTATTTATTTAGAGGAATAACTATAAATTGGGAATTTGAAACAGATAATACTGAAAATAGAGAAAAATTAAGTTTTAACTTTCCCGAAGGAATAAAAGATTTTTTAGTAAATAAATTATCGGATGGACCATTATTAATTGAGGAAATGTTTTGTGGCAAAACAAACTTAGAATCAAAAGAAGAAATAATAGAATGGGCTATATGTTGGCCTCTAAAATTAGAATCAAATTTAGTAAGTTTTTGTAATACAATTCCAACTATAGAAGGTGGAAGCCATGAAAACGGTTTTAAAGTTGGTTTAACTAGAGCTATGAGGTCATTTGGAGAGATAAATAATATAAAAAAATCTGAAAAAATTACGTCTGAAGACTTATTAGGTAAATCATATGGTATTATATCTATATTTATTACAAATCCACAGTTTCAAGGACAAACCAAGGAAAAACTATCCTCTCCCAAAACACAAAAATCTATTGAAAATTATTTAAAAGACCACTTTGAAGTCTGGCTAAATAATAATTTAGAAATTGCAAAATACTTACTAAATGAAACTATTAATAGATCTGATGAAAGAATTCGTAAAAGAAAAGAAAAAGATGCAAATAAGAATAATTTAATTAAAAAAATATATTTACCAGGAAAACTAGCAGATTGCTCTCAAAAAGAAGCTAAGGGTTCAGAGCTATTTAT
Organism: uncultured Pelagibacterales bacterium; assembly: GCA_913046335.1. Taxonomy (GTDB): domain Bacteria; phylum Pseudomonadota; class Alphaproteobacteria; order TMED109; family TMED109; genus TMED109. The sequence goes on along the minus strand of CAJWSU010000010.1, from coordinate 40,832 downwards.
TGTTGAAGGAGATTCTGCGGGCGGATCAGCGAAACAGGCAAGAAAAAGAGAAAATCAAGCAATACTAGCTCTAAGGGGAAAAATACTTAATGTTGCTTCTGCAACTAAAGATAAAATGGAACAAAATAAAGAACTTAGTGATTTAACAAAAACTCTGAACTGTGGAACTAGAGACAAATTTGATTTAGATAAACTTAGATATGAAAAAATAATAATAATGACCGATGCGGATGTAGATGGAGCTCACATTACATCTTTACTACTAACATTCTTTTTTCAAGAAATGAAAGAGTTGGTTATAGCTGGAAATTTATATCTTGCACAACCTCCCCTATTTAGAATAACGCAGAAAGATTTAACATTTTATGCTATGGATGATTCTCATAAAGATGAAATTATAAAAAAGAATTTTAAATCTAATAGTAAGATTGAAATTAGCCGATTTAAAGGCTTAGGAGAGATGCCTGCAAAACAGCTCAAAGAAACTACAATGGATCAAAATAATAGAATTTTAATAAGAGTAAATTTGCCAAGAGATATAATACCACAAACATCTACATTTGTAGATGATGTAATGGGAAAAAATCCTGAAAAAAGATTAAAGTTTATTAAAGATAAAGTTAAAGCTAATGATATAAATTTTGTAGATTAATATGTAATATTTATTTATATATAATGTGAGCATATGAATTTAAAATAATAAATTTTCTGAAAACATATAAGGATTGAAATGACTGAAAAATATGATGTTTTTATAAAAAATGGTGATGTAATAATAGGACAAAGTATAGAAAAATTAAATATAGGAATCAAAGATCAAAAAATTACTTTACTAACTACAAATACAAATTATGAAGCAGAAGAAGTTATTGATGCAAAAAACCTAACGATTATGCCAGGCGTAATAGATAGCCAGGTACACTTTAGAGAGCCTGGATCAGAACATAAAGAAGATATGAATACTGGAACACAAGGTGCTGCTTTAGGAGGTGTAACCAGTATTTTTGAAATGCCTAATACATACCCTCCAACTGCTACAGTAGAATTACTAAATGATAAATTTGAATTAGCAAAAGGCAGAATGTGGGTAAATTATGCTTTTTTTGGGGGAGCTACAGGAGGAAACATATCATCATTACCTGACCTAGAAAAAGTTCCAGGCTGCGTAGGAATAAAAATTTTTATGGGATCTTCAACAGGAAACCTGCTTGTAGCAGATGATGAAACTTTATTAAAAGTGCTTAAAAGTAGAAAAAATAGAGTTGCAGTGCATGCTGAAGATGAACCAAGATTAATAGAAAGAAAAAGTGTAATAGAAAACAATGATGTAAATTATCATCCTATATGGAGAGATGAAGAAACATGCTTAAAAGCAACTAAGCGTGTTATAAAAGCTGCAAATGCATCAAAACTACCTGTACATATATTACATATCACAACAGAAGAAGAGATTGAATATATTAAAAATAATAAAGAATATATTAGCGTTGAAGTGACTCCACAGCATTTAACTTTACATGCTCCAGATTGTTATAATGAACTCGGTACATTTGCACAAATGAATCCTCCTATAAGAGAAAAAAGGCATTTAGATGGGTTATGGAGAGGAATCAATGAAGGTGTTGTTGATGTAATTGGATCAGACCATGCTCCTCATACTAAAGAAGAAAAACTAAAACCATATCCTGAAAGTCCTTCAGGTATGCCAGGAGTTCAAACATTATTACCAATTATGCTAAATCATGTAAATAATGGCAAAATGAGCATATTTAAATTATGTGAATTAATATCCACTAACCCTGCCAAACTTTATAAAGCTCTAAATAAAGGCGAAATCAAATTAAATTATGATGCAGATTTAACTATAGTCGACCTAAATAAGAAGGTTAAAATAACTGATGAAATGATGGCCAATAAATCTGGTTGGACACCCTATAACAATAAGAATGTAAAAGGCTGGCCAGTAATGACTATTGTAAATGGAAAAGTCATAATGAAAGATGGAAAATTAATAGATACTCCCAATGGTAAGCCAGTATTATTTGACAGAAAATGAAAATAAAATTTTTTAAAATAAATATTTACCTTATTTACTTTATATTTTTATTAAACATATTTAAAATTTCTTCCTCATATGCAGAAAATATTGAAGTTTTTGATATACCGTATGATTTTAAAGAAAGTGCCTTAGTTTTAGATTATAATGAATCTATAACAGGTGTTATTAAAATTAATCCAAAAGATAGCTTTTTTTCAGAATATACATGGCTAAAATTATATAAAATAAAAGATAAAGAATTAATTATCAATGAATGGCTGCATGATCGACTTAGTCAAGAAATCCATAATATTATTAATGTTGAAAGATTATTAAGAGGGTCAGATAGTCCTATTTTAGAAGCTAGAATGAATTATTCTCTTACAGATACCCCATCAATTGATAAGACTATTAAAATAGCTACTATTAATCCTGAATTATTCTGTGATGACTTAGTTGAAGGCTTTAATAAAGAAGGGAAATATTCACAACTATATTGTTCCTACCCTTTAGGACTATTTAAATTTTATTTAGTTTTAAGGCTTCAAAAAATAAATGATATATATTATTATATAGGAACTAGTGCTCTAAACCATATACGAATTAGAAAAGTATTAGAGATTGCTAATACATTTTCTCTTAATTAATAAGGAAATTAAATGTCTTCTTCATACGAAAAAAAGTTAACTGAACTAAATAAACAAGATTTTAGAGCTTCAGCTTGGTCTGATATTTTTCTTTTAAAAGACCAACTATCAGAAGAAGAGAATATGATTAAAGAAACTGCTGCAAATTATGCACAAGATAAATTAATGACTCGTGTGCTTGATAACAATCGTAATGAAAGTTTTGATAAAAATATTTTTAGAGAAATGGGTGCAATTGGCTTACTAGGATCAACGATCAAAGGTTATAACTGTCCAGGTGTCTCATATGTTGCCTATGGTTTAATTGCCCGAGAGATTGAACGAGTAGATTCTAGCTACAGATCATGCATGAGTGTACAATCTAGCTTAGTTATGCACCCAATTTATACATTTGGTTCTAAAGATCAAAAAAATCGTTTTTTACCAAAGCTTGCATCAGGTGAACATGTTGGAGCTTTTGGCTTAACAGAGCCTAATCATGGGTCAGACCCGGGAAGCATGGAAACTAAAGCAGTAGAAACGCAAGGAGGATATATTTTAAATGGATCAAAGACTTGGATAACAAACTCTCCAATTGCTGATATTTTGATTATATGGGCTAAAGATGAACAGAATATATTAAGAGGGTTTATAGTAGAAAGAGGATTTAAAGGTTTAGAAACTCCAGCCCTTAAAGGAAAGTTTTCTTTAAGAGCCTCTACTACTGGTATGATTCATTTATCAGATGTTTTTATTCCTGAAGAAAATAAACTGCCTCATGTTAAATCATTTAAAGGACCTTTCTCATGTCTTGACTCTGCAAGATACGGTATAGCATGGGGAGCATTAGGAGCTGCTGAATTTTGCTGGCATGCAGCATTACAATACACCTTAGATAGAAAGCAGTTTGGTAAACCTTTAGCGGCTAATCAATTAATACAAAAAAAATTAGCTGATATGCAAACAGAAATTAGTTTAGCATTGCAAGGTAGTTTAAGAGTAGGCAGATTAAAAGATGAAGGTAAATCAACTCCAGATATGGTCTCATTAATCAAGAGAAACAGTACAGGTAAAGCCTTAGAAATTGCAAGAATAGCAAGAGACATGCATGGCGCGAATGGTGTAAGTGATGAATATCATGTTATTAGACATGTAATGAATCTAGAAGCTGTTAATACTTATGAAGGAACACATGATATTCATGCATTAATTCTAGGTAGAGCCCAAACTGGTATTGCTGCATTCTAATTAAATTAATTATCTTCTATTAGTTTAATAATTGCTGTGTAATCCAAGTCTCCATTACCTTGCTTTACAAAATCTTTATACATATCTAAAGCTAAAGAACCTATAGGTGTATTTAAATTTACTGATGCTGCTGATGCCTGAGCTAAAGATAAATCTTTTACCATCATACTTGCTGCAAAACCTGGCTTAAAACCTTTATTTGCTGCTGCTGTTTCTATAATATCTGCTACAGGTAAATGATTTAACATAGCCCAAGACATACCTGTTGCTTTAGAGCTTATTTCAAAAAATTTATTTTGATCTAAACCTAGTTTTTTTGCCATTGTAAATGATTCACTAAGAGCTATCATAGATATACCTAGGATCATATTATTACATATTTTTGCAGCCAACCCTGAGCCTAAGTCACCTGCATGAACTACTTTTTTACCCATATTATTTAAAATTGGTAATGCTAAATTAAAACTCTCATCATTACCTCCAACCATAAAAGTTAAAGTTCCATTATCTGCACCTACTACTCCTCCTGATACTGGAGCATCTATAATATTCATATTATATTGATTAGCTTTTATTCCAACGGTTTTAATACTTTCAATATCAATAGTAGAACAATCTATTAATAAAGTTTTCTTATTACTATTTTCAATAATACCTGATGACCCTAAATAGACCTCTCTTACATGCGAGCCTTCTGGCAGCATAGTAATGATAACCTCTTTGTCTTTAACCGTATTAACAATGTCTGAGCAACCAATACATCCTTTTTTAGTAAGCCCATCTACTATATCCTTATTAAGATCGTATATATGAACATCATGTTTAGCCTTAACTAAATTTAAAGCCATTCCACTTCCCATATTTCCTAGTCCAATAAAACCTATTTTCATATCATTTCCTTACTTGATTATATTGCTAAATCACCTTTTCCTAAAGACTTAAAGTGAGAAACAACAAGTTTACTACTAACATCTTGAACCTTATTAGGGCTCCATATAGGTTTAAAATCTTTATCGACTAAAACAGACCTTACTCCTTCATAAAAATCAACTCCTGTCATACACGACTGAGATAACCTATAATCCATAATTAAATTGTCTTTAAAAGACTTATATTTAGATAACCTTAATTGTTTCAAACTAATTTTTAGACTTGTGGGAGAAGATTTATTCATAGCCTTAAAAGCTTCTTCAGCCCATATTTCATTAGAGCTTTCTAATAGAGAAATAATTTTTTCAACTTTATTGTATTTAAAAATACTATTTATATTTTTATTTAGTGAAGGAAATATAGATGAATTTGTCTTTTCAGAGTATTCGTCAATAATTTTATGAATAGACCTCATATTTTTAATATTAATTAAGCGTTTTTCAAGAGATTTAAAGTTATTCCTGCTTACACAATAATTAGCTAATCCTAATTCTATTAGGTCTCCACTAACTAACCTTTTACCAGTTAATGCAATATATAAACCAATGTTACTTTTTAATTTGGATAAAAAGTTGGAAGAACCAACATCTGGAAAAAGTCCAATTGTGCACTCTGGCATAGCAAACTTAACGTTTTCAGAAACAACAACTATACTACTATGCATCGCAATACCTACTCCACCCCCCATACAAATTCCATTTACAAAAGAGATTATAGGTTTTTTATATTTTTTTATTAAGTAATTAAGTTTGTATTCTCTATAAAAAAAATTTTTTCTTAATTTATTAATATTAGTTAAGTTTTCTTCATAAAAGCTTTTTACATCACCTCCTGCACAAAAAGCTTTATCTCCTTCTCCTTTAAAAATTACTAATTTAATATTTTTATTTTTATTAATATTTTTTAAACATTCTTCTATGCTAATAATCATTTCATAATTAAGTGCATTTAAATTAGTAGGCCTATTAAGTGTTATAATTGCTGCATTTCCATTTTCGCTGTATTTAATAGACATATATAACCTACCTATTTGCTAATAAGGACCTAGAAATCACAACTCTCATAACTTCGTTAGTACCTTCTAAAATTTGATGAACCCTTACGTCCCTAACAAACCGTTCTATTTGATACTCAGCTAAATATCCATATCCTCCATGTAACTGAAGCGCTTCATTGCATATTGAAAACCCTATATCAGTAGCAAATCTTTTTGCCATAGCACTTATCTTAGTTGAATCTTGCCCTAAGTCATCTATTTCTGAAGCGGCTTTTAATACCATTAACCTTGCAGCTTCTAGTTGTGTTGCCATATCTGCTAATTTAAATTGTGTAGCTTGAAAATCTGCAATTTTTTTTCCAAATTGGGTTCTATCATTTACATAATCTAAGGATTTTTCTAAGCAAATTCTTGCTGCACCTAAAGAGCAAGATGCAATATTGATTCTACCGCCATCTAATCCTTGCATTGCAATTTTAAAACCTTCTCCTTCTTTACCAATTAAATTTTTTATTGGAACTTTACAGTTTTCAAATATTACTTGTGCTGTGGGTTGTGAATTCCAGCCCATTTTATCTTCCAATTTACCAAATGATAACCCTTCAGAATCTTTATCAATTAATAAACACGAAATACCATTCGAACTTTTATCTCCTGTTCTGACCATTGTTAAATAAGTATCAGATATAGTAGCACCAGATATGAATGCTTTTGTCCCATTTAATATATAATAATCTCCTTCTTTAACTGCAGAAGTACTTAATGCAGCGGCATCAGAGCCAGACCCTGGCTCAGTTAAGCAATAGGATGATATATATTCCATGGTTAACAGTTTTGGTAAATATTTATCAAAATGGTATTTTGTACCATATTTAGAAACCATCCAAGTAGCCATATTATGTATAGATATAAAAGCTGCTGTTGACGGACAAGCTGTAGACAACTCTTCAAATATAATTGCAGCATCCAGCCTACCCAAACCAGTTCCACCTAGTTTTTCATCTACATAGATGCCACCTAAACCTAAAGTTGCAGCCTCTCTTAGAACATCAATTGGAAGTGTTTTTTCCTTATCCCATTTATTTGCATAAGGAGCCATTTTATCCTTAGCAAAAGCTTGAATCATAGATTTAAATGCAATTTGATCATTACTTAGAGAAAAGTCCATGTTATATCCTATTAATTATTGTATTTATAGATTAAAATCCCTATTAAGAGAGAAAAATTTTAAAAAACTATTATTATAATATAGTATAATTTTAAATAATTAGGAAATATATATATGAGTAATAATTATATAAATATAGCTTCGTCTTCTTACCCTAGCACAAGGATGAGAAGAAATAGACGGACTAATTGGAGCAGAAGATTAATAGAAGAAAATAGACTTTCTGTTAATGATTTAATATTGCCTATATTTATTACAGATGGTGATAAAAAAACTGTTATTAATTCAATGCCAGGTGTTTACAGAACTCCAATCACTCAAATTATTGAAACTGTGCAAGAGGCTAAAGAATTAGGCATACCAGCTATAGCACTATTTCCTGAAACAAATACCGCTCTTAAAGATGAACAAGGGACTGAAGCGTTAAATGGTAAAAATCTTGTATGCAGAGCAACTAACTTAATTAAAAAAAATATTAATGATATTGGAATAATAACGGATGTAGCTTTAGACCCTTATACTAGTCATGGGCATGATGGTTTATTAAAAGATAATGAAATATTGAACGATGAAAGCGTAGAAATATTATGCAAACAAGCCGTTATTCAAGCTAAGGCTGGGTCAGATATTATAGCTCCTAGTGATATGATGGATGGCAGAATAGCTTTAATTAGAAAAGAGCTAGATAAAAATGGTTTTAAAAATACTCAAATAATGTCTTATGCTGCAAAATTTGCATCCTGTTTCTATGGCCCCTTTAGAAATGCAATTGGATCAGAATTAAATATAAGCAAAAAATCTAAAAAAAGTTATCAAATGGATTACTCAAATTCAGATGAAGCCTTAAGAGAAGTTAGCTTAGATATCTCTGAAGGAGCAGATATGATTATGATAAAACCAGGTATGCCCTATTTAGATATAATTTATAGAGTAAAATCTACATTCAAAATGCCTACTTACGCATACCAAGTTTCTGGAGAGTATGCTATGATTATGGCTGCCATAAATAATAAATACTTGGATAAAGATAAGGCTATTTTAGAATCTCTTAGCTGCTTTAAAAGAGCAGGAGCAGATGGAATTTTAAGTTATTTTGCCATAGATGCGGCCAAATTAATAAAACAAGGTTAATTTTATGATTAATGATATAAATTTATTATCTATAGCTCCTATGATGGATAGAACAGATTTACATTACAGAAATTTGTTAAGATTAATTTCTAAAAATACACTTCTTTATACAGAGATGATTAATACGAATGCTATTATACACGATCAAAATAATAGATTTAGTATTGAATCTGACTGTAATGGACCAGTAGCTTTACAGATTGGATGTTCTGATCCTGCCTCTGCAGCTAAAGCTGCAAAAATATTTTCAAAATCAAATTTTCAAGAAGTTAATATTAATTGTGGATGCCCATCTAACAAAGTTGTAAATGGAAATTTTGGTGCATGTTTAATGAAAGAACCTAAAAAAGTTGGTGAAATGATAGAAGCCATCAAGGAGAATTGTGACATACCAGTTACTGTAAAAACTAGAATTGGTTTAGATAATTATGATACAGATCAATTTCTTGAAGAATTTATTTCTGAACTAGATGAAAAAAAAGTTTCTACTGTTATTATTCATGCACGTATCGCAATTCTAAAAGGTTTATCTCCTCATGAAAATAGAACAATTCCTCCACTTAATTATCAAAGAGTAAAGTATATAAAAAAAGCTTTTAAGCATATGAGAATTATAGTAAATGGAGGTATTATTAATTTAAATGATGCAAAAAATTTCTTAAAAGATTTTGACGGAGTTATGATTGGAAGAGCAGCATGGGATAACCCATGGATGTTTAGTAATGCAGAGAATGCCTTTTTTGATAAAAATATTAATGTCTCTAGATATGAAATTATTAATAATTATCTTGAATATGCAAATAAATATCTATCTTTAGGACATACTCAACGTAGATTAATTCGCCCTCTTTTTAATATGTTCTATGGAGTTCAAGGCTCTAAGTTATGGAAACAGCAATTAAATGATATTGCTAATAATAAAATAGATATAAATAGTATTTCTAATTTAGCATATCAAATAGAAGATATGATATTAGATGCTGCTTAATTATTAGAACTTTTTTTATTAAATGACCCGAATGCTAGCATAAAGGCAGGCAATATTAATAAATTCAATATAGTAGAAGTGGCAAGACCACCTATTATTATAGAAGCCATCGGACCCATAATTTCTCTTCCAGCATTATCAGCATCAAAAGCTATTGGAAGCATAGCTAAGCCAGTAACTAATCCAGTCATCAATATAGATGGTAGCCTTTCCTTCGCTCCTTTAATAGCTGTTTCTTGGTTCCAATCATATCCAGATTTAAAAACTAAATATTGGTAATGAGACACTAACATAATAGAGTTTCTAAGAGTTATTCCAAATAAAGTAACAAACCCAACTATGGAACCTATAGATAATAAACCACCACCTAATATTGCTGCAACAACTCCTCCAATTAAAGAGAATGGTAAGTTAATTAATATTAAAAAAGTATTTTTTATATTACCTATAGCAATTAACACTAGAAATAAAACTCCTATTAAAACCAAACAAGAGGTTGTAATTAATTCTATGCGTGCTTTTTTTCCTTCGACAGCACTACCTGTTATATTTGTATAAATATTATTACCTAAATCTGTATTATCAATTATAGAACTGATCTCATTTAAAGCCATATTTGTGGCACCATTTTTAGCTTTAGCTGTAATTATTTGTACTTTTCGACCAGAATCATGAAGTATATTATATCTACCTTTAGTAATGAATATATTTGAAACATCTTGTAGTTTTATAGATTTTTCATCCTTACCAAATAAAACAATGTTTTTAAGTTTATTAATATGATCTAATTTCCAGTTATCTTTATATGATAAAACAATTGGTATTCTAATCATATCTTGATAGTAAGTATCAATCACAACTCCATCTAATGCTGAATTAATTATTGAGTACGTTTCATCAATAGAAATATTATGCAATGCTAATAATTTATAATTTAGTTCTATATTTATTTGTGGTTTACCCAAAATTGATTTTAATTGTATGTTTTGTAAAGCAGAACTATCTTTAATTTTTTTGTATAGTCTTGAACTTGCAATATCTATTTCAGATAAATTATTTCCAAATATTTGAAGCACAATTGGTGAACTGTATCCAGAGGATGTTTCATCAACTCTTTCTATTAAGAAAGAGTTAGCTTCAAAAGATATACCGGGAGTATTAACTAATATATCTTTAATTTTATTAAAAATAATTTGTTGTTTTCTTCCACTTAAACTCTCTAATTCAACTTCAAACTCAGAATAATGGCTCCCAAAAGTGTCCGCACCTCTCTCAGCCCTACCTGCCCATTGAGACATTGTTTTTACACCTTCTATATCTAATATATTTTTTGTAATAATATTTCCTAATCTCATTGTTTCGGATAAAGAAGTTCCTGTTAAAGATGAAGTATGTATCATAAAATGCCCTTCTCTTAATTCTGGTAAGAAACCTAGCATTAGTTTTGGCACTAAAAATATTCCAGAGAAACAGAATAGTAATGCACACACAGAAGAAATTTTAGGAAACCTTGATAAAAAATATAACGCTTTTTCATAACTAGGATTAATTAATTTAATAATTAATGGGTCTTTTTTTTCGGAATATTTATTAAAACTAATACTTGCTAATGCAGGCGTTAGTGTAAGTGCAGAAATTAATGATGAAAATATAGCTAATATATAAGCTATACCTAATGGGGCAAACATTCTACCTACCACACCAGATAAAATTAATAGAGGAATAAATACTAACATAACAATTAATGAAGCGAATACCACAGATCCTCTTACCTCTATGGATGCTCGATATATAACTTTTAAATTATGTAGAGGTTTCTTTAATTTACTATTTTCTCTTAATCTTCTTAATATATTTTCAATATCTATAATTGCATCATCTACAACTTCACCTAAAGCTATTGCTAAACCACCTATTACCATTATGTTTAGACTAGTACCTGTAGTCAATGTTAGGATAGCTGCTAAAATTAGTGATATTGGAATAGCTAAAGCGGAAATAAGAGCTGCTTTTAAATTTGACATAAAAACTATTAAAACTAATAAGACTAATATTCCACCAATAGCTAAATGATCAAGAATGCTATGTAAGCTTTTTAAAATATAATTAGCAGGTCTAAAAATTTGATTATTTAGCTGAATATTATTTTTTGCAGTTAACTCATTTAAAGCAATTAAGGCTTCATCTATAGCTTTAGTAACTGCTACTGTATCAGCATTCAACTGACCTATAACCATTACTATTACACCAAGCTTTCCTTCTATGCTTGCCTTACTAATCTGTCTAGATGCATTAAACTCAATTGTTGCAATATCACTTAATTTAATGATCTGAGCAGACTCATTTACTATATTAATAGATTTAATTTTATTTAGAGAAATCAGGTTATTTTGAACAACTTGTATTTCTTGATTACTAGTAACCAACGAACCAAATATTTTTAAATTAGCATTTTTAAGATTTTTTATTACTAAATCTATAGGAATTGAATATTCAATTAATTTATCTTTATTTAGAATAATATTTAATTGTTTTTGTTCTCCTCCAAATATATTAACATCAGCAACACCTTTTACAGATAGTAATGCCGGAGAAACATGTTGTTCAACAAAACTCCTCAAATCAAGTAAGCTCTTATTATCAGATGAATAACCTATAGTCATAATTGTAGCTGCTGAAGAAGCTAGAGGCATTATGATTGGAGACTTCACAAATTTAGGAAGAATATTTTTAGCTCCATTTAATCTTTCTGTAACTAATTGTCTATTATTACTGTGTGATGAACCCTCAATAAAAGTTAAAGTTAAAACAGATAATCCTGCTATAGACTCAGATCTAAGATATTCTATATTTGGTATACCACTTAAAAGAGATTCTAAAGGCCTAGTTACACTATTTTCTACTTGTTCTGAAGATAGACCTAGAGCTTCCGTTTGAATAATTACAAGTTTTGGTGAAAATTCTGGAAATATATCTAAAGAAGTTTGGAAAAGTTTCCAACTACAAAATATTGTAAGCAAAGTTATAAAAGCAATAATTATATATGGTTTATAAATAGAAAAACGAATTAAAGAATAAAACATATTAATAACTAATCATCATCTTCTTGCATTATTTGTGTTCTAAACTCTTCAGCAAATAATACTTGAGCACCAGAATTAACAATATTAATGTTTTTTAATTCCTCATTAACAAATAATTGACCATCATTCATAATATTAAATTTACTAAATTCATATCTAGTAAATAAATAATCTTCTTCTTTAAAATAAGACCAGATCTTACCATTGTGATATATTAAAGCATTTTCAGGAATAAAATAACCCTCCATAGAATCTATAGTATTAGCATAAACTATAATTTTTCTCTCCGGTGATAAACTATCACCATCTAGGTAAAACAGCCCAACATTTCCAAAAAGTTTTGAAGCTTCATCATACAAAGTTAAAAAAGTTAAATTTTTATTCTTATAGAAATAATTATTATTAGGGTTTTCATATTCTATATTTTCAATTGCAATTATAGATGCAAATTTATTAACTAAATTATTATATACAGACCTCTCACCTATTATATCTTTTAGAATAAAGTCACCAAATGATCTCTTAATTAAAGCAGATCTTTCTTTTAATTTTTTATTTAAGTGAATTATTTCTGAATTTATAGACATAAGTTTGTACTTAGATTCTTCCAAATTTTTTAGGGGTATACTACCATCTATTTCATATAATATTTTTAAACGATTATAATTATTTTTAAGATAATTTTTTTCAATAATTACTCTATCTAGTTGTAATTTTAATGCATCATATGTTTGGACTAATTCTAATAATCTTTTAGGATTAATAGATAAAGCATTTTTTTCTTCTTGAAACATAACTGTTTGTTTTGTCAATATTTGGCTTGAAATACCTGCATGGTCATATTCTTCCTGTGACAAGAGAATAGCCACGCCATCTTTATAAGTTACTAATCTATTTAATTCAGTATCATCATTCTCACCTATTTCATTTAATTCTAATTCTTGATCCTTATTAGATACAGTTCCAGAATAATTATTTGAAAAAAATAAATAAGCAAAGGACCCAAAAATAATTAGAGATAATATATATATTAATATCTTCATTTTAATTTGCCTTCATTTATATGCGAAAAATAATCAATTGGGTAATATGCCTTTTGAGGGATATAACTCCCTTTAAAATAACTTTGCCCTAAACTTTCTTCAAATTCAAATAAAGAGCTCATTCTAGAAAAATTTGAATTAGTTATTAATTTCTCTCTTTGCAAGATTAATAATTCAGCTTTTTTAATATTTGATATACTTAATTGCCCATTATTCTTACTATCTATCACTCTTAACAAATTTAGATTAGCGTTTTCTAATAATGATAGTGCTGCATAATATTCTGCATTTACTACTAACATTTTAGCATACGCACTTTGTACTTGGCTAAGTATAAGACTTTGAGTTGCTTCAAAACTTGCCTTCATTACATCTCTCTTTAAATAAGCCTTACTAATTTTTGCATTAGTAAGCTCTTTATTACCTAATAATATAGCCCCTGATATATTAAATATAAGGTCAGTTTGATCCCATAATATACCGGGCGTTATAGACGTAACTAATTTATTCTCTTCAGCGACTAGTAATCTTAACTCTAGCTCTGTTTCAGCATATTTAGATAAAGAAGCAAGTACTTCTCCTCTATTTATTAATGCAATATTTAATTTATTATTTAATTGACTTTCAAAATCTTTTAATGAAGGTACCTTTTCGTTTTCAAAGCTTATTTTTTTATCAATTATCATATTCATAGGAACATTCATCATACTTGCTAAATAAATTCTAGAAGCTTTTATCTTAGCTTTGATAATTCCTAATTTACTTTCTAATTCTTCAATATTAATTTTTTCTTTATCTAATAATAATTTTGAAATCAATCCTTGATTAAATAAATTATTTGAAATTGTATAACTTTCATATGATTTAGTAATTATTTTCTCCTCGATAGAGTATTCATGTTCATATTTTAAAATATTCACTATAGACTTTAATATACTTGTTCTTAATTCCCATACAGGTTCCGTAATTTCCAGAGCCTTAGTAATAGATCTAACTCTAACTAAATCAGATTTAATTTTTTTTATAGAGATTTTTTTCATAGGAATTTCAATACTAAGACCAAGTGAAAATGGTTTCCCTTCAGAATGATACTCTATTAAGGGTGTTAGAATATAACTCCTATAACCTGCAGCTAATACTTGTACATCCGATGCTAATAAACCATATTCTGCTCGTTTTAATGCTAATGGCTTATTATAATAAATTCCTATCATTACAAGGAGGTCAGAATTCCAATTAGTGCCCTCTTTAGGCATTGAAAAGTTATAGTTTTCAAGAAAATCAATAAGATTTTTATCTTCTTTACTAATAGACATTAATTCTGTTGAAGACTTTTCTATTTCTATTGGAACAGAATCAATATCTTTAATTGTGTTGCAGCTAAATAGCATCAAAATTAAAAAATAATGAAATTTATTTTTAAACATACTTAACATCAATAATATTACTTTATTTATCATATAAATTAATCACACATTTGATTTAGAAACCTTAAACTTAAAAACCATTTTTAAGCCCCCACCGTCTCTATCCAATGCAAATAATTCTCCACTGTATGAAACTACTATATTTTTTGCAATATACAACCCAATTCCATTTCCATTGGACTTACTATATTTTTTAAGAAAAATATTTTTCTTGTCTTCATCAAGGATGCCTGGCCCTCTATCAGATATTATTAAATCAATAAAATTATTATTTTCAGTAATATTAACTTCTATAGCTTCTTTTCCTGTATTCCAATACAAACTATTATCAATTGCTGCTGATATAGCATCTATTAATTTATTTTTTTCTCCAATAATAATACAACTTATATTATTAAAAAAGGTTACATCTCTAGAGACATATAAATTTTTAATTATGTTAATAATATCTTTTAAATCTACTACGCTATTTTTTTTATTTTTATCAGTAATGCCATAATGTTGATGCTTAGCTGTATTTAAAGTATCCTCGATAAAATTATCTAAATTATCTACTATACTACTAATAGTTGCTATATTTTCTTTATAATCATTAATATTATTAGTCTTTTTATTTGCATAAAATTTAATAGCATTAGTTTTATTTTTAATATTATGTGCAATATTATTAGCATTTATCCAATTAGCTCTTACTCTTGTGCTTAAAAAATACTGCAAATAAAAAATAAATATTGAAACCAATAATATACTAAAAAAAACTGGTGCTAAGATAGAAATTAATATAATTCCTAACTTTTCTTCTAATTTTCTTGCATCTGATGCAATTTGAATAACACCTATTACTTTATTATTTAATGTTATTGGTAAACTTTTAGAAATTATGTATGAAGTATTATATTTATCTCCCCTATATATTCTCATCATACTTTTATTTTGATTAAATGCGCATCCTATTTCATAAATTGTAATCTGATCTCTATAAGACCTATAGGGATTTCTAAAATATTCATTACAATCATTTTCTTTGTTTTTTAAAATAATTTTTTTAAGAAGAACTACAAAATTTATGCTCTCTATTCCTATTCTTTCATAAAAATTTACTGTTTTATTATTATAAGTGATAATTTCACCTTTAGTATAAATTTCCCTTCTATCTCTCTCTTGGATAATAAATTTAATTTTACCTAAATTTTGTTTTAATATATTTAGTTCATTAATCTGAATTTTTTCTTCTTCAGAAACTTTTAAGTCTTTAAATATCTTAGATAATTTTATAGAATCCTTAGACATTAATTCATCTAATAATTGCAACTCTGCTTTTGCATAGTTACTACCTATTGGACTCAGGTATGAAGAACTATATATTATAGATCCAGTAACCCCAGAAATTAATACGATTGTAGAAAATAATAACACTAACCATACTTTTAACCTGTTTATATTCATTTAAAAACAACCTTATTATTTTCTACATAAAATCTTCATATTAAATAAAGCATTTCCTCATAATAAAATATTAAATTAAATGCATAAATTATAAAGGAAACACTATGTTAAATTATATAAGAAAAAAATGTCACATAAATTTATTATTTCTTGTCATATTATTAAGTAATGGATGTGCTTATCATAGCATAGAGAAGCTTAGATCAACTCCCAATAATAATAACCAGTTTTCTCAAGCTTTATCGGATGCATACTTAGAATTTGCTTTATATGAAATGAATGAAATGCATGATGAAATTGATTCCTCATATTTTGCAGAAAAAGGATATAAAGCTAGAATAGGACAAGAAGTATTACCTGAATTAATTAATAACTGGGATATAGATATGGTTTTTCTTGATGAAGTAAATAATAAAAGAAAGGAACTAATAAGTACGCTTAATAGTAATAGAGCAAAGGATTTTCCAATATTATCTGCAAGGACACAGTTAGGTTTTGATTGTTGGTTAGAACAACTCGAAGAGTCTTGGCAAAAAGATCACATTAAAAAATGTTACGATATGATGAATACAGGTTTAGAAACTTTGTCTCAATCTAATATTAATCATAATAGAGATATAGTGGAGAAAACTATAATAAAGAAAAAAAATATAAAAAAAGTAATTACTGAAAAAGAAGAAATTAAAGAAATTAAAGAAATTAAAAATATAGTTAATGTTGATGATAAACTTAAATTTGAAATATATTTTGCACACAATATGTATAAACTAAGTAATGATATAAAATATTCTATAAAAAAAATATATGACAATTATATAGGAACCAACAATTTCACTATTGAAGTCATTGGACACACGGATAGATCTGGATCAGAACAATATAATATAACACTATCAAAGCTAAGGGCTAACTCTGTAAAAAAATATTTGAAAAGCTTAGGTATTATGGAAGAGAGAATTAGTACATTTTATTTTGGAGAAAAAAAGCCGAAAATTATAACAAAAGACGGCATAAAAGAAAAGATAAATAGAAGAGTTGAAATATTTGTTAATAAAAGTCTTAATTAATTATCAAAATAATATTTATAACCATATGATGGAACAGTTAATATGGGTTTAAAATCAGAGTCAATTTTCATTAACTTGTCTCTAATAGCTTTTATATGACTTACAATAGTGTTTTCAAAAGTATCTTCTATTACATGCTCAGTTGTAGCATGATCGTAAAGTTGAAATTTTGAAAACACTTGGTTTTTATGTTTGGCCAAGTGAAATAATATTTCAAACTCCATTTTTGTAAATTGTATATTAGTATTATTTAATTTAACAGTTCTGTCTTGATAGTTAATTTCTAATGGTGGAAGGCTTATTACTTTAGTATTATTAATATTCTTATTAAGTGAATTAGAAATAAAGTTACTTAAAGACTCTAAATCATTTATAAAATCACTTTTATCAAATAAAGTAATAGCTCCAACTTCAGCTGCATTACTAATAATTAACGGATCTTCTTTTTTTTGAGATGTTAAGAAAACAAAATCCAAATCAGGTATTTTCTTTTTAATATACTTTGCTAATTTAACTCCAGCTTTAGCATCACCTCCCATATTTACATCAAAAATAACTAAATCTGGTTTAATTTTTTTTATTGATTGCAAAAAATAGTCATAATCCTGGCTCGTAAAAAGTATGTTTTCTATAATACAATTAGTTACTTTTTCTTTAAGCTCTTTAGATAAAATATCTATCCAAACTTTATCGTCTTCAATTATTAAAATTTTATTCATATAAATTTACTTTTCAAAATCAATTACAATTTTACCTAAGTGCTTTCCTTCTTTCATATAAGAAAGTGCTTCAGGTAGTTTATCAAACTCATAGATAGAATCAATCACTGGTTTGGAATTTGAATGATCTAATTTTAAACATAACTCTGTAAGGTCTTTTTTATTACCACATGTAATTCCTATTAATCTTGAAGACTTTGCAATTACTCTACCTATAGGTAATTGTGCAGTCCCACCAGATAAAACTCCTATTATACCAATAACTGCTCCCGTTTTAGATGCTTTTATAGATTGCTCTAAAGTATTACCTCCTCCTACCTCTACTATTATATCGACACCTTTTCTAGAAGTAAGTTCCTGTACTTTTTTCCACCATTCATCATGAACATTATAATTAATGACTTCATCTGCTCCAATATTTTTAGCAATGATCATTCTCTCAGGACTTGATGTAGTTGCGATGACTTTTGCATTAAAAAGCTTTGCAATTTGTATTGCAAATATAGAAACGCCACCTAAACCTTGTACTAATACTGTAGAGTCTTTTGTCACCCTTCCCTCAGTGACTATTGTCCTCCATGCTGTTACAGCGGCACAAGGTAAAGTACATGATTCTAATGATGTCCAGCCATCAGGAGCTTTTACAACTTTATCTTCATTAAAAATCATTAGTTCTTGCATTACACCATCTTCAATACCACCTAATGCAGATAATGCTGTTAAATCACTGATATTTCCAGAATTCCAATTTTTAAAAAAAGGTAAAATTACCTTGTCTCCCTTTTTAAATTTTTTTACATCTGTTCCTATTTCTTGAATAATACCGGCACCATCTGAAATAGGTATAAAAGGAGGAGCCCCTCCCATTTTACCGTAACCACCTGAAATCATTATTAGGTCTCTATAATTTAAACTTGCTGCCTTAATCTTAATAAGAACATCATTTTTATTAACAATTTTAGGATTAGTTTTATCTTCTATTATTAAAGATTCTAAATTAAAGCCTTGTAATTGCCATGTTTTCATTATGCTATCCTCTCGACCTAATTAGTTATAAATAAGTTAATTTTTATAATCTTTAATTTTTTTTAAAACATCGTTCATTTCTTTTTTTGATAAAATATTTGGTTTTCCAAGTTTTATAGCTTCTGTATATTGATGACATAAGTTTTCTACTTCTTCTGCTAATTCAAAAGCTTTACCTAAATCATCTCCATAAGATACCTGTCCATGATTTGACATTAAACAAGCTCTTCGATTTTTAAGAGCTTTTATAATATTATATGATAACTCTCTAGTTCCAAAAGTTGCGTATTTAGAACATTTTATATCGTCTCCACCTGCTAGCGCAACCATATAATGAAAAGCAGGGATAAATTTTCCATGCACTGACAATGAGGTAGCATATAAAGAATGTGCGTGAACTATTGCATTTGCCTCTTTTTTTTCTAAATAAATATCTTGATGAAATTTCCATTCAGAAGAAGGTTTTAACCCCTTCTCATCATAGGCTCCATCTAAAGAAACAAAAATAATTTCTTTAGGTAAAAGTGTTTCATATTTTCTGCCTGATGGAGTTATCAAAAAGCCTTCAATATTTTTAAATTTAGTTCTTATGGAAATATTGCCTGATCTTAAAATAGATAAATTAGTAGAGTTAAGTTTTTTTGCATATTTAATAACTTCTTTTTGTAATTTTATCATCTAAATAAACTTCTTATACCTTCTGATGATGCCTCACATACCCCTTTATCAGTGATTAGTCTTGTTACTAACCTGGCTGGAGTAACATCAAAACCAGGATTATGACTAGAGACCATATCTGCAACTATTTTTACTGTTGTTAAGGCTCCTGAAGAGTTTAAACCTGAGACATGTGTTACTTCTTTATTATCTCTTTCTTCAATATTAATTTTATTAACACCTGATTCTAAAGAAAAATCAATTGTAGATTCAGGTAGCGCAACATAAAAAGGGATATTATTATCAAAAGCACATAAAGCTTTCATATATGTTCCTATTTTATTACAAACATCTCCATTAGAAGCGGTTCTATCAGATCCTACAATACACATATCTACTTTGCCACTTTGCATTAAATGACCTCCTGCATTATCTACTATTAAAGTATTAGGAACCCCGTGTTTACTTAATTCCCATGCAGTTAATGCTGCTCCTTGAGATCTAGGTCTAGTTTCATCAACCCAGACATGGATATCAAGACCTGCATTATATGCCTTGTATATTGGCGCTAGAGCAGTTCCCCAGTCTACGCATGCTAACCACCCTGCATTACAGTGAGTTAATATATTAAAAGTCTTACCTTTAATAAATTTAGATTTTATAATTTCAAAGCCATAATCACCTATTTTAGAACATTGATTGATTGAATTACTTTCCAACTCTTTACAGAAGTTCCATAGGTAATTAGTTCTATCTTTTTCTTTAAGTTTCAAAATATTATTTAAAATTCTTTCTAAAGCCCACTTTAAATCTACTGCCGTAGGCCTAGTACTAATTAATGAGTCATAAGCTTTTCTAATATTTAATTCTGATGAATTATCCTTAACAGCAAAAAACATTCCGTAAGAAGCTGTAACTCCTATTAATGGTGCTCCTCTTACCCACATATCTTTAATTGCTTTTACGCAATCCTCTATATTTTTCAAAGTTATATATTTTAATTCATGTGGTAAAAGCGTTTGGTCTATTATAATAACCTTAGAGTCAGATGAAGACTCTATAGCTTTTTTATGTATTCCATCAATAAGCATAAGTAAACCTTATAAATAATAAAAAATATATGACAAATACTATTATATAATTGAACGTATTAATATCATTATATATACATAGTATTAATTCTTTTTTTTCAGTTTATTAATTTATTTAAGGTTTAAAAATGATCACTAGATATAGCAGGCCAGAAATGGTCGAAATATGGAGCACTTCATCAAGATTTCAAACGTGGCTAGATATAGAAAGATATGCCTGTGAAGCACAAGAAAAATTAGGAGTTATTCCTAAAGGTGTTGCTAAACAAATAGAAAAAAAAGGCAAATTTGAAATAGATAAAATAGATGAAATTGAAAAAGAAGTAAAACATGATGTTATAGCATTCCTCACCAATGTTGCAGAGCACGTTGGACCTAAGGCAAGATTTATACATCAAGGGATGACTTCATCCGATGTATTAGATACATGTTTTAATATTCAACTCAAAAATGCTAGTAAAATTCTTGACCAAGGGTTAACAAGATTATTAAAAGCACTAAAAAAAAGAGCTTTAAGTAGTAAGAATATGGTATGCATAGGAAGAAGCCATGGAATACATGCAGAACCTACGACTATGGGCTTAAAATTTGCTTATGCATATGCTGAATTTAAAAGATGCAAAGAAAGATTAGCCTTTGCAACGAATGATATTTCTACGTGTAAAATTTCAGGAGCAGTTGGTACTTTTGCAAATATTGATCCTAAAGTAGAAGAATACGTTGCCAAAAAAATGAAGTTAAATGTAGAAACTATTTCGACACAAATATCTCCAAGAGATAGACATGCAATGTATTTTTCAGTTCTAGGAGTAATTGCAAGTAGTTTAGAAAGAGTATCTGTAGAAATACGACAT
The DNA here is from genome assembly GCA_913046335.1 of uncultured Pelagibacterales bacterium. Taxonomy (GTDB): domain Bacteria; phylum Pseudomonadota; class Alphaproteobacteria; order TMED109; family TMED109; genus TMED109. The sequence continues at coordinate 19,293 of CAJWSU010000010.1, read as the reverse complement.
TTACAAAGGACAGAAGTAAGAGAAGCAGAAGAAAAATTTAGCGAAGGACAAAAAGGAAGCTCAGCTATGCCTCATAAAAGAAACCCTGTTTTAACAGAAAATATTACTGGCTTAGCAAGGCTTGTGAGGTCATCAGTTATACCTGCTCTTGAAAATGTAGCACTTTGGCACGAAAGAGATATTTCACACTCTTCAGTAGAAAGAGTGATTGGCCCCGATGCTACTGTTACATTAGATTTTGCCATAAATAGATTAGCCGGCGTAATAGAAAACTTAGTACTTTATCCTAAAAATATGTTAAAAAATTTAAATCAATTAGGAGGATTACATTTTAGCCAAGGAGTTATGCTTGCTTTAACTCAAGCTGGAATGAGCCGCGAAGATGCGTATAAAGTGGTTCAAAAATCAGCGATGGAAGTATGGCATAATAAGTCTGATTTTAAAGAGCTTCTATCTTTAGATAAAAATGTAAATAAATTCCTCAATGCTGATCAAATAGAATTACTTTTTGATATTAATAAACATACAAAAAATATCTCTTATATATTTAATAGAGTATTTAAATAATTTTTTATAATGACTGATATTTCTCCTTGTGTTGGAATTTGTAAATTAACTAAAGGTATATGTATTGGTTGTGGAAGAACTACCAAACAAATATCTGAGTGGAAAAATTATAATAATAAAGAAAAGAAAAATATAATAAATAATTTAAAAACTGAATCTAATCAAAATTTTGAAGAAGATATTTAAATGTGTACATTGTTAATTTTGTATAGACCTAAAAATAAATGGCCATTAATAATTGCAGGAAATAGAGATGAAATGAAAGATAGACCATGGCTACCTCCGGGTAAACATTGGAGCAAATGTAATGGAATTGTTGCGGGAAAAGACTTAACAGCTGGCGGTAGTTGGTTAGGAGTAAATACTAACGGACTAGTAGCAACAATATTAAATAGAAAAAATAGCTTAGGGCCAGATATTGAAAAAAATAGTAGAGGCAAGATAATAATTGATATTCTAAAAAATAAAACCTTAGATGCAGCTTTAAATTATATTAAATTATTAGATAGCACAAAATGGAAACCTTTTAATTTATTTCTAGCTAATAATAAAAAAGCGTATTGGGTAAAGAGTTCTAATAAAGATGAGCTATCAATAAATATTATTCCTGAAGGGAAACATTTTTTAGATAGCTATGATTTAAATAGCAATCAATCAGAAAGGTATCTTTATAATAAGAATAGATTTAAAGTATTAAATGATCCAAATCCAGATTCACTAGAATGGAAAGAATGGATAAACCTCTTAGCTGAAAAATCTTATCCTAAGGGCAAACCTTTTGCAGCCATGAATATAACTAATAAGTATAAAAAAAACTATGGAACTTTATCATCTGCAATAATAGCATTGCCCTCTGATCAAGAATTAAATAATAATACTAAACCCTTATTTTTATTTAGTGATGTATCTCCCGATAATAATAAATTTTATAATATCAGTACTTGTTAGTAATTCACTGTTCTAGTAATAATAAATAATATATAATTAAATTAATTCAAAAGGTTAATATGTCAGAAGATAAAAGAAAAAAAATATATGAAGGTAAGGCTAAAATCCTTTATAAAGGTCCACAGCCTAATACTATTATTCAATACTTTAAAGATGATGCTACAGCATTTAATAATAAAAAATTTGCTGTTATCAATGGAAAAGGTGTTTTAAATAATAGAATTTCTGCATTTCTAATGGAAAAAATTAAAGAGATAGGCATTCCTACTCATTTTATTAAACGTTTAAACATGAGAGAACAATTAGTACATTCTGTAGATATTATACCTATTGAGGTAGTGATAAGAAATGTTGCAGCAGGTTCCATTTGCAAAAGATTTGGACTAAAAGAAGGAGAATCTCTTCCTAGAGCAATAGTTGAATATTATTATAAATCTGATGAATTAAACGACCCATTAGTTTCAGATGAGCATATAACTGCATTTGAATGGGCAAATTCTAATGAGTTAGAAGATATATTCAATATGGCATTAAGAATTAATGACTTTCTACTAGGTGTTTTTTCTAGCATAGGTATAAAAGTAATAGATTTTAAATTAGAATTTGGAAGGTTTTACAAAGAAGAAAATGTAGAAATTATTTTAGCTGATGAATTAAGTCCAGACAATTTTAGACTATGGGACAATAAAACAAATAAAAAGTTAGATAAAGATAGGTTTAGAGAAGATTTAGGCGATTTGGAGGAGGCATATCAAGAAGTTGCTGAAAGATTAGGTGTATTAGAAAATTAAATTAAAGGATAATCATGAAAGTACAAGTCCATACAACTTTAAAAGAAGGCGTATTAGACCCTCAAGGCAAAGCTGTAGAATCTGCCTTAGATAATTTAGGATTTACTGGTATAAAAAAAATAAGACAAGGTAAACTATTTGATATTGATTTAGACACTGACAATAAGGAAGAGGCAGAAAAACTTACTAAAGAAATTTGTAAAGTACTACTAGCAAATATGGTAATAGAAGATTATACAATAATTTTACCAAGTAATTAATTTAATAAAGAAGATTTATAATTAGATGAAATCAAATATAATTGTATTTCCCGGTTCAAATTGCGATAGAGATATATATACAGCAATAAATAATATTACAGGTCAAGCTCCTAAAATGGTGTGGCATAAAGAAACATCAATAGATGACACTAATCTCATTGTTTTACCAGGAGGTTTTTCACATGGAGATTATTTAAGATCTGGTTCTATAGCTTCTAGAGCACCTATTATGGAAGATATAATTAAAAAAGCAAAGAATGGAACACCTGTACTTGGAATATGTAATGGTTTTCAAATTTTAACAGAATGTGGATTGTTGCCTGGCGCTTTAATGAGGAACAATAAAATGAGCTTTATATGTAAATATACATATTTAATTTCTAATAGTGAAAATAATTGGATAAATAAAGAACAAGTTGGAAAAGTTATTTCTCTGCCAGTTGCTCATCATGATGGTAATTATTATGCAAGTGAACCTATTATAGAAGAGCTTGTTAAAGAGAATAGAATTACTTACCAATATTGCTCAGATAAAGGTCTTATTGAAGAAAACTCTAATATTAATGGATCTGTGCATAATATAGCAGGTATAACAAACAAAATAGGTAATGTATTAGGTATGATGCCACATCCAGAAAGAGCAATAGATACCAAATTAGGTGGTAATGATGGTATAAATTTTTTTAAAAACTTCTTTGAAAAATTAGGGTAAGGTTAATGACTACGGTTGAACAAGCTATAGAATTAGGACTTAGTAAAGATGAATACAATCAAACAATTAAATATATGGATAGAATACCTAATATAACAGAATTAGGCATATTCTCCGCAATGTGGAGTGAACACTGCTCTTATAAGTCTTCAAGAAAATGGCTAAAGACTTTACCTACCGAAGCGCCTTGGGTGATACAGGGACCAGGTGAAAATGCAGGTATAATAGATATTGGTAATGGATTAGCAGCAGTTTTTAAAATGGAAAGTCATAATCATCCGTCATTTATAGAACCTTATCAGGGCGCTGCCACAGGTGTAGGAGGAATAATGAGAGATGTTTTTACTATGGGAGCAAGACCTGTGGCTAATTTAAATTGCCTGAGATTTGGAAGCCCTGATCATCATAAAACTAAACACTTATTATCAGGAGTAGTTGCTGGTATAGGTGGCTATGGTAATTGTATGGGAGTTCCAACAATAGGAGGAGAGTGTACTTTTGATAAAGGGTATAACGGTAATATATTAGTAAATGCAATGACTGTTGGTATTGTTAAAAAAGATAAAATATTTTATGCTAAAGCTGGGTCTCCTGGAAGTCCTGTCGTTTATGTAGGAGCAAAAACAGGAAGAGATGGAATACATGGCGCATCTATGGCTTCCGCTGCATTTGATGCAGATTCTGAGAGTAAAAGACCAACAGTACAAGTTGGAGACCCTTTTACTGAAAAACTTTTATTAGAAGCTTGTCTTGAATTAATGGCAACTGATTGTATTATTGGAATTCAAGATATGGGCGCTGCAGGCTTGACTTCTTCAGCTGTAGAAATGGCAGCAAAAGATAATAATGGAATAGAAATAAATTTAGATAAAGTGCCAGTTAGAGAAACAAAAATGACTCCATTTGAAATCATGCTTTCTGAAAGCCAAGAAAGAATGTTAATGGTTATAAAACCTGGATCAGAGGAAAAAGCAGAAAAAATATTTAAAAAATGGGAATTAGATTTTAGTATTATTGGTAAAGTTACAGATACTAAAAATATAGTTCTTACAGAAAATAATATTATTGTTGCTGATATGCCCCTTGAACCACTGGCAAATGGGCTAATATATGATAGGCCATATGAAGAGAAAGTTAATGATGAAATAGTCAATATACCAAATAATAGTGACTGTATTGATAGCCTTCAGAAACTTATAAGTAATCATGATTTATGCTCAAGAAAATGGATATGGGAACAATATGATCATATGGTGATGGGAGATACTATAGGTATGCCAGGATCTGAGTCAGGAGTAGTCCGTATTCATGGAATTGATAATCAGGCATTAGCCATAACTACTGACTGCACACCGAGATATTGTGAAGCAAACGCTAATATAGGAGGTATGCAGGCGGTTGCTGAATGCTTCAGAAACTTATGTTCAGTAGGTGCTTTACCATTAGCTGTTACAGATTGTTTAAACTTTGGTAATCCTGAGAATAGCCAAGTAATGGGCCAGATTGTATCAGCAATAAATGGAATTTCTTCTGCTTGCAAAGCTTTATCTATGCCAGTTGTTGCAGGAAATGTAAGCCTTTATAATGAGACTGAAGGTAAAAGTATTCCGCCAACTCCTCAAATTGGCGCTGTAGGATTAATTAAAGATACAGAAAAACAATTAACTAATATTATTAATAAAAATAATAACCAAGATATATTAATAATAGGAGAAACTACGGGTCATTTAGAATGTTCTATTTATGCTAAAGCAATAGAAAAAATAGAAAAAGGTCAACCTCCAATGGTAAACCTAGAAGAAGAATTAAATAATGGAAAGTTTATTTTAAATTTGGCTGAACAAAAATTAATAAATATATGTAAAGATATTTCAGATGGAGGACTTGCTATAGCCTTAGCAGAAATTTGTGTCATGAGTAATGTAGGTTGTGAAATACAAAAACCAGTAAATATAAATGTTAATTCTTGGTTATATGGAGAAGATCAAGGAAGATATATTATTATAAGTGAAAAAAGTAATACTAAAAATATAATTAATGAAGCAAAGAAAAATAATATATATATATCTATTATAGGCAGTATTAAAGAAAAAAGCTTTGCTGTAATTGATAATAACAATAAAAAAGAGATATCTATTGAAAATTTATCTAATTTAAGAAATAATTGGTTTATAAATTATTTTAAAAAAAAATAATAGGGGTATGGTTTATTATGGCTATGAGTGCTGATGAAATAGAAACAATGATAAAGGAAGCTTTACCTAACTCTGAAGTAGTTATAGAAGATCTAAGGGGTGATGGAGACCATTACTCTGCTCACGTTAAATCAGAACTTTTTAATGGAAAATCAAAAATTCAACAACATCAAATGGTTTATAAAGCATTAAAAGGTAAAATGGGAGAGCAATTACATGCTTTAGCATTAAAAACAAGCTCCAATTAATAAAAATTTATTTATAAAGGAAAAATAATGTCAGATTTAGATGAAGGCGTAAAAAGTAGAATTGAAAAAGAAATAAATAGTAATGATGTAGTTTTATTTATGAAAGGCACACCAGTATTTCCTCAATGTGGTTTCTCTTCTATGGTATCTCAAGTCTTAAACCATATAGGCGTTGAATTTAAAGGCGTTGATGTATTAGCTGAAGCTACACTAAGAAATGGTATTAAAGCTTTTAGTGATTGGCCAACAATTCCTCAGCTATATTATAAAGGTGAGTTTGTCGGCGGCTGTGACATAGTTAAAGAAATGTATGAAAGCGGTGAATTACAAGAACTATTTGATAAAAAATAATTTTATAATTAAAGGTTTTTTAAAAATTATAAAGAGCTATTAAATTTGTAATAGCTCTTTAAAAAATATATATTTTTATTATCTAGAGTAAAACTCAACAACTAAATTTGGTTCCATTTCAACTGGATAAGGCACATCTGCTAAAATTGGTATCCTGTTAAATGTACCTTCTAGTTTCTCTAAGTTAGCACTGATATAATCAGGAACTTCTCTTAATAGACCTTGTGTAGCCTCCACTACTAATGGATGCTCTTTTGATGAATCTTTAATTGAAATAACATCTCCTATAGAACACATGTATGATCTGATATTTACTCTTTTACCATTAACTCTAACATGGCCATGATTAATTAACTGCCTTGATGAAAAAATCGTTGGAACTAGGTTTAATCTATAAACTACAGCATCTAGTCTTCGCTCTAATAAACCAATTAATTGCTCACCAGTATCACCTCTTAAAGAATCTGCACTCTTATAATAATTTCTAAATTGTTTTTCAGAAAGATTACCATAATAACCCTTTAATTTCTGTTTCGCTTTAAGTTGTATACCAAAATCAGAAGTTTTACCTCTTCTATTTTGACCATGTTGACCTGGACCATATTCTCTTTTATTAAAAGGGCTTTTTGGTCTACCCCATAAGTTACAACCTAATCTTCTATCTATCTTATAATGTGGCTCACTTCTCTTACTCATACTTATATTTTCCTATTTATATAAAATAATAAATTATTTAATAATTCTAGAGAACTATACAGTTGAATTAAATACTGTCAACTCCCATTTTATGTTTTAAACTCTAGTAATACTAGTAATTATTCCATGTAACATATTTAGCTCTTGAAGCGTTAAGTTATTTCTTCTAAAAATAGCTTCAATATGATTAATCATAGCTTTTTTTCTCTCTTCAGGATTGAAGAAATTTGTTTCTTCTAATAAATCTAATAGTCTTTGAATAAAATAAGTTAATTCGGATTTTGTAGCTATTTCTTTATCTTTAAAAACCACATCCGTAGAGGCCATATTTACTTTATTTTTTTCAATAAACCATTGGTAACAAACAGTTAAAACTGACATAGACAAATTTATGGAAGAAAAATTTTTGTTAGTATTAATATTAATTATAGCATCAGCCTTAACTAAATCTTTATTACTTAATCCAGATTTTTCACCTCCAAACATTATACCAGTTTTTAAGCCACTATTTTCGACTTGTACAACATTAAAAATTGCCTTTGTAGTGTCATAGACTGGCTTATTCATATCTCTATGCCTTGCTGATGTTGCTAGCAAATATGAAATATCCTTAGTTGCCTCATTTAAACTATTATACAGACTAACATTGAAATTTTTATCTTCTAAAGCCCCTGCTGATAAAGCATTTGCAGCAGGGTTAGGCCAGCTATCTCTTGGATTAACTAAACGCAGAGTATTTACATTAAAATTTAGCATAGCACGGCAGGCCGAACCTATATTTTCTCCTAATTGAGGTTCTACTAAAATTATAATTGGAGGTAACATATTAATAAGTTTTCTGTTTAAAGCTTACTTATCTCTAAGAAAAGCATTTGTTATAGGGTATCTTCTTTCCTTACCAAACGACCTTGCAGTAAGCTTAACACCAGGAGCTGATTGCCTCCTTTTATATTCAGATAATAATAATAATTTATTTATTCTATATACTAAATCTTTATCATGACCAAGGTTAATAATAGAGTCTAAGGAAGCCTCTTCTTCTATAATTTTTTTTAAAATTTCATCTAATATTTCATATGGAGGCAGACTATCTTGATCTCTTTGGTTTATGTTTAATTCTGCAGAGGGTTCTTTTTTTATACTATTTACTGGGACTGCAGGGCCATCAGTACCTGACAATAGAGAATTATAATTATTATTCCTCCAATTAGACATTGCATAAACATCCATTTTATATGCATCTTTTAATGGCGAAAAACCTCCGTTCATATCACCATAAATAGTAGTATAACCTACACTAATTTCACTTTTATTTCCTGTTGAAATAACCATATCGCCAAATTTATTAGAAATAGCCATAAGAATAACACCCCTAATTCTTGATTGAATATTCTCTTCTGTTAGATCATTAGGTAAATCAGAAAAAAGTCCCTCTAAATTATTTAAAAAGGTCTTATTCACATCCTCTATATTGACTGTATCCACTCTAATATTTAGTAATTTTCCTGTCTCCTCAGCATCATCTAATGAACCTTTAGAAGAGTATTTAGAGGGCATTCTTATACCCCGTACTTTATCACATCCTAGTGCATCTACAGCAATAGCTGCTGCTAAAGCAGAATCAATACCACCAGATAAACCTAACAATACGCCTTTAAAATTATTTTTTATAACGTAATCTCTTAAACCTAATACCATTGCATTATATTTAGATTCTAATCCAGCTGATATTGCATTAACCTTAGAACCAAGTATATTAATTAAACCACTGTTATCTTTAATTAATTCAACAAAATTATTTTCTTCAACCCACAAAGAGCTTTGTAGACATAATTTTGAATTTTTATCTAAAGCAAAAGATCCTCCATCAAAAACGAGTTCATCTTGACCTCCAATTTGATTAACATAGATTAAAGGTAATTTTGTTTCTACCACTCTAGATACAGCTACAGAAATTCTTTCATCTTCCTTATTTTGATCAAAAGGAGAGCCATTAATTACTATTAATATTTGAGCCCCAGATTCTTGTAAACTTTCTGCAACATCAGAAAACCACATATCTTCACAAATCATCAAACCTAATCTAATACCTTTAAAAGAAATAGGACCAGAAACTCTCTCAGAATCAAAAACTCTTGCTTCATCAAAAACACCATAATTTGGCAAATGATATTTATCCACAATAGAAATATCTCCATTATCTATCAGAGCTGCAGAGTTTTTTAATTTTCCATTATCATTTCTAGGATAACCTACTATTATGGCTGGCCCCCCATCTTTTGACAATGGTATTAATTTTTTTATTACATTTTCAACAGAGGCTATGAATGACTTTCTTAAAATTAAATCCTCAGGAGGGTATCCTGTAAGTGATAACTCAGAGAAGATACATAAATCACCACCATTACGATTAACTTCTTCTCGTGCAGTAATTATTTTCTCTAGATTTTTATTTAGATTACCTACATGAAAATTAAGCTGACACAAATATATTTTTAAATTACTTTTCAAATAAATCTCCATTAAAATTATTATTTATTTGTTTTAATTACTAGGTAATAAAAATTCACGTCCTATTTTAACCCTTTTAACACCGTCATATTCTATAATATCAGCTGTAGCATATGTTTCTGACCAACTATCAGGTATATAAGAACCTGTGCCAATGATATCTATTGGCGCACCTACACTAGCCATAAGCTTACATTTTTCTGGACTAAATCCACTAGAAGCAACTATTTTAACCTTATTCCACCCTTTGTTATCTAAAGCTAACCTTAAATGCCATATTGCTGCAGCACTTACTCCTGTTCCAACCAACCATTTTAATTCTTGCTCAGTTCTGAAAGTACGAATAGCATGAGATGCATTTTTATCTAATAATTCATAAGATTTAGCAGTATCTAAACCTTCTACAAACCTTCCTCCATGAGTATCTACTCTAAGTGACAGAGCTCCATTATTAGCTATGTCCTTCATTGCTTCACATACTTCTAAAGCATCGGAAACCTCTTTGCCAAAGTAATCAACTAACACTGTCAAAGGACTATTTGGATAAGTATTTGCAAACATAATTGCTGCTTTAACTGTTGAGCCTGCGTAACCAACTAAAGCATGAGGCATAGTACCCATTCCATGCTTTTTTCCAAAAAAATGAGAGGTTATATCATTGGCACTTCCTATAAACCCAATAGCACCCTGCTCCTTTTGAGCCTTTTTAGATCCTACAGAAGCGCCATATGCCATAAGTTCTTGCATTTCTGCTCCTGCACAGTGCCTAGCATCCATCGCTATAAAACCTACCTTTGGTAAATCACTTGCCATGCCAAAGGTATTATAAGCTGCTACACATGCCCCTCCTAATTTTTGAAGATATAATGTTTCTAAGTCTGTTAAAACACTTAATTTTCCAGATATGTACATTAGAACTTCACCAGCACCTACCCATGCTCCTTCTATGAAGCATTCTTGTATATTTAATTTATGCCCCCTGGAAGTAACTACAGATGATATCCAGTCCATTGCAATTTTAGGACAGTAAATTACTGGCCTGCGCATAAATACTGCATAAGTAACATCAACATCACCATGTTTTTCAACAACTTTTTTAGTTAATTTGAAATAATGATCAGTTCTTAATTCTATATCAGCTTCAAAATCAGACAAAATTCTTCCATTTTTAATAAGAATTATATAAAACACTTTATTTGAAAAAACTATACTTTATCTTGTTATCTGTTAATAGTTAATTTTTTCATAAATATTAATTGGGAGATATTTATATATGAAAAATATCGCTTTATTAATTTCAACTTTTTTCTTATTTAATGTAAATTTTAGTTATGCTGAAATTACTGGAAATATAGAAGATAGATTAGAAAAATCTTTAATTATAGAATATTTCCCTCCTTATGATGAAACTAATATTAATGCCATAGATAAAAGAATTATAGAAATTAAAAGTAACGGTACACTTCTAGGTTATATTTTTTCAACATGGGATATGGTTAAATCACTTGGTTATGATCGTCAGCCCTATGAAATAATGGTAGGACTAAATACTAACGGAACTATAGCAGGTGCAACTTTAACCTATCATAATGAACCTCTATTTGTACATGATATCAGTGAAGAGTATTTGGAAGATTTTGTTAAAAACTCTGAAGGGCTTGATGTATCTAAAGGATTACCTAGAGTTTCTAAAGGAGCCCCTTTACGTGCTGATACCCTACATAGAGGAACAATATCTTCAAATTTAATGCATGAAGCCTTATTTAAATCTGCAAGAAGTGCTGCAATATCAGCAAATCTTTTTGGGGTTAAAAATGGTAATAGATTAGACTTTCTAAAAGTAGAAAATTTGAACTGGGATCAATTATTAGAAAAAGGTTATATAACTACTAAAAGAATATTATTGAAAGAAGCTAAAGAAAAATTTTATAATATGGGGCTACCTGATAAAATCATAAATTTACCACGCTTAAAAGAAACATCCACTTCAGAAAAAATTTTTATGGATATAGCTATTGGATTGAATAATCCTAGATCAATAGGAAATAATATTCTTGGAGAATGGAGATATGATAAAATTATGTCTCTATATGATGCAAAAGATTATGCGATAGTAATAGCTGCTACAGGCTATTCTTTCAAAGGAAGTGACTGGAGAAGAACTAAAAATTTTGAAAGAATTAGAGTAATTCAAGAAGGTAATATTATTACATTTAAAGCGACAGACCATACAAGGCTTTCAAAAGTTAATGCCCAAAACGCACCAAAATATAAAGAAATTTCATTATTTAGAATATCGGCAGAGAAAAATTTTAACCCTATTAAACCTTGGTATTTAGAAATATCCTACTTTAATGAAGAAAACTCATCTCAGAAAATTATTATACCTTATATCCTAAGTGATAAACTTATTATTAAGCCTGAAAAAGAATTAGCAATGTGGGTAAATGTATGGCTAGAATCAAAATTTAGAATATTAATATTGTCACTTGCTTTAGTAATACTTAGTCTTATTACAATATTTCAAGATAAAATGAGTAAATATAGAAATATATTTAAGTATATAAGAATTTCCTACTTAAGCTTTACACTAATTTGGATTGGATGGTATGCGGGCGCACAATTATCAATTTTTAATATTTTGTCACTAATTAGAATACCCATAACTGGTGCAGATTTAAATTATTTTTTAATAGACCCGTTAATATTTATTATCTTAGCTTTTACAATAATTTCTGCTTTAATATTAGGAAGAGGATTGTTTTGCGGATGGCTTTGCCCTTTCGGAGCATTACAAGAGTTAATTGGTTGGGTTGCTAAAAATTTAGGTATAAAGAAAAAAGAAATTCCAGAAAAATATTATACTAAATTATGGACTATAAAATATTTTATTCTAGTTACTATTATCGGAATGTCCTTTATATCTATGGAAACTGCTACTACATTAGCGGAAGTAGAGCCTTTTAAAACAGCTATAATGAGACATTTTAACCGTGGTATACCCTATGTTAGTTATGCTATTGCTCTTTTATGTTTAAGTGCTTTTATGGAAAGAGGTTTTTGTAGGTTTGTTTGTCCTTTAGGTGCTGGTTTAGCAGTAATTGGAAAATTAAGAATTACTGATAATCTTAAAAGAAGAGAGGAGTGTGGAAGTCCATGTAATTTATGCTCAACGTCTTGTCCGGTAAATGCTATTCCTTCAAAAGGAAAAGATAAGGGGAAAATTATTATGAGTGAATGTTTTAGATGTTTAGATTGTCAATTAGAATATGTGGATGCCAAAAGATGTCCTCCTTTAGTTAAAATAGAAAAATTTAAAGTTAGAGTAGCCTAATATGCAAAACATTATAACAAGAAGAAATATTATTAAAATAACAGCAAGTGCGATTGGTATGATTCCATATACTAGTTTTGCTAATAAAAATATATATAATTATCACTGGAAAGGCTCGGCATTAGGTAACCCTATAGAATTGAAGGTTTATACTAAAAATAAAAAACATTTAGAAAAAATTATAACAATAGTTAGTTCAGAAATAGATAGATTAGATAAAATTTTTTATTTACAAGATGCCTCCAGTAAAATTAATTTGCTAAATAAAGAAAAAATTATTCTTAATCCATGCTCAGAATTATTAAATGCGATAAACATTTCTGAAAATTTTTTTAATATTAGTAAAGGATCATTTGATATAACTGTACAACCTATATGGAATGCATATTCTTCTGGAAAAAAACTTATTTCAGATGGTATAGGGTTTAATAATATTGATGTTTCCAAAAATAAAATAGTATTATTAAATAAAAATACAGAGATAACACTCAATGCTTTAGCACAAGGAATATTAACTGATAGAGTACATGAAATTTTATTAAATTCAGGAATAAAAAACCATTTAATTAATTTTGGAGAAGGAAGATCATCAGGATTAGCTCCTCATGGGAAGAAATGGTTATTAAATATTAATAATAATACTATTGATATTACAAATAAAGGGTTTTCCGTAAGTGAAGCAAGGAGCACAATACTTCCAAATAAAAAAAGTCACTTATTTAATGCAAATATTTATAATGCGGCTTTAGACATTCCTTCAAAAACAACAGTAATTGCTAATTCCGCTACATTAGCAGATGGACTTTCAACAACGTATGCAATATCCAGCAAAATTGTAAGAGAAGAATTAATAAAATATTTTTCAGATGCAAAATTTATAATAAATACATAATAATTAAGTATTATCTATATTTGCTTAACTCTTCAGCAAGTATAAAAGCTAACTCTAATCCCTGATTTGCATTTAGTCTCGGGTCACAATGAGTATGATATCTATCTCCAAGGTTTTCTTCCTTAATTTCTTGCGATCCACCAACACACTCTGTAACATCTTGACCAGTCATTTCTAAGTGAATACCTCCAGCATAAGTACCTTCAGATCTATGAATTTGAAAGAATTGTACTACTTCACTCATTATATTATCAAATGCTCTAGTCTTATACCCTGTCTGAGCTTTAAAAGTATTACCATGCATTGGGTCACATGACCAAACTACTTTTTTTCCTTCATTATGAACTTTTCTAACTAGTCCTGGCAAAACATCACCTATTTTATCTTTTCCCATCCTTGCTATTAAGGTAAGCTTACCAGCTTCATTTTCTGGGTTTAATTTATCAATTAAGTTTATTATATCTTCACTACTCATTGTAGGGCCGACTTTTACACCAATAGGGTTTCCTATTCCTCTCATAAACTCAATATGAGCCTCGTCTAAACCTCTAGTTCTTTCACCTATCCACAACATATGTGCAGAACAGTCATAATATTCTTCTGTAATACTATCAATTCGCGTTAAGCTCTGTTCATATCCTAATAATAGAGCTTCGTGGGATGTAAAAAAATCTACTTTAGACACTAAACCTGCAGTATTTTTATTAATGCCGCATGCCTTCATAAAATTTAAGCAATCACCAATACGATCTGCTATCACTCTGTATTTATTATCTTGGCTACTTCCTTCTAAGAATTCTAAATTCCAACGATGAACTTCATGTAAATCAGCATAACCCCCAGTTGCAAAAGCTCTTAAAAGATTTAGAGCTGATGCTGCTTGACTATAAGCTTTAAGCATTCTTTCAGGATCTGGATCTCTCGCTAATTCTTCAAACTCTATACCATTTACAATATCTCCCAAATAAGATGGAAGCTTAACATTATCTCTTATTTCAAAAGAATCTGATCTAGGTTTTGCAAATTGTCCAGCTAAACGACCAACTTTTACTATAGGAAGTGAAGCTCCATATGTTAATACAGCTGCCATTTGAAGTATTACTCTAAATGAATCTCTTAAATTATCTGCGTTAAATTCAGCAAAAGACTCAGCACAGTCTCCTCCTTGTAATAAAAAACCTTTCCCTTCGGATACTTCAGCTAATTTTTCTTTTAATGTTCTAGCCTCTCCAGCAAATACTAAAGGAGGAAGAGTTTTTAGCTTGTTTTCTACATCTTGAAGTTTATTTAAATCTGAATAAACTGGTTGATGTTTTATAGGAAACTTTCTCCAAGAATCTATAGACCAATTAGAATTCATAATTTTATTACCTAAAATACATTAATTAAATATTATTGAGCATTATGATTACTGCGAGTAATCTTTATTTACAAGCTTTTATTACATTAAAGTTCTATTTTAATGTTACAAGTTCTTCTGCAGCTGTGGGATGAATACCCATTGTATTATCAAAATCATCCTTCGTTGCTCCTGCTTTTATAGCAACTCCACAAATTTGAATTATTTCTGGCATATCATCTCCTATAGCATGAATACCTACAACTTTATTATCTTTTTTTCTAACTATCATTTTCATAAATATTTTAGTGTCTCTTCCGCCTAGAGTTTGCTTCATAGGTTTAAAAGAAGTCTTATAAACTTCTACACCGCCCTCTTCACCATACAAATTATTTGCCTCTAATTCATTCACTCCTACTACTCCAATAGCCGGTTGCGAAAAAACTGCTGATGCAACATTTTCATAATCACAAACGCGAGTCATACCACCAAAAAAATTATCAGAAAAAACTTGCCCTTCAGCTATAGCAACTGGAGTAAGGTTAATCCTATTTGTAACATCTCCTATAGCATAAACATTATCTATGTTAGTTTGATTATTTTTATCTACAATAATTTCACCAACTAAACCTGTTTTAACACCTATATCACCTAAACCTAAACCCTTAGTATTTGGAACTCTTCCAGTAGCAAACATAACTTCATTTGATACAATTTTTTTATTATTATTTAGAGTTACTGATAAAGCGTCCTTAGTTTTAGAAATAGAAGTAATTTCCGTTTCAGTCAGAACTTTAATATTACTTTTTATGTATTCTTCTTTAATTAATCTTGAAATATCATAATCAAAGCCTCTTAATAAATTTTTACCTCTATAAATCAACGTAACATTTGAACCAAATGATGCAAATATCGCTGCAAACTCTAATGCTATATATCCACCACCATTAATAATAATTTTTTTAGGCAACTCTTTTAAATTTAAAGCTTGGTCAGAATTGATACATAAATCTATGCCTTTAATTTTAGGCAAAAAAGGTTTGCCTCCAACAGCAATTAAAATTTTATTAGCTTTAAAAATATTGCCATTTATTTCCACTTCATTATTACTGATAATTTTTCCAAAACCATTAATAATATCTACTTTAGATAATAAATTTAAGTAAATATTATTTAATCTATCTAACTCTTTATCTTTAGCAGCAATAAGTTTAGCCCAATCATGTTCAATAGAACCTATATTCCATCCAAAACCAGCTGCATCTTCTATATCATGTGCAATATGTGATCCATAAACCAAAAGTTTTTTTGGAACACACCCTCTTAGCACACATGTGCCTCCAACACGGATACTTTCTATTATTGCAACTTTAGCACCATGATTAGCTGCAATCCTAGCAGCTCTAACTCCACCAGACCCTGCACCAATGACGATTAAATCATATTCTTTGCTATTTTTAATAGTATCTTGCAATGTAAACCTCTAAATAAAATTTTTATTATTTATGTATATATATTTTTTTATTCTAGTGCTAGATTAATCTAATGAGACCATTTTTAATTATCTACTTATTATTATTTTTTACTTCATTAGAGGCAAAAGAAATTGATAAATGCAAAGATGAATATAACTCATTTGAAACTAGCGAATGTTTAAAAAGTTTAAAGAGTAAACTGATTAATCATAAACTATCTATAAAAATATTCGATACAAAAAATAATCTTTATAAAAATAAAAATATATTTCTAAGTATATGCGGATATAGCATCACTAGCCATAAATACTCTGGAAGAGACGGAGCTATAGAAATTATACTAGAACCTAAGTATTTAAAAAATTGTAAACCTTTGATATCTATAGATATAATAAGTGAGTATGGACAATGCAAAGAAGGAAATTATGCTAAAGCTAATTGGAATTCTCTGAAGATGAATAAATTAATTTATTTTTCATGCTCTAAATAAGAATAGTTACTAATATTATTCTTTAAAACTTTTTGAAGACTATTAATAGTATAAAAATTTTCTATATGTTTTCTAGCAGATATAGAAATATTTTTATAAGTTTCAGATTCATTTATAAGCTTTATTATTACGTCAGCTATTTCTTGTGGATTTTTTTTCTTTACTAAAAAACCATTTTTTTTATCAATAATAATTTCTGATGGGCCATCACAATCTGTTGAAATAACAGGCTTTGCGTAAGACATTGCTTCAATAATAGTTAAGCCAAACGGCTCAAAATGAGAAGGCTGACAGAATATATCAATATTACTATAAAATTTTTTTTTGTCTTTAACCCAACCAGGAAAATCTAGCTCTATTAAGTCTTTTGAAGCATTCCTTAAATTATTATATAATTCGCCATTACCAGCTAAAATAGCTTTAAAATTAACACCTCTGGCTTTAAGTATTTTTAAAGCATCTATAAAATCAAAAAAACCTTTTTTATCTACCATTCTACCTAATGCACCTATAACAATTGTTTTTTTTGTTATATTATTTATTTTAAAGTCAGGAATATCTATTAAAACATTCGGGCAATAGACGCATCTGTTTTTACTAACTCCTAATTTTAATAATTGATCGTTGATATTATTATTTACAGAAAATATCATATTTGCTTTTTTAAAATCCTTTAATTGCGACTTTTTAGCTGTGTGATTTACTGCAAAGACTGGTTTCCTAGTACTTTTTTTAATTATTTCTATTAATTTTGCATTGTGTACAAATAAAATATCTGCATTATTAAGTAATTTTTTTATCCATATACATAATCCAAATTTTAACAAAATGAAATCTAGCCAGTTATAAGCATGAATAGACAACAATTTATTTTTATTAATTATTAACCTTGTACAAGAGTCTATAGAATTAATTGCTTCAGAGTCTTTATGCAATATTACAGTAACTTTATAGCCCTCTTTTATTAAAGCCGCAGTGTGTATACCTATCATAGTAGATATACCACCTGGCTCAATATCACTAGAAATCAAAACTAAGTTATTATTTTTCATTTAATACAAAAGTATAAATTTATTAATCTATTCCTGCAAACATCATATATTTAGTTTCTAAATATTCATCTATTCCTTCTGCAGCTCCTTCACGACCAATACCAGATTCCTTAATCCCTCCAAAAGGAGCTACCTCAGAAGATATTACTCCAGCATTAATTCCAACCATTCCATATTCTAAAGCTTCAGCTACTCTATATATTCTTCCTATATCTCTACTATAAAAATAGCCAGCTAAACCATAATTTGTATCATTAGCCATTTTAATGACTTCTTCCTCAGTAGAAAATTTAATTAACGGAGCAACTGGACCAAAAGTTTCTTCATAAAATATTTTCATCTTATTCGTAACATTGGTCATAACTGTAGGCTTATAGAATTGTTTACCAGCGTTATCTAGGGATCCTCCTGTCATAACTGTGGCTCCCTTTTCTACCGCATCATCAACATGACTTTGAACTTTATTTACAGCTGCCATAGTAATTAATGGACCAATTTGAGCTCCATCTTCTCTTCCATCAGAAACTAGAAGGCTCGCTGATTTATCAGAAAGTCTTTTAGCAAAATCATCGTAAATTTTTTCATGAACAAATATTCGATTAGCAGATACACAAACTTGACCACTATTACGATATTTATTAGCCATAGCACCATCAACAGCTTCATCTATATCTGCATCTTCAAATACTATAAATGGAGCATGCCCTCCTAATTCCATAGATACTTTTTTAATAGTTGAAGCAGTCTTAGCAATTAATGCTCTTCCCACATTAGTAGAACCTGTAAAAGAAATTTTTCTCACATCCTTATTTGTACATAACTCATCTCCTACTTCTGCAACATTTTCTTCTGACACAGAAATAAGGTTTATAACCCCCTTTGGTACACCTGCACGATGCGCTAACTCTACTAATGCAGTAGCAGAAAAAGGGGTTGATCCTGCAGGTTTTATTACAACAGGACAACCTGCTGCTAGCGCAGGCGCAACTTTCCTAGTAATCATTGCTGCAGGAAAATTCCATGGGGTTATGATTCCACAAACTCCAATTGGCTGCTTTATAGTCATAATTCTTCTACCTGCCATAGTAGAAGGTATAGTTTTTCCATAGGTTCTTTTAGCTTCTTCAGAAAACCAATCAGTAAACCATGAAGCATAGACAATTTCACCTCTAGAATCTGGAATAGGTTTACCATTTTCTAAAGTCATAATAAGAGCTAAATCATCAATATTTTCTAATATCAGTTCATGCCAACGACGAATAATAATAGACCTGTCCTTGCCTGTTAGTTTTTTCCAATCACTCCAAGAGTTATTTGCAGCATCAATTGCTCGAATAGTTTCTTTTTTTGATGCATTAGGCATAGAACCAACTACAGTTAAATCTGATGGATTGATAATATCAAAAGTATCTCCATTATCCGAATTAACCCA
>CAJWSU010000009.1:0-54577 GCA_913046335.1 uncultured Pelagibacterales bacterium | reverse complement strand
TATCGGAATATAACGAATGCTATGGAAGTCCTGGATTAAGTATTATTATTAGTAGGTTTATGAGTAAAATAATAAATCAGGACCCTATTTCGCATGAAAAAATACACCAATACTTGTACGCTTCTTCAAGGCAAGCTCCTGGAGGAATTGCTCAACAAGCAATTGCGGCGATTGAAAATGCTTTACTAGATATTAAAGGTAAATATTTAAAGGTGCCTGTTCATACATTATTAGGCGGGGCAATTAGAGAGAAACTTCCTTTATATTGGTCACATTGCGGGACATACAGGATTTCCGAAGAATTATCTAATATTATGCAAAAACCTCAAGTAAGGTCATTAGCGGACCTAAAACAATTAGGAAAAGATGTAAAGGATGCAGGATATAAAGGTCTTAAAACCAATATATTTACTTTTGGCGAAACACCCGTATTAGAAATGCAAGGTTTTGCAGGAAAATCAGGCTGGCCAGAATTAAATGTTGATAGTAATATTATAGATGGATTAAGAAAACAAATAGATGCTTTAAGATCAGGTGCAGGAGATAATATGAATATTCATCTTGATCTAAATTTTAATTTTAAAACTGAAGGATATTTACAAGTTACTCGAGCTCTGGATGACCTTAATTTAACTTGGTTTGAAATTGACCTCTATCATCCAGAAGGGTTAAGAAGAATAAGAGATGCAATTAATACACCTATTGCTTCATGTGAATCTTTATTTGGAGTTCGAGAATTTAGACCCTTTTTTGAAAATGCCTCTATGGATGTAGCTATTATTGATATTCCTTGGAATGGAATTTGGCTGGGTATGAAAATTGCAGCAATGGCTGAAGCTTATGAAACAAATGTTGCTCCTCATAATTTTTATGGAAATTTATCTACGTTGATGAGCACCCATTTTTGTGCGGCTATTCCAAATTTTAGAGTAATGGAAATCGATCCTGATGATGTTCCATGGAAAGATGATATTCTATCATGGAAACCAGAAATCATAAATGGAGACTTAATAGTTCCTCATAAACCAGGATGGGGCGCTGAATTAAATGAAGAAATATTTAAAATGCATCCTCCAAAATTCATAAAGGAATAATATGAAAATTACTAAAATAGAAACTATAACTATAGGTTTACCTTTTGAAAATCCAGGTCCAGAATCTTCATTTGCTATTGCTGATAAAAATATTTTAAAATCTTTACTAATCAGAATTGAAACAGATAAAGGAATAATCGGTTGGGGTGAGGCTTTTGGGTATACTTCAATTGAAACAACTAAAGCAGCATTACATTCTATGGTTATTCCTCACTTAATTGGAAAAAATATTTCAAACAAAAATGATATAGAATTAATTAATAAAGAACTGCAATTAAAGCTTCATATATTTGGTCGTTATGGAGTAACTATGTTCGCATTATCCGGGATAGATATTGCCCTATGGGATATACTGGGTAAGGCTGAAAATAAATCTATAGCAGAACTTCTGGGAGGATTAAAAATTCAATCTCTTACAGCCTATGCGAGTTTATTTTTATATGATGATGCAGAAGCGACAGCAAAAGTATCTTTAAAAGCCAAAAATGAAGGTTATGAAATTATTAAACTCCATGAAAATACTATGGCTCCAATTAAATCTAGTAGAAAAGCTATTGGAGACACTGCACTAATGGTAGATGTAAATTGTGTTTGGTCTGAAGATCATATGGAAGAAATTAAAAATACATTGACTGAAGCAAAGTTATATTGGTTAGAAGAACCAATATGGCCTCCAGAAAATTATTCTGGCCTTTCTAAATTAAGAAACCAAGGGTTCACTATAGCTTCTGGTGAAAATGCCTGTACCGCATATCAGTTTAAGGAAATGATATCTAATAATGCAGCTGATATTTTACAACCAAGTGTTACAAAAGTTGGAGGCATATCAGAAATTATAAAAATTGCTGCCATAAAAAAGAATAATTGTAGGGTAGTTCCTCATTCTCCATACTTTGGCCCAGGTTTTATGGCCACTCTTCAAGTAATTGGAGCATTAACTCCAGACAGTGAAATAGAGAGACTATACGTTGATTTAAAGGCAGACCTGTATAGCGGAGCAAGCAATATTGATAAAGATGGAAAAATTTTAATACCTAATGGACCTGGTCTTGGAACAGAACTAAATTTGGATATAATAGAAAAATATTCTGTATGATTTCATTATGATAGATAGGCACTACTTATAAATGAGATTTTGTTAATGGTTGATACATATAAAAACTTTAATCCTAAATTAGAAAAATTTAGTGAATATCTTAAAAACTGTAGCGGTAAGCTATGGAATGAAGCAACTAATCATAAATTCACCAATGAACTTAAAAATGACAAATTAGAAGATCATATTTTTAAAAAATATATAATACAAGATTATATCTTGTAGAAACTTTAGTAACTTTAATAGGAAAAGCAGTTTATATATCACCAAATATGACCTCTAAAATAAAGTGGGCTAATTTTTTATATGTTATTACAGTGATGAAAATAATTACTTCCAAAGGTCTTTTGATGCCTTATAGGTTAGTAAAGAAGAAAGAACTAACACAAAGCTATTTCTAGCTATTTCTAATTTTTCTAAGCTGATGCATGAAGTAGCAGATACTGGAACATATGAAGAAATATTAGCAGTTATACTTGCCGCAGAATGGGTTTATTTTGCTTGGGTATCTAATACGAAAAAACCTTATCCAAAAAGATTTTATTTAAGTGAATGGATAACTTTACATAATAATAGCTCTTTTAAGGAAACTGTTGCTTGGATAACAAAAGAATTAGATATTTCATCTCAAAAAATAACTGTACCTGAACAACATAAAGTTACTAATTTATTTATTAAAATAGTAAAACGTGAGGTGACATTTTTTGATGCTTGCTATAAATAATTTTTATTCTGATGACAATGTAGAACTCCATGGAGATGGAATATAAGCATTTCCATATTTATTCCCCTTAAAATCACTCATTACCGCATTTGGTGCTGCAAATAAATGAGAAAAAACTGAATCAGGCAACTTAACTGTTTTCTTATAATTATTTAACTTATTAATTATGTCTTGCTTTAAACTTTCATTAGCCAATATTCTATTTTCACCGCTATAATCTATCCTAGGAGTACTAAAAGCATTGTTTAAATCCATGTTATAATCTATAAGAAATGAAATAGTTTGAAATACTGCTGGGAATATTCTTCTACCGCCAGAAGCTCCCATAGCTATTTTTTTACCAGATTTTTCTAAAACTATAGTTGGACACATATTACATAATGGTTTTTTATCAGCGCTTAAGGAATTAGGTTTACCCTTTCTAGGATCAAACCACATTATGCCGTTATTCATTAATATACCACTCTTTGGTAACACAACTCGACTGCCAAAAACAGATAATAGTGTTTGAGTTAAAGAGACCATATTACCGTCTTTATCAACTACAGATAAATGAGTAGTACAAGAGTTTTCTTTTGGTTCTCCCATTTCTCTTAATCTTTTGTCATAAGAAAATTCTAGAGCTTTATAATATTCTTCATATGCATATTTATCAGGATCATCACATTTTGAGCTCCAGTTTTTTTCTAAATAATTTAAAGCATCAATTAAGGATGGTCCTGCATTTAAGCCGGGAGCAACATGTATTTCAGAGCCACGGTATAATGTATTTTTACTTACATTTAATTCACTTTTATAACTTGATAAATCATCTAGAGTTAAAAAAGAATTTATTTCTTTAAAGTCTTTTATTAAAACCTTAGATAATTCTCCTGTATAATAAGTTTCAGGCCCTTCATCTCTTAATAAACAATAAGAATTATATAGCCCTATATTTTTAATACTCTTAAGATTTGTTGGATCTTCACTAACTATAGGCAAGTCATCTTCAAAAAATATATTTCTCGAGCTTTTATATTTTTTAAGTAATTTTGCTTCCATATTAATTCTCATAGTTGCATACCAGTCAGCTTTTAATCCTCTTTTTGCTAAATTGCATGCTGGTTCAATAACATCTTTCCATGACATAGAACCAAAAGTTTTTAGAGCAGTTGAAACTCCATTAATGTAGCCTGGAACAGCCATAGAATAACCACCATGAATATTGATGTCATCTTTTACATTGGGCCAACCAAATAAATCACTATCTTTTCCTTGGTCCAGCACTTTATATTTCGACAAATCTAAATTTTTAGATGACTTAACACCAAAATCTATTGCGTGAGTTTCTTGATTGTTAGCATTATGAAAAAGCATATACCCACAGCCACCTATTCCACTCATCCAAGGCTCTACTATTCCCAAAGCTAAACCCATAGCAACGGCAGCATCTACTGCATTGCCTCCATTATTTAAAATATCCACACCTATTTGTGACGCTTCATAATGATGACTAGAAACAACTCCTCCTTTAGAGCATATTGAAGGTTTTTGTATCAACCAATTTTCATTTACTTTCATAATTAGTAGTTTTCTATATAATTTAAATTAATCTATAATAACTAATTAAATATTATTCTAATATATAAGGATTATGCAATGGAATTAAATTTAAATAATAAAACTGCCTTAATTACAGGAGCGTCAAAAGGAATAGGAAAAGCTATAGCTGAGTCTATGGCAGCAGAGGGTTGTAATTTAATATTAACGGCGAGAAGTGAGGATAAGTTAATTGCAGTAAAATCAGATTTACAAAAAAGATATAATATATCTGTTGGAATAATTGCAATAGATTTATCACTTAAAGGTGCTGCTGAAAAAGTTACTGAATTTTCTGGAGATATCGATATTTTAATTAATAATGCAGGCGCTATTCCACCAGGAAATATATTAGATATTAATGAAGATATTTGGAGAGAATCTTGGGATCTAAAAGTTTTTGGATATATAAACCTTACAAGAGCAATTTATTCTAAGATGAAAACTATAAAAAAGGGCGTAATTTTGAATATTCTTGGATCTGCTGGTGTAAAACATATGTATAATTATATAGCAGGGACTACAGCTAATGCAGGGCTCATGGCTTTTACAAAAGCTTTATCAAATGGAAGTACTGCAAATGGAATCAGAGTACTAGGTATTAATCCTGGATTTACCACTTCTGACAGACTAATTACAATGATGAAAGGCAAAGCTAAAGAGCAATTTAATGATGAAGATAGATGGGAAGAACTTTTTAAAGACTTACCTTTTCAAAGAGCTGCTAAGGCAGAAGAAGTTGCAGACCTAACTACTTTTTTAGTTTCTCCTCGATGTGACTATATATCTGGAACAATTATTGCTATAGATGCAGGACATGCTAATCATTGATAGTTTATAATTAAATATGTTGAAAATTACAGAGACTCATTGGCAGCAATTATCTAAGTGGCTTAAATTGAATAAATTTAGTCTTAATTTAGATCCAATTCCTTCTAGATTTAAGAACGGTATGGGTAATTTAAATTATAAAATTTTTTTAAATAATAAACCTTATGTATTAAGACGTCCTCCATTAGGCCCATTACCTCTGGGAGCTAATGATATGAAAAGAGAGCATACAGTAATGAGCTCTCTTAGTAAGAAATTTAATCTTGTACCAAACTCGATATTATTTTGTGATGACCAAAATGTATTTGGTGCTCCTTTTCATATTATGGATTTTAGGGATGGCTTTACTATTAATGGCAAGACTATTCCTGAAGAACATGAAGCATTAGATAATACAAAAAAATTAGGTAAAATGCTTATAGAAACCTTAGTAAAATTGCATAAAATTAAGCCTGAAGATGTAGCATTAGAAAATTACGGTAAACCTGAGGGTTTTTTATCTAGACAACTTGTAGGGTGGCATAAAAGAGGTGTTATAGCTCATGGAAATAAAAAATCTAAAAATATGGAAGAATTATTCAAGATTTTAAATTTACAAAATATACCTGAAGAAGAAGAGTTTGTTATTCTTCATAATGATTTTAAGTTAGATAATATTATATTAAAAAAGTCTCTAGTTTCGCAAAAGATATTTCCACAAGCTATTATTGACTGGGATCAAGCGACTAGAGGGCACCCTTTGTTTGATTTAGCTACACTATTATCTTATTGGACACAAAAAAAAGACTCTTCCGATATGCTTCTATTAAATCAAATGCCTTCAGAAACAACTGGTTTTATTTCAAGAAAGGAAGCATTAAATTTGTATCAAAAGCTTTCAGGAAGAAGTATAAAAGATTTTAAATGGATATATGCTTTATCTCTTCTTAAACTTGGAGTAGTTTTCCAGCAATTATATGCTCAATACTTAAGAGGGACTATAAAAGAACATAAGTATAAAAATTTTGGTATAGTTGCAGAAGCGGCATATATTAGAGGCATAAATGCTATGAATAATAATGATTATATTTGAAAGATATACCTATGATAGACTTTAAAATTCCAGATGAAATAGAAAAATTAAAAGATGCGACGGAAAAATTTATATTAAATAATGTAATACCTAGAGAAAAAGATCCTAGACAAGACTCTCATGGTCCTCATGACGCACTAAGAACAGAACTTAATAAAGAAGCTAAATCATTAGGACTTTTATCGCCGAGCGTCGGTAAAGAATGGGGTGGATTAGGTTTAAATATGAGGGACATGTCTGTAGTATTTGAAGCCTCTGGTTATTCTTTATTGGGTCCACAAGCAATGAACTGCTCAGCACCTGATGAAGGTAATATGCATATGCTAGAAGTTGTAGCTAATACCGCACAAAAAGAGAAATGGTTAAGGCCTCTTGCAGAAGCAAAGATTAGATCTTGTTTTTCTATGACTGAGCCAGCACCTGGTGCGGGTTCAGACCCAACTATGCTTCAAACTTTTGCAAAAAAGACTAGTAAAGGTTGGGTAATCAATGGAGAAAAATGGTTTATTACAGGATTTAATGGCGCTAAATTAAATATAATTATGGCAAGAACATCAGATAAGATTGAAAAAGGCCATGGTGCGACAATGTTTTTAGTTGATAATGATGATCCAGCTATTATTAAACATAGAACACAAAATTCTATGGAATCTTCTTTTCCTGGAGGACATTGTGAAATTGAATTTAAGAATTTATTAGTATCAGATGATCAAGTTTTAGGAGAAGTTGGAGAAGGTTATAAATATGCGCAGGTAAGATTAGCTCCTGCTAGACTAACACATTGTATGAGGTGGCTAGGTGCTGCTAAAAGAGCTCATGATATTGCTACTTCTTATGCTTCTAAAAGACAGGCATTTGGTAAAAGTATAGGTGATCATGGAGGTTTAGCTTTTCAACTTGCTGATAGTGAAATTGATATAAAAACGAGTAGATTATTTATATGGAATACAGCATGGCTTTTAGATCAAGGAGAAGAGGCAAGAAACGAGTCAAGCATGTCTAAAGTATTTTGTTCAGAAGCGGCATTTAGAATTGTAGATCGAGCCATGCAAACATTAGGAGGTATGGGAATTACAGATGATACTTTAGTAGAAAGACTATTTAGAGAAATACGCCCGTTTAGAATTTACGATGGGCCTTCTGAAGTTCATAGATGGGCTGTAGCTAAAAGGTTAATGAAATCTGTTAAAGGTAAAAATGTTCCTTTATAATTATACAATATTTTTAGACCTATGAAACTCTATATATTTGGCAGTATCATTAGCTACTTCTTCACCAAATAATTTTGATACTATTTCAAAAGACATATCTATACCTGAAGATACTCCAGCAGAAGTAATAATACCGTCATCTACTATTCTTTTATCAGTGATGACATTGATAGATTTACTTATTGCTTTTAAAGCATCAATTGCCCCCCAATGAGTAGTAGCCCTCTTTCCATCTAATAGGCCTGCTTTAGCCAACAATAACGCTCCAGAACAGATAGAAGAAGTTATTTTTGCATCTATACATATTTTTTTTATCCAATTTAATAAATTCTCATTATTTAATAAAGGTCTTGTACCATAACCTCCTGGTATAATTAAGATGTCAATTTTTGGGCTATCATCCAAACTATAATTAGGAATCACTTTTAGTCCTCCAGTTGCTACTATTAAATCTTTATCCATAGCAATTGTAAATGGATTGAACGGAGCACTGTCATTATTTCTTCTAGAATTTGCTCCTTTAATAGTCCTAGTTCTCGAAAAAACTTCATACGGACCAGTAAAATCTAAAACTTCTACATCTTTAAATATTAAAATACCTACATTAATTTTATTCATTTTAAACCATCCATAACTTTCATACGAATACTATATAGTTTTTTAAAAAAATGGAATTTTAAATGAATTCAAATACATTATCTAATATGGAAAATATTAATTCTAAAAATGTCTTATTGCTTGGTGCAGCCGACGGAATAGGGCTTGCTATAAGTAAAATTTTAGAAAAAAAGAATTATAATGTATATGTAACATCAAGAAAAACATATTCTTCATCTTTAAAAATAAAATATTTTCAACTAATGGCAACTGAAGAAAAAAGCTGGTTAAAATTCACAAATATATTAGATGAAGAAAATATAGTCTTTGATCTCATAATAAATACGATAGGAATTCTTCAAGATAAGGAAAATGATGTAATTCCTGAAAAATCTATAAAAAATTTAAATAGTGCTTCTTTTATAAAAAATATTGAAGCTAATACTTTAGCTACAGCTTTATGTATTAAATATTTAGTTAATTATACATCAAACAAAAAACATGTGGTCATTGCAAATTTAACAGCAAGATTAGGAAGTATAAGCGATAATAATATTGGCGGATGGATATCATATAGAGCTTCAAAGGCTGCCCAACATATGATTATTAAGACTGCAAGTATAGAGTTTAAGAGAACAAATAAAAATATAATTCTTATTGGCTTGCACCCTGGTACAGTGAAAACTAAGCTTTCTGATCCTTTTTCTAAGTCAGCTAAAAATATACTTAGCGCACATGAAAGTGGCATTAATTTATTAAAAGTTATTGAAGAACTTGATTTAGATTCGTCCGGAAAAATATATGATTTTTCTGGAAAAATTGTTCCCTATTAAATCAAGAACGCTCCTAAAAAGAATGCTCCAATACATAGGACAATGAATGAACCTATATAATATATATCTTTTGAATTATCCATAAAATCACCTTTCATATATGTAATTATTGTACGCACTTTAACACTGAATGGATCAATATATTACCACTGCTCTATATCAGGTCTTACTTCTACATCAAAGGACCATGCCGATCTTTCCTGTTGAGCGATATGATAAATTTCATCAGCTATATCTTCAGGTTGAGTAAATATAATATCTGGCTGATTAATTTGTTTTTTTATTCTTGTTCTTGTCCATGGAGTATTAATAGATGCATCTACCATTAAATAAGCCACATGAATACCTTGAGGCCCAAAATCTCGAGCAAGAGACTGTGCTAATATTCTTTGAGCTGCCTTTGTAGGAGCAAAATAAGGTGTATTCGCTATACCTCTTTTAGCTGCAGTATTTCCAGTTACTATAATAACTCCTTTTTTAGCCTTAAGCATATCTGGAATTAAAGCATGCGCTAAATACATAAGAGAAGTAGTATTTATTCTAAAGTTTTCTTCTAACCATTCTGGCTTACCATCTAATAATGTTTCAAAATTTCCTTTTACTGCATTATGAATTAAAACCTCAGGAGCGCCCATTTCATTTTTTACTTTAGCGCATACTTCCTTAAGTTTGTCTATATTTGAAACATCACATATGTAGCCTTTTGACCCCTCTAATTCTTTTTCAAACCTTTCTAATCTTTCTGCAGATCTAGCTATCATTGCAATCCTGTAACCTTCTTTAAAAAATTTCATAGCTGTATATCCTCCTGTACCTTCACCTAATCCTGTAATCATGCAAATTGGTTTTTTATTTGTCATAATATTCTCCTAAAATAATTAATTACAAACTACAAAAAACTACTATAATTAATAAAAGATGTTTATCAATAAAGATAAAAAGAGATTGAATACAATGCATAGTCCAATAGATGTTAAAGATAGACTCCAAAAGTTGATAATTCATAAAGAAACTGATTACGCTAAAAGTATATATAAAAACCCAGTAAAAGAATATATAGATTCAAAAACAGCTATAAATGAAAAAAAAATTATATTTGAAGAATCACCAATATGCATTGGAACTGCTGCATTAGTGCCAAATAAAGGTGATTGGTTTACAGTCGATATAGGTATTAAATCAATTTTAATAGTAAGAAACAATAAAACTGAAATCAGTGCATATTTAAATATATGCAGTCATCGTGGAGCAAAATTAGTTGAAGGCAGCGGAACAAAAGCTTATGCATTTAAATGTCCCTACCATTCTTGGATATATAACCTAAACGGAGAATTAAAGGCTCGACCAAGAGAAAATGCATTTGAAGAAATAAATAAAGATCAATGTTCCTTAAAAAAATTTGAACTAGATAATCATCAAGGCTTTTTATGGCTTATCATGAATAAGAAGGCAAAAAATAAGCACTCTTCTAATAAAACTGATTTAAATAAGTTACTCACTAACTATAATTTTAATAAGTATCACCATTTTAAATCAATTAAAATAAATCCAAAATTAAATTGGAAGTTAGCGGTAGATACTTTCTTGGAATTATATCATATAGATGA
The DNA here is from genome assembly GCA_913046335.1 of uncultured Pelagibacterales bacterium. Lineage (GTDB taxonomy): Bacteria > Pseudomonadota > Alphaproteobacteria > TMED109 > TMED109 > TMED109. The sequence goes on along the minus strand of CAJWSU010000009.1, from coordinate 43,934 downwards.
ACTTCACACTAAGTCTTTAGCTCCCATAATAAAAAATGATCTGCAGATATTTGATACTTATGGTAAGAATATAAGAATAATAGGAGCAAGACATTCTGCTGTTAAACTAAATAGAGTTTTAAAAAACCAAAGAGAGTTTGATATTCATACAATACAACTCCGAATAATATTTCCTAATACTATTTTAGTATGTCATCCTGATCATGTTGAAGTTTGGCAAATAGTTCCTAAAAGTGAAGTTGATGAATGTGAAGTATCATTTTCTCTATATACTAAAGAAGCCTTCTCTTCAAAAAGTGCTATTCGTCATTGGAACAATAATTTTAATTTGGCTTTAGATGCAGTTGTGAAAGAAGACTTCCCCTTGGGAGAAAACGTTCAGAAAGGTTTTTATGCAGACCCCAAGCGAAAAATTATTTTTGGAAAAAATGAACCAGCACTTCAACATTTTCATAAACAAATTAAATTAGATCTAAAATTATCGGCCTAAATTACATGATAAAACATAAATATATAATATTAATACTCTTATTTATTTCAGCTAATCAATCCTATGCAGAATCTATTGATTATTATGATTTTGAATGTACAGGAGTATTACGCATGCAGAATATATCTACTCTCGCTAATTGGGAAATTAATTTTATTAACGCCAATAGAGCTACTCTTAATTTCTTTTATGATAAAAAAAAACGCTCAGCTAATTTAAGAATATCTATTCAAAATAATAAAGATTTTTATGGTAATGGTAAATGGAGATCTCAAACTGCTCAAGGTGGTAGATTCATAAGACTTAAATATATTGATGCTAATAAAAAAATGAATTTAGGAGGTGCTAATGCACAATTTAGAGCTGATGGTCAATGTATCAAAAATAATAAAAAATTAAAAATTTTAGATATTGCAAGTAACCTGAAAATTATTAAAGAAAGAATTTTAATTATTAAAGAACATAGTAAATACGCTATAAATCATCCTAATGATATAGATAATATAATTAGACATTTGAGGCATACATGCCACGCACTTGATCCAGATTTGGTTAAAGAAAGACCAATGCCGGCAGGAGAGATAGGCCTAAATAAAATGCTAGAAAATATAGAGAAAGAAAATAACTTGATAAGAAAAATAAAAACTATCTCTAGCAACTCTATAGATAAATGTAGTTATTACCTTTATTCTTGGGAGAAGAGTAATGAGTTACTAGAAATAGCTACTTATATAAATTTACAATTTGAAAATTTATATGAAGATTTGAATAAAAACTGATTATAATTTTACTTTATTATCTAATTTCATTGTTATTATTTTGTTAACTTTATTTTTTTGATCCTGGTTTAAAAAACTGTACATAGTTTTTTTATTACTTATAGCATTTAGATTCCCATCTCTTGATAATTTCTCAACAATTAAATAGGAATTAACTAATTTATCATTGATACTTTTATTTGCAGGTCCTGAAAAAGCCTGACTTACAAATAATGATGAAAATAAAGAAAATGCGAGTAATAACTTAAAAATGTTCATTGTATAAATCCTTAAATAAATAATTGTTAACTTTGTTACGCAAAGTCTGTAGTATTAGATTACAAATTATTTAATTATCTTTTTTTGGAAAAAAATAAAATGATAAAAGCTTTAATATTTGACGTATTTGGCACGGTAGTTGATTGGCGAAGCTCAGTAATAAAAGAATGCATTTCTTTAGAAACAGAGACAGGAATTTCAGGTAATTGGGAAAAGTTGACGGATCTTTGGCGTCAAAACTATGCTCCTTCTATGGATAAAGTGAGAAATGGTGAAAAAGAATGGGTAAATTTAGATGTTCTTCATAGAGAGTCTTTAATAAAAATATTAGAAGAATTAAATATACATGGTTTAAGTGAAGAAAATATAAATTACCTTAATAATGCCTGGCACAGGTTATCACCTTGGAATGATACTGTTGAAGGCCTAAATTTACTTAAAAAAAAATTCTCTATATCTACGTTATCAAATGGGGGTATAGACTTATTAACTAATATGGCTAAAAAACAAAATTTAGATTGGGACAATATATTTTCTGCAGAAACATTTATGCATTATAAGCCTGATGCTGAAACGTATTTAGGTGCCGTACAAAGACTAAATCATAATACTGATGAGGTAATGCTAGTAGCGGCGCACAATCAAGATTTGTTAGCTGCAAAAAGTTTTGGTTTGAAAACAGCTTTTGTACTTAGGTCTAATGAATATGGCCCTAGTCAAGATTTTGATTTAAAAGCAGATATAAGTATAGATATAGAAGCATCTGATTTTATTGATTTATATCATAAATTAAATTTATATAATAATTAACTTAAGGAGAAATATATGAAAGTTTTTGTTGTTGCAACAAGAAATGAAGATAGATCTGCAGAAGATTTTGCACCTCTTATGGATGCAGAAGTAGATTACGCCCTAAAATTATATAAAGAAGGATTTGTAAGAGAAATTTATAGCAGGACCGATGGCAAAGGTGCACTTTGTGTAGTAGAAGCTACAGATGAAAAAGCTGCCTTAGAAACATTATCAAATTTACCTTTAGCAAAAGCAGGATTATTATCATTTGAAGTATATGGAACAACTGCTTATAGAGGAATTATAAGAGGTATTTAAATAAGAGGTGAATATGTTAAAATTATATCATTGTCCAAATGCTCGCTCCATGAGATCGCTTTGGTTACTATATGAATTGAATATTGATTTTGAATTAGTAGAAATGCCTTTTGACCAAAAATTTACTAGATCTCCAGAGTATTTGTCAGTGCATCCTTTAGGAAGAGTCCCATGTCTAGTCCATGATGATCTAATCCTTTATGAATCAGGGGCCATTTGCCAATATTTATGTGAAGTTTTTGATAAAAAGGAGCAATTAGGTAGAGGTATTGCACATAAAGAACATGCTGAATGGATACAGTGGCTTCATTATGCAGAAACTATTGCGGTACACGGTGCGTCACTAGTTCAACAAAATATAATTATTGCAGAAGAATTCCGTTCACCTTTAGTAATTAAATTAGAATCTCGTAGATTAGAAAAAACTTTAGAAGTATTAGACAATCATCTTAAAGGGAGAGATTATTTACTAAAATCAGGATTCTCTGCTGTAGATACATCTGTAGGATATAGCATTCATATGGGAAGTATGTTTGTAAAAATATCAGAGTTTAAAAATGTTGAAAATTATTATCATAAATTAAAAAACAGAGATGCTTTCAAGAAATCTTTACCTAAAGATATAAATGACCCACTAGAAAAAATTAAGGTGTGAATATGAGAATAGATAAAACACCACCCGCTCCTTTGCCTGAAGTTGACCCAGAGATTGGAAGAATTACTACTTCTTTATCAGAAAAAATATTTTATATTGGCATAGATAGGCCTACAAAATTAAATGGTTTTACACCAGAAATGTTTCAACAGATAGCACAAGCTTTCACAGATTATGAAAATAATTCGGATGCTTTATGTGCTCTAATTTTTAGTCATGGACCACATTTTACAGCAGGAATAGACCTTCCAAAAATTGCTCCATATATGAAATCTGGTAATAGGGAATATTTACACCCAAAAGAATTAATAGATCCTCTTGGACTAAGAGGACTTATTAGAACTAAACCTACAGTTTGTGCAGTGAGAGGAATAACTTTTACCTATGGAGTAGAGCTATCTTTAGCTTGTGATGTAACTATAGCTGCAGATAACTGTAGATTTTCCCAATTAGAAGTTCTTCGAGGTATAATGCCTACTGGAGGTGCTACCATTCGATTTGTACAAAGAGCAGGATGGGGAAATGCAATGAAATATTTACTGTCTGGCATGGAATTCAATAGTGAAGAAGCGTTAAAAATGAATATTGTACAAGAAGTAGTTCAACAGGATAAAGTTTTTAGTAGAGCGGAAGAAATCGCAAAAAATATAGCTGATGCAGCACCTCTTGCTGTAAGAGAGACCATCAGAAGTGCTAAATTAGCCCTTGAAGAAGGTCGGGAAATAGCTGTAGCAGAGTTTGATAATGTTCAAGAAGCACTCGCTTCATCTAATGATGCTAAAGAGGGCGTAGAAGCTTTTAAAAATAAACAAAAACCTAATTTTAAAGGTAACTAATTATAACACATTATAACTACACCTAGCTTATCAAATTTGGCAGAAATTATTATATTTTTCTGCTATCATTTATTATCCTCGCCCTAAGTATGGTTGGGTGATAGGGAGAACAACTGATCCTAAAATATTTACATTAGGAGAAATAGTTAACATAGTAATTGCTAATTTACTTAAATCTTCTAATAATACAAAGCCTTCTTTTTCTCTTTTAGGAATTTCATCTTTACTTATTATATCTGTTGCTACATTTCCAGGATGAATAACACTTACAGATACTCCATGATCCCTTCCATCTAATGCAAAAGCACGCGTTAATCCTTCTATACCAAACTTACTAGTAGTATATGGGGCATTTAATGGCCTGCTCATTTGACCAGATATACTTCCAATATTTATTATTCTTCCTAATTTTTGAGAAACCATTATTTTCATAGCTCCTCGAGCACATAAAAAAGCCCCATTTAAATTCACATCTATTACCTTTTTCCAGGATTCAAATGATAATTCGTAAGCTTTTTCTTTAAAAGATGTTCCTGCATTATTAATTAAAATATCTAATTTTCCATGTTTTGACATTATGGTTTCATAGACATTTGTAACTTGAGATTCTACGGTAATATCGCATACCATTATTTCAATTTCAGGACCCAATTCTGATTGGGCTTGTAAAAGTTTAGATTCAGTTCTTCCAATAATAATAACTTTTGCACCTTCTGCTAAAATTGCCTTAGCCATCGCCTTACCTATTCCACTTCCACCACCTGTTACTAAAGCAATTTTACCATTTAATTTCAAATATTTATCCCCTTCCTAAGTAAGGTTGAGTTATAGGAAGAATTACAGAGTTAAGTATATTTACATTAGGAGACATCGTAAGCATAGTAACAGCTAATTTTCCTAAGTCTTCTAGAGGAATTAAACCTTCTCTTTCTGAAACTTCTTCTCTACCTTTCCAAATATTTGTAGCTACATTTCCTGGATGTATTACACTTACAGCTACACCATGGTCTCGTCCATCTAAGGCAAAAGCGCGTGTAAGTCCCTCAATAGCAAATTTAGTAGCTGTATAAGGTGCATTTTCAGGACGTCCCATTTGACCAGAAATACTGCCAATATTTATAATTCTTCCAGACTTCTGCGAAACCATAATCTTCATGGCTCCTCTTGCACATAAAAAAGCTCCATTAAGGTTAACATCCACCACTTTTTTCCACATATCATAACTCATTTCATATGCTTTTCCTCTAGCTGCCATACCTGCATTATTAATTAGAATATTGAGTTTTCCATAATCTTTTACAATATTTTCATAAACTTTATTAACTTGAGACTCATCTGTAACATCACAGACCATAGCCTCAACATTTTTACCTAATTCCGATTGTGCTTCGAGCAAAATATTTTCTTTTCTACCAATTATTATAACTTTTGCTCCTTCTTCTATCATAGCTTTTGCTATAGCTTTTCCTATCCCAGTTCCTCCACCTGTTACTAGTGCAACTTGACCTAATAAACTCATAAATTATCTCCTAATAAAATTAATACTTTTTATATTGAATAATAATATTATAATAAAATTTCTAATACTCATAACTAAAAGGTTACAACTTTATGAAAAATAAATTTGATAGTTCTTTACTAGTGGAAACAGATTGGTTGGAAAGTAACCTTAACGATCCAAATATAAGAATTTTCGACTGTACGGTATGGCTTAATCCTCATCCAAAAAAAATATACACAATAGAATCAGGTAAAAAAGACTATAATGAAGGACATATCCCTAATTCTGATTTTTTAGATTTAGAAGAATTATCATTAAAAGATACACCCTATCCGTTCATGATGCCTGATTACAAAATATTTGATAAAATAATGTCCTTAAAAGGTATAGGTCCAGGTACACATGTAATATTATATAGTAGAGTTAATATACAATGGGCAACTCGAGTATGGTGGATGCTAAGATCCATGGGTTTTAACAGCGCATCTATATTAAATGGTGGTTTTGATAGATGGAAGGAAGAAAATAAGAAAATTTCTAAAGACCCTGTCAATTATCCAAAAAATAACTTTAAAAGCATTCCTCAAAATGGTTTATTTTGTACAAAAGAAGAAGTTATAAACTCTTTAACAGATAATAATGTATCTATAATTAATGCATTGAGAAGCACACTTCATGATGGAAGTGAAAAAGTGGATTATGGACGATTAGGACATATAAAAAATAGTATAAATATTCCAAGTTTAGAAATGGTAGACTCTAATACAAATTTATATAAATCATTAGATGATTTAAAAATAATATTTAAAAAACATAATGTGTTAAATAAAGAAAAAGTAATAGCATATTGTGGTGGAGGAATAGCTGCTACAAATATTGCATTTGTTTTAACCGCTTTAGGATTTGAAAATATTACTGTATATGATGCTTCTTTATCAGAATGGGCAAAAAATAATAAATTACCGATGTCGATAGACTAATAAAGTTTTTTTCTTTAATATCTACTATCATAATCATATAGGAACACAAAATGCTCTCAGAGAAACAATTAGCTGAATACAATGAAAATGGTTTTGTTATATTAGACTATAGAATGCCTAAAGAAGATATAGAGAATATAAAAAACTATCATAAAATCTTATTAGATAAACATCCAGAATTTAGAGACTATTGTCCAACTTTATTAAAATATGATTTAAACTATCTAAAATATGCAAAAAAGCCAGAAATTCTAAATTGTGTTAAACAAGTTATAGGCCCTAACCTAGCCGTTTGGAATCAAAGTTTTTTTGCAAAACCGGGGATTAATGGAAAAGCAACTCCTTGGCACCAAGATGGTCAATATTGGCCTATAAGGCCACTTGCAACCTGTACTGTGTGGCTAGCGGTAGACGACGCAAATAAAGAAAATGGCTGTCTAAAATATATGCCTGGTTCTCATAAAAGAAAAACAACAAGAAAACACAGCACAGATAATAGTGGTAACTATACACTAAATCAGGAAATAGACCCTTCTGAGTATGATGAGAAAGATGCTTATCATTTATGTCTTGAATCAGGACAAATGGCACTTCATGATGTTTATATTGTCCATGGTTCAGGAACAAATGTGTCTCCAAATTCACGAAGAGGTATGACCATTCGCTATATGCCAACCTCATCTACATTTGATAGAGAATTAGCCGCTGAACAAGAAAAAGAGTTTAATTTGGATCACGCAAATAGAACTTTATTTTTAATGAGCGGTGAGGATGAATCAGGAACAAATGATTTTATTGTTAGAAGTTAGTAACTAATTATAAAAATTTATAATTTTATATAAGGAATATATTATTACTAAAATATTAGCAAAACCTACAGTACAAATTGATAATAATTTTGTTAAAGTTACAGAATGGTATTTTCCACCTAATTCTGAAACTGGGCCGCATATCCATCAAATGGACTATGTAGTTGTTCCTATGACAACAGGAGAATTAACTATATCTGATCCAGAGGGTAACATAACGAAAGCCAGCCTAATTAGTGGACAATCTTATTCCAGAGAAACTGGTATAAACCATAATGTTATTAACAATAATGATTTTGAATTCACTTTTATAGAAATAGAATTAAAGAAATAAAATATTTTAAGTTAATTTAGACTTAATTTGTAAAGATAGTAAAGAAACTATGCAATATCCTGTGAAATAGTAAAAACCAATTTCCATGGATGCATCTAGCATAGTAGATGCTTTACCACCCAAATAAGCAATGAAAACTCCAACAGCAAAAACATCTGCCATAGACCATCTACCTATTCTAAATATGAAGTTATGAGCAGAAGATTTTGCTTCAACTGTCCCAAAAAAGAATACCCATAAAATTACTATTCCTTTAAATACAGGTATCATCACACTGAAAAAAACTATTAAGAATGCTACTAGTAAATTTCCACTTTCATATAACATGTCTACAGCTTGCCAAATAGACTGCTTATATTTAAAAACCTCTTGGCCTGCATATTCCGCTGAAATTTTAAGCATTGGCTCAGTTACACCAAAATATAAAAGGATAAAAGAAGCAATAAGTAAAATAAAAGATATTAAATTCCTAGTAGTGAATGTTATAATATTAAATTTAAACAAATTATTCATAAAACTTCTCCCTGAACATAAATATATATTACCTTAATATATTTAATAATAAATCTAAAATTATAAATTTATTATTTTCATAGAAATACTTGGCAAAAACTATTTACATTGGTATAGAGATAGAAATATGTTCCGCAGTAGCTCAGTGGTAGAGCAATCGACTGTTAATCGATCGGTCGTAGGTTCAAATCCTACCTGCGGAGCCATTAACTAAAGACTATTATTCTCCATTGATCCATTTTGGTAATCTTCAATAGCAGTTAAAATTTCCTGTTCATTATTCATAACAAAAGGACCATGAGCTACTAAAGGTTCTTCTATAGGCTTTCCATTTAGAATTAAGGCTTTAAAGTTATTAGATGAATGAAAACTCAATAAATTGTTTTCTCTTTCTAAAACTACAATACTTTTTTCTTGATAATCTATACCTTTAATAGATAGCTTACCTCTCATTATTAAAACAATTGTATTACTATCATCACTAAGCTTAATATTAATATTTTCTTTTTTTTCTGAATAAATATCATAAATATTAATCTCTGTATGAGTATTAGCTGGCCCTTTAATATTATTATATTTACCAGCTATTACTCTCATTGTTACATTATTCTGTACTTTTATTATTGGTATGCTCTCTTTGATAATTGCTTGATATGAAGGTTTTATCATTTTAATATTTTTAGGAAGGTTTACCCAAAGTTGGACCATTTCAAATTGACCACCTCTTTTAGAAAAATCCCTTGAATGAAATTCCTCATGAATGATTCCCCTTCCAGCTGTCATCCACTGAATATCTCCTGTTTTTATAGTACCAATAGCGCCAGATGAGTCTTTATGTTCAACTTCACCCTGATATGCAAAAGTTACTGTTTCAAAACCTCTATGTGGATGACGCCCAACACCTTTAGATATTTGAGAAGGCTCAAAGTACATAGGTGCAGCATAATCTAATAAAATAAAAGGACTTATAGCTTTATTTATTTCATTGTCAGGCCTTAGTAAACCATAGACATAGAAGCCATCACCAACCCAATGGCGATTTATTTCTTTAAAAACTTTAATAACTCTTTTAATCATAAATTCTTATCCTTATTAATATAAATAAACATTCTAATTATCATTTACCTTAAATGCTATAGGAAAATTTTTAGTGTTTAGATGTGATCCATATTAAATTGAAGAAACGTAATGTGTATAAGCAACTTTTCATTCTATGTAATATAACTTTAAGGATCATTATGAAGTATTTAAAAACTATATTTTTTTTAATTTGGGTAAATTTTTCTGTTACTTATGGAGCAGATTTACAAAAAGGTTTAGATGCTGCAAGAGCTGGAGACTTTTCTACAGCTCTTAAAGAATGGAGACCGCTTGCAGAAAATGGCGAAGTTATTCCTCAATATATGCTAGGACAGATGTATATATATGGACATGGTGTTTCTCAAGATACAAATGAAGCAATTAAATGGTTCCGTCTTGCTGCTGAGCAAGGAGATATATCTTCACAAAGTACTCTTGGCTATATTTATACTAATGGAGATAATAACATCCGAGATGATGAAGAAGCTGTTAAATGGTATCGTCTTGCAGCAGAACAAGGAGATGCACTTTCTCAAAATAATTTAGGTTTAAAATATGCTAATGGAAAAGGTGTTACCCAAGATTATAAATTAGCAGTTAAACTATTTAGTTATTCTGCAAAACAAGGGCACATGGATGCTCAAACCAGTTTAGGTTATATGTATGAAAATGGCCATGGTATTGATCAAAGTATGGTATTTGCTTATATGTGGTATAATCTTGCTGCTGCCCAAGGACAGAAAACTGCAAAAAATAATACTATGATTGTAGTTAAGAAGATGTCAGTAGCAGAAATAGAAGAAGCACAAACATTAGCAAAAAAATGTATAAGTAATAACTATCAAGGATGCCAGTAAACATTTAACTCTTACAGTGTTCTAACATGATATAAATACTATACAAAATTCTTAAATAATTGATTTTAGGCTCAAGTCTATTGTTATCAATTAAACCTATAAATTCATTATATATTAATATTATTTAAATTATTGTTTAACATTTTTTTTATTTAATACTAGGCTCAATTAGTATTTTACAGGAGAATGAATGTCTATTCCTAAAAAAGCTAAAGTAATAATAATAGGTGGAGGAGTTATTGGATGTTCTGTAGCATACCACCTTGGAAAAATTGGATGGAAAGATGTAGTTTTACTTGAAAGAAAACAATTAACTTGTGGCACTACCTGGCATGCTGCTGGTTTGATTGCTCAATTAAGAGCAACCAAAAATATGACTCGACTAGCAAAGTATTCTCAAGAATTATACCAAGAACTTGAAAAAGAAACAGGCCTTTCAACTGGTTTTAAACGTAATGGGTCAATTACTGTAGCATTAAATAATGAACGTATGGAAGAATTAAAAAGATCTGCAGGAATGGCTCGGTCTTTTGGAGTAGAAATAGATGAGATCACACCTGATGAAATTGCTGAAAAATATCCAACATTAAAAGTTGATGATGCAGTAGGTGGATTATGGCTTCCAAAAGATGGACAAGCAGATCCCGTTAATATTACACAAGCCTTAGCTAAAGGAGCACGAAACTTTGGTGTGAATATAATTCAAGGTATTAAGGTAACCGATATAGACCAAACTAATAACAAAGTTAAGGGAGTTATGACGTCAGATGGGTATATAGAATGCGATTATATAGTAAATGCAGCAGGAATGTGGGCTCATGAAATAGGAAAAAAAGCTGGCGTAGCTATCCCCCTTCATGCATGTGAACATTTTTATATAGTAACAGAAAATATACAAGGGTTAAAACCTAACCTTCCTGTACTAAGAGTTCCTGATGAAAGTTCCTACTATAAAGAAGATGCAGGAAAAATTCTTCTAGGATGTTTTGAACTTAAATCTAAACCTTGGGGTATGAATGGTATTTCAGAAGATTTTGAATTTGATACCCTTCCCGATGATTTTGATCATTTTGAACCAATTCTAGAAAAAGCAATCAAGCGTTTACCCTATATGGAGACAGCGGGTATACATACATTTTTTAACGGTCCAGAAAGTTTTACCGCCGATGATCGATATTTATTAGGAGAAGCACCAGAATTAAAAAATTTCTTTGTTGCTGCAGGTTTTAATTCTGTTGGAATTCAATCCGCTGGAGGAGTAGGAAAAGTACTTGCTGATTGGATGGATAAAGGTAACTCTCAAATTGATTTATGGGATGTTGATATAAGAAGGGTACAACCTTTTCAAAATAATCGTAATTATTTGAAAGAGAGAGTCTCAGAAACATTAGGATTATTATATGCTGATCATTTCCCTTATAGACAAGTTGAAACAGCGAGAAATATTAGACTTTCGCCAATTCACGAAAAACTTAAAAATTTAGGAGCATGCTTTGGAGAAGCATCAGGTTGGGAAAGAGCAAATTGGTTTTTACCTCATAAAGAATTTAAAAAAGGAATTGTTCCTAAATATGAATATAGCTGGAAACGTCAAAATTGGTTTCAATATAGTGCAGATGAACATCATGCTATAAGAAATAAAGTAGGACTATTTGATATGTCCAGCTTTGGTAAAATTAAAGTAATAGGAAAAGATTCTGAAGATGTGTTACAAAGGATCGCTGCAAATAATGTAGCTATAGAACCTGGTAAAATAATATATACACAGTTTTTAAATGAAACAGGTTCTATTGAAGCTGATGTCACTATTACAAGACTTACATTGGAAGAGTTTCTAATAGTTACCCCAGCAGACACTATTCATAGAGACCTTCATTGGATAAAAAAAAATATTCCTAACAATGCTCATGCAGTTGCAATAGATGTAACCGTCTCTGAAGCAGTTTTTGTAATAATGGGCCCACAATCTAGAGAATTTTTACAACCCATGATATCAAATAGTTTATCTAACAATGATTTTCCTTTCTCATGTATGCAAGAAATTGATATAGGTTATGCTAAAGCAAGAGCTCATCGTGTGTCATATGTAGGAGAACTTGGATGGGAAATATATGTAGCTAATGATTTGTCAAATCATGTATTTGATAAATTGATGGAAAGAAATATTGATCATCCTATTAAACTCTGTGGACTTCATGCAATGGATAGCTGCAGAATAGAAAAAGGCTATAGACATTTTGGATATGATATATCAAATGAAGATAATGTTTTAGAAGCAGGCTTAGGGTTTGTGGTAAAAGAAAATAAACCTGATGGTAAATTTGGAAGTATGATTGGAAAAAATGCCATAATCAAAAAAAGAAACGAAGGTTTTAAAAATATATTATTACAATTTCGTCTAAAAGATTCCGAACCTTTATTATATCATAATGAACCTATTCTACGCGACGGTAAAATTGTAGGGCATATTACTAGTGGCAATTATGGTCATCATTTGAAGGGTGCGGTAGGACTTGGATATATTAAATGTAAAGAAATTGGTGAAAGTTTAAAAAATATATTAGCATCAAATTATCAAATCGATGTAGCGGGAAGTATCATTGATGCTGATGTAAGTATTCAATCAATGTATGACCCTAAATCTTTAAAAACAAAATTGTAATCGGAGAATAAGTTTTGAGATTAAAAGGAAAAGTAGCCTTTATAACTGGAGGGGGTGGTGGAATAGGTCGTGCGACTGCTGAACGTTTTGCTGAAGAAGGAGCTAAAGTAATGATAGCAGAAATTGATGAAAAGACTGGAAAAGAAGCTGCTATATCTGCCAAAAATAAAGGAAAGAAGTCAGGTGGAGATGCTTATTTCCTTAAAACAAATGTTAGTGATGAAGAGAGCGTAAAGAAAGCAATTAGAAAAACCATAGAACTATATGGTAAAATTAATATACTTCATAATAATGCCGGCGGATCAACACTACAAGATGGTCCAGTAACAGAAGCTCCATTAGAAGAGTTTTGGAGATGTATTAATTTAGATTTACTTGGCACCTTTCTTTGCTCAAAATACGCAATTCCTGAAATAGCTAAATCGGGAGGAGGTTCAGTGATTAATATGTCCTCAAATGTAGCCTTAATGGCTCTACCAGGAAGAGATTGCTATACAGCTGTTAAAGGAGCAATAACATCGATGACTCGATCAATGGCTGTTGAATACGCACCGGACAAAATTAGAGTTAACGCCATTGCACCCTCCGTAACTTTATCAGACAGAGTTAAAAAATTATTAGAATCTAGTCCAGAAATTGATACAATATCTAAAACTCATTTATTAGGCTTAGGAGAGCCAATACATGTTGCAGATTTAGCTGTGTATCTAGCATCTAATGAATCTCCTATTACTACAGGACAAATAATTTCTGTTGATAGTGGAGTGACCATAGTTTAATCATGCACCTTAATAAAGGTACATACTAAACCTAATTGATTTTCTTCAACCTTAGTTTCACCCTTTAAATCATAAATAGGTTTTGATGAGACTTTAACTATTTTAATTCTACCAATTGTCTCTAATTTATTTAAAAATAAATCGAAACCTTGTTTCCTATAATGAAGGGCGTTTATTCCTAGAGTCAGCAAAGCATTTTTTTTACATATAGATAATAAATTAATTATAGCATTAGGTCCTAAATGCCCGTGAGTGAAAGTTCCTACACTTATTAATGCTGAATAGTTATTTGAAATATTTTTTATTGGCTTAGTTAAATCTACATTATAAAAATTTCTATAAATATTTTTACTTTTTGCTATAGCTGTCATGTCAGGAGATATATCAACACCATCAATAATTAAATTAGAATTAATAAAATATAATTCCTCTCCTACTAAACCAGTGCCACATCCTATATCACAGATATTTCCTTTACCCGTATAATGTTTATAAAACTCTAAAGCAACACTTTTAGGGTAAACATAGTCTAAACCATTAGCAAATGTCTCATCATACGTTTTTGAAAAACGTTTATAATAATTAATACTATCTTCTGGAGTTTTTAATTTATATGCATCTTGCAAAAACTCATTAGCAATATTTTTTTTCTTAATCATAAATTTATTTTATTATATAAATTAATAACCTTTATATATTTGAGCCCATGTTTCATATTCTTTTACAGTTATTTTTGAAGGTTTAATATTAAATTTTCTATGGTCTTTAGAATCAACTACTTTAATCAAGTATCCTTGAGCGACAGCATTATCTATTATTTTAAATACTGTGGGTCTTGATATATTTGACAAAAATTTTTCTCTTAATAACTGTTCTGTGTTAAGGTCCTCTTTTTTATAAAAAAATATTAGCACTTGAAACCATATAAATGTTGAATAAATACTAATTCTAAAAAATTTTACGCTACCCGTATTTCCATTATTTAAATCTAAATTTAAGGTAGTTAATAACTTTAAATAATTCATATATTACCCCTTTATTACACAATGAATTAGATTGTAAAACTCTAAAATAATGATATAAAGTTAAAAATTAATTGTAAATATTAATTAAATTTATTTTATTACATAAATTATATTTATCTATAATTCTGGATTGGGATTTTTATATATTTTACTCCATTGCTTTCTTGCTTACCTAAATCACCATTTCTAATATTGACTTGAATAGAAGGATAAATTAAATTTGGTGGCTCTATTTCAGAATCTCTCTTATTTCTTAATTTAACAAACTCAGATAAGGAAACATTTTTATTAATCATAATATTTTTTTCATTTTGTATACCTACTGTACTCATGCACTTCTGGCCACCAAATACTTTTGGATAATCATGACAGATATAAATTTTTGTTTTTGATGGTAAACTTAATATTTTTTTTATAGATTTATATAAAATAGATGAACTACCTCCTGGAAAATCTGCCCTTGCAGTTCCTTGATTTGGCATAAATAATGTATCACCCACAAATATTCTATCTTTTACATAATATGAAACACAACCAGGAGTATGTCCTGGTGAATTAATAACAGTAATATTGAGATTACCTATTTTAATAATTTCATTGTCGAAGAATAATTTATCAAAATGTTTTCCTTCATGTTGCACTTCATTATTAATATTAAATATATCTGCCCAATAATTAAGTATAGATTTTACTCCTTCTCCAATCCCTACTTTAATATTAAGTTTTGATTTTAGATAACCCGCAGCTGTAAAATGATCGGCATGAATATGCGTTTCTAAAACCCAGGTACATTTTAAATTATTTTTTTTAATAAATTTAATAATTTTATCGGCATTAACATTAGCGTACTTTCCTGTATATTGATTGTATTCAAGAACAGGATCAATAATGGCACATATGGAAGTATCACTATCAATTATCACATAACTAAAAGTAGATGATGCTTTATCATAGAAATACTTTACTCTCATATTATGACTTCTTTAATAAGGATTAAAAAACCAATTAACAAAATAAACCAGCCAAAGCATTTTTTTAGAATAGAAGATTTTGTTTTCTTAGATAAAAATACACCCATTATCATGCCTAATGTGGTAAAACTCATAATTCCTAACAGGATATAAATATTAATACTTACTCCTGATTGATAATCTCCTAGAAAGCCAAATAAAGATTTTATAAAAATAATGAAAAGAGAGCTACCAACTGCAGCTTTCATATCTAAGCCTGTAAATAATACTAACGCAGGTATTATTAAGAAACCGCCTCCTGCTCCTATTATTCCAGTGAAAAAACCAACTGCAATACCTTCGATAATAATAATAACATTATTTGTAAAGGAAGGATTATTTGCTATAGCGCTATTTTTATTATCCTTTGATCTAATCATAAATATTGCTGCTAAAATCATTAATATTGAAAACAAGAACATAATAAAATGATCTTTAGTAATAATGAAATCAAATAAATTAATATTATCTGGCAAAACTGGAAGGAAGTACCTTCTCGTTAAATAAACTGCTATTAAAGACGGAATGGCGAATATTAATGCAATAGAAAAATTAATTTGCTTATTTTTTATATAACTCAAACTACCTATTAAAGCTGTTAGGCCTACAATGATTAATGAATAACTTGTCGCTAATGTCGGGTTAACCCCAATAAAGTAAACTAAAATAGGTAAGATTAAAATGGAACCACCAGCACCAATACTTCCTAATACAAACCCCATAATACTAGAAAGAAAATACCCTGTTATTATCATTAAATTCTATTTTTATTTGTGAATATCTTAGAGGAATAAGTTACTTTATTTATTTTGCCGGTAACTTGTTTTAAGCTAATTAATATATTTTCCATAATTAACTATATTATATTAATTAGATATGTAAAGACACAATCATTATGCAATTTAGCAATTTATCTTATAAAACTAATTCAATAAAAATATTTTTTCTAAACTTATTCATAAATTACATGCAAGTTATGCAATAAAAATTCTTGAATATTATATTTAATTTAGGTGAATATAATATATAAAATTATTAATTAAATAATAAAGGATACGATATGAAAATAGTTATTATGGGAACTGGAGGAGTAGGAGGATATTTTGGTGCTAGACTTGCAAATGCTGGTCATGATGTAGCTTTTATTGCAAGAGGGAAACATTTAGAAGCTATTAAAAAAAATGGTTTAAAAATCCTAAGTGAATTAGGCGACATGATAATACATCCTGCAAAAGCAAGTGATAAACCATCAGACTTTGGCATTGCTGATGTAGTTCTTTTTTGTGTAAAGTCATTCGATACAGAGTCTTCTTCTTATTTAATAAAGCCTGTTGTTGGCACAGAAACTATAGTAATACCTTTTCTTAATGGATTAGGTCATATTGAAATTATGCAAAAAGTTTTAGGAGTTAATAATGTTATAGGTGGTGTTGCTGCTATTAGTGCATTGATCTCTGAACCTGGTGTTATAAGACATAACTCAGCTATGCAAATGCTAAAATTTGGGGCATTTGATAATATAAAAACTACAAAAATTTTAGAATTTAAGAATGCATGTGAAGAATCTGGAATTAATAATTCTATTCCTGATAATATTGAAAGTGACTTGTGGCAAAAAGTTATCATGATATGTACAATGGCTGGAGCTAACTGTCTAACTAGGTTGCCATTAGGTGAATGCCTCTCAAACCCTGATACTAGAAATTTTATGAAAAAATTAACTGAAGAAGCATTAGCTGTAGCTATAGCTGAAAATATAATATTGCCTGACAATCAAGTAGAGCTAACTATGAAACTATTAGATTCTTTACCGCCTCCAATGAAAGCATCCATTTTACCTGCACTTGAAAATGGAGAAAAGTTAGAATCCTCTGCTTTAAATGGAGCTATAGATAGACTTGGAGTTAAACACGGTATTGATACGTATATGCATAAAGCTGTCTATGCAGCATTATCTCCTCATGAAAATGGTTCTAATAAATAGTTACTCATTATAATTAATTAAATTTTATAAAATGGATTAGAAGGTAATTGAATAAATATTATATTTAAAGTTTACAGGTAAATATATTCTGTATATTACTAAGCTATAAATATATATGCTTTTATGGGGAGGCAGCATGAGTCTTAAAAAAGTAGGCAGACCAAAAAAATTAGATAGACAGAATGTAATTGACGTAGCGTTTAATGAATATTGGTTGCATGGAATACATGAAGTTTCCGTAACTAAAATTGCTCAATTATCTAAAACATCAAGACCTGGAATATATGTTGAGTTTGGTAGTGAAGATAAACTGAAAGCTGAAGTTTTGAGGAAATATATTAAAGAAAGTGTTTATCCCGTTTATGAAAGTTATAATAATTATAAAAGATTTCCAAATCAATTGATGAATAATTATAATGCTATTATTTACGATGGAAATGAATTTGTAACAGACAATAAAAGTTATTTTAAAATTAAAAGGCCTAAAAAATCAATAGGATGCATGATGGTTAGAAGCATTTTAAATATTAATAAATTAGGACCTTTAGCTTCAAAAGAAATAAAAGAAATAAATAAATATAGAAAGAAAATGATAAAAACGTATATTTTAAATGCACAAAATGATGAAGTTCTTTATAAAAATTTTGATATTGATTTTTTTATAAATTTTATTCTAGAGCAGTTTAAGTTTGTACAATTAATGAGATTAGAGGGAAGCTCTAAAACGTATATTAAACAAGTATTAAACGCATCATTAGATCCATTTTATAAAAAAAAAGAATTGCTTAATTAAGAAATGAATGCTGTAGCCTCAATTTCTATAAGTGCTTCATCTTCTATTAAGTCTTTGACTACTATCATAGACATAGCAGGATAATGTTTACCAATTATCCTTTGATAAACTTCACCAATAAGTTTTTGATTATTTAAGTACTCACTTTTATCTTTTATATACCAAGTTAAACGAACAATATTTTTAGCTTCTCCTCCTGCAGATTTTACTATGGTAACAATGTTATTTAATGTTTGCTCCATTTGACCAATAAATGTTGTTTCTTCAAATATTTGATCTCTTGTCCAACCTATTTGCCCTCCAATGAATAGTTGCCCATTTTTGGACAAAATTCCATTAGCATAACCTTTTGCAGCCTTCCATCCTTCTGGATGAATAATTTTATTTTCCATAAATTATCCTTAAATGTTATTAATTATTTTTTCTTAATTTAAAACGTTGAATTTTTCCTGTTTTTGTTTTTGGCAAAGCCTCTATAAATTTTATAGATCTAGGATACTTAAAAGGTGCTATAATATTTTTTACATGGTCTTGTAAGACCCTTGTCAATGAATCACCACCTTTATGATTATTGTTTAAAACTATATATGCCTGAACAATAGATCCCCTATCTTTATCAGGGTATCCAATTACTGCACATTCAAATACTGCTTCATGAGACATTAATGCGGCTTCAACCTCAGGCCCTGCAATATTATATCCTGAAGATATTATCATATCATCATTTCTCGCCGCGAAATAAAAATAACCTTCATTATCCATATGAAAACTATCACCAGTAATATTCCATCCATTTATTACATAATCTGATTGCCTATTATCTGATAAATAACGGCAGCCTGTTGGTCCTCTTACAGCCAACTTGCCAACTTCTCCTATAGCTAATTCATTCATATTTTCATCTACTATTTTTGCTTCATAACCTTTTATTGGCTTTCCAGTGCAAGATTCTTTATGTTCATCGAAGGTATTAGATATAAAAATATGTAATAATTCAGTTGCACCAATTCCATCTAACATTGGTTTACCAGTTTTTTTCAACCATTTTTTATATACTGGTGCTGGTAAAGTTTCTCCTGCAGAAACAGCGGCACGTAAAGAAGATAGGTCCACTCCTTCATCCATTGCTAAAAGCATTATATTATAAGCAGTTGGAGCAGTAAAACATACTGTAGCTTTATATTTTTGAATAATATCAATCATATTAGGAGGAGAAGCATCCTCTAATAAAGTGGCTGTAGCTCCATAACGTAAAGGGAAAATTGCTAATCCACCTAACCCAAAAGTAAATGCTAAAGGGGGAGATCCTACAAAAACATCTTTATCATTCACTTGCAAAACTTCTTTTGCATATCCATCAGCAATAATCATAAGATCACGATGAAAATGCATTGTAGCCTTTGGTTCACCTGTGGTACCAGATGTAAAACCCAATAAAGCTACATCATCTTTTCCTGTTTTTACTGATTCAAATTTCACAGATTTCTCTAAAGCTACTTCATCTAATTCACTGCTATGATTTGCAGTACCATCAAATGGTATTAAATATTTAAGATATTTACTTTTTTTGAAAGAAGTATTTAGCTCTTGTAACAGTCTACTATCACATAATGCATGAGATATTTTAGCTTTATCTATTATTTTATCTAATTCTCCAGAACGAAGCATTGGCATAGTATTCACGACTACGGCTCCTACTTTAGTAGCCGCCAGCCAACATGCAACCATGGCAGGATTATTAGCGGACCTTATCAAAACTCTATTTCCAGGTTTAACTCCATAATTTTCTACTAATGCATTAGCTAGTTTATTAGTCCAATCTGTTAACTCCTTATAAGTTCTCCTTCTTCCATTTCCTATTAACGCCGTATGGTCTCCAAAGCCTTTACTTACCATAACATCTGTTAATTCTTCTGAAGCATTTAGGAAGTCAGGATAATTATATTCATTTAACAAAAAATCAGGTTGCTCTGATTGTTTTGGCAAATTATCACGAGAAAATGTATCAATATGCGCTGTAGGTCCTAACATGAAGTTTCCTTTTAAAAAATTTTAGTTTCCTTCAAATTTTGGTTTCTCTTTATTTATGAAAGCTTCATAAGCTCTCTTAAAATCTCCTGTTTGCATACAAATTGCTTGGGCTTGAGCTTCCGCTTCAATTACTTGCTCTATTGACATAGACCATTCCTGTGCAAGCATAGTTTTGGTCATCATATTTCCAAAAGTAGGACCATCAACAATCTTCTTAGCAAGATTCATAGAAGCTTCTTCTAATTCTTTTACAGGTACAACCTTATTATAAAAACCCCATTTATCTCCTTCATCTGCTGTCATCACTCTTCCTGTGTACAATAATTCTGCTGCTCTTCCTTGCCCTATTAGCCTAGGAAGAATTGCACATGCTCCCATATCGCAACCAGCAAGACCCACCCTAGTAAATAAAAAAGCTGTTCTAGCTTCAGGTGAAGCAATTCTAATATCAGATGCCATAGCCAATATTGCTCCCGCTCCAACACAGATTCCATCTATAGAAGCTATAATTGGCTTTTTACAATTTATCATAGCTTTAATTAAATCACCGGTCATTCTAGTAAAATTCAACAATTCTTTCATAGACATCTTTACCAGAGGACCAATAATATCATTAACGTTTCCACCCGAACAAAAGTTTCCACCATTAGAACCAAGTATTACTGCATTAATATCATCACAATAAACTAGATCTCTAAAGAAATCTCTTAACTCTGCGTAACTCTCAAAGGTTAATGGGTTTTTTTGCTCTGCTCCTGTTAACGAAAGTAAAGCTACTCCATTTGATACAGAGTAATTAAAATGTTTAGCTTTATAATCTATCATATTCATTAACTTCTCCTATTATAAGATATTATGTCTAATAATTTTATTAAATCCTTTGCCTCTTGATCAGATAACTCTTCTAAAATACTATTTACCCAAGATTCATGAGCATTTGCATACTCTTCAAATTGCAATCTTCCTTTATTTGTTAAGCTGACTAGATTAGTTCTTCTATCACCTTCTACTGCTACTCTCAGAACATGTCCATCTTGAACCAAACGATCAATAATACCTGTAATATTCCCATTAGATACTTTTAAGGCACCGGAAAGTTCTGTCATCTTTAAACCTTTATTTGATCTGTATAGAGCGGACATAACATCAAATCTTGGCAATGTAGTATTATGGTCTTTTCTTAACTTTTTCCTAATTTGTTTTTCTATATAATTAGAAGTTTTTAAAATTTTTAACCATGACCTTAATCTTATTTTGGATCCCTTAGAAATTACTTCTTTATTTAACTGAGTCATATTTCTCCTCCAGATATGGAAATACTTTGTCCATTAATAGAATTAGAGGAATCATTACAAAGCCATGACACTGTATCAGCTATTTCTGATGGCTGAATTAGTTTTCCTTGAGGATTGGATGAAACCAACTCTTCAATAGCTTCTTCAGCACTTAAATTAGTTAACTTAGTTATATTTTCAATTGTTCGTTCTGTCATTGGTGTATCTACATAAGAAGGACATATAGAATTTACAGTTATTCCCTTCTTTGCTAATTCTATAGATAAAGATTTTGTTAACCCTATAACTGCATGCTTTGATGCACAATATGCTGAAACATAACTATAGCCTTTTAATCCAGCAGTTGAAGAAATAGCTATCATTCTTCCCCAACCTTCACTTTCCATATCTTTTGAAGCATATTTGAAAGAATTAAAAACACCTATTAAATTAACATCCATTATTGAACTAATATCTTTTGAAGACATCTTATTAAAAGGTTTACTAAATGCCTTGCCAGCATTAGCTATTACTATATTTATTTTTCCCACTTTTTTTCTAATAACATTATAACTCTGCTCTAAATCATCAGCATTTGTTACATCACAAACTTTCCAATCAATATTTTTATGTTTGCTAGCTGTTTCTATTAAAGGCTTATCTCTTCTTCCTAATATTGTTACTTTAGCATTATCCTCTGCCAGTTTAAGAGCTATTGCAGCTCCTACACCTGAACCTCCTCCAGTAACTATTGCATGTTTATTATTGAATGCCATTTATTTACTATCCTTGTTTATTTCATTATCACGATCAGACAGTCTCCACATTTGATCTCTACCTGCCTCATAAGGTTTTAACCATTTTTCACTTCTATCTCCAATACTTGTCCCTGCATGTAATGTCCAATAAGGATTTGATAAATGAGGACGAGCAATACATACTAAATCTGCTCTACCAGCCATTAAAATTGAATTTACATGGTCTGCTTCATAAATATTACCAACAGCCATAGTATTTATACCTGCTTCATTTCTAATCCTATCAGAGAAAGGAGTTTGAAACATCCTTCCATATACTGGTTTTGCTTCCTCAGAAGTTTGTCCAGCTGAAACATCTATTATGTCTATCCCAATAGCTTTAAACATTTTTGCTATTTTTACAGATTCCTGAGGAGTAATGCCTTCTTCACCAACCCAATCATTTGCTGATATTCTTACTGACATGGGTTTTTCTTTTGGCCAGCTTTTTCTCATTGCTTTAGCAACTCTTAAAGGGTATCTCATACGATTATCTAATGAGCCTCCATATTTATCTTTACGTATATTAGATTTTGGTGAAATAAACGATGATATTAAATAACCGTGGGCAGCATGAAGCTCTATCATATCAAACCCTGCTCTATTTGCCATTTCAGCTGAAGAAACAAACTGTTTTAATACTTCTTCCATTTTTAGTTCTGTCATTTCGACCGGTACTGCATTATTTTTAGACCAAGGAATAGAAGACGCAGAAATTATTGGCCAATTGCCATTTTTTAAAGGAGCATCCATTTTTTCCCATCCTAATTGTGTAGAGCCCTTTCTTCCGGCATGGCCTATTTGACAAGATATTTTTGCATCAGTTTCTAAATGAATAAAATCAATTATTCTCTTCCATGAGAATTCATGTTCCTTTGCATATAAACCTGTGCACCCTGGAGTAATTCTACCTTCAGGAGATATACAAGTCATTTCCACATAAATTAATCCGGCACCACCTTTAGCCCTTTCTGCGTAATGCACAAAATGCCAATCTGTGGGACAGCCATTTATTGCTTTATATTGAGCCATAGGAGAGACAACAATCCTATTCTTCAATTCTAATTCTCTAAGTTTAAAAGGAGCAAACATAGGAGCTCGTACTTTTTCATTATTATTTACACCAGCTCTAATTTGAAACCATTTTTCTGCTTGATTAAGCCATTCCGGGTCACGTTCCCTTAAATTTTCATGACTAATTCTTTGAGATCTCGTTAATAAAGAGTATTTTAATTGGATAGGATCCAAATCTAAGTATCTCTCTACATCTTCAAACCATTCTACAGAATTTTTTGCTGCTGATTGCAATCTTAATACTTCTAATTTTCTGCTCTCTTCATATTTTTTAAACGCTGAACTATGATTTTTTTCAATAGATAAATTATTAGCAAGAGAAATTGCACTTTCTAATGCTAACTTAGTCCCAGATCCAATTGAAAAATGTGCTGTTGCAGAAGCATCTCCTAATAATACTATATTTTTATGGCTCCACTTTTCACAAATTACCCTTGGAAATTTAATCCAAGCAGACCCTCTAATATGATTTGCATTTGTCATTAATTTATTATCATCTAAATAATTATTAAATATATCTTGGCAAACATTTATACTTTCAGTTTGAGTAAGATTATTAAATCCAAAAGCATCAAAAGTATCTTGACTACATTCTACTATAAAAGTTGCGGTATCAGAGTCGAATTGGTAAGCGTGCGCCCAAACCCAACCATGTTTTGTTTTTTCGAAAATAAAAGTAAATGCATCATCAAACTTTTGTTTAGTGCCAAGCCATACAAATTGACATTTCCTTAAATCTGTATCTGGTTTAAAGATTTCAGCAAATTCATTTCGAGTTTTAGAGTTTAATCCATCTGCAGCTACTACTATATCATAAGCATTCATATAGTCAGAAGCACTTCCGACTTCTGATTCAAATTTTAATTGAACTCCTAATTCTCTTGCACGCTCTTGTAAGATTACTAATAAAGTCTTTCTTCCTATACCACAAAAACCATGTCCTGTAGATTTCAGTTTTTTGCCTTTATGATGTAATGCTATATCATCCCAATACGCAAAATTAGAACGTATACTTTCGGCGCTAATAGAATCATTTTTTTCTAAGTTATCTAAAGTTTCATCTGATAAGACCACACCCCAACCAAATGTATCTGCAGGTTTGTTTCTTTCTATAACAATGACATCCGTACTAGGTTTTTGTAACTTTATGGAGATAGCAAAATATAAACCTCCAGGCCCTCCACCTATACAAGCTATTTTCATTTGAAACTATGAGATATATAAATTGTCATACCTATAAAGTAAATTATTAAAAATAATATTTCAAGTTTAAAATATTTAAGTTTAAAATATAATTATTTTGAACCTCTTATAATGTCTAAAACTTCTAAAGAATTCTCAGGCATATTATCTGATCTCCAAGCAACCATTAAATCTGGCCTAATTATTACAAAACAATATTCATATAATTTAAAAGCATCTTCATCATTAATGACTAATACCTCTAAGGGAAAATTGATCTCTTTTGCTGTATTAACAAAATTATTAGTTTCTTTTTTGTCTTTAAAAAATACTAGTAGAGTAAAATTTTTGCTAAATTTATCGTAAATGGATACACTTTCTTCTAACCATATATGTGGAGCTCTATGCCCGGGTCTTGCCGTAGGTATATATTTTCTTGGATTATCTATAGTTTCTTCTGTTCCATCTGGGATAATAACAGGAGAATTATTATAGCGATAACCTAATAATGTTCCTGAAGATGCAATTAATTTATCTTGTTCTTTTAAATCAATACTCAACTTTTTTCTTATATTAATCCCTATTTCAGTTTCATCATCAAGCTCATCCCCATACTGCATTACTGAATATAATTGATCAAAACAATCAGCTGCTTCTTTAGTATTACGAACTCCTATAGAATGACGTTCTTTAAAATAGCTATCAATAAGGTATTTGCCTCCCCATCCTTCAACCATAGCTTGAATTTTCCATGCAATATCTATAGCATCGGAAACCCCAGTATTCATTCCAAAGCCTCCGGTAGGTGTGAATAAATGGACAGCATCGCCGGCTAAAATAACTCTATTATCATGATATTTTTCTGCAACTAATGCATGCGCAGTCCAAGGTTGCGTTGATATAATTTCTATTGGAGTAGACTTACCTAATACAGCTTCTATAGAAGCTTTTGCATCTACTTCATTCCATAACTGTCCCTTTTTTAACATTAAATGATAAGTAAAAGTAGTACCTCCATCCCAGTTAAGAAGAAAACCAGCGTAACTTTTATGTAGTGGAAAGAATATATTTGCTGAACCAAAATGATGACATTTCATAAAATCAGGAGCTTTAAAATAAATTGATACAAACTTTGCCATATCAGCCCTACCTTTTAAGCCAATATTTAATTGTTCTCTCACCATAGATTTACCTCCATCGCAAGCAATTAAATATTTACTCCTTACAAGATCAGTTTTTCCTGTTTTAAGATTTTTTATATGACAAGTAACTCCATCACTATCTTGATCAAAATCTTTTAGGTTGGTATTAAAATTAATGTCTACTGACTTTAAGGTATACAAGTAATTTAAAATTACTTCCTCTACCTCGTTTTGTCCTGTAATTGTTTTTAAGTAAGGAGACCATGTATGTTCTTCCTTAACATAACCACCCGTATCTTTAACTTCCTTAATTTTTTTAAATGGCGGCAAAGAAATTCCATGCAACTTTCTACCATGCAAGCTTGACACCCAATAATAGTCTGCAGGATGATCAGGAGGAATACCTGCTTCACTAATAGACTTATCGATACCCCACCTTCTATAATATTCCATAGTTCTATTAGCCACTGCATTAGCTCTTGGGTGAGGATTTAAATTAGATGCTTGCTCTAAAATCATACAATCTATTCCTCTCCAACCTAATTCAGCTGCTAAAGATAAACCAACAGAACCTCCACCCGATATTATAACTGAAACTTCTTTCATGTACTTTTATCCTTATTATATATTGCTAAATTCTTATGCTTAGAAAGGAAATTATCAATAATAGTATTAAAAGCATCTGGCTGTTCAATATTACTTAAGTGACCTGCATTTTTTATGATACTTAATGAAGAATTTGATATCCTTTTTTGTGCCATTTTTCCTATACTAACAGGAGTTAATTGATCATATTCTCCATAAATTAATTGAGTGGGCACATCAAATTCAGACAAATTATTACTTGCATCATAACTAATAGTTTCAGCAATTGTTTTTAAATAAGAATCTATATGTATATTTAAAAAGCTTTTATATATTATATCTCTAGCTTCTTTTTTACAATTAGGACCTACCAGTGAATCTATTAATTTAGGCGCTATTTGCTCTAATGTTTTTCCACTTTTTAAAGGTTCTTGACGAAGATTAATGAACTCTTTTTGTTTAGCGTCACTTAATATTTTATAATCAAAAAAACAATCACATAAAATTAATGTAGCAACTCTACTTTTGTGTTTTGGAAAAAAATCCATCAGTATTCTAGCTCCCATTGATAAGCCAACGAAATGAGCTTTACTTATATTTCTTGAATCTAATAATCTTATTAAGTCTTCACCAAAATCACTAAAATTTAAAGGGCCATTATAGTCATCTGAATCTCCATAACCTCTTGCATCCCAAGCAATAGCTGTAAAATTATCTGAAATATAAGACTGCTGATTATACCAATTAGAATGATTACCTCCTATACCATGTAAAAAAATGACAGGCGGACCATTACCCAATTCTTTATAACTTATACGTGGAATACCCTCTACCGATTGATGCTTTAGTTTATTCAAATCCATTAACCTAAGGAGCCTACCAATTTTCCAGAATTAACAATAATTGTTTCATCAAGCTTTACAGTGCAATTTCGCATAGGAAGATCAAAATGACACGTAGTATAACGATCAACAAATTCATTAGCGCCAGTAGATATTAAAAAATTTCCTGCAAAAGCTCTTAATTCTGTGCAATTAACATGCTGTTTATCATACATAGTCAATGCATCCCATCTTGCATTTGGATTAAGCCCCCACCCAACATGCGAAATAGCATATGCATTTGGATCATTCCAACCTTCAAAATAAGAACGCATTAAATCTGCATCTAAGCCATTTCCTTCAATAGAAGTTACAAAGTCATTCTCTATAATTAAAGTTACAGGAGTCTCTATATATTTTTTAAAAGTTAGGTTAACATCTCCAGTATTTAAAACCACATTACCATTAACAGTATTTTTTAAAGGAAAAAATAAAGCTAATCCAGCTGGCCAATAGGCAACTTTCTCTCCTGGAGATAAAAAACCTGCTCCTGCCCGAGAAGGAGCTCCTTTAATTTCTACTGTCAGGTTTGTACCTGCCTCAGATGTTACAAACATAGTTTTAGACTGTTGCAATAACTGTAAACTTTTATCAGCCTTTGGTTTTAAAGATTTATCAGGCATGCAGCGTTCTAATACTTCTGGATGCTCATTAGATATCATTAATAAACGACCACCACCTTTAATAATATCTTGTAACTCTTTTGTATGTAACATGCCCTCCACAGTACAATCTATGACTAAATCACACGCACTCAATGCAGGCAGAACAGCTTCATAACCTTCAAAAGCATAACATGAACCAGTAGACCTTACAGGAATTGAGTCTTTTAACTTTGGAGAAGGAACATGAAATTGTATAGGTTTAGCGCCTATTCTTTGTAAGGCATGCTGAGATAAATCAATCAATACTTGTCTAGATTGAGTTTCAGAGATGATAGCGACAGTATTACCTGACCTTACACCACTTAATAAAAAACTTTTTTCAAAACAATCTATCCATTTAGATTCCAGATTTTCTCTCAACATATTATCACCTATAAAACATTTATAAATAAAAAGTATATATCTAAAATCTTATTTTACAAAATAGTAGGGAAAATATAAATTCTATAATATAAAGAATTACTTAAATTTACCTTTTCCTGCTTCTAGAAGTGGTTTAATAACTTTATTTTTTAAATCAATTCCTACTCCACATTTACATCCAGGACAATCTATACATGCGTCTAACCCTAAATCAATAGCCTTATTTAATGCCATTTCTTTGCCTTGCTCTGAACTAATAGGGTCTTGCCTTAAACGTTCTAGCTTTAGTAAAGAAAAAGGATTTCCATACTTATATCCAATAGATGGGTCTGGTAAGATTGTTGTCATTGTACCTGGCAAGTTGTTATCAAAGTTTCTTGCATGCATAGGACATTTGTCCAAACATGCATAACATTCTATACAAGATGTTAATTCATGATAAACTTCAGGTGCTTCAACATTTAAATCATTTCCTTGACCGGATGCTTTTAAACCTCTCATTTGTCTTGCTATTCCATCTCTTCTTACCACTAAATCACTCAGTACAGGTAATGTAGCCACAGCACTTAATTTGTCACCGTCTTTTACCTTTGCACGACATGCAATTATTGGTCGATCATTTTTATCAATTGTACACACACCACAATTTCTTGCTCTACAACCATAACGATAAGCTAAATCCGGTAAAACCGTAGACTGTGCCTGTATTAAAACATCTAAAGCCATTGGTTTTTCTTTTTCATCCCTTTTCTTATATGTATATGGTATTGTTATAGCTTTACCGTCTCTGACTGTGACAATATTTATAATAATAGAACTACTCATACTGATGTTGTCTCCCCGATAGCACCTTCTCTGCCTCCAGGCATTATTTCTGGGACTTTATTGTTAGCAGACATCATAGATTTGTACCTATTCTCTAATTTTTTATCTTTAATACTATTAGGAAGCATAGAAAATATTTTAGCTTCTAATAACCTTTTCTTCTCTAAAAACTTATAATAAATTAAATTTTTAATAGGAGTTCTATCTCTATCCAATCTTTTTACCTGATAACTATTTTTATCTTTACTAACTACTGTGGAGTAGGGTTTTGAGAAAGCAGATATATTTTTTTTATCTAATCTAACATGACCACCAATACTTCCATTTCTTTCCTTAGCAGCTGACCCTATTAATTTTGCAGAACATATCATATTTTTTAATTCAACATAATCTAGAAAAGCCTGATTCCATATAGAATATTTAGGTATAGAAACATTAATAAGTTTTAATTCAATTTCCTTGATTACTTTATCAATATCATTTATTCCCTGCGCAGTTCGGACTGGACCAATTTTTTTCCAGCTTTCTTTCTGAAGCTTTTCCTTTAAGGAATTAGATGAGATCGAACCCTTTCTTCCGAATAATTTGGTATATTCTGTAATTTGAGGATCAAAAGTATTATTGTTAACCTCAGATGTGCTATTTTTGGCATTTCTTGCTGCTGCAATACCTGATCTAATTCCAAAAACAGCTAATTCTGTTAACGATGTGGAACCTAGTCTATTAGCACCAAATAAACCTCCCATTGCCTGTCCAGCGGCAAATAAACCTTTAATTCCATATTTTACAGAACCTTCATTATTTCCTCCTACACTTTCTCCTTCATCATTTACTCTAATTCCACCCATCATATAATGTGCACCTGGCCGAACTTCCCAAGCTATTTCTACTTTAGCTGCTTCTTTTCCCAATGCCTGTCTTGCATTTATGAAGGCAGTTGGAAGACTGTCTTGAAGATATTTCATGAAATACGGACCAGATTTTGGAAGGTTCTTATTTGCTGTCATATCTAAATATGCACCACCATTTGGACTACCTCTTCCATCTTCTACAGCCCTCATAATAGCTTCAGAGCATGCAGCTCTTGTTCTTAAATGCACTCCATTTAAAATAATTTTTCCATTTTTATCCCTTAAAACTCCTAAATAACTTGCGGTTGAAGGTTCTCCTGCTAATAATCCTTCATATGAAGGTGGAGAAGCTAAGCAGAATGGTAAAAATTGAAGCTGCTCCATGTCTACTAAATCTGCTCCTGCCCTTAAAGCTATAGCATAACTATCTCCTGTATTACCTCTCATAGTATCTGTTTTAGGAAAAAATAGAGTTGATAGACCTCCCGCTGCTAATATTACTGATGGAGATTTTATTGCTAATAATTCGCCTTTACTGGCATCATAGACTAAACCTCCTATTATTGTAGGAATATCCTTATCTTTATTATCAACCACTAAATCTAAAAACCACGCATCTTCTATGTATTCAATATTTTTTTCTTTTATAATAGCATCCCAATTAGCATGACCAAATGCTATTCCATGATTTTGATGTCCTACTGAACGGTTTCTATTATGCCCTCCCATAGGTAAAGGTAAGGATTGAGGCCCATGCTTATTTTTATTTATAGATGGCCTTAAACCATGAACACGGTACTTGTCATATGCATCTTTTGAATACTTTGCAAATGTATCTGTAAGTTTTTTAATAGGTAAATCACCGCCTGCTAATTTAACATTTTCAGATAAAACTTTTTCATAATCATCATCAGTTCCAGATTCCCTCACGGTAGCCAAACCTTCAGAAATTTTAGTGTCCGATGCTCCTAAAGGGTCTTTAGACACCAATAAAACCTTTGCACCTTCTTCTGCTGCTGCATAAGCAGCTTGCGCACCCGCTCCTCCAGAACCTACTACTATAACGTCATAATTAAGCCAATTAGTTTTAATTGTCATTTTTTTACCTCGAAATAATAAGTTAGTTTACATTGCAATTCTGAATTGTCCATATTAAATATTTGGCATCGCTTTTGTTATTTAACAATTGCTATTTCATATAATTAATTTTATTACTGAAACATGATGAGCAATTTATTAAATAAAGTTCCTTCCATAAGAGCTGTTGCAATGCCTGCTGATACAAACCCATCTGGAGATATATTTGGGGGATGGGTTTTAAGCCAAATGGATCTAGCAGGAAGTGTTTTAGCGCGACAGTATACTAAAAAAAGAGTTACTACAGTAGCCGTAGAAAAAATGCGCTTTCATAAACCTATTATGATAGGAGATATAGTAAGTTTTTATACTGAAGTCAGTAAAACAGGTAATACTTCAATCACTATAGATATTGTCACAATGGTTAATAGAAAAGATGACAAATTGGGAGAAGACCAAGCTATAAAAGTAACTGAAGGTAGGTTTGTTTATGTCTCTATCGATACCGACGGTAACCCTATCAAAATTAAATAATCTCTAACCCAACATATCTTCCCATATATTAGTTGCCCAATCCCAAGCATTAGTTTTTATAATAGATGATCGATATGGAGATAAGCCACTAGCTCCCTTAATACTTTTGATTTTATTATCTTTTTCATCATAATTATATATCGCACTTACCGATATACCCTCTTGAGAGGAGACTAAACTATAACACGTATTTATTAAGGAAGGAGATGCTTTTTCTAAACCATATAATTCTGCTATAACAGCTAAACCACATACTTTGCCCATAGAGTTTGCTATATATCCCGACTTTGGAACTCTTCCAACATTTGATTGTGAAGTAGAATCTCCAATAATAAATATATCTTTAGCTAGACTAGAACTAAAATCATACGGATTAACAGCAGCCCAATTAGCACCTTTATCTATAAGCTCATTATCTTTTAGAAATTTAGGAGCTCTTTGTGAAGGTATTAAATTAGCAACATCACATTTTACTTCTTCAAAGTCTGTTAAAAATTTATTGTTTAAATTATCTATTCCTATTACACCAGAATTAGCCCTATATTCGATTATATCTGGATAAAACTCGTCCCATGCTTCCTGAAATAAAGCTCCTTTAGAAATTATTTTTTGATTTGCATCTAATATTATTAATTTTGTATTGTTTTTGTGCTTCTTTAGATATGACGCAATTAATGAAGCCCTTTCATATGGTCCTGGAGGACATCTATATGGCCCTAAAGGAATTGAAATAACAACAACTCCTCCGTTAGATATATTTTTAACCTGGTCAGAGAGTAATTGAGTTTCAGGACCAGCTTTCCAAGCTGCAGGAAAATTATCTAGATAATCTTTTTTCCAATTTTCTATTGAAGAATAATCTAACTCAACTCCGGGTGACAGTATTAATTTGTCATAACTTAATTCTTGCCTATCTGTCTTAATAACTTTTTTAGAAAGGTTAATATTTATAGCCTCTTCATGAATAAACTTAATAGAATATTTCTTTTGTAAATTATCAAAACTA
Organism: uncultured Pelagibacterales bacterium; assembly: GCA_913046335.1. Classification (GTDB taxonomy): domain Bacteria; phylum Pseudomonadota; class Alphaproteobacteria; order TMED109; family TMED109; genus TMED109. The sequence goes on along the minus strand of CAJWSU010000009.1, from coordinate 11,192 downwards.
TAGGTAATATCTTCCATAGATTTTAACTGGCCTATAACCCAATTTGACATAGGACAAGATATAAATTCTTTATTTTTATCTATTATTATAACTTCAACATTAGGGCTTATTTGTTTTATAGTTTTGGCTGCGCTTAATCCACCCCAACCTGCACCAAGTACTACAACTCTTCCAGCACTTTTTGCATTTAAATTATTTATATTTATGAACGGTAATAAGGATGAGGATGCTCCTAAATTTGCAATATTTTTTAGTAAAATACGCCTATTCATTATCATCTCCTTGTAATGAATAATATTTAGAAATAATTCTTAATTGCTCTTCACTATATCCTTTAGCTATGATTTGCATTAAGTAATTTTCACGATGACCTGACTGATATTCAATTAATGCTTTATATATATAGCTTTCTTCCAAGTTGTATAAACTAGGAACACTTGAATTATTCTGACCATGGCATCCTAAACATGGCAAGGATAAACTCTTTGCCTGCATAAAATTTTTATTATTATCCCACACATTATTAGCTGCTAAAATATTAAAACTAATAGAAAGAATACATAAAAAAATAGAGATTTTGATATATTGCATAACATGAATATATACTAAATTTTCTCATTAGTTAACTACTAATTGGTATTAAATATGAATATAATATTTATATGATAAAGTTAAAATTTTTATATAATATATAGATGTAATAAAAAATTAACTGTTTAGGCAAAACTTATGACAAAAGAAAAAAATCAAGGCCCCTTAAAAGGTTTAACTGTACTAGACTTAACAAGAGTATTAGCAGGACCTTATGCCACAATGGTTCTTTCTGATCTAGGTGCGAGAATAATAAAAGTAGAACCTCCAATGGGAGATGATTCTCGAGAGTTTAGCCCATTTATAAATGAGCAGTCTGCATATTTTGCATCATTAAATAGAGAAAAAGAAAGCATTAAAATAGATTTAAAAGATGAAAAAGACAAAATAATCTTTGATGCGCTACTTGAAAAATCAGATATTTTAATAGAAAATTATAAACCTGGCACCATGGCTAAGTTAGGCTATGGATACGAAAAACTATCAAAAAAATTTCCAAATTTAATTTATGCCTCTTGCAGTGGTTTTGGGCAAACGGGTCCATGGGCATCTAAACCTGCATATGATATGATTGTACAAGGTATGGGAGGCTTAATGAGTGTGACTGGTCACGAAGGACAAGAACCTGTTCGAGTAGGCACTTCTATTGGAGATATTACAGCAGGTTTATTTACTACAATTGGAATACTTGCTGCTTTGTTAGATAAAAAAAATACTAATAAGGGTCAGTCCATTGATATTTCAATGCTAGATTGCCAAATTGCTATTTTAGAAAATGCAATAGCCAGATATTTCGCAACCGGAAAGAGCCCTCCTCCAAGTGGGTCTAGACATCCTGCGATTGCTCCTTTTGAATGCTATCGATGCGAAGATGGATATATTGTAATGGCTTGTGGAAACAACACAATGTTTGAAAGAATGTGTAAAGCTATGAATTGTATGGAATTATGTTTAGATAAAAGATTTACAACTAATCCTAAACGCGTTGATAATGTCATTTTTCTTAAACAAGAATTAGAAAAGTTATTTATTACAAAGCCTATTAACTTTTGGATTGAGGCCTTAGAAAAAGAAAACATTCCAGTTGGCCCACTTAATAATATTGAGCAGGCTGTTAATTCCGATCAAATAGTCTCTAGAAATATGATAGTGAATATTGAAGACGAAAAATTAAATAATTTTTCTGTTGCCGGGAATCCCATAAAAATGAGCATGCATGAAGACCGTAAGACACGGAAAAAGGTCCCAAAATTAGATGAGCACCGAGAAAAGCTATTAAAAGAATTTAAGATAAAAGGGTAATATGGTTTTTACTTTTGAAATGTTTATTACTTTATCAATAATGATTTTTGCTATTATTGGATATTCTACTCGACGGTTTCCAGTTGATGCTGTTTCCATATCTGTACTAGGTTTATTGTTTTTGATATTTGAAATCTATCCAGTTAAAGGTATTAATTTTGATGATTTTATTGCAGGTTTTTCAAACCAAGGTTTATTAACTGTTATGGCATTATTAGTAGTTGCCCAAGGAGTTTATTCCACAGGAATACTAAATACTTTTGTGGATAATATTATGCATTTAAATAGAGACTTGCAAACCAGTAAAAGTACACTTTTAATTTTATTATTACTAATCGTCGCAATAATTTCTAGTATAATGAACAATACTCCAATCATTATAATATTTATTCCTTTAGTATCAATCATTGCAGAAAAAATGAATTTATCAATTAGTAAAGCCTTAATACCTTTAAGTTATGCTGGGATTTTAGGAGGAATGACAACGCTAGTCGGTTCTAGTACAAATATTATAGGAGCACAAGTTGCTAAAGATTTGGGCGTAGAAGGAATAAATTTTTTTAGCGTTACAATACCTGGCTTAGTCATAGCCCTTCCTGGAATTTTATTTGTTTTATTTCTTTTACCTAAGCTTATGCCTAAAAGAGAGAAAACATCATCATCTTTATCCAGTGATCAAAATAATTTTATAGCGCAAATAGAAATAGATAATGAAAGTAATTTAATAGGAGAAACATCTTTAAATGGTGGTTTTGATGCTCTACCTGATATGAAAGTTCTATTAATTCAAAGAGGTGAGCATTCTATATCTGCATATCAGACTACCAAAATAAAAAAAGATGATATAATAGTTGTTTCAGCTGAAAGAAAAGTGATTGAGAGTGCTTTAATAAAATATGGCGAGCAACTTCACCCTACTCTATCTGAAACCGACCAATATAATTTTACAGATAATGATAGTAATATTAATTCTGGAGAACAAATATTAGCTGAAGTCCTTATTGCACCATCATCTAGAATGGCGGGAAGAGGTCTTGAAGAATCCAGATTTAGAAAAATGACTAATTGTATTGTTTTAGGTATAAAAAGAAACTCACGAATATATAGAGAACAAATAACAGATATTATATTAGAAGATGGAGATGTTTTATTAATTCAAGGATCCAAGAATTCAATTGCTAATTTAAAAGACTATTCAGACATACTTTTATTAGATCATACTTCATCTATCCTTCCTAGAAAGAAATATGCAAGACGTTCCCTAGCTATCTTTATATTTACTGTAATTACTATGGCCACAGGTATTATTCCTAGCGTGGCTGCTGCGATGATAGGAGCCTCAGCAATGCTTGCTTCTAGAGTTTTAAGCGCTGAAAGAGCTATAAATTCTTTAAACCGACACATATTTTTAACAATAGTTTCAATGCTTGCTTTAAGTCACGCAATAGCTGCTACAGGGCTTGCACATTATGGTGCTTATTTAATGTTAGATAATCTAAATGCATCAAACCCAGCTATAATTATTTCTTTACTATTTTTGATTGTTTCTGTAATGACAAATTTTTTAACTAATAATGCTAGTGCTGCTCTTTTTATGCCATTAGGAATATCATTAGCTACTAGTTTAAATTTGGATGTTATGCCATTTGTAATAACTATCATTTTAGCTGCTAACTGTTCTTTTGCAACTCCTTATGGTTATCAAACTAATTTATTAGTTATGGCAGCAGGAAATTATCGTTTTAAACACTTTATTATAGGTGGAGTACCTTTAACTATTATATGTTGGCTATCTTTTAGTTTATTTGCTCCGTGGTATTATAACCTATATTAATTTTTAAATTTAATGTAAATTAAAGACATGACAATAAATATTAAAAAGCCATTGCAAATATTCTATGGAACATCTCCCCAAATTTGTCCATATCTTCCTGAAAAAAATGAAAAAAAAATTATAACTGAATTATCTGGATCAAATTCTAATGAATTAAATTTTAAACTTACAAATGCGGGTTTTAGAAGATCACATAGAACAGCCTATAGGCCAGCATGTAATGATTGCAATGCATGTATACCAGTAAGGATTGATGTCAATCAATATAAACCAAACCGATCTCTTAAAAGAGCGAAAAGAGCTGCTATAGACTTAAAATGCATTGAACGACCTCCTATTGCTACTAGAGAACAATTTGAACTATTTTATAAATACCAAACGAGTAGGCATCATGATAGTGACATGGCTGAAATGAATTTTAATGAATATAGAGCTATGGTTGAAGATACACCAGTAGAGACATGTGTATATGAATTTAGAGATGATAATAATTTATTGATTGCAGCTAGTTTAACAGATAAAGTAGAAGATGGTTTAAGTGGCATTTATAAATTCTTTTCTCCAGATAGAGAAAAACATAGCTTGGGCTCTTGGATCATAGATTGGCATATAGAAGAAACTATTAGATTAGGACTAAAATATGTTTATCTAGGTTACTGGATTAAGGAATCGCCAAAAATGGCTTATAAAAGTAAATTTATAGGATTACAAAAATTAACGAATAATACTTGGAAAAATTTAAAAGAGTGAACTTATTAGGAGCTATGATATGAAAAATAAAAAATTAAAACCTTTATATAAAAGAAGAGAAATTCTTATTGGGGCCACTGCTATTGGTACTGCAGGACTTCTTACTGCATGCAAAGATAATGTAGATGGAGGCACCCCAGATAACCCTAAAAAATCAGCAGCTATATCTAAAAATATTATACAATGGCGAATGGTTACATGTTGGCCAAGAGACTTTCCTGGAGGAGGAACTCATTCTCAAAAACTAGCAAGAAGAATTACTGAATCTTCTGATGGAAGGTTAGAAATAAAAAACTTTGCGGCTGGAGAATTAGTCCCCGCTTTTGAAGTATTTGATGCCGTGAGAGAAGGTACTGCGCAATGCGGTCATGCAGCTCCCTATTATTGGATTTCAAAACATAAAGCTATTCCTTTCTTTTGTACAGTTCCAGGAGGTATGACAGCTTCAGAAAAAGCTGCTTGGATAATATATGGAGGTGGACAGGCTTTATGGGACGAATTATATGCAGAATTTGGTGTAAAAAGTTTTTTAGCTGGAAATACTAGTGTGCAAATGGGTGGTTGGTTCCAAAAAGAAATTAATTCATTACAAGACTTCCAAGGAATAAAAATGCGTATGCCTGGTCTAGGAGCTGAAGTAGTTAATAGAATGGGTGGAACGGCTGTTAATATGCCAGCAGGAGAAATTATGCCTTCTTTACAATCAGGAGTGATTGATGCTGCTGAATGGGTTGGACCTTGGAATGATTTAGCACTAGGTTTTTATAAAGTAGCTAAATATTATTATGGACCAGGTTTCCATGAGGGAGGTACGACTAATGAATTAATAATGAATAAAGAAAGTTATGATGAATTAAGTACTGACTTAAAATTTATTGTTAGGGATGCATGCCATGCAAGTGCATTAGAAGCTCCTGCAGAATATTTTGCTAATAGTGGGTTAGCTCTAGATGTATTAGTTAATAAGCATAATGTGGACGTGAGACCATTTCCAAAAGATGTTATAACTAAAATGTTTTCAATATCTAAAGAGGTTGTGGATGAGACAGCTTTACTTGGAGACATGCATGCAAAAATATATAAAAGCTGGAGTGACTTTTTAAAACAATCAATAAAATATCAAAAATATAGTGATTATGGCTATATGAGAGATAGGGCTGAAGCATACAATATATAATTAGGAGTAATATTATGAAAAGAAGAAATTTTTTAAAAAAAACAATTGGCATAGGAACAATAGCTGCAGCATCTACTTTATCAGCTCCTGCAATATCTAAAGGAAGAATTAAATGGAAAATGGTAACTACTTGGCCAAAGAATTTTCCTGGACTTGGAACAGGAGCACAACGTATTGCAGATTCAATTACCGTAATGTCAGAAGGTCAATTAACCGTAAAATTATTTGCAGCCGGTGAATTAGTTCCTGCTTTTGAAAGCTTTGATGCTGTAAGACAAGAAACGGCCCAAATGAGTCATGGAGCTAGTTATTATTGGATTAATAAGAATAAATCAACTCCCTTCTTTGCTGCAGTTCCTGGTGGACTAACAGCTCAAGAACACGATGCTTGGATACATTATGGAGGAGGACAAGAATTATGGGACGAATTATACGCAGAATTTAATTTAAAAGGTTTTTTAGGTGGGAATTCTGGAGTACAAATGGGAGGATGGTTTAAAAAAGAAATTAATTCTTTAGAAGATTTTAAGGGATTAAAAATGAGAATGCCAGGTCTCGGAGCGGAAGTAATTAATAGAATGGGTGCTACCGCTGTTGCCTTACCAGGAGGAGAAATTATGCCAGCTTTACAGTCTGGAGCCATAGATGCAACAGAATGGGTAGGACCATGGAATGACTTAGCATTTGGATTTTATAAAGTTGCTAATAATTATTATGGCCCAGGTTTTCATGAGCCAGGTACACATACTGAATGTATTGTAAATAAAACAGCTTATGACGCATTACCTATAAATTTACAAAATATTGTTGAGCATGCATGCATATCAGAAAACAATAAAATGTTATCTGAATTTACCTATGCAAATAATATTGCTCAAAAAAAGCTTATTGGATTTGGAGTAAATATTCAAAATTTTCCAAATGATGTTTACAAAGAAATGTTTAAAATAAGTGATGAAGTAGTTTCTGAAACAGCTAATGAGGGAGATATTAACAAAAGAATTTATGATTCATGGTCTAAATTTAAAAAGGCAGCTAAAGAAAGAGGTCCTTTTGCAGAACAAGGTTATATGAATAGAAGAGGATAAACCTCTAATCATTTTTCATTTTACAAAATGGTAACAGTATAATGGGTATAAAAGCTACCCACATTATAACATATGTAATATTATTAACTGCCATTACAAACCCCTCTCTTAAACCTAATAGTTCAATAGCTAAGATTGTTTTGTATTCAGGGTTTAAACTTGAAAACATAGGAAGCGAACTAAAAATACTTTCCATTTTTTGATTGAAACCAGAAATTATTTGAGGTCCATTTAAAAGCATATTAGAAATACCTCCATAATACATAACTCTCAATTTTTCTAAAAAAATATTTGTAGTAGCTATAGAAACAGCTCCTCCTAATCTAAGTATTAAATTAAATAAAGAAGCAGCATTTTGTATTCCTTTATTTGAAATAAATAACATAGCAATATATTGATTACCTACCCAAAGAAGTTGAGAACCTATTCCTCTAAGGACTTGGGGCCAAAATAACTCCTTAAAACCAAATTCTGGCGTCATATTGAGTAACTGCCATGTTCCTATTATAGTAAAAGTACAGCCAGCAAATATTAAAAACCTAGCTCCGAATATATTTATTAATACTCCTACAAATGGACCAATCCCCATCCATGATAAACCCATAACAGAAACTATAGCTCCAATTTCCCATGGACCAATACCCTTAACCTCTCCCAAAAATACAGGTAATAAAAAAATAGGAGCATAAATTGATACTCCAAATACAATTACATTTATACACCCAATACTAAAGTTTCTATCTAAAAATATTGATAAATCAATTATTGGATATTTTGCTGTAAACTCTCTAATAAAAAATAATAATAGACTAGTAAAAGATAAAATAGAGCATATTCTAATGGTAGAAGAAGCATACCAATCTAATCTAGAACCTTCCTGTATAGTAATTAATAATAGTAAAAGTCCTACCGCTAATAATACTATTCCATAGTAATCAATCTGTTTAGCTAAATGTCGTTCTCTATCATCTAAATCTATAAAGAAATATGCTAAGACTAATAAAACTATGCCTATAGGAAGATTATATAGAAACATCCAGCGCCAGCTTATCATTTCTGTCATATATCCACCAATAGCAGGTCCAAAAGCTATAGAAGATACTCCTACAGTAGCCGTTAAAGCTAGAGCAAAAGGAAGCTGTTTTCTTGTGAATAAAAGATAAATACAAGAAAACATTAATGGCATTAGTGCTCCACCAAAAAAGCCTTGCATGACTCTAAAGCCTACTAAAACATAAAAATTACTAGTAGACGCTGCTCCAATACAAGCAATTAAAAAACCAGATAAACCTATTAAAAATAATAACCTAATTGATAATAAACGAGATAACCAACCAGCAAATGGAATAATAACTACTTCTGCCATTAAATAAGCAGACATAACATAAGAAACTTGATCAAGACCTATATTTAAGGCGCCCTGTAAATTTCTTATAGAGGAACCTACAACTTGCATACTAATTACATTTAAGACAAATCCAAATAATATGATTAGGAACATGCCTAAATTTTTATAATTCATATCTGCCAAATTATGATCCAAGAATTGTTAAGTTATGACTTTAAATATTTTAAAATATATGATCTTATAATACATTTAATCATACAATTGCTAATTATTAACTACAGATATGTATTTTAAGTAGGTTCAATATGAATAATGAAATTATAGAAATTTGGGGATTTAAAACTTTCAGACCTTTTCGCATATACTGGGCATTAGAAGAGATGAAATTAAATTATAAAAGCTATAAAATAGGATCTAGAACAGGTGAAACACAAACAACTGAATATCTAAAAATAAACCCTAAAGGCAAGATACCTTTATTTAGACACAATGAAATATACATAAGTGAAAGTGTTGCTGCAATGAACTATGTTGTTCAGAATTTTAAAAATACTCAAGACTTTTATTTACCTACTTCACCTAAAGATAGAGCCAAAATTGATGAATGGTCTTATATGTGCGCAATGGAAATTGATGCATTAGGAGTTTATGTTATGAGAAAACATAAAATAGTAGAAAACGGGGGCTTATCAAATATTTATGGAGAAGCTCCTAATGCTATAAATGCTGCTAAAGATAATATTATAAGAATGTTAGAAGCATGTGAGAAAGATGTTCCCGATACAGGCTGGTTAATGGGTAAAAAACCTAGCTGTGCAGATATAATGTTTATGAGTTGTCTGCAGGTAATAAAATTATATAATATAGATATTAATAGTAAAAAGATTCTATCTTATTATGATAGATCTATAAAAAGGCCCGAATATATTAAAGCTATGATTCAAACATATGAGTATGGAACACTTAAAGAGTATAAAAAGTATACATTATAATTAATAATAAAGAATTAAAATGATTAACAAAGGACCATTAACAGGGATTAAAGTTATAGACCTTACAGCTATGGTATCAGGGCCAGTTGCAACAATGATGCTTGGTGATCAAGGAGCGGATGTAATTAAAATAGAACCCCTATCAGGCGAACTAATGAGAAGTGTAGGTGCTCCAAATAATGGAATGACTACATCATTTCTATGTAGTAATAGAAGTAAAAGATCTTTAACTATAAATTTAAAAAATATAGAAGGCATAAATATAATAAAAAAATTATTAATAAATGCCGATGTTATTGTTCAAAATTTTAGACCAGGCACAATGAAAAGGATGGGGCTAAGTTATGAAGAAGTTAAAAAAATTAATAATAATATTATTTATACTTCAATCAGTGGATTTGGAGATAAAGGACCTTATTCAAAACAAAGAGTATATGATCCTGTAATTCAAGCATTATCTGGACTTGCAGATATACAGAGGGATCAAGAAACAAAATTTCCAAAAATGGTAAGAACTATTATTCCTGACAAAACTACCGGAATGGCAGCAGCTCAAGCTATTAGCTCCGCTCTATTTTATAGAGAAAGGTATAGAAAAGGACAACACATAAAACTAGCTATGCTTGATGTAATGATAGCATATTTATGGCCTGAAGGAAGCTCCTCATTATCTTTTGTAGGAAAAGAAAGCGACCCATCTTCTGGACAAATGGGTTTAGACCTAGTGTTTCAAACAAAGGATAATAAATATATAACTGCTGGTGCCGTAACTGATAAAGAGTGGTTAGGCATGTGTAATGCCTTTGATAGAAAAGATTTATTGGTTGACCCGCGATTTAATACACCAAGAGCTAGGTTTGAGAATAAAACAGAAAGAAGACATATAATTGCTAAAGAAATAAAAAAACATAATTCTAATCAGATATTAGAAAAATTAGCGACTAATGAAGTTCCTAGTGCCCCTATTTTAAATAGAGAAGAATTACTAGATAATGAACAGATCTTACAAAATAAAATTATAGAATTTCATGATAGTAAGATTTTTGGAACAATTAGATCGCCAAGACCAGCTCCTATATTTTCAGAAAGCTCTTTAAGTGGAGAACAACTTGCTCCTCTGCTTGGAGAAAATACTATAGAAATTTTGAAAGAATTAGATTATTCTGATAACGAAATTAACAAGCTTATTAAAAAAAATATAACATCAACAATTAATTAATTTCTACAATCTTTATTAACAATTTTTTCTTTCATTCTAGTTTTACAAAAAACTCCTTGCTTAAAATAAACATCTTCAAAAGTAATTGTACTTAAGTCTGCATTCATAAAAATAGATTTATAAAAATTTGCGGCTCTATACATAATATTTTGCATATTACTATTATTAAATACTGATCTTCTAAACGCACTATAAGATAAATCTGCAAATTCTAGGTTTGCCTCAGTAAAATTAACTCCTCTTGCTTTAACCTTTGATAAATTAGCATAAGATAAATTGGTATTATCCATTAATGATAAAGATAAGAGTGAGCCATTAAAATCTGTTTTAATAAATGAGGAAAAAGATAGAATTGATTTTTGGATATTCACATTAGTAATATTAGCTCCATCAAAATTAGTTCGTTCAGCCGTTATTCCATACATTTTTGCAAGCTTTAAATTGGCTTTAATAAAATTAGAATTTATAATAGTAGCAGATACTAAATTAATCTCTGATAAGTTAGCATTTGTAAAATTACTATCTTCAATCAATGTGGTATTCATATCAGCATGTATAAATGTTGAATTTGTAAGATCTGATGATCTAATTCTTGAATTTGCTATTTTAGAATTATTGAAATTAGCACCAATTAAATTAGATTCAGATATTACTGCCTGGTCAAGGTATTTTTTTTCAAAATTATAATTACTTAGGTCACATTGATGACACTTACTATTTTTTAAAAAATAACGTACATCTTCCTCATCATAGGAATAGGCTACTAAATTAGTAGAAGTAATAATGATGGCCAACATAATAGAATAAAAATGTCTCATAGTTTTCTTTCTTAATAAATATGGTGGGCGATATTGGATTTGAACCAATGGCTTCCTCGATGTCACCGAGACA
>CAJWSU010000008.1:0-70223 GCA_913046335.1 uncultured Pelagibacterales bacterium | reverse complement strand
ATGCTGCACATGGTTTTGCTGTCATTGTGCCCGATTTATTCTGGAGGCAAGAAGGTCCTCTTACAGAGCTGCCTGATCAATCTGAAATTGCAACCCAAAAAGCGTTTGATCTTTATAAAAGTTTTGATGTTGAAAAAGGCGTGGATGATATTGCTGCTTCTCTTAGATACTTGAGAGAAAACGATAATGTCTCTGGAAAGACTGCTGTAGTGGGATACTGCTTAGGAGGCCTTCTTGCTTTTAAGTCTGGCTGTCAATTAGATATTGATGCCTCTATCAGTTATTACGGGGTAGGTATTGAAAAAGCCCTTGAAAATAAAGCTATGATTAGAAAGCCTATGATGCTTCATATAGGTGAGCAAGACAGTTTGGTTGGCCCGGAAACACAAGAGCTTTTAAAAAAAGAGTTTGCAGATAGCTCTTTTGTAAAAATTAATGCCTATGCTGGCGCCGATCATGGTTTTGCTAGAACTGGTGGGGTTAATTATGATAGGGCGGCGGCGGAAATTAGCGACATGAGAACCTTGTCATTACTTAAAAACCTGTAAACAAAAAATTAGGAGAATAAATATGATTACAAACGCTATAAGAGTTCATAAACAAGGCGGTCCAGAAGAAATGAAGTGGGAAGAAGTGGCTCTTCCAGAAACACAAAAAGATGACGTTTTAATTAAACATACTGCCATAGGTCTTAATTACATAGATACTTATCATAGGTCTGGCTTATATCCTATGCCTGTACCACTAACCCTTGGGATTGAAGGGGCAGGGATTATTATAGAAGCGGGAGAGAATGTTAAAGACCTTAATGTAGGCGATAGAGTTGCTTATGCCTCTCCTCCAACAGGAAGTTATGCCGAAGCAAAGGTAATGCCTGCTGATCGTCTTGTAAAAATACCAGATAATATATCTGATGAAATTGCCGCTGCAATTATGCTAAAAGGGATGACCGTTGAATATCTCGTTAGAAGAACTTACAATGTTAAAGCTGGGCAAACTATTCTCTTTCATGCTGCAGCAGGAGGGGTGGGGTTAATAGCTTGTCAATGGCTTAAGGCTATAGGAGCAAAAGTGATTGGGACCGTTGGCTCCGAGGAGAAAGCAGCTTTAGCTAAAGCTAATGGTTGCGAACATACTATACTCTATAGAGAAGAAAATTTTGTAGATAAAGTAAAAGAAATTACTAACGGAGAAGGAGTGCCTGTAGTTTATGATGGGATTGGTAAAGACACTGCCCTTAAAAGCTTAGATTGCCTGTCCCCTTTAGGTATGTTGGTAGTATTTGGCAACTCCTCAGGTAATGCTCCGCCTATAGAAACAGGGCTATTGGCAGCTAAAGGAAGTCTTTTTCTTACAAGGCCAACGCTCATGACCTATAATGCTAAAAGGGAAGATCTCGTAGAAAGCGCACATCAGCTTTTTAATATGGTTGAAAGTGGAAAAGTAAATATTAGTATAAATGCACGGTACGACTTAAAAGATGCTGCGCAAGCTCACAAAGATTTAGAAAGTAGGAAGACAACTGGGTCTACATTACTTATGCCTTAAGAAGAGTTTGCATATTCATAATAGGGGACTAGTTATGTCTCCTATGCTTTCTTTTTTTATAGGCTCTTCTTTTAAAGGTTATATTAAGGCTAATCCACGTTCCGCTAATTGCTAAAAATATTACGGCCAAGCTTGTTATTGAAAATATAATCATTACTAAGGGTCCGAAAAACCTTCCATTATGCAAGTCTGTTAACAGCCTCAAGGCTTGTACGCCTGGGCCTTGTACTTGAAATAAAAAATAATCCGCCGTTTCTTTATCTGTAGAAATTAAGTTGCTTGTATTGTATTGGGTGTCTAAGTCCTTATTGTTTGGCGCTAAGAAAAAATTAAGGTCCTTATTTATAATATAATATTTGTTTTTAATATCTTTTAATATGACTTCATTATTGCTTATACCTATAGATTTTGCCGAAAAAGAAAGCTCTTCTTTTTTCAGAATTTCTAACTGGAAGTCCCCTTCTTCTATGAGAAATAGAAAATTTTTTTTTAAGGCATATATAAGATTATTTATTTTTAATAAACCAATTATATCTCTATTGCCTGTTTCTAAAACCATATCAGATACAATAAGCTTGCTTTTTATAACTCCTATGTCTGTATCATTGCTCTCTAAAACTTTTACATCTGAGGTTTTAAACATACCATATAAATTATAAAGATAACTATTAGTATAATAAGTATCCAGTAACTTGAAAGTCCTAGGGTGCATTAATATAATACCAGTGATGGAAAGATGTATAACAATTATACAAACACTAAGCCCTATAATTTTATGCAGCTTTTTAAGCATTTATTAAATTATGTACAGTTTGTTTCAGGAACAAGGTCATGCATCGTAAGGGCTAATTTTGCCATTTTTGTCATGCTATTGACCGACATAGTTGCACCAGCTATTCCGTCTATTCTTTTATTTAGTTTTGATCCACCTACCATATTAGCTCCTACAAATTGATCTCGAAAACTGGGATACTTAACCTCCCATCCGTGTGTCTCTCGATATACTAGAACATGTATGCTAGAAATGCGACAACTTTCAATAATAAAGCCCGCTGTTATAAGCTTGACCTTACCTATTTTCTCTAAAATCCAAGCGGTTTTCTCACCCTGACGCCAATATTTTATTCTTATTTTTTTATAGTTGCTGCCCATTATTTTTTGGGCGGTTTCTTTTACTTCGCCTTTAAATCTTAATCCTTTTCTTTTAGGAATGTCTTCTTGGAAAGCGGTTTTGAGGAAGTCCTCTTTGCTTAACATTACTTCTTGAGCAAAAGAATTACTTATAGAGAGTGTAGAAAATAAAAAAAGGGATAGAACAGTAACTATTATAAATCTTATATAAGTCAATATTCTATCACCCTTCTATTCTTTGAAGATATTTTATGTATATTCAGTATAAAAATCTATACTAAAACTGATATCCCATACCCATGTTAAAGCCTTGGACTGCAGTTTTACCATAAGTTTTCTTTCTTTCCCAGTCTGCTTTAAGCACGGCTTGAGGTGTAAGCCACCAATTAACAGCTAAAGTGCTCATGGTGATGTTATTTTTAGAAACAGTCGCTTTTTTAGTTCCTGCTTTATCATCCCATTCTGCTCTTCTCACAGCGAAACCTAAGCTTTGCTCTCCTGTCAAATCAAAACGATAGCTTCCTTCAGCAAAACCACCCCATTGATAGTCACGGCCATTTGCTGCGCACTGATTGGCATCTGTAAGTATTGGAGGACAATCTAAATTCCATTGACCCCAAAAACCTCGAGCACCAAAGCCACGTGATGGCATATAGTTTGCGTGAACGGCTAACATTGTACCTTCAACTTGAGGACCAGACTGGCCTTCATTCATATCAGGCGCATATTCCCAAGATAAACCAAGCTCTAAACCAGGAAAAGCTCCTGTATATCTAAAAGCACCAGAATAAGCTTCCTTATTCATTGTCGCAGAAGCAACTTTATCTCTACCACTTCGAATGTCACCTTGAGTAAATGTTAAACTAGAGTGAACACCAGCAATTATAGTTAGGTCCATATCTGGAATTACATGAGTTCCTTGAAAGCCACCTTCCCAACGTGTGTTAGAACAGATTTCCTTTTCAACTACATTTCTTTCCACACCATAAAAGGTAGGAGGCTCATGTATTTCATTTGTAATACCACATGGGATTAAAAACACACCGTATTTCATGTTAGTATTAGCTAAGCCATATTCAGCCCAGTTATGGTCAATATAAGCTTGCTCTAATTCTACTTCACCTTTTTCTTTTATAGCATCACCACCACCAGCAATACTATGTTCTAATTCAAACTCTGAATTAAAACTCACAGAATCATTAAATTGATGAGCAAAGAATAATACGTATCTGTGGAAATCGATTTTACCTGATCCACCATTATTGTTATAATGTAATTCACCATAACCACCTACAGAAGTTTTAGTCCACCAACCAGCGGCTCCACTTTCTTCTGCAGAATCTTCTAGATCGTTAATTCTTTCTTGAAGATCTTCCATCATATCTTTTAGATCACTCACTTCATCCGCACTTACACTAAATGTGTACATTGCTGCTAAAGCAAAGACTAATGTTTTAAAATATTTATTCACAATTAAACTCCTTAAAATAAATTAAACTAATTATACCAACTACCCAAATATACTAGCTCTTACTGCCAAATTCATGAGAATGAGAATCAGTATTAGTTGCACATAAGTTTATAATGAGAGTGATTCTCATTGTCAATATATACTCATTTGTAGTATTATATTTAATAAATATAGTGTGTTGTTTTTACAACAGCTGTTCTGCTGGCTTTTGTCTTTTTTGATGCCTAGTTTTTCGTTGACAATGCGAATTAGTCTCATATATAGCTATATAATATATACGTAGTCTTTTAATGCTTGGAGTTAAAAAAATGAAAAAGTTATTAGTATATTTAAATCTAATTATTATAGTATCGCTCTTTAATTATGGCGCTGGCGCTGATGATAATGATAAAAATGATGTTCTTGCAAAAAGTTATGCAAATTTAGTTAGTCACTATTATAGTGCAGTTCACATAAAAACATACAATATGCATAAGTCTATCAATACATTTTTAGAAAACCCCACAGAAAAAACACTTCAGTATGCTAAAAACCAATGGATAGAAGCTAGAAAAGTTTATGGAATTACGGAGGCTTTCCGTTTTTATGGAGGCCCAATAGACGGCGTTAATGAATATGGAGAAGAAGGCCCGGAAGGACTTATAAATGCATGGCCTTTAAATGAAGCATATATTGATTATGTTGTGGGCAATGATAAAGCAGGAATAATAAATAATTTATCTTATGATGTGAATGAAAAAACTATTGTGGCTTCTAATATGTCAGAAGATGATGCCGATGTATCAACTGGTTGGCATGCTATAGAGTTTTTACTTTGGGGTCAGGACAACTCTTTAGAACGTCCCGGAAACCGTAAAGCAAGTGATTATGTAGGCACAGATATTACTAAAGAGAGACGAAGAACATATCTTAAACAAACTAGTAATTTGCTTTTAAAGCATATTGATTGGCTGAATGAACAATGGGCGCCTAATGGAAAAGGACGAGTCAACTTTCTTGCAAAAAGCGATCCCGGAGGTTCAATACTAACAGGAATTGCTACTCTTGCCGGTTTTGAATTATCTTCAGAAAGAATAGCAACTGCGCTCGATTCCGGAGACCCAGAAGATGAACATTCATGTTTTAGTGACCAGACACATGAGGATATTAGAGCAAATTTTAATGGTATTAAAAATGTATATCTAGGCATGGGCATTAATTCTAAAATGTTTAGTCCTTCTGTAGCTGAATTACTTAGAGAAAAAAACCCTTCTTTACATAAAGACATAATGGCATTATTAGAAAAAACATCTAATTCTATAGATAATATTACAATTCCCTTTGACAAAATGCTTTCTGAGCCTAAAAATGGTTCTGGCAGAATGGCTGCTGAAGAAACTGTAAGTAACCTGATAGTTATCGCAGAATATATTAAAAAAGCAGGAAATGACTTAAATTGGAATGTAAATATATCCGAGTAAAAAGCTCTATATTTGTCTTCATTGTTTTACTGCTAGTATTATTATTTTTTAATAACAATATTAACAGTAGCGAACATTCGTCTATTATGGATGCAGAAATATCCGTAGATAGACAAACGAGAGAAGCTTTTGCTGCGCCTATTCCTTCCTTGGACCTAAAAAAAATGCGTCAATTTACGGGAGGAAGGCACCTATTTCGACGCTCTTGGACTCCTGCTCCTAGTTCCGTAAAAAGCCTAGATGGGCTCGGTCCTGTTTTTAATAGAGTTAGCTGCTCTGGCTGCCATGTTAAAGACGGAAGAGGAAGGCCTCCAGAGAATGGGTCTAAATTTAGATCTATGGTTATTAAATTAGGTATATATAAAAACAATAAAGTTTTAGCTGATCCTAATTATGGCTTTCAATTAAATGATAAAGCAATTTTAGGCGTACCCTATGAAGGGAAAGCCACAGTAAGCTATTCTAAAAGAACTGTTTTATACAAAGACAAAAGCTCTGCAGAATTATTTGTTCCAAACTATACTTTTCACTCTCTTTCCTTTGGCCCGTTAGACGCCAATACAAAATTTTCAGGAAGAGTTGCACCGGCAGTATTTGGCCTAGGATTAATAGAAGCGATAAAAGCAGAGGACATCCTTAGAAATGAAGATATATTAGATATAGACAAAGATAGCATTTCAGGCAGAGCAAACTTCGTTAATGACGTTCCCTCAAATAATAAAATGTTAGGAAAATTTGGCTGGAAAGCAAATCGAGCAACCTTACTGCATCATGTAGCTGGCGCCGCATTTCAAGATATGGGCTTAACATCCTCTTTTTTTCCTGAACAAAATTGTATGGTAATACAAAAAGAATGCTCTAATCAAATTAGTGGGGGCTCTCCAGAAATATCAGAAAAACAAATTAGTATGTTAAAATTATATATGCAAACTTTAGCCGTTCCAAGACAAAGAAATACTCAAGACAAAGAAGTGATTGAAGGAGGTTTACTATTTACAAAAATTGGCTGTGAAAGCTGCCACGTATCAACATATACAACCGGAAAACACAAAGAGCATGAAGAGCTTAGTAATAGAGTTATAAAGCCATATAGTGATTTCTTGCTACATGATATGGGGCCTGGCCTAGACGATGGACTTGCAGAGGGAACTGTTGAAAGCAGAGAATGGAAAACGCCTCCTTTATGGGGAATAGGCCTTGTAAAAGTTGTTAACAAGCATACTAAATTTCTTCATGATGGAAGAGCAAACTCTTTAAACGAGGCTATACTATGGCATGGAGGAGAAGCCCTGCTGTCCAAGGAAAAGTATATTTCATTAGGTGCCGATGAAAGAAGAAAAGTTTTAAAATTCCTATCTTCTTTGTAAATTATTGATTCATACTATCAAAAAATTCGTTATTATTTTTTGTGCTTTTTAATTTATCAATTAAAAACTCCATTGCATCTCCCATTCCCATAGGACTAAGAATTCTTCTTAACATCCACATTTTAGATAAGTCTCCCTTATCGACTAAAAGCTCTTCTTTTCTTGTGCCTGATTTAGCAATATCAATTGCTGGGTATGTTCTTTTATCCGCTAACTTCCGGTCTAGAACTATTTCTGAATTTCCTGTGCCTTTAAATTCTTCAAAAATGACTTCGTCCATTCGAGAGCCTGTTTCTATCAATGCCGAAGCAATAATAGTTAATGAACCCCCATGTTCAATATTTCTAGCTGCTCCAAAAAACCTTTTTGGCTTTTGTAAAGCATTAGCATCTACACCTCCCGTTAAGACCTTTCCTGAAGAGGGAACAACCGTATTATAAGCTCTGCCCAGTCTGGTTATAGAATCTAATAATATTACTACATCTCTTCCATGCTCTACTAATCTTTTAGCTTTTGCAATAACCATTTCTGCCACTTGAACATGCCGCATTGCAGGCTCATCAAAAGTAGAAGAAATAACTTCTCCCTTAACTGATCTCTGCATATCAGTAACTTCCTCTGGTCTTTCATCAATCAATAATACTAATATATACATTTCTGGATGGTTTTTTTCTATTGAATTCGCAATATTTTGTAATAATACCGTTTTTCCTGTTCTAGGTGGAGCAACTATTAAACCTCTTTGTCCTTTTCCTATTGGGCTTACTAGCTCTATAACCCGACAAGAATTATCTTTAGTTTTGTCTGGTGCCCCTCCTTCTATTTCTAATTTTATTCTTTCTTCAGGATACAAAGGCGTTAAATTTTCAAAACGTACCTTGTGTCTAACTTTATCAGGAGCATCAAAATTAATTTTATCTATTTTAAGTAAAGCAAAATACCTTTCTCCGTCCTTAGGTTGGCGAATTTGCCCTTCAATAGTATCTCCAGTTCTCAAACCAAATTTCCTTACTTGTGAAGGAGAAACATATATATCATCTGGCCCTGGCAGGTAATTACTTTCTGGGGCTCTCAAAAAACCAAATCCATCCGGAAGAATTTCTATAACACCGTCCCCATTAATAACTTCACCTTTATCTGCTAAGATTTTTAATATAGAAAACATTATGTCTTGTTTTCTTCTATTAGAGGCGTTTTCTACTCCTTTTTTATCTGCAAAAAGTATGAGGTCTGCTGGAGACATTTGTTTTAGTTCTTTAAGGTGCATTATTAATCCTATTTGTTTTTTGATAATTATTTAAAAGGTATTTTTTTATGAGACATAATATGTTAGCTGTTTTAGCTATATGAACAATTATATTATTAATTTATTATTAAATGTCAAAATAAAAATTAATTAAAAGGCTTAACTACAACCATAATTACGATTATAATCATTAAAATAGTTGGCCCTTCATTTAGATATTTGAGGTACTTGGGGCTATAAAAAGCATTGTCGTGTAAAAGTTTTTTTCTACAATAAGAAAAGTATCCGTGTAGGCCTGACATTATTAACACTAAAATAAATTTAATAATGAACCATTTGCTTGCATGGTCTACAGAAGATAGAGGGTGTAAAACTAAAACTGTTCCAAATACCCAAGTAAGAATCATTGCAGGGTTCATTATATATCTTAATAGCCTATTTTCCATTATTATAAAAGTATCGTTGATTTCCTTGGTGTTTTTTACATTTGCGTGATAAACAAAAAGACGAGGCAAGTATAGCATTCCTGCCATCCAAGAAATAACCGAGATTAAATGAAAAGCTTTAACGTATAAGTAAAAAGTCATTTATTTTCCCAAAATGTTTCATAAAAACATTCTTTAAATGTATTCTTACATATATTTTTATTTAATATGCTATTATTATTCTGTTTTATGATTAAGTCATACAATCCATTAATAAACTCTTTGCTTGTCCCCAAAGCAGGAACTCTATAATAATTTTTGCAGCCATTTAGTATTGCCAATTCTTTATATTCTATGTCTAATTCTACTAAAGTTTCAGAATGTTCGCTGACAAAAGCAATAGGAATTAAAACTATAGTGTCTTTGTTTTTAGAAGCTTTTATTATTTCATTTTCTGTAGATGGGCCTATCCATTTTAAAGGACCGACTTTACTTTGATAACAAATAGTGTAGGTGAATTCTTTATTATTCATATTTTTTAAAATTTTATTTACTGTTTTTTCTACTTGATTCTGATACGGGTCTCCTTTTTTTATTATCTTTTCAGGCAGTCCGTGAGCGCTAAATAAAAGCTTAGTTTTTTGCTTTTTGTTTTTGTTTATTTTATTTAAAGTTTTTTGAATATTTTTTGTGTGAGCCAAAATGAAGTTTTCATCTTCCGCGTAACAACAAACAATTTTAGTTCTCACATTATATTTATTTTTATTTGCTGCTCTCTTCCAAGAAAGAAAAGATGATCCCGAAGTGGTAGTGGAGAATTGTGGGTAAAGAGGAAGAAGAATTACTTCTGTTGGTTTCCAGGCAATTACTTGTTTAATAGTTTCTTCCACAAAAGGTTTCCAATACCTCATTGAAATAAAAACTTTGTATTCTTCTTTTTCATTATCTAGTTTTATTTGTAGTTCATTTGCTTGGCTCAACGTCTCCTCTAGAATTGGAGATTTTCCCCCCATAAAAGAATATATTTCTTGGGCTGTTTTTTCTCTTTTAGACGAGATTAATTTAGCAAGAAAATATCTTATTAATTTAGGAGCCCCTATTATAGCAGGATCATTAAACAAATTAAAAAGAAATGGTTTAACTGAAGATAATTTATCTGGTCCCCCAAGATTAAACAATACTATTGCTATTTTTTTTTTCATTTTTTCCAGGTTTTGATGGTTTTAATTAAGAGTTCTACATTCTCAATAGGCGTTTCTTTTATAACTCCGTGTCCTAAGTTAAAAATATGTTTGATAGAGGAAAAGGAATTTAAAATATCGTTTACGCTACGAATCATCTTTTCTCCTCCTTCCAATAAGATTTCGGGTGCTAAATTTCCTTGTAAACACACATTACGATTGTTAATCATTTTTAGATTATTAATTAGCCATTTAACATCTACATTTTGATCTAGGGATATACAGTCTACATTAACAGATTTACCATATTCTAAATAGTTGTGGCTAGCGTTTCTAGGAAAACCTATTATTGGAATATTTGGATGTTTTTCTCTAATTTTATCTATAATGCGTTTTAACGGTTCAATACAAAATTCTCTAAATTTTTTTTCATCCCCTGCTATCTTTGCATGCGATTCAAATATTTGGATTATTTCTGCCCCTGCATCTATTTGTTTTATTAAATGGTTAGCTATAAATCCTTCTAACTTTTCTAATAATAATAAGAATATTTTTTCATTGTTTTTAAAAAAAGACACACACTTAGGAAATGTTACATTTCCTCTTCCTTCTATCATATATGCTGCTACTGTGAAAGGTGCTCCTGCAAAACCTATTAAAGCTTTTCTTTTATCTAACTTGCTTTTTACAATATTTAAACTTTCATACATCGGTTCTAAATATTCGGCATTTGTTATTTTTAAATCTATAATTTCTTTTTTTGTGGTAATTGGTTTTAATTTAGGCCCTTCATTTTCTACAAATCTTAATTCCCTATTACATGCCATTGGGATAGTTAAAATATCCGAAAATATAATTGCTGCATCTAAATCGAACCTTTTTAGTGGTTGTAAGGTTACTTCACAGGCTAATTTAGGATTCATACATAAATTTAAAAAGGATCCTGCATTTTTTCTAAGCTCTCTATATTCAGGTAGGTACCTTCCTGCTTGTCTCATCATCCACACAGGAGTATCACTTACTTCTTTTCCTGTTAGTATATTTACTAAATCTGATTTTTTATCAATGTTATCCACAGTAATTCCTATCAAATATATATTAAGTATAATAAAGTATATTAGTAGTAGGTTATAGGTAATACGGGGATTAAAAAGTTATACACATAAAATATGTATTTAATTGCCATATATTTATAATTTTTTACTAATATACCTATTAAATATATAGTTATAATTATTATTAATGTAATTAACACATTTATATTAATAATATTAACATGTTATAAAATTTGTATAACTTTATATATAATATTAAAGGCTAGTAAAATTAATAAAAAAAATAAAAATATACATGTACACATTATTTCAGATTCTACAGGTGAGACAGTAAGCACAGTTTCTAGATCGGCAAACGCACATTTTAAAAATTTTAACCCTATAGAACATAGTTGGGTTTTGGTAAGGTCAGAAAAACAATTATTAAAAATAATAGAAGAAATAAAAAATAATAAAGGGCCGGTGATATATACTTTAATAGATAAAAATCTTAGAAAAATACTAGAGAAGGGATGCAAAAAAATTGGAGTTCCTATTATTCCTATTTTAGACCCAGTAGTAGAAGCAATGGAAAATTATTTTAAATATGAATTAGCTATGGATGAGCCAGGGAGGCAACATAGTTTGTCACATGGATATTTTGATAGAATAGGAGCTATGCAGTACACTTTAGCACATGATGATGGACAATTATCTAATGACTTAGAAGAAGCAGATATCATATTAGTGGGCGTTTCCCGAACCTCTAAGACTCCAACATCAATGTATTTAGCTAATAGAGGAATTAGAACAGCTAATGTCCCAATGGTTCCAGAAGTTCCTTTACCAGAAAACCTTTTTGCTTCAAAATGCCTAATAATTGGACTCACAACTAGCCCTGAAAGATTAGTACAAATTAGAAAATCTAGACTTTCTTCTGTTGGAGAGAGCAGGCAAACAAATTATATAGAGGAAGATATAATAAAAGAAGAGGTATTGATGGCAAAAAGGTTATTTGTAAAAAATAAATGGCCAGTAATAGACGTTACAAGAAAATCGATAGAAGAAACAGCAGCAGCAGTTTTAGAATATTTAAGAGAATTTAAAGAAAGAAGCAAAAGTGCAGAATAATCTGTCTACAGGCATAATTGGCAGCCCTATAAAACATAGCCTATCTCCAGTGATCCATAAATATTGGATGAAAGCGCATGGTATAGCATCAGATTATAATATATATGAACCAAAAAAAAAGGAGCTAGCCTCTTTTTTGAAAAATATGCACAAAAATAGTATAAAAGGCTTAAATGTTACTATTCCTTATAAAAGAGATGTAATGAATTATTTAGATACAATAAATGATGACGCGTTAGCTTTAGGAGCCGTTAATACGATAAAATTAGAAAATAATAGACTATTTGGATATAATACAGATGCTTTTGGCTTTATGCAGCACTTAAATATAGAGGCGCCTAAATGGAAAGAAAAAAAAGGATTTATAGTTATCGTAGGAGCAGGCGGAGCAAGTAGAGCAGTAATTTGGTCTTTTTTAAGAGAAAATATAACGGATATAAGAATTATAAACCGTAATAAGAAAAGGGCGCTTTCCTTAATTGCCGATATGAAGAAATTTTTTCCGAATGCGAATATAGATTTATACGATAATACATATGAAGCATTGTTAAATAGTTCATTATTAGTTAATTGTTCCAGCTTAGGAATGAAAGGCCAGGAGGAGCTAGAATTAGATATATCAATTATGAACAAACAATCTATCGTCTATGATATAGTATACAATCCCTTAAAAACAAAACTTATCTATAATGCAGAAGAATTAAAATTTAAAACAATTGACGGATTGGGAATGTTATTAAATCAAGCGGCGCCCGCATTTAAAATGTGGTATAATGTAGAAGCTAAAGTAACAGAAGAATTGAGAAACAAGGTAATTGAAAAGCTAGGAAGCGGTTAATTATATGATTATTATTGGCCTTACCGGATCTATAGCTATGGGGAAAAGCGCAACCTCAAAAATTTTTAAGTCGTATGGGGTTCCTGTTTTTAATGCTGATGATTGCGTGCACCAATTGATAGGACCGAATGGAAAACTTGTCCCTTTAGTTGGACATAAGTTTAAGGAAACTTTGGTTAAGAGCAATAATGTAGAATATATAAATAGAGTAAAACTAGGCAGTCTTGTTTTTAAAGATAAGAAAAAAAGAAACGAACTCGAAAAAATTATTCATCCACAAGTAAGTATTGAAAGAAAGAAATGGAGGGAGCAGGCACAGAGACAAAGGTCTAAAGCGATATGTTATGATGTTCCTCTTTTGTTTGAGACGGAGGGGGAAAAATTTTGTAATTATGTGGTTGTTGTCTCGGCACCTTATTTTGTGCAAAGATACAGAGCATTAAGTAGAGCAAATATGACAGAAAAAAAATTTAGTGACATTTTAAAAAATCAAATCTCAGATAAAGAAAAAAGAAAAAAAGCAGATTTTATAGTCAACTCGGGAATTGGGCATAGGTTTACAAGAAACCAAGTACATAATATTATATTAAGGATAATTCAGTGAGAAGAATAGCATTAGATACAGAGACAACAGGGCTAAATCCACTAGATGGGCATAGAATAGTAGAAATTGGATGTGTCGAATTAGATATAAATATACCTACAGGAAAAGAATGGCATACATATCTAAACCCTCAAAGGACTATGCCAGAAGCAGCTTTTGGAGTGCACGGCCTGAGTGATAGTTTTTTAACCGATAAGCCTCTTTTTAAAGACATCTCTTATGATTTTTTAAAATTTATAGAAGGAGCAGAGCTTGTAATTCACAACGCAAGGTTTGATATTGGCTTTTTAAACAATGAACTAAAGCTGATAAACTTACCTATTATCAATGTAGATAAAGCAATAGATACTGTTCAGCTAGCGAGACAAACGATACCTGGTGCTGCGGCTAGTTTAGATGCGCTATGTAAAAGGTTTGAAATAGACTTATCACAAAGAGATAAACATGGAGCCCTACTAGATGCAAATTTATTAGCAGAAGTATATTTAGAGTTAACAGGCGGTAGACAATCTAGCTTGGTTTTCAAACAACCTTCTAATAATGCGCGCTCTGTCATAAAAGGCACAGAAACTGTACATAAAGAATTGGAGCTTATTTCTGCTTTTGTAACTAAAGAAGAAGAAAAAGAGCATTCTATCATGCTTAAAAAAATTATCGAGCCTATCTGGGAAAGGTAATTTTATATGAGTTTATTCTTTACCTAAAACAATAGGCACACTATATCTTATTTAAGAAATGGAAAAAAATACAATTGAATTATTTTGATATAATATTATTTGCTGTTATTGCGGGAGTTTTAGCAGTTCGTCTCTATAGGATATTAGGAACGGGCTCTAAAATTATAATAGAAAAAAAAGAAAGCCCTTCTGAAAATGTGATAAATATAAAAAAAGATATTGCTAAGCCCTATGAGCCTGAAGAAGTTGAAAATGGAGAGGGCCTAGAATATTTAATTACAGTTTATCCTAGTTTTGATCAAAAGGAATTTATTTCTGGAGCTAAAAAATTTCTTAAAATGATTTTAATTTCAAAATACGAAGCAAAGAAAAAAGTTTTAATCTCTTATTTAGAGGATGACGTTTATAGATTATTTGAAAAAGCAATATTAAATAAAGAAGAGAATGGCCTTACTTTTCATAAAGTCAATATAGAAGTAAATACTTCAAATATTAAAGAAATAAAAGTTATAGAAAATGTTGCTTACATAAGAGTAGAATTTGACTTTTCTGAGGGAGTCTTAATAAAAAATAGTGATGGAACGGTCTTTTCCGATAACGTAGATACACCAAAAGATCGTAACGTAACGTGGACTTTTGCTAGAGCTTTAAATTCTGACAACCCAAATTGGAAGCTTTTTGCGGCAAATCAAGTTGACTAGCTAAATAGCTACATGGGTTTAAATAAAAAAAATATAATATTTTTATTTTTAGCTTTTTTTTTCATAAGCACAGCGCTAATTTTTTTTGTAGACCAAAAAGAAACGACTCTAAAGCTCAATGAAATTATCTTAACAAAGACAATATATTCTGAATTGCCAGGTTGGCAGAACGCAGAAATATATACAGCTAAAAAAGCCTTTAAAGCAAGTTGTAGGAGTATACAGAAAAAAGATTCTTCAGATATAATTAATTTTTTTGATGTTCTAATTGATATAAATGCATATAAATCTTTTTGTATTAAAATAGATAAAACTAATAATAGTCGAGAGTTAAAAAATTTAATAGAGAGCAGCTTTTATCTTGTTAAAATAGAAGATACAAAAAAGAAAGCCTTATTTACAGGCTATATAGAATTGGAACTAAAAGGCAGATTAGAGCCCTCTTTTTCAGAAGCCCCTAATGCCGTTCCTATTTATAAAAAACCAAATAACTTAATTATTGTAGACCTAGGACTTTTTAAGGAAGAGCTAAAAAATAAAAAAATCAAAGGTTTTATAGAAGGAGATAAATTTGTACCGGCTGCAACAAGAGGCGAAATAGAAAAACAAGACCTATTTAAAGATAATATTTTGGCATATATAGACGATCCTGCGAGAGCATATTTCTTGCATATTCAGGGTTCAGGAATAATTGAACTACCTAGTGGAAAAAAAATATCTGTAGGTTACGATGGAGATAATGGCCAAGACTACTTTTCTATTGGTAGAAGTTTAATTAAAGATGGAATTATACCTAAAGAAAATATATCTATGCAAAGTATAACAAAATGGATGCAAGAAAATGAAGAAGAAGCTATCGCACTAAGACATAAAAATAAAAGGTTTATCTTTTTTAAAGATAGAAAAAAAGATGGGCCAGTAGGGTCAAGCGGATTAATAGTTACGCCCATGCATTCTGCAGCGGTAGATAAAAGTGTTCTTCCATATCATTTGCCTTTATGGGCTAATGTAAAAGACTTTTATACAGAAGGTGATTCTCAAAGCTACGCTAATCTAATTATAGCGCAAGATACCGGCTCTGCTATTAAAGGGGCAACAAGAATTGATTTATTTTTAGGTAAAGGAGAAGCAGCGGAAATGATTGCAGGAAAGCTAAATTCCAGAGGCTCTTTATGGGCATTCATCCCAAAATAATAAAACTTTAATAAACTTTTTTTATTTTAAACTTGATAATCCTTGTTTTTTTGGACAAACTTGCCTTCTGAATATAAAAAGTAACTTAAAATAAATATTTTCTGTTTATTAAGAAATATAAATGGAGAATTATGGAGGAAAATAAATGAGTAAAATATTATTAACATTAGTAACTTCTATGGTTGCAATGTTTATTATGATAGGCGCATCATTTGCTGATGGCCATTGTAATAAATTTGCAGACATCAAAGGAAAAGCATGGGTAGATGGCGATTGCATGGAAACACCATTAGGTGAGAAATGGTGGCCACATCCTATTTGGGGAGCAGATGATCAAGCAGGATCAACTAATTGGTATAAAAAGCCAGAAGTAGTAAAAAGAGCTTTAGCTATGGTTAAAGAAGGGAAGACAATGCAATTAGGGCATCCTTACACTTCAACGCAACCTATGTTCGGAGCACGTAAATTTGTTTTACGTATCCCAGGCGCGCCTACTGGTGGAGCATTTGGACCTAACAAAGTTATGTGGAATGATGAATTTCTTACTACAGAAATCGGTCAAGCAGGAACACAGTTTGATGGCTTAGGACATATTGGTGTTCAAGT
Source organism: uncultured Pelagibacterales bacterium (assembly GCA_913046335.1). Classification (GTDB taxonomy): domain Bacteria; phylum Pseudomonadota; class Alphaproteobacteria; order TMED109; family TMED109; genus TMED109. Next base: position 53,609 of record CAJWSU010000008.1, on the reverse strand, counting down.
TGGTGCAGATGGTGATAAAAATGAAATGAGATGGTATAATGGTATATCTGTTCAAGAAATGAATGGTGCATACGGTCTTAAGAAGCTTGGTCTAGAACATTTAAACCCGATTATTGCTAGAGGTATTTTGTTAGATATTGCTGCAGTACGTGGTGTAGATGTTATGGAAGTAGGCGACATGATTAAAATGGCAGATGTGAAAGCGGCTTTAAAAGCTCAAGGTATGTCAGATTATAAAATGATGCCAGGCGATGCAATTTTGTTCCATACAGGTTGGGATCAATATTGGATCGTTGACAATGCTAAGTACAATAGTGGTTGTCCAGGAATTGGCATGGAAGTAGCACGATGGATTGCAGGCGGTAATGCTGGAGTAACAGGTTTTGATACTTGGCCAGGAGATGCAGTACCAAATGAAGATCCAGATTGTGTATTCTGTGTTCACCAATATTTACAAACGCGTCATGGTATAATTAACCAAGAAAACTTAAACACCAGTAAACTAGTTGATGCGGGTGTTTATGAGTTTGCTTATATATATAACCCAGTGCCAATCGTTGGTGCTACAGGTTCAATTGGTCATCCAACAGCAATGTGGTAAGCCAATAATTTATAAGTTTTAACTTATTAAATAAATTAAAGGAGCATAAATTTTATGCTCCTTTTTTTTTAATTAATTTTATGATAAAGTATGAAATTATGAAATATCTGGAAGTTCTCATAATATGAAAAATATTTTTAATATAGAAGATTTAAAGAATGTAGCGCAAAAGCGTGTACCAAAAATGTTTTATGAATATGCTGATTCTGGTTCTTGGAATCAAGAAACATATTTTGCAAATCAAAATGATTTTAGTAAAATAAAATTTAGGCAAAGAGTTGGTATCGATATAGAGAATAGATCTTTGTCTAAAAAGTTTATGGGAACAGAGGTTTCACTTCCTTTGGCCTTAGCTCCCACGGGTTTATGCGGTATGCAACATCGAGATGGAGAAATACTTGCTGCGCAGGCAAGTGAAGAGTTTGGAGTTCCTTTTACTCTTTCCACTATGAGCATTTGTTCCATTGAAGACGTCGCTGAAAAAACAACTAAACCTTTTTGGTTTCAACTCTACGTTATGAAGGATAAAGTATTTATGTCCAAACTATTAGCTCGCGCCCAAAAAGCTGGATGTAAAGTTTTACAAATTACGATGGATTTAAATATATTAGGCCAAAGACATGCAGACGTTAAAAATGGATTGTCTGCTCCTCCAAAGTTTCAATTATCTCATATTAAACAAATAATATCTCGTCCAAGGTGGGCATTAGGAATGTTAAAAGCCAAAAGACATTTTTTTGGGAATGTTATAGGCCATGCCGAAGGAGTTACAGATAGCGGAGCACTTTGGTCATGGATAGCAGAACAGTTCGATGCAAGTTTTTCATGGGATGATTTAGATTGGTTAAGAAACCAATGGCAAGGAAAAATAATATTAAAAGGAATATTAGATTCTGATGATGCAGAAATTGCTGCAAAACTTGGTTATGATGGAATAGTAGTCTCTAATCATGGAGGAAGACAATTAGATGGTGCGCCATCTTCTATTTCTGCTCTTCCAACTGTAATAGATAAAGTTGGAAACAAAATGGAAGTTTATATGGATGGAGGGGTCAGGTCAGGCCAAGATATTTGTAAAGCCTTATGTATAGGTGCGCAGGGAGTATTAATTGGCAGACCTTTTTTATATGGATTAGGAGCTTATGGAAAAAATGGGGTAACAAAATGTCTTGAAATAATGAGGGACTCTTTAGATGAAAGCATAGCCTTTTTAGGAGAAAAAAATGTTAGTGATCTAGGACGTAAAAACATTTTATACGAAAACAGCAAAGAAGGGTTTTTGGATTAGAGTCATTTATAATTAATGAAAGATTCTATTTTTCTAAAAATAAGCACAATAAATGCAAAAAGATAATAAAAATAACAGTATTATTGAAGATGATGATTTATGGGAGAGTATTACCAAAAATGACAAAAAATATATAAAAGCTAATAGACATGTTTATAAAAAAGTAAATTCAGAAAAAAAAATAAATATAATCATTAATCAAAAGAACCCTTTAGTAACAAATACCCAGGTAAATAAGAACAATATAAAAACTGGTAGTACGCCTGTTAATAAAAATAGAAAAATTGAAGAACTAGACCCTAAGAAAGTACCTAGTGGTATTTCTGCAAGTCAGGCAGAAAAGCTAAAAAAAGGAAAAATAAGACCAGAAAGAACTATAGACCTTCATGGATTCACTCAGTTTAGAGCGCATAGCTATATTAATGACGAGATTATTAAATGCTATAAAAACAATATAAGGAGCATATTAATCATTACAGGAAAAAAATTTGGAAAGATGGGATCAGAAGGCGTTTTAAAAAAAGAAGTTCCTAAATGGCTAAATCTCTCACCATTAAAAGAAGTTATTTTAATGACGTCATGGGCAACTCCTAGAGATGGAGGAGAAGGTGCTTTATATGTTTTATTAAGAAGGGTTAGATAAATTAGAAATAAGAATTAATTATGTTACTATAGTAATATTATTATACTATATAAATCACTTGTTAAGAATAAATAGGAAGACGCTATGCGAAAAGCAAAAGTAAAAAGAAACACAAAAGAGACTCAAATTTCGTCGGACGTAAATATAGATGGAGTCGGCAAATCTAATATTGATACAGGAATAGGTTTCTTAGACCATATGGTAGAACAAATATCCAGACATGGTTTATTAGACATTGATTTAAAAGCTAAAGGAGATTTGCATATAGATGATCATCATACAACTGAGGATTCTGGATATGTAATAGGCGAAGCTATATCAAAAGCATTAGGAGAAAGAAAAGGAATTAATAGATATGGAAACGCACATATTCCTATGGACGAAACTTTAACGAGAGTAGTAATTGATTTATCAGGAAGACCATATTTAGTATGGAAGGTTTCTTTTACTCAAAAAAGACTAGGAGAAATGGATACAGAGCTTTTTAAAGAATGGTTTCAGGCTTTTGCTCAAGCAATAGGAGCAAATATTCATGTAGAGAATTTATATGGCACAAATAACCATCACATAATTGAATCTTGTTATAAGGGCTTAGCGCGGTCTTTAAGAGATGCAGTGAGAATAGAGCCAAGAATTATTGAGCAGGTTCCTTCAACAAAAGGTGTTTTAAGACAAGATGGTTAAGAAGAAAGATTGTTAGATAATGCGTGTAGGTATAATTGATTACGGCTCTGGCAATATTCGTTCTGTATATAAGTCTTTTGAAAAAGCTTCATCACTATTAGGTAAGAATTTTCAAATTATAATTGTAGATAGTTTAGAAGAGCTTAAGAAAGTAGACAAAGTAGTCTTGCCTGGCGTAGGAGCTTTTTCTGATTGTATGCAGGGTATGAATAATATCAAAGGTTTAGTTAATTTATTACATGATATGATTCTTAAAGATGCAAAACCTTTTTTGGGGATATGTGTTGGAATGCAATTACTAGCAAATTTTAGTAAAGAATATGGTTATACTGAGGGACTTTCTTGGATAGAAGGTGACGTTAGTTCAATAGAAATAGTAGAAGCAGAAATGAAGGTCCCTCATATGGGCTGGAACTCCGTACACTTTAATAAAAAACACACTCTTTTTAACAGAATAAAACAAGATGAAGATTTTTATTTTGTGCATTCGTATAAATTTAATGTGAAGAATAATAAATTAGTTCTTGCAAAAACCCATTATGGAGGCGATATAACGGCTGTAGTTTTAAAAGACAACATTATTGGTACTCAGTTTCATCCAGAAAAAAGTCAGACTGCAGGCATACAATTTATAAAAAACTTCTTGGAATGGACACCATGATAGACAACAATAAAAAACTATCCGTAAATTTAATAAAAAAATTTAGCGCGGGGGAATTACAGGAGCTATGTAAAGCTACTGAAGAGGCTATAACAGCCGGAATAGGATTTAGTTGGATCAAGCCACCCCCAAGAAAAAACTTAGAAAATTACTGGAAAGGAGTACTTGCAATGCCGCAAAGAAACCTTTTCATTGGAAGCTTCGAAGGAGCGGTCGCAGCTTCTTTACAATTAGTGTTTCCGAATAGAAGTAATGAAGCATCATCATTCTCTGCCACTATAGACACACATTTTGTTTCGCCATGGGCTAGAGGCCATGGACTAGCAAGAAAGTTATTAGAGGCAGGAGAAGATTTGTCTTTTAAAAATGGTTTTAGCCAAATTCTTCTAGAAGTAAGGGAGACACAAGAACGTGCAATAAGCTTATATGAATCATCAGGCTACATTAAATGGGGCACCTTACCTGCATATCATATAGTTAATGAAAAAGTAGTTTCCGGCAGCTATTATTATAAGCGTTTAGAAGATAAAAAAGGTATAGTATGATTTTTTTCCCTGCTATAGACTTAAAGGACGGTCAATGTGTTAGGTTAGAGAAAGGAGATATGAATAAAGCCACAATTTTTGATTCTGACCCTGTATCAAGAGCTTCCTCATTTTTAAAATCAGGGTGTTCTTGGTTACACTTAGTAGATTTAAATGGAGCTTTCGAAGGAAAGCCTATAAATCAGAAGGCTGTAGAAAATATAATAAAAAAAGTAAATATAAAAATACAACTTGGTGGAGGCATTAGAAGTCTTGAAACAATAGATTTGTGGATATCTACAGGTATAGACAGAGTAATTCTAGGTACAATGGCTTTAAAAAATCCAGAATTGGTAATTAAGGCTTGTAAAAAACATCCAGGAAAAATAGCAGTAGGTATAGATGCAAGAGAGGGAATGGTTGCTGTAGAGGGATGGGTAAAACAGACAAAAATTAAAGCGCTAGATTTAGTTAAAAAATTTGAAGATGTAGGCGTATCTGCAGTAATTTATACAGATATTAACAGAGATGGAATATTAATGGGGCCAGCTATTAATGAAACGATAGAATTAGCAGAGAGCATTAATATACCTGTTATAGTATCTGGAGGAATATCTTCAATAAAAGATATTCAGGAAATAAAAAGTAAAAAATGTTTAGGTATAATGGGAGTAATCAGTGGCCGAGCAATTTATGATAACCGCATAGATATAGACGAGTGCAATAGAATAATAGGTAAATAATGTTAAAAACAAGAATTATCCCATGTTTAGATGTTAAAGATGGTAGAGTTGTAAAAGGCATTAACTTTGTAGATTTAAAAGATGCTGGTGACCCAGTAGAGCAGGCGAAAGTATATGATTTACAGGGAGCTGATGAATTATGTTTTTTAGATATAACAGCAAGTTCTGATAATAGAAATATATTATTAGATGTGGTTAACAGAACAGCAGACCAATGTTTTATGCCTCTAACAGTAGGGGGAGGTGTTAGAAGCTTAGCTGATATCAGAAACCTTTTACTAGCCGGCGCAGATAAAGTAGGTATTAATACAAGTGCAATAATAGATCCTAGAATTGTAGAAGAAGGTGCTAACAAATTTGGTTCACAATGCATCGTAGTGGCAATAGATGTAAAAAAATATAAAGACAAATGGATGGTATATACTCATGGAGGGAGACAGGAAACAGGAATAGATGCCATAGAATGGGCACAATCTATTACGGAGAAGGGTGCAGGAGAACTATTAATAACTTCTATGGATCGAGACGGAACAGGTAAAGGTTTTGATGTGGATTTATTAAAAAGGATCACTAGCAAAGTATCTGTGCCTGTTATAGCGTCTGGAGGAGTAGGAACTCTAGAGCACCTAGTTGAAGGTGTTAAGGAAGGCGGAGCTAATGCAGTATTAGCGGCTTCTATTTTTCATTTCGGAAAATTTAAAATACAAGATGCGAGAAAAGCAATGACAGAGGCTAGCCTAAATATTAGGCTATAAATAAAGAATATAAAATAGTTTTATATATTTAACTTTTAGTTTTGGATAAGTTTATGGATAACACACAATCATTTAAATATTTTGAGTTACTATGGGCAAAAATTGAAGAAAGAGCTTTAAGTTCTGCCCCAGGAGATTCTTACGTTTCCTTTTTACTTTCAAAGGGAGTAAAAGAATGCTCTAAGAAATTAGGAGAAGAGGCAATTGAAACTGCTCTTGCTGCAATTTCTAAAGACAAAACAGAAACCATAAAAGAATCTTCAGACTTATTATTTCACCTTTTTGTTTTGTGGAAATCTTTGAATATTGTTCCGGAAGAGATTATGGAGGAATTAAAAAATAGAGAGACTATGTCTGGACATGAAGAAAAAGCGAGTAGAAAAAATTAATAGGACTTTTTATGAACCAATATTATAATGAAGATAATATTTTTTTCAAAATATTAAGAGGATTAATCCCTTGCGATAAGGTCTTAGAATCTGAGCATACATTAGCTTTTAGAGATATAAACCCACGTGCCAAGGTTCATGTTTTAGTAATTCCTAAAAAAAATTATATAAATTTAGATGATTTTATATCACATGCAGAGAGTATAGAAAAAATAGATATATTTGATTGTATATCTAAAGTAGTTAAAAAAGAAAAAATTATACATGATGGTTATAGAGTTTTAACAAATATAGGAGACGATGGGCATCAAGAAGTTCAACATTTACATTTTCATATACTTGGAGGGCAGCCATTAGGAGGGTTTATTAAAAAATTAATAATAGCCTAAATATAGCTCTCTACTGCATCCCAAAACTTAGCACTTAAATTAGTTTTATTAAACTTAGATATTTCTTGTATTCCTGTTGGGGAGGTAACATTTATTTCTGTTAAATAATCTCCTATTATATCTAAACCAACTAAAATAAGTTCTCTGTTTTTTAATTCTACACTTAAAGCCTCACATATTTCCATTTCCTTATTAGACAGAGTTTTTCTTTCCGCTTTTCCTCCTACATGAAGATTAGAGCGTGCTTCTCCCATAGGAGGCACTCTATTTACCGCACCGACAACCTCTCCATTTATCATAATTACTCTACAATCTCCTTTTCTCACTTCGGGTAGGTATCGCTGAATAATTATTGGCTCATTAGAATAGTCAAAAAACATTTCTAATAAAGAAGATAAGTTTGGGTCATCTTCTCTAATATGAAAGACTTGTTTTCCTCCATTTCCATATAATGGTTTAACTATTATATCCTTAAATTCTTTTCTAAATTTATTAATTTCTATGAAGTCGCGGGTTATTAAAGTCTCTGGTATAAACTCTTTAAATTTATTAACAAATAATTTTTCTGGCGCATTCCTGACTTCAAAGGGATTGTTTACAACAAAAGTTTTAGGATGAAGAGTTTCTAGAATATGTGTATTCGTTATATAGGTCATATCAAAAGGAGGGTCTTGTCTTAATAAGATCACATCTTCTTTTGACAAATCTTTTACTATTTCTTCAGAAAGGTCTACATACTCATTATGAGAATCTTTCATATTAATAATGGTTTGTCCTTTTGCATAAACTTTACCATTATAATAAGATAAGTTCTTAGGATTATAATAAAACAGCTCATGTCCTCTTTTATAAGCTTCTAATGTAAGAGCAAAAGTAGTATCAGCTTTTATATCTACAAGCTCTATAGGGTCCATTTGAACAGAAATTTTTGACATATTATTAACTACATTCTTTTTTTGTCATTAATGAGCATAAGATGACTAATAACCTTTTTAACACCTTTTACAGATCTTGCATGATTAATAACTTTATTTAGTTCTTCATCATCTTTTGCAATGCCAATTAAAAATATTACCTGTTTTGAAACAGAGTGGGTAAAATTTATATCTGAAATTTCTGCATCTCCGATTAATAGGCCTGATAATGATAATGAGATCCTTGCATCTTGGGCTTGGCTTACTAATGTAGGTTTTTTTCCTACAGTTATTTCATTTATAACATTTTTTATTTTAGGAGACACTTCCCAAGCTATCTTAGATGCCAAATCTCTTAATTCTTGAGATTCGACATTACCAATTAGCATTACTCTTTGTTCTAGTATAACAACATCTACATTTACAAAAAGTTTGTCAGTATTAGCTCTAAATAATTTTTCTTGAATTTGTATTTCTAATTTAAGGTCTATAGCTGCGTCCTTAATGGACCTTTCTTGTACTGAAGCTAACCCAACAGAGGCAGCGCCCCCTACAATTGTGCCAGCACAACCAGAAAGACATATAATAATAAGGAATAGAAAAAAATAGTGATTAAAGTTTTTATACATTGATATTCCTTTTAATAATTAAGACTTATTTTCATTTATACTCAAAGCCAGTTTATAGATATAATCACTTTTAATGAAAGTTTTTTTTGCAATTTCTTTAGATGCTCTAGAAACACCAAATTTAGGCAACATCTCTTTTAGCATTTCTATCAATTGCTCGTTTGAATACACAGGTTTTATAGTTTCGGCCTTCTCTATCAAAACCACTATCTCTCCCTTTAAAGTTTTATTTTTACATTGCTCAATAACTTCACTTATATTTCCTCTTATATTTTCTTCATAAAATTTAGTAATTTCTCTCATTACACTAATTTTTCTATTACCTAATAACACATAAAGATCTTTTAATAATTTATTTATCCTATTAGCACTTTCAAATATTACTACTGACGAATCTATATGTGAAATAGAAATTATTCTTCTCTTTCTCATAACAGGCTTTCTGGGAAGAAAACCTAAAAACATAAATTGATCTGAGCTAATACCAGAAACCGAAATGGCAGCTGTTATAGCACTAGGTCCAGGAACGCTTTTTACAACAATATTTTCATCTAAGGCTGCTTGTATTAGTTTATAACCTGGATCTGAAATTAAAGGAGTCCCAGCGTCTGTTACAATTCCTAAATTAATTCCACTTTTAATTTTTTGGATAAGGACAGGAATCATTTTTTGAGAATTATGTTCATGATATGAAATAAGTTTGCCTTTACAATTTATTTTATGAATATTACATAATTTTGAGGTTATTCTAGTATCTTCACAAGCAATAGCATCAACTTCTTCTAATGTTTTTAAAGCACGAATTGTAATATCTTCAGAGTTTCCAATAGGGGTTGCTATTACAAAAATAGATCCTAAAGTTATTTTTTTCATGATGCCTTCTATCAATTTAGTTTATATATTATTAGACTCTATATTAGTATATTTAAAAAAGGTTATTTTTGTGAATTATTTTTATTTAATTATCATAATAGTATTTTCCATTTGTTTGGCCTCTTGTAAAACAGTGGACCTTATGAAAGAAGAAGAAATATTAATAGTTATAAATAAGAATAAAGAAATTACTAAAAAACCAGAAACCTCTAAAGGCGAAAAACAAAAACCTATAGTAGGTATAAAGGAGGGTAAAAAACATATTGAGCCTTTAATAAAAGAAAAAAAAATTATCTTAAGTAAACCTCAAAGTGATGAAAAAATAGTAAAGGAATTAATTTTTGATAAGGTTATTAAAATAGGCTTATTGCTTCCATTTTCAGGAGAACAAAAAGAACTTGGTAAAGCTATTTACAATGCATTAGAAATGGCTTTATTTGAGACGCAGAGCAAAAATATTAAATTAATATTTAGAGATTCGGGTGATACAGATGAAAAAGCTATTTTTTCTGCAAAAGAATTAGAGAAAGAAGGAGTGTCAATTTTAGTGGGTCCCATTTTTTCTTCTCAGGCATCTGCCATAAGAAAAGTAATAAATAAAGAGATTCCTATTTTTTCATTTACTAACGATGAAAATATCAAACAAAAAGGTTTATGGGTTTTAGGTTTTTCTCCTCAGCAACAAATTAAAGCAATATTTAAAGAAATTAAAAACAATGCAATAAAAGATGTTGCTATTATTATTCCAAATAGTGTTTATGGCGAAAGAGCATTACAAGAGAGTAGAAAGCAGAGCACACAAAATAATATAAAAATTCATAATATATATTTTTATGATATTTTATCTAATGATTTTTCTGATTTAGGTAGTCTTTTAGATCAAGAAAAAAATATAAAATATAATGGATTATTAATAATCGCTTCAGGCAAGCAGCTAAAAGAAATTTCCGCTAGGGCACAATATAGAGGAATTAACCCTAAAGAAATAAAATACTTTGGAATATCAGGATGGAATAATCCTGAAGTGCTTGATGAGCCTGCTTTACTTGGAGGACATTTTATAGCACCACAACAATATTCTTTCGAAGCTTTTGTATCTAGATATTTTAAAATATATAATAGTGTTCCGATAGAAATTAGCGGCTTGGGTTATGATATTTTAGCATTATGTTCCGCTGCATTGAAACAAGCAAAAAATATGTCTGATTTCAACAAATTTTTAACTAACCCTTCAGGATTTAATGGTATATTTGGCTTTTTTCGTATTGATAACAATGGTACAATAAGCAGAAAATTTGTTTCTTATAAAGTAATGGAGAGAAATTTTTTAAGACAGCGCGATATTATGCCATAATTTTATAATAATAGCTTATTAATTACAGTATTTAAAACAGGTAGGCCTTTATTAGTTATCTTTAAAGTAGAGTTATTTGCCTTTATTAAGCCAAGCCCTTGGAGTTCAGATAGACTAGAAATATTTATAAAGGAATTAAGTGAGGAAATATTAGCATTATCAAATAGCTCTTTAAGGTTTATCCCTTTAGTTAGCCTTAAGTTTGTTAGTAGAATTTCTTGAGCCCTCTCTCTAGGACTAATTTCCTCATCTTTATATAAAGTAGTGTTTCCAGCTAAATTTTTTGAGAGCCATATTGTTGGAGAAGAATATCTATATGTAGCAAACCATTTATTTTTAGTTTTTACTCTTCCATGGGCTCCTGGCCCTATTCCAACATATTCATAACCTTTCCAGATTTTTACATTATGAACACTTTCTGCTTTTTGAAGACAATAGTTAGAAACCTCATATTTTATAAGCTTAGCGTCTTTCAACAACATATCCGTAATTTTATAAAGGTTTAAAAGGGTAGTTTCGGAGGGAAGGATAAAACTTTTATCTCTATGTTTAGCATAAAATGGAGTGCCTTTTTCTATAGTTAATTGATATGCAGACATATGCTCTCCAGAATAATTTATTGCTTCTTTAAGTTCTTTACCCCACCCTAACTCCGTTTGGCCAGGCAACCCATAAATTAAGTCAAAAGAAACTCTATCAAAATGTTTTTTAGCAATTTCCAGTGCTTTCAAACTATCTTTTGCTTTATGGTTTCTTCCAAGAAATTTTAGATGGGCATCATTTAACGATTGAAAACCTAAAGAAAGTCTATTTACACCGCTCGCTGCATGATATTTAAAATTACTAATTTCTACACTAGAAGGATTAGCTTCGACTGTAATCTCTGTTTTATGTGTAATGTTCCATTTTTCCCCTATACTATTTATAATGGATTCAACTAAATTTGGAGGCATTAAACTAGGTGTGCCACCTCCAAAAAATATACTGCTCACATTTTTTTTTCCAAGCCTTTGTTGTTCAATATTTATTTCATTTTTATATGCTAATTCCCAATTTTTATAATCTATTTCTTGTTTGGCCACATGACTATTAAAGTCACAGTAAGGACATTTCTTTAAGCAATAAGGCCAATGTACGTAGACAGAAATTTCTTTGTTTTTATTTAACAAAAATATTCTCTTTAAATTTTTTGAATGCTTGAGCTCTATGACTTATCAAATCTTTCTGTTTAGGCTTCATTTCACCAAAAGTAAGTATTTCATTTTCTGGAATAAATATGGGGTCGTATCCAAATCCTTTTTCTCCTCTAGGAGGAAAAATTAATTTACCATTAACTTTTCCTTCAAAAACATACTCTTCATTGTTTTGAGTGACAAGAGCTAGTACACAGACAAAGTGAGCATTTTTATTTTTAAAACCTTTCATTTTTTTTTCTATATTAGACATTGCTATTTTAAAATCTTTATTTATTCCTGCCCATCTAGCAGAATATATCCCAGGTTCTCCATTAAGGGAATCAATACATAGGCCAGAGTCATCAGCTAAAGAGGTTTGTTTAGATAAATTTTTAGCATTTCTAGCTTTTATCAAAGCATTTTCTATAAAAGTCTCTCCATCTTCAATTGGCTCTTTACTAGAAAATTTTGAAATTGGTAATGCGCTTACACCAATATCATTTAACAGAATATTTATTTCTTTTACTTTTCCTAAGTTATGACTAGCAATTATAATTCTTTTAGGTATTTGAATTTTATTGTTCATCGTTAATCACACTATTTTGTAATTCAAATAAAATAGTGCTTTCATTAATTGCTAAATCAATCATATTATTTAATTGCTCTTTATTAAAATTACCTTTTTCTGCTGTAGCTTGAACCTCTATTAAATTTTTAGATTTTGAAATAACAAAATTAGCGTCTGTTTCTGCTTCGCTATCTTCAATATAATCTAAATCTATAACTTCCATACCTTTATATATGCCACATGAGATTGCAGAAATTTGATCAACTATAGGATTTTCTTTTAAAATTTTCTTTTTTAATAATATTTGTATAAGTAAGCTTAAAGCAATCCACCCTCCAGTAATAGAGGCTGTTCTTGTGCCGCCATCTGCATTTATGACATCACAATCTATTTTTATTTGTAGTTCTTTAAGTTTTTTTAAATCTAAGGCTGCTCTTAAAGAACGGCCTATTAGCCTTTGAATTTCTTGTGTCCGGCCACTTTGTTTCCCTCTTGTAGCTTCTCTATCATTTCTAGTATCTGTGGATGCGGGCAGCATACCATATTCTGAAGTTAACCAACCTTTACCAGACCCCTTTAACCACATTGGAACTCTTTTATCTAAGGAAGCTGTGCATATAACACTTGTTTCTCCAACATTTATTAAACAGGAAGCATCAGCATTTTTAATATAATTTTTTTTAACATTAACTATTCGTGATTGATTACGATTTCTTTCTGATGGCCTTTTTATTAATTTATTATTCATTTATTATTTCCTATTTAAATACTATATTATATTACTAATATATATAGAGAGTATATTTAATTGAATAACTATAAAAATAATAATATTTTGCTTTCATCATTAGATAGTAGATCTAGAAAAATTTTTCAATATATAGTAGAATCTTATCTAGAAACAGGAAACCCTGTAGGTTCAAATACGCTATCAAAAAAAATATCTCCATCCTTGGCTTCCGCCACGATTCGAAGTGTGATGTCTAATTTAGAAGGTTTAAATTTATTAAAGTCGCCACATGTATCTGCTGGGCGACTTCCTACCGAAAGTGGACTACAACTTTTTGTAGATGGTTTATTACAGATAGGAGATATCTCTAGTGAGGAAAAGAAGAATATAGAGGCATTAAGCGCAGGCTCAGGAAAAAGCTTAAAAGATATTTTAAGTGAGACCTCTAATGCCCTTTCAGGGTTATCTAATTGTGTTAGTTTGGTTATGGCACCAACAGTTGAAAGGGCAATAAAACATATAGAATTTGTTCCTATAGATACAAATAGGGCATTAGTTGTTATTGTTGATAAGTTAGGACTAGTAGAAAACAGGTTAATAGAGATCCCAAAGGGAGCGCCTGTATCAAATTTAATTGAAGCGTCAAATTTTTTAAATTCTAGAATTTCTGGCAACACCCTTGAAGAGGCCAAAACTATCATTGAAGAAGAGTTAGTAAATCATAGGAAAGAAATAGATTTAATATCTGAGAAGGTAATAACTGCAGGGCTTGCTATTAAGAGCGCTAATACAAACCATCCTTCTTTAATTCTGACAGGAAAGAATAATATTTATAATGATATAAATACACAAGAAGACTTTAAAAAAATAAATGAATTATTTGAAAAAATAGAACAAGGTAAAACATTATCAGAATTATTAAAAAACTCAGTATCAGGCACAGGGGTGCATGTCTTTATAGGAGCAGATAATAAACTATTCGATTATTCTGGTTGTTCTATGATACTTGCACCTATTAAAGCTAAAAGCACTATTAATAAAACTAAAACATTAGGAGCTATAGGTGTTATTGGGCCTATGAGAGTAAACTATGGAAGAATTATTCCTATGGTAGATTTTACTGCGCAGGCAATTTCAAAATTATTTAAATAATTACTTGTATATGAGAGATAGAATGACAATATCTAATTTATATTAAATAGGAGCTAGTATGACAAAAAAGACTAAAGGTGAAGAGATTAAAGAAAAATTTAAAAATATTGAAGAAGATAGCAAAATAAAAGCTTCCGCTGATGATTCTATTATACAAAAGGATAGTGAAGTAGAAGAATTAGCTAATGAAGAATCTTCAGAGGAAGTTTTGTCTGAAGTAGATAAGTTAAAAGAAGAGCTTGCAGAAGCTGAAGATGCAAGGTTGAGAGCATTAGCTGAAGTCCAAAATATGAGAAGAAGAATGGAAAAAGAAAAGCAAGAAAATGCAAGATATGGATCTTCTAATTTGGCTAGAGGTTTATTAACTGTGCTAGATAACTTTGATAGAGCCGTAACTGCTTCACCTAAAGAAGTAGAAGACAAAAAAGATATAGAAAAAAATTATTTATCTCTACATCAAGGAATAGAATTAACGCTTAAAGATATTTCTGCTGTATTTAAACAAAATGGAATAGAAATAATTAGTCCTAGTAAAGGAGATTCTTTTGATCATAATTTTCACCAAGCAATGCTAGAGGTTCCTACAGATGAATATGAACCAGGGATGTTATGTGAAGTTTTACAGCCTGGATACAAAATCTATGATAGATTATTAAGGCCGGCTATGGTTGGCGTAAGCAAAGAATTAGTTAAAGAAAAATAAACTATAGGTAGTATTTATGGACATTTTAAAACTAGGCGACAATTCCTTTCAAATGCCTTTAAATGCATCATGGAATGTTACGTATTATGAAGAAGATAGCTCAAAGGCAGAAATTAGGTTTAACACAGGTAAATATCCTGTTTTAGGCTTAAAGATTCTGAGTATAGATGATCCAAAATATAATAAAAATTCTAAACTAAAAGAGCATTTGTTTGATCCAATTCTTCTTGAAACACATCCAGACTTAGAAATTAAAACTAGTAATGATGAGATTTATGGATTGGAATATGAGGCTAATCTGGAATCGGGAGAAAAAGTAAAAGTATGGAGAAAAGCTAAAATAGTTGGATCTAGAACAGTTAGGTTGATCACATTAGCTTTGTCTTGGACTTCGAACCCCTCCTCTGATAAGGCGGTAAAAACAATATTAGTAGATATAGAAAAGCATTTAGAAAAATGTTCTTTTATAGATAGTGAGACGGAGTTAGATAAAGAAGCTAAAGCTGCAGGAAGAGTATCTAGATTAAAACTAGAAAAAATTACTCCATGGAAAGACTGTAGCTTTTTAATGCCATCAACATGGCCAACTGAAATAGATAAAGATAAAAAAAGTTTGATAAGTAGGGTCACCGGATATGAAGAAGCTATGCTTTTTTTAAATTGTGATGAGATAAACCTTCCAAAAGAGACTAAAATAACTATAGAATATATGCAGCACACAGCATCATCTTTAGGAGCTGATGAAAATATTAAAGATATTTCGCTGCATTCAACAGAAGAAAATGTTTATTTAATTTCTTGTTCTAAGTCAGAAGAAGACGGAGATACAGGGGTTATTATAAACAATTATTTTTGGCATATTTTTGCACCAAAAGGTAATGCTCTTCACCGTTTACATTTTACATATGTTTTTCCAGGTACAGGTGATAAATTTTTACATAGCTTAGTTGATGTGTTGGGAAATAATATTAAAAATATTAATTTAGGCTAAACTTTTTTAAGTTAAAGGCTTGTGTTTTAATTTTTAATCCCCATATATCTTTTGCACAGTTTTAACAATATATAAAGAAAGAAGAATGTAATGAGTAAAGTAATTGGAATTGATTTAGGAACTACTAATAGTTGTGTTGCCGTTATGGAAGGTGGTAATGCTAAAGTAATAGAAAATGCGGAAGGTGCTAGAACAACACCATCTATAGTTGCATTTACAGAAAATGGAGAAACATTAGTAGGTCAAGCAGCAAAAAGACAAGCTGTTACCAATCCAGAAAATACATTATTTGCTATCAAACGGTTAATTGGAAGACCTTTTTCTGATGATAAAGTTACTCAAGATAAAGATATGGTTCCTTATAATATTATTAAGTCAGAAAGCGGAGATGCTTGGGTCAATGCAGCAGGAAAAGATTATGCTCCAAGTCAAGTGAGTGGGTTTATTTTACAAAAAATGAAAGAAACAGCAGAAGCTCATTTAGGTCATGATGTAACACAAGCAGTAATTACTGTTCCTGCTTATTTTAATGATGCGCAGCGTCAGGCCACTAAAGATGCAGGAAAAATAGCTGGATTAGAAGTTTTAAGAATTATTAATGAACCAACAGCAGCGAGTTTATCATATGGTTTGGATAAGAAGGAATCTGGAACTATTGTTGTGTATGATTTAGGGGGGGGGACATTTGATGTTTCTGTTCTTGAAATTGGTGATGGAGTTTTTGAAGTTAAGTCTACAAATGGCGATACCTTTTTAGGCGGAGAAGATTTTGATAATAATATTGTTCAATACTTAATAGAAGAATTTAAGAAAGATAGTGGTATAGATTTAAAATCAGATAAACTAGCATTGCAAAGATTAAAAGAGGCTGCTGAAAAAGCCAAAATCGAACTTTCTTCTGCTACGCAAACCGATGTAAACTTGCCTTTTATTACTGCAGATGCATCAGGTCCTAAGCATCTAACTCTTAAATTTACTAGAGCAAAACTTGAGAGCTTAGTTGAAGATTTTATAAAAAGAACTATTGAGCCCTGTAAGTCAGCATTAAAGGATGCCGGCGTTACAGCAAGTGAAATAGATGAAGTGGTTTTAGTTGGAGGCATGACACGTATGCCAAAGATTATAGAAACAGTTAAAGAGTTTTTTGGTAAGGAGCCGAATAAAGGTGTAAATCCTGATGAGTGCGTTGCATTAGGAGCGGCAATACAAGGAGCAGTGTTAGCAGGTGATGTTAAAGATGTTTTATTATTAGATGTTACACCTCTATCCTTGGGAATAGAAACATTAGGAGGAGTTTTTACCAGACTTATAGAGAGAAATACAACTATACCAACAAGGAAAAGTCAGACCTTTTCTACTGCTGAAGATAATCAGACAGCTGTTACTATTAGAGTTTTTCAAGGAGAGAGAGAAATGGCTGTAGACAATAAGATGCTTGGGAACTTCGACTTAGTGGGTATTCCTCCTGCATCTAGGGGTACACCGCAAATTGAAGTAACTTTTGATATAGATGCTAATGGCATAGTAAATGTCGCTGCTAAAGATAAGGCTACAAACAAAGAACAAAAGATAAAAATACAAGCTTCTGGAGGGCTTTCAGATGCAGACATAGATAATATGGTTAAAGATGCAGAATCTCATGCAGATGAAGATAAGAAGAAAAAAGAATCCATAGAAGCTAGAAATCAGGCAGATGCGCTAGTGTATTCTACAGAGAAAAGTATGAAGGAACATGGAGAAAAACTTCCTGCAGAGGATAAGGATAAAATAGAGGAGGCTTTGAAGGGGTTAAAAGAAACCCTCTCTAATGAAAAGGCGACAAGTGAAGAAATCAACTCAAAAGTTGAACCTTTAAATACTGCAGCTATGAAGTTAGGAGAAATGATGTATAAAGAAAGTCAAGAACAAGCTGCGAAAGAGGGCTCAGCTGAAGAGAATAATAAATCTTCTGAAGAGGCAGATGTTGTGGATGCTGATTTTGAAGAAGTTAAACCAAATGAGGAAGAAGTTAAATCAAATGAAAATGACGAGAAAGCTGCTGATAAGTAATTAAAAGCGTATTTCTTTTAAAAATATAGGTAAAATAAGATGCGTGATTACTATGAAATCCTTGGAGCAGAAAGGGATACTTCCGATTCAGAACTAAAAAAGAAATATAGAAAGCTTGCTATGCAGTATCACCCAGATAAGAATCCAGGGGATGAGGAAGCAGAATCTAAATTTAGAGAAATAGGACAGGCCTATGATGTTCTAAAAGATCCAGAAAAAAAAGCTGCTTATGATCGTTACGGACATGCAGCTTTTGAAGGAAATTCGGCAGGTCCAGGAGGTCCAGGAGGAGGCGCAGGCGCAGGAGGATTCTCAGATATCTTTGAAGATCTATTTGGAGATTTTACTGGAGGTGGAGGAAGACAAGCGCAAAGAGGAGCAGACCTTAGATATAATCTAGATTTAGATTTTAAAGATTCTTATTCTGGACTTAAAAAAGATATAAAAATAAGCACTTATGTTAGTTGTTCAGGATGTAAAGGTTCAGGAGGGGAAGCCGGTTCTAAACCTATGACTTGTGGAACATGTAATGGAGCTGGAAAAGTTAGGTCTAGTCAAGGCTTCTTTATGGTGGAAAGAGCCTGCTCAAAATGTGGAGGAAGTGGTCAAATAATAAGCAACCCATGTAGGCCCTGTGGTGGAGAAGGTAGAGTTCAAAGAGAGAAAACTATTAATGTAAATATTCCAGCAGGCGTAGATGATGGAACTAGAATAAGAGTGTCTGGTGAGGGAGAGGCAGGTCCTCTTGGATCAGCAAATGGAGATTTATACTTATTTGTCCAATTAAAGGCGCATTCCTTATTTAATAGGGATGGATCTGATTTACTGCTTGAAGCAAAGATTCCTATGACACTTGCAGCATTAGGAGGCTCTGTCGATGTTCCAACGCCAGAAGGAGGAAAAGTTAGAGTTACAGTTCCTGCAGGAACTCAGTCCGGTCATAGGTTTAGATTAAGAGGTAAAGGTATGCCTGTGGTTAATAGATCTAACAAAGGAGATTTATATGTTGATGTTTATACAGAAATACCAGTATCTTTAAATAAAAAACAAAGGAAAGTTTTAGAAGAACTACAAAAAATAGAAGAAGCTTCCAATAACCCAGAAAGTAATAATTTTATCAATAAGGTAAAAAATATAAGGCAATAAAAATATGTCATTAATAAAAGTAGGAATATGCGGCGCCTCTGGAAAAATGGGAAAAGTTCTTATTAAGGCCGTAACACTTAATAATGAAATGGAGCTTGTTGGAGCTTTAGAACATGTAGATAATTCAAATATAGGACAAGATGCTGGTATAATTGCAAATATAGAATCTATCGGCGTTAATATAACTTCTGATTCTAAAGACTTTTTTAAAAGATGCGATGCAGTAATCGACTTTTCTTTTGCAGGAGCTGTTATAGAAAATATTACTAATGCTTCTCAAAACAATTGTGCCTATGTACTTGGTACAACAGGCTTGGAAGAAGAGCAGGTTGTCCAAATAAAAGAACTTTCAAAAAAAATACCAATTATGAGTGCCGCTAATATGAGTATAGGTGTGAACATAACTTTACATTATGCAGAGTTACTAGCTCAGAATTTAGATGAAGAATATGACATTGAAGTTCATGAAATGCATCATAAAGATAAATTAGATTCTCCGTCTGGAACAGCCCTGGCTTTAGGTAAAGCTTTAGCTAAGGGCAGAAAAGCAAATCTTGAAGAAAAAACTATTAAACCTAGGTGGGGTATTCAACAAGCAAGAAAAAAAGGGGATATTGGTTTTTCAACGCAAAGAGGCGGGGATGTTATAGGTGACCATGTAGTTACTTTTGCTGGGAATGGTGAAAGAGTAGAGATAGGGCACAAAGCATCTAATAGAGATATTTTTGCAAATGGCGCTTTAAAAGCTTTGTTATGGTTAAATAGTAAATCAGCCGGACACTATAATATGAAAGATGTACTAGGTCTTAGTTAACACTATATTGATTTTTCCATTCTCTTAAGCCAGATTTAATTTTTCCTGCTAGTTTTAGCCTTTCTTCTGGTATCAGATAATTTGCTAGAATTATTTTTTTGCCGTGAGAAGAGACAATAAGAGTGTCTTCATTTTCATATATCTTTTCAATTTTAACTTGAACCCATGTAGGCTCCAGTTCTATTTTTTTTATTATTTTATTCTTCTTTTTGAATAAGATATTAAGTTTTTCACTATCTAATATTATATGTTCATAAAACTTATTTTTATAAAATAAAATTTTAAAAGCTATATATATTAATAATATTTCAAAACCCATAAAACCTAAAACGGGCCACGCACCTAGAACGTAAAAAGAAATTCCGATATAGGATGCAGGGATAGTAATAAAAAACATTAAAATATATAAACCTCTCGTTGTTAGCGATTGATTCCGATATATTTTGATATCTAAATAATATTTCATATTATAAAATTAGGGTTCAAATATATTTTTGCAATAGATTATTAATATAAGAATAAATTTTACCAAAAAGAGTGCTAATAATAATTAGTTAATCTGCAATTGGACCATTAAAACCTTTTAAATTTAAAGTATGTAGCATAAGTATTGTAATGAAAGGTGCGGCAAATAAATTTATCAAAGGTATAAAGAATAACAAAGCACCTAGTGTTCCAAAAAACCAACAAGGCCAGAATAAATTATTTCTTACTTCTTTTGTTTGTACAAAAGTCATTTTCCTTAGCCCAATTGCCTCTGTATACTCTTTAGAAATTAAATAGCCTGTTATTAAAATATTTGCAGGAATCCAGAATAATGAGCTTCCCCAAAATATAGCAACTGGAAATATAATAATATTTATTAGCAGTGACCAGCCTAGAAGTTTAATGCCGGCAAAAACCATTGTTGCAATTTTTATATTTTCCTCTTGGCTTATTTCAGGATAATACTTTCTTTCAATCTGCCCCATAATTTTATCTTGAAAGAGGGCAAATATAATTGTTGAAATAGGAACAAACAAGATAGTCGACCCCCATAAAGCAGCAAGAGTAGCCCCATAAAGTAAAAAATCACCTAAAAAAGGAATTCCTGTGTCAAGCCAATCTTTAACATAGTAGACTATAGAAAAAGTTAGAGAGGCGAGCACTATGAGTGTTACTATAGTAGTATAAAGAACCCATTTAAAAACTTTAGGCTCAAACAAATTTTTTAATGATAAAAGAAGTATATAGATTATATAATACTGACTTTTTGATTTTTTCAAAATAACTAGCCCGGTTCTATAGGGGTAATACTGTAATTATTTGTGTGTTTTTGAAATGCATTGCCAAAGCTTACAAGTAAGGACTCATTTCGCCTTTTCGCGACAATTTGAATGCCAATAGGTAAATTCTTCTCTGTTTTTACACAGGGTACAGCTAAAGAAGGACACCCAGTTAGGGATATAGCAGCAGCAGTCATCAGCCAACTTACATAGTTATCAAAGCTAGTATTTTCAACTTTTTTAGGCCAATGCTCTTCTATACTGAAAGGAGAAACCATTGAGGCGGGAGAAATAAAAAGGTCATACTTTTCAAAAAAGTCATTAGTGTTTTTTACTAGCGCTCCCCTTGATAATTGAGCTTTACTGATTTGTTCTTCTGTTAAAGCAAGTCCTTTTTCTATATTAAGCCTTAAGTCTTCTTTCATAATATTTTTATGCAAAGAGTACAATTCTCTTTTATCTGTTGCTAGCATATGAGCTCTTAAAATCTGAAATGTCTCTTCTGCGTTTGATAAATCTGGACAAACCCTTTCTACATTGTGCCCCATATCTAGTAAAAACTTTTCTGCCTTATTAATCGCTTCACGAACCTCGGGAGCGCACGCAAGAAAACCATAGTCATCACTTATTCCAATATTTAATTTAGGCACATTTTCGTTTAAAGCCTTCTGATAAGATCCTTGAGGGGCGCTTACTGAGAGAGGGTCTCTCGAATCTAAACCAGACATTGTATCCAAAAACAAAGCAATATCTTCTACAGTTCTAGCCATAGGGCCATCTACAGAGAGCCCATTAAAAGGAAGATTCTGTGGCCCATGCGCAATAGTTCCTGCTGTAGGCCTTAATCCTACAACACCACAAAAACTAGCAGGGTTTCTTAAAGACCCCCCGAGATCAGAGCCTGTTCCAAGCCAAGCAGCACCAGAAGCTAGAGCCGAGGCTGTTCCACCAGAAGAGCCACCTGCAGTATAATCTAAATTCCATGGGTTAGGAGTAGCGCCAAATACTTTATTAAAAGTTTGTGATCCTGCTCCAAATTCAGGGGTATTAGTTTTACCTATTATTATTCCTCCCATTTGTTCTATTCTTTCAACTAGAAAATCAGAGCTCTCAGGAATATTTTTTTTGTATATTTGTGAGCCATATGTAGTTCTCACATCTTTAACATTAGTTAAATCTTTAATTACTACTGGTAAGCCATGTAAATAACCAGGATGATCTTTATTTACAGCATTAAGATTTTTAATCTGCTTTCGAGCCCTATCTTCACATATAGTAATGACAGCATTAATACTATTATGTGTTTCTTCTATTCTTTTTAGGTTACTGTTGAGAGCATCCTCAGGAGAAATTTCATTATTTTTTAATAAAGATACAACATCAGTCGCACTTTTTTTCCATAAATCATTATCTGATGAAGTCATTTAAAAATTCCTTTTTTATTACAAATATGGCATCTCCTATATAACAATAAATATACTTTAGTAATTATAAAATTAAAAAGGAATTATAATGTCTGTAGAAAAAAAAATTGATGTTTTAGGCATAGGAAATGCAATAATAGACGTGATTGCAAATGCTGATGATACATTTTTATCAAACCATAATCTTAATAAAGGGTCTATGACATTAGTCGATGAGACAATATCAAAGAATATTTATGCATCGATGGAAAATAAAGTTCAAATGTCAGGTGGGTCAGCAGCAAATACTATATTTGGCATCTCTCAGTTGGGATGTAAAAGCGCATTTATAGGAAAAAGATCAAATGACGAACTTGGAAATATTTTTCATGCAGATTTAGCAAATTCCGACATTGACTTTACAACTAGGCCCTTAGATACTGGAGAACCTTCAGCAAGATGTTTAATCTTAGTAACTTCCGATGCAGAGAGAACTATGGCAACATTTTTGGGATCTTCTAGCAAATTAACACTTGAAGATATTAATGAAGAGCAAATAGCATCTTCAAAAATTGTTTACTTAGAAGGGTATTTATTTGATCCTGAAGAGGCCCAAGAGGCATTTCAAAAAGCAGCCGAATATGCGAGAATGCATAATGCGAAAGTTGCATTTACATTATCTGATGCTTTCTGTGTAGAAAGGCACAGAGAAAATATGAAAGATTTTGTAAAAAATAATGTAGATATTTTATTTAGTAATGAAGGAGAGATAAAGTCTTTATATGAGGCGGATATATTAGAGGATGCATATAAACTACTTAAAGAAGATGTAGCTATAGGAGTAGTGACACAAGGAGACAAAGGGGCTGCAATTATAGAGCAGAAAGCTATTCATAAAATTGAGGCATTTTCTACAAAAGTAATAGATACGACAGGAGCTGGAGATTTTTTTGCGGCCGGTTTTTTAGCAGGTTTATCTAAGAACTTAGATGTAATGAAGGCGGGAGTTATGGGGGCCGCTTGCTCTGCTGAGATTATTTCGCATTATGGTGGCAGACCAGAAAATAACTTAAAACAATATATAAAGAATAAAGCAGGGCTTATACTTTAAGCCCTGCATAAATTAAAAACTTATTGATTACTTAATATAACCAAGCTCTTTCCAGTCTTTATAGTTTGCCCTAAAGTCCTTTAGGGATGCCCAGACTTTCGCAAAATCTTCGTCAGATTCAACTAGTTCAGCAGCTACTTCATCCCATCCCTTTTGGAAAACAGCCAACATTTCTGGTGACCAAGTGTGCAATGTTACGCCTTTTTCTTGTAAAGTTTTAAGGGCTGGCCCTTGAATACCTTCTCCTTCAGCTATAGCATGGCGAAAATTATCTCCACATGCAGCTTCAATTTGAGCTTGTTGTGTTTCTGATAGTGCATTCCATTTATCAAGATTTATCATAAGCTCCATAAATGTTGATTGTTGATGCCAACCTGGAAAATAATAATGCTTTGCAACTTGGTAAAAACCTAATTCAAGATCAATAGCAGGCATTGAGAATTCAGTAGAATCTATAGCCCCAAGCTCTAATGCTGGATAAATATCGCCGGCTGATAAAAGCTGAGTAGATACACCCACCTTTTCCATTACTTTAGCGCCTAGACCAAAAAAGCGCATTTTCAAACCTTTTAAATCTTCTGGCCCTTTAATTTCTTCCTTAAACCACCCAGAGGCTTCTGGAGGAATGATTCCACAAAGCATGCCTTTTATATTATGTCTTGCGTAAAGCTCTTCATAAAACTCTTTGCCTCCACCAAAAAACACCCATGACATATATTCATTAGATGGTGGGCCAAATGGTACGGAAGAAAAAAGTTGTAGAGCTGGAACTTTACCTGCCCAGTAGCCTGGGGTTCCCCAACCAGCATCTACGCCACCAGTTGATACTGCATCAAAAATTTCTAATGCTGGAACAAGAGCGCCAGGTTCAAAAAACTTTATAGTAACATTTCCACCAGATATTTTTGACACTTCATTTTGTAAACGAACACCTAGCGTTCCAATTTGTACTAAAGATCCTGGAAAAGTACTTGCCATTTTCCATTTAACTTTTTTAACTTTTTCAACTGCTGCCCCTGTTTCTTCTTTTTGTCCACAGCCAACCAATAATCCTGTTGTAAGCATTAATGCTATTAATAATAATTTTCTCATAAATTTCCCTTTTCGAAGCTAAGATTTAAAACCATATTTAAATATATAAACTTTTAATTAAAGTCTATTTATATAAAGTATAGTTTATGAATTACATATATAAAACAGTTCTATCTAAATTAGGACCATATAACAAATATAATATTTTAGCATTTATTCCATTAGGGTTTTGTGCAGGCCTTCCTTTGCCATTAATTGGTGCAACAATGTCTGCCCGCTTAATGGATTCTGGTTTAAGCTTAACTTCTATTGGGCTTTTTGCTTTAGCTGGAACCCCGTATGCTTTAAAATTTTTATGGTCTCCTCTAATCGATACTATAAAAATTCCTTTTCTAAATAATTTAGTAGGAAAAAGAAGAAGTTGGTTATTACTTACTCAGATAATTCTTTTTATTTTATTTTTTATAATTTCAACTATAGACCCTATGAAAGACCTGTATATGCTTGCAGTTCTTGTTTGTAGCGCAGCTTTTATTTCTGCCACTCAAGATATAGCACTAGATGCCTATAGAATAGAGCTTCATCCCGATAAAGATTTAGCAGCTGGAATAGCAACATACGTTTTGGGCTATAGAATAGCTCTAATAGTAGCTGGAGCTGGAGCATTATATTTAGCAGAATTTTTATCATGGCATGTAGCTTTTAAAATCATGTCCCTATGCTTTTTGATAGGCCCAATAATTTTAATATTTTTGCCTAATAATAGTGTGATTGATAATAGTGATAGAAATGTAGCCAGTATCCCTAACTTTTTACAATGGATTAAAAAAGCAGTTTTAGACCCTTTTATAGAGTTTTCACAAAGGCAATCATGGGTATGGATATTAATATTTATAGCAATTTATAAATTAGGTGATGCTTTAGCTGGAAATATGACCACGCCTTTTTTACTAGATATTGGTTTTTCAAAAATTCAAATTGCTAATATTGTTAAAGTAATAGGCTTAGCAGCAACTTTAATAGGATTATTCCTAGGAGGTCTATTAGTTGCAAAATATAACATAATTTCTGTTTTATTTGTTGGAGGATTCCTTCAAATGTTTTCAAATCTATTTTTTGCTTTTCAAGGAATTGTCGGTGTTAATACAAACTTTTTAATGCTTACAATATCAATTGAAAATTTAGCAGGAGGAATAGGTACTGCAGCATTTCTTGCCTACTTGTCTAAGTTGGTTGATTCCCGATACATTGCTACACAATTTGCTCTTTTAACATCTTTTATGGCTTTATCTCGAACACAGCTATCAGCTCCAGCAGGATGGATGGTAGAAGGTATTAATTGGGATTGGCTAATTATATTCCTAAATCCATTTATGAATATTAACTTAGTAGAAGGCTTAGATGGTAATATTAAATGGGTGATATTCTTTGTAATAACTACGGTTTTAGCCGTTCCCGGATTATTAATAATACATAAAGGTACAAAAGGTTTATTGAATAAAAATTAGTTATCTTGATTTTATACAAAAAGCACAAAACTTATCAAAAACATAATTAATGCTAGTATTGCAGGAATATTAAAAAATGAGACTAAAATAAATAATATTAGTGTCAATAGGATTGCAATCCAAGATATCCCGCTTGAAATATTAGGACGAATTAAATCCACAAGCGCAGAAGCTAGCATTGCTATAGCGGCAAACCCCATAGCCATAACAGCTTTAGAAACAAGAGAGGCATTTTTATTAGCTAATATAAAAGCGTAGCCTGCTAAAGCTAATAGTATTCCAGGAATGTTTAGTGCTATAATTGCCGTTAGGGCACCCAATATACCACTAGACTTAAAACCGATAATTGCCGCTAATTTTACCCCCGTAAGGCCAGGAAACAAAAATGTTACCCCTAAGATGCTAGCAAATTCAGCAGCATCAATTATATTATATTTCTCTACAAATGTTTCTTGTATTAATTTTATCATAGTCGCTCCGCCACCGAATGCGGAGACACCAATAATACTGAAGCCTTTTACTAAAACCCAAAACGAAATCATTTTATATAGTTTCCAAACTTTTTATATAATTTACATAATTTGTTTTCTTCAATTGGAGCATGTCTAACTTTGTTAAAAATTTTGTTATTGTATCAATGGATGTGCACTTTAAAGAAATAGTTTTATGTAAAATATTATTTATGTAAACATCAGCAAATTCTAGTCTTATATCTTTTCTATATTGCGATATTTCTTTTTTGATATTATATCTAATAATATTTTTTTTGACCAAGAAAAATGAATAGTTATTTTTTTCTATATGCAATATATCTTCAATAGAATCTAAAGATTTAATCTTACTAGTTTCATTTAAAATTTCTAATTTTTTTAATTTTAATAGATCATTTTCAATAATAGGAAAGCTAAGCTTAGTTTTTTTAGAAAATTTAAATATATTATTTTGAGTTTTAATTACTGTTTTAATATTTAGCTCTTCTAATTTTGTATCTTTTGTCATTCTTAATTTTATATTATGGGACAATTTCGGTATAATTATATATTTATCCATATATTCAATATTTTTAGGTTCTGGTAAATTAAAACCTATTTGATGCAAAATATTGTTTTTATATTTTTCCTTTTCATAAAAACACCGCCACTCCCAAGATTCTTTTTTATTATTTTTAAGCATATTTATTTATAATATAATTAATTTTTTTTATCAAAACGTTCTGTTATTACTCTACTTCTGTCTCATTTGTTGTCTCTACTTCAAGAGCAGTTGCTGTAACAGGATCTTTGAGATACTTTATGAGTTTTTTTACTCTTTTATATTTAACAAAATAATAAACAGTTCTGCCTTCGCGGCGAGATCCGATTAGTTTTGCATCTGATAGGCTTGTTAAATGAAAAGATAAAGTTGCTCCTGGGATACCTAATTCCGCTGCTATTTCTCCGGCTGGAATACCTGACTCTCCTTTAGTTACAAGAAGGTTATATATGGTTAATCTTGTATCGTGGCCAAGAGCTATAAACGACTTTACAATGTTAGATATTTTCATGCTTTTTTTCTAAACTACATAGTTGACAAATTAGTTATTTTTAATTAATTAATTCTATAATTCTATAATTCTATAATTATAGAATTATAGAATTGTTATTTTAAGATTAATATATAGTAACTAATATAAAGGAAACTGCAATATGAAGTATTTTTTAATTTTAATAGTAATTATGTTCTCATTTCAGTCTATGGGGCAGGAAAAAAAGAAGAAGGGTTTTAGTACATTGCCAGGTTGGTCAGGCGGATATAGATATTATTACGATTTAGATGAAGATGAGAAAAGTAAATTAAGGATATTCGGTAAATATAAACAAAAAAGTGGAAGCACTATTAAATTTGGGTGGGACAAACAAACAGGAAGAAATTTAAATGATTGGAATGCTGATGATGATGGAGTAATCTTTTTTGAGCAAGAATTTAAATTTTAATTAATAATAATTTTATAACAAACAAAGGATAATTTTATGGAAATAAGTTTACTATATGCCATTATTGGATTCCTGCTAGCTGCTTATTCCGTAGTAGCAAATGATTCGGTTCAGACGCTAGGTACTTTTATTGCATCCAATTCACAAAGATTTAAATGGTATTATTTATGGGCGGCAGCATCTTCAGTTTTACTTTTTACATTATGGTATGGATGGTCACTAAATGGAGGAGACATTTCCTATGGAAGGTTAAATAAAATTCCATATGTAGAAATTCAATGGTATCATGCGGCAGCCCCTGCTATTCTTCTTCTTTTAACACGCTTTGGAATACCTGTTTCTACTACATTCCTTGTCTTGAGCGCATTTGCTTCAAGTATAGTTTTTGAAAAAATGTTGGTAAAAAGTATACTAGGTTATGGGCTTGCAGCAGTCATCGCTTATATAATGTGGTTTGTAATTGCAAGGTTCCTTGATGAAAAAAGGTCTCCTATTAAAAAAGGGCATGAAAGTTATTGGAGGGTAGCACAATGGTGTACAACTGGTTTTTTATGGTATACATGGCTTAGTCATGATTTAGCAAATATAGCTGTATATCTGCCTAGATCACTTCCTATAAGTTGGATGGTCGCCATCTCAATTGTCTTTACTAGTTTTTTAGCATGGATTTTTTATGAAAAAGGCGGACGTATTCAAAAAATTGTTTTAGAAAAAAGTACTACTACATATGTGAGGTCTGCTACTATTATTGATTTATGTTATGCTTTTGTATTATTATATTTTAAGCAATATAATGATATTCCTATGTCAACAACCTGGGTTTTTGTAGGCTTATTGTGTGGAAGAGAATTTGCTATAGCTAGTATTTCTGCAAATAATTATAAAATTAAATCTGTTATACCAATTGTAGGAAAAGATTTTCTTAAAATGATGACTGGTTTAGCAGTGAGTGTGATGATAGTTTTGAGCATTCATTACTTAAATTAAACTATCATAAAAAAAATATTATAGCATAAAAAAGGTTAAATATAGCTTTATCACCTTTTTTATGTTATGTAATAATTTATTTGAATGCTCATAAGTTTATAAACATAAACTTAAATATTCTATTAATAAAGCGTTCATATTATTTAATTATATTAAAATTAAGAGTAGTTGTTATGAAGAGTGAAAAAAAAATTAGTTCCATATTAAACCATAAAAACTTCCATGACTCACATAGTTCTTATATCAATAGAGAATTATCTTGGATCGCTTTTAATCAAAGAGTTCTAGATGAGGCTAATAATACAAATCACCCAATTTTAGAAAACCTTAAATTCCTTTCTATTTCTGGCAGCAACCTAGACGAATTTTATATGGTGAGAGTGGCTGGGTTGCACGCGCAAGTTGACGAAGGAGTTAATATTAAAAGTTCTGATGGGATGTTACCTCAAGAGCAATTAAGTGAAGTGAATCAAAAAGCTAATTTATTAATGAAAAACCAGCAAACAACATGGAAGAAACTTAAAGAAAAAATGAGTGAAAATAATATTCATATTTTATCAAAAAACTCTTTAAGTACTAAAGAAAAAGAACAATGTGCAGAATATTTTGAAGCTAATGTTTTACCGGTTTTGACTCCCCTTGCTATAGATCCTGCTCACCCATTTCCTTTTGTAGGTAATTTGGGATTAGTTTTAAGCGTTCAGTTAAAACATAAAAATAATAATAAAAAGAGAAATGCGCTTTTACCATTGCCAACTATTTTGCCAAGATTTATAGAGATCGAGAGTAATAAAGACACTCTTAAGATGATCCCTTTAGAAGAAATGTTAATGTTATTTAGTACTAAAATATTTGATGGGTATGATTTTTTAGGAGGAGGATTATTCAGAGTAATAAGAGATAGTGATGTAGAGTTTCAAGAAGAAGCAGAAGATCTTGTAATTTCTTTTCAGAAGCAACTTCGCACTAGAAGGCGTGGAAAAGTGGTTAGATTAAAAATAGATAAGAGTTGTCCTAAAATTATTAAAAATATGATTATTGATTCGTTAGAAGTCAATCCAGAAGATATTGTTGAAATAGATGGAATTATAGGAATTTCTAGTTTGATAGAAATATATAATGCTGGACCTAAAAGGCTATGCTTTAAGAAATTTGAAGCACGCTTTCCAGAAAGAATTAGAGATGCGGGAGATAATATATTTAAAGCGATTAAAAACAAAGATCTTGTTGTGCACCATCCATATGAGAGTTTTGATGTAGTTGTAGATTTTTTAAAACAAGCAGCCAAAGATCCCAATGTAGTTGCGATAAAGCAAACATTATATAGGACTAAGACAGATCGTTCTCCAATAATTGAGTCTTTAATTGAAGCTGCCGAAGCTGGGAAATCAGTTACGGCAGTTGTGGAATTAAAAGCACGTTTTCAAGAAGAAGCTAATATTAAACTTTCTCAAGATTTAGAAAAAGCAGGGGTACATGTTGTTTATGGAGTCGTTGATTTAAAAACACATGCTAAAGTTTCTTTAGTGGTTAGAAGAGAAGCAAAAAAGCTTAATACATATGTTCACTTTGGAACAGGTAATTATCACCCTACTACAGCTAGAATTTATACAGATTTATCATTATTTACTTGTAATATTGATTATACGTTAGATGCTTCCCGTTTTTTTAATATGGTAACAGGACATAATGATACAGATAATTGGAGCTTAATAGAAGCCGCTCCTAAGGGATTAAGAAAAAAACTATTAAAATTAATTGATGAGGAAATTATAAATGCTAAATCAGGTAAGCCCTCAGGTATATGGTTGAAATGTAACGCCATAGTAGACCCTATTATTATAAACGCTCTTTATAAAGCTAGTTCAAGTGGAGTTAAAATAGACTTAATTGTCAGAGGAGTTTGTTGTTTAAAGCCAGGAGTTCCAAATTTATCAGAAAACATTAAGGTAAAAAGCATTATAGGCAGGTTCTTAGAACATGGAAGAATATACTGTTTTGCAGCAGGAAGAAAAATGCCTTCTTCTAAAAATAAAGTTTTTATTTCAAGTGCTGATTTAATGCAGAGAAATTTTGATAGAAGAGTAGAGCTGCTAATCCCTATTAAAAACCATACTGTTCATGCACAAATACTTAAGCAAATTATGGTAGTTAGCTTAAATGATGTTAACCAAAGCTGGGAGATGGATAATCAGGGAAATTATAACAGATTAAAACATGATAGAACAAAAATTTCTGCTCATGAGTATTTCATAAAAAATCCAAGTTTATCTGGAAGAGGCCAAGACTTAAATAAAAGTAAACCAGAAGAAATTAGGCTTTTCGATTATTAACCTACTTTAGTTTTTTTGACTTTTTGATTATTATCTTTCACTTCGTGGGCTGCAAACATAGCATAATTCAATATTTCACTAACATTTGCTCCCATAGGCATTATTTGAACTGGTTTACAAAAACCAGTTAATAATGGTCCTAAAACTTCCCCCCCTCCTACTTGACCTAAAAGCTTTGCAGCAATATTAGCAGAGTGTAAGCCAGGCATTATTAAAATATTTGCCGGTTCAGATAGTCTACTAAAAGGATATAGTTCTAATAACTCTTTATTAAGGGCAACATCTGCACTCATTTCACCATCGTACTCAAAGTCTACTTTTCGCTTATTTAATATTTCTATAGCTTCATGAATACGCTCTGTTCCGTTCATAGTAGGGTTACCAAAATTTGCAAAAGAGAGTAATGCAACTCTTGGGGTATGCCCAAGTGCCTTTGCTTCATTTGCTGCTTGTACTGCAATATCTGCTAATTGTTCAGATGTAGGAGTGTGAATAACGGTACTATCAGCAATAAAAAGTGTTCTTGTTCTTGTGATCATTATAGATAGACCAAACAAAATCTTATCTTTTTCTATAGCAAGAACGCGTTTAATATCTTTTAAACTCGCGTAATAATTTCTAGTTGTTCCAGTTACCATGGCATCAGCATCACCTGTAGCAATTATACATGCAGCAAAACTATTTCTATCTTGGTTAATAAGTCTTATGCAGTCTCTTTTTAGAAAACCTGATCTTTGTAGTTTGGAATATAAAAAATCGGCATAATGGTCATTATGTTTACTAATTTTTGCATTTAAAATTTCTATACCTTTTTGATTTGGATCTAAGCCTAAATTTTCTATTGCTTCTAATACTCTACTTTTTCTTCCTATTAATATGGAATCTCCATAGCCAGATTTATTCCATTGATAGGCGGCTCTGATGATTCTTTCTTCCTCCCCTTCTGCAAAAACCATTTTTTTAGGATTATCTTTTACTCTTGAAGAGATCATTTGTATCATAGAAGCTGTCTGGTCCAATCTCATAGCTAATTCTCTATGATATTTTAAATCATCTTTTATTGGCTTCTGTGCAACACCTGTATCGGCCGCGGCTTTAGCTACTGCTGGAGGTATAGTGGTTATAAGTCTAGGGTCAAAAGGTGTCGGAATTATATATTGAGGTCCATAATGTAATTCTGCACCACTATATGCTGCAGCGACTTCATCAGGAACATCTTGCCTCGCTAATTGTGCCAAAGCATTTGTTGCCGCGATTTTCATTTCCATATTTATCCTTGATGCCCTGGCATCTAAAGCACCTCTAAAAATAAAGGGAAAACCTAAAACATTATTAACTTGATTGGGATAGTCGGATCTACCTGTTGCAATAATTGCGTCTGGACGAACTTCCTTTAGTTGTTCTGGCGTTATTTCTGGATCTGGATTAGCCATAGCAAAAACAATAGGATTAGGCGCCATTTTTTTCATCATGTCTTTAGTAAAAGCGCCTTTTACAGATAATCCAAAGGCAACATCCGCTCCATCTAAGGCTTCTGCTAAAGAACGCTTCTTAGTTGTAATTGCATGGGCTGATTTCCACTGATTCAGATCAGTTCTTTCTCTATGAATAATACCTTTAGTATCACACATAATGATATTCTTTTTTGGCATTCCCATAGCATTTAATAATTCCGCACAAGCAATTCCCGCGGCACCAGCGCCATTTACTACCATAGTAAAATTATCAATTTTTCTATTTGTAATATCTAAGGCATTAATAAGACCTGCTGCTGCTATTATGGCAGTGCCATGCTGGTCATCATGAAAAACAGGTATATCTAATAGTTCAGATAGTTTTTCCTCAATTATAAAACATTCTGGAGCTTTAATATCTTCGAGATTTATTCCTCCCCAAGATTTACCTAAAAATTTTACGCTATTAATAAATTCATCTGCATCTTGAGTATTTACTTCTAAATCTATACCATCAATATCGGCAAATCTTTTGAATAGAACTGCTTTTCCTTCCATGACAGGTTTAGAAGCAAGTGCTCCAATATTTCCTAAACCTAGAACGGCTGTTCCATTAGATATTACAGCAACCATATTACCTTTAGCGGTATAGTCATAGGCAGAAGAAGGGTTCTTTTCTATTTCTAAACAAGGAACGGCAACTCCTGGAGAATAAGCAAGAGATAAATCTCTAGCAGTCGTTAAAGGTTTTGTTGGTGCTATTTCTAATTTACCGGGTTTTCCTTTTGAATGAAAATTTAGAGCATCGATAGGTTGCGAAGATTTTGGCATTTAT
This sequence comes from uncultured Pelagibacterales bacterium, assembly GCA_913046335.1. Classification (GTDB taxonomy): domain Bacteria; phylum Pseudomonadota; class Alphaproteobacteria; order TMED109; family TMED109; genus TMED109. The sequence continues at coordinate 19,933 of CAJWSU010000008.1, read as the reverse complement.
TAATCCTGTATAATTGACATAGTTCTAAGATTACAGCTTATAATAAATAACGTCCATCTATTTAATACCGAATTTCTACTAATTACTTTTCTGTTTATCATGTATATATTTTTCATGAGAAAATTTGATCAATATGTTACATTAAAGATCCAATATTAATTTGTTTTTATTAGAGAAATAACAATGTCAGCTGATAATGAATTAGAACAACAATCACTCCCACTATTATCAAAAGTTAATGGTGAAGCCTTGTTAAAAACAACCCCAATGTTTCAACAGTTTTTAGAAATTAAATCAGATAATTTGGATAGCTTGCTCTTTTTTAGAATGGGAGATTTTTATGAATTGTTTTTTGAGGACGCTGTAATTGCATCTAAAGAACTAGATATTGCGCTTACTAGTAGAGGAAAATATGATGGAAATCCTGTTCCTATGTGTGGTGTGCCATATCATGCATATCTGCCTTACCTAGAAAAGTTAACAAAAAATAATTACAAAGTAGCTATATGTGAACAAACTGAAAGCCCTAAGGAAGCTAAATTAAGAGGTGGAAATAAAGCATTAGTTAATAGAGAAGTAGTAAGAATAGTTACTCCAGGAACATTAACAGAAGAAACTTTGTTAGACGCAGGTAAAAATAATTTTTTACTTTCTATATCTACTAGTAATGAAAAAATAGGAATAGCTTGGTTAGATGTTTCTACCGGAGAGCTTTATACAGAATCATGCACTAAATATACATTTTTATCCGTTATTGCAAGAGTTCGACCGAGAGAAATTTTACTTCTGGATAAAGTAGATAATTACTATTCAAACTTAATAAAGAAAACTTTTGACTGCATTATCTCTCCCTTAATTCAAAGTATAAATAATAGTAAAAAAGCAGAAAAATTAATTTGTTTTCATTATGGTGTTAAAACATTGTCTTCTTTTGGCAGTTTTTCAGAAAACGAAACTATAACTTGTTGGTCTTTATTGGATTATGTTTCCTTGACTCAAAAGGGTAATTTGCCTCCTATCAGATTTCCTAAATCTATAAAAAATGAAGCGCTGATGAGAATAGATAGCTCTACGAGAAAAAGCCTTGAAATCAATGAAACTTTAGACGGTCATAAAAAAGGAAGTTTAATAGATGCTGTAGATATGACATTAACTGCTGTAGGAACGAGGCAGTTAGACAAAGATATTTCTGCGCCTTTAACCGACATTGAAGAAATTAATAGTCGTTTAGATATGATTGAGTTTTTGATCGAGGAAGATAAAGTAAGAGAAAATATTAGAAAAATATTAAAAGCTTCAGCTGACATAGATAGGGCAAAAGCTAGGGTAGTTCTTTCTAGAGGCGGGCCAAGGGATATTAGATCCATAAAACTGGGAATAGAGTCAGCACATAATTTAGAAAATATTTTGAATAAAAATATTCCAAAAGGCTTTATAGAACTTAAGAAAAATCTAGGCCAATGTCATGCATTATTAAATACATTAAAAAAAATTCTTTCCGATAACTTACCACTTTTTTTAAAAGATGGAGGTTTCGTTAAAAAGGGATATTCAAAAGAACTAGATGAAGTGCGGTCTTTTCGAGATAAAAGTAGGCAGCACATTTTAGAAATGGAAGCAGAAGAAAAATTAAAAACAGGACTAACATCACTTAAGATTAAATATAATAATGTAATAGGATATTTTTTTGAAGTTACTCAATTACAAAAAAATAAATTTTTAGAAATTGAAAATTCAGAAAGGTTTATTCCTAGGCAATCGCTAAAGGGGGCAGCACGTTTTGTGACAGAGGACCTTTCTAAACTTTCTGAATCTATAAGTAATGCCGCAGAAAAAGCAATAGAAATTGAGGTCCGTATATTTGAAGAAGTTAAAGGGTTAATAAATACTCAACATGAAACTTTAGCTAATATATCTTACGCTCTTTCACGTTTGGATGTAGTTTCTTCCTTAGCAGAAGTATCTATATTAAATAATTTTGTCAGACCATCTATTTTAAATGACCAAAGCTTAAAAATAATAGGAGGCAGGCATCCATCTGTTGAATTGGTCATGCAGAAGAGTGGAGAAAGTAAATTTTTTAGTAACGATTGTCATCTAAAAAAAGAAGATAAAATATGGCTTTTGACAGGCCCTAATATGGCAGGAAAATCAACGTTTTTGAGGCAAAATGCTCTTATAACAATTCTTGCACAGGCAGGGTCATATGTTCCTGCAAAAAGAGCTTCAATAGGAATAGTCGATGCATTATTTAGTAGAGTTGGTTCTTCAGATGATCTAGCAAGTGGCCGTTCAACTTTTATGGTGGAAATGTTAGAAACTGCTGCAATTTTAAATCAGGCAGGAAAAAGATCATTAGTAATTATGGATGAAGTTGGAAGAGGCACCTCTACTTATGATGGCCTTTCTCTTGCGTGGTCTATTTTAGAACACTTACATAATAATTCAGAATGTAGAACTCTCTTTGCTACACATTACCATGAATTAACTAAATTATCTGATACTCTTAAATCTCTATCTTGTCATACTATGCAGGTAAAAGAATGGGAAAATAAGGTAATATTTCTATATACCGTTATTCAAGGAGTAGCCAAAGGTTCTTATGGCATACATGTTGCCTCTTTAGCAGGAATTCCAAATTCAGTTTTAGCGCGAGCTAAGAAAATTTTAGAAGAATTTGAAGCATCAGGCACTCAAGCTAATTTAGATAGCCAAAAAAAAGAAGTCAAAAATGTAACAATTAACAAAAATAAAAACAAAATAAAAATTGTTAATAGTTTAATTGATGACGTGTCAGCTATTAATTTAGATACTTTGTCTCCTAAAGAAGCTTTAGATAAGTTATATGTATATGTTAAAAGACTAAAAGAGTTAGAATAATTAAAAATAGGAAAAAGATGTGGTTAATAAATATCACTTTAATCGAAAAGAATTAATACATGATATAGAAATATCTATACATGAGAAAACTTCTAGAACTTCATTTAAACAGAATTTACTTCCTATACTTAAGAAGTTTATTGATAAACATTCAGTAAATATAAAAAACATATATATGGAAAATAAGGACGGTGTTGGCTCTGGTGAGCTAAGGGCAAAAATGATAGATGCAGTAATATTAACTGCTTTTGATGCGATCAATAATTTTGCTTTTCCTATAGCTAACCCTACCACTTCTGATAAATTAGCAGTAATCACCGTTGGTGGGTATGGCAGAGGAAATCTATCACCAGGGTCTGATATAGACTTGCTCATTTTGACGCCTTATAAAATGACACCAAGAATAGAGAAGATTGTAGAAACTCTATTATATTTATTATGGGACTTAAAACTTAAGGTTGGCTATGCTGTAAGGAGTTTAGAAGAAACTATTATAAAAGCTAGAGCAGATAATACTATCTGCACCGCATTATTAGATGCAAGGCTTATATCTGGAAACCAAGACTTATGGCTTAAGTTTAATGGATTATTCAAGTCAGAAATTTTAAATAAAGAAAAAAATAATTTTTTTTATACCAAATTAAAAGAAAGAGATTTACGGCATAAAAAAATGGGAGATTCTAGATATCTTTTAGAACCAAATATTAAGGAATGTAAAGGAGGCTTGAGAGATTTAAATACTATTAGATGGATCATTTCTTTCATGTATCAAGTTAATAACTCAGCAGACTATATAGAATTAGGAATAATGACTAAAAAGGAAGCATTATTTTATGATAAAGCAGAAAAATATTTTATGAATTTAAGAGCAATAATGCATTATTATGGAACGAATGATTCAGACAGATTAACATTTGACTTACAATTATTGATAGCCGAAAAATTAGGCTATACTAATCATGCTGGTTCTATTCCTATAGAACGACTTATGAAACATTATTATTTGTTTGCAAAAGAAGTAGGTTATCTAACTAAGAGTGTATTAGAAAACATAGAAAATAAAAACTTTGATAAGCCTAATTCTTTAGTAAAAAATCTAGTTTTTAAATTTAAAAAAAATAAAAATGGAATTTTTGAGTTTTATAATAATAAAATATATTTAGCAAAAGGTATAAAAAGTATTGAGCCAATTGATATATTTAAAGCATATGACTTTTCAGCAGAATTTAATTTAAATTTAAGTAATGAGTTAACTAACTTAATTAAATTAAATATTAGAAAAATAGATGATATTCGCAATGATATAAAGGCTAATCATTACTTTATTAATATTCTTACAAATTTAAGGAATTCAGATAAAGTTTTAAGAAATATGAATGAAACAGGGGTTCTTGGACGGTTTATTCCAGATTTTCAAAAAGTTGTCGCAAGAGTGCAGCACGACATGTACCATACTTATACTGTAGATGAACATACGATAAATGCTATTGGTATTCTCAGAAAAATAGACAATGGAGAATATGAAACCAAATATGGATTAGCATCTAAAGTTTTAAAAAATATAGTATCAAAAAAAGTTTTATATATTGCATTATTTCTGCATGATATAGCAAAGGGTAGAGGAGGAGACCATTCAATACTAGGAGGGCAAGTAGCAAAAAATTTATGCCCAAAGTTTGGGCTGCTTTCTGATGAGGTGGAAACTGTAATTTGGTTAGTAGAAAACCATCTTTTATTATCCACGATTGCTTTTAAAAGAGACCTTCAGGATCCGAAGACTATTATTGATCTAAAAAATAAAATACAATCTGCAGAATTATTACGATTATTATATGTATTAACCGTAGCAGATATTACAGCAGTTGGTCCAGAAATATGGAACAGTTGGAAAGACAATTTATTAAAGGTTGTTTATGATGAAACTTTAATGGAAATAAATGGTGGAGGGGATCAAAAGTCCAGAATAATTAGGGAAGAAAAGTCCAGGAACCAGTTGAGAGATTCATTAATTAAATGGAATGACCAAGAGTTTAAAACATATGCTGATCGATTCTATTCATACTATTGGACGAATATAAGCTCTGATGTTCATTTACGACATGCGAATTTAATTATAGGTGCAGATAAAGAAAATTTAAAATTAAAAATTTTTATTGAACCATTAAAAGACCAAGGCGTGACAGAGGTCTCAATTTATACTCAAGATCATTTAGGCTTGTTTGCAAGAACTTGCACAGCATTAGCTTTAGCGGGAACATCAGTTCAGGATGCACGAATAGTTACAACTAAAGATGGAATGACAGTTAATACATTTTTAGTTAGGTCTGCAGATGCTTCCTCAATTATTGAACAAAAAAATAGACTCAATATTCTTATAGAGACCATTAGAAAAACAATTACGGAAGAAAGAAGTCCTAAAGTATTAATGAAGGAGTTCCAAAGTGTACAAATCCCTTCTAGAAGGGATTCGTTTATAATAGAACCTCGTGTTTTAATAGACAATCTATCCTCCAGGTCACATACGGTAATAGAAATAAATTCAAAAGATAAAATAGGCCTATTACATACATTGGCTAGTGAATTTTTTTCAATAGGACTACATATATCTACAGCTAGAATAAGTACATATGGAGTAAGAGCGGTGGATGTTTTTTACGTAAAGAATCTGACAGGTGGTAAAATTATAGAAGAAAATAAAATTAACTTAATTAAAGATAAATTAATGCAAGCAATACATGATAAAACAGATGAAAACATTAAAGCGTTAGTACAAGTATAATGTTCCCTTTCAATAAATTATCTGGTCTTTATAAATCTAGTGCTGTTGTGAGTGCGTGGACTTTATTAAGCAGATTAATGGGTTTTATTAGAGATATATTATTCGCATCTATTTTAGGAACAGGGCCAATTGCTGATGCATTTTTAGTCGCTTTTAGAGTACCTAATCTTTTTAGAAGGTTTTTTGCAGAAGGAGCTTTTTCTGCGGCATTTATACCTATATTAGCAAAAGAATATGAAAAATATGGGATTCAAGGAGGAATATTGTTCACCTCTAAAATAGCTTCTTTTTTACTAGTTTTTATTTTACCTTTAATTATTTTATCTGAAATTTTTATGCCTAATATAATTTATCTAATAGCACCAGGCTTTATGGAAGATGCTATAAGGTTTGAGTTGGCTGTACCATATGCAAGAATTATCTTCCCATATTTAATTTTTATTATTTTTACTGCTCTTTTTGCAGCTTGCTTAAATACAAATGGAAAATTTTGGTCTGGAGCAGCAGCCCCCATCATTTTAAATGTTTTTTTAATTATTGCGCTTATTATGTCTAGATATATTGTAAGTGATGTTGGTATTATTATATCTTGGGCAGTATTGCTAGCAGGAGTATTTCAGATGCTGCTACTGGCATGGGATACCTATAGAAATGGACTAGAGTTTAGCATTTCATTTCCAAAAATTGATAATGATATCAAACTTTTTATAAAAAGATTTATACCTGGGGCTTTTGGTGCCGGAGTAATTCAGGTTAATTTGCTAGTAGGGTCTATTTTTGCAAGTCAAATACCAGGTGCAATATCTTGGCTTTATTATTCAGACAGGATAGCACAATTACCTTTAGGTATAATAGGTATAGCTATAGGGACAGCGCTTTTACCTGATTTAGCAAAAAAAATTAATCTAGGACAAATTAAAAAACAAAATTTAGTGCAAGAAAGAGCAATTTTACTAACAATTTTTTTCTCTATACCTTCATCCGTTGCGCTTATATATTTGTCCCACTTAGTAATAACTACATTATTTGGATATGGTGCATTTATAGAATCTGATATAGTTGCAACATCTAATGCATTAAATATATATGCTTTAGCCATCCCTGCCTTTATGTTAATTAAAGTACTTTCGCCTAATTTTTTTGCAAGACAGGATACAAAAACACCAGTAAAAATAGCTGCATTCTGTGCAGCTATAAATATTATTTTAACATGGTATTTAATGAGTAAAATTGGCTATATAGGAATTGCACTTTCTCTATGTATTGCAGGATATATAAATGCGCTATTATTATTATTTATATTAATTAAAAGGCGTTTTTATATAGTATCAAATATATTTTTTATTGCTCTTATTAAAATAATAGTAACTACTATTATTATGTTCTTATCTCTATATGTTTTGAATCAATTTTATTTAAATTACTATTTAATGCCTTCAAAGTTTATAAATATATTTAAGTTGTCATCATTTATATTAGTAGGGGTTTTTATATTCTTCTCTTTTAGCTATATACTAGGATTAAAAAAATATTTTATCTCGAATAAAATTTAATATAATAATAAATAGTATTTTATATATAGTATTAGACTTATAGTCTTTTACATAACTCAATTAAGAGGTGAAGTATGGGAAGAGTTTTTTCAGGAGTACAACCTACGGGTAATTTGCACCTAGGAAATTATCTAGGAGCTATAAAAAATTTTGTATCATTGCAGAATGATCACGAATGTATTTATTGTGTGGTAGATATGCATGCAATTACTGTAAAGCAAGATCCAAAAGCATTAAAAAATAATATATTAGAAGTTGCTGCCTCTTTTATTGCTGCAGGAATAAACCCTGAGAAATCAATCATCTTTGCACAATCACAAGTATCTGCCCATGCGGAATTAGCATGGGTTTTTAATTGTGTAGCTCGTTTAGGCTGGTTAAATAGAATGACGCAATTTAAAGAGAAGGCGGGCAAAAATAGGGAGAATGCTTCTGCAGGCCTATATACATATCCAGTTTTAATGGCAGCAGATATTTTAGCATATCAAGCGACTCATGTGCCTGTTGGAGATGACCAAAGACAGCATCTTGAATTAGCTAGGGATATAGCTCAAAAATTTAATAATGATTTTAATCTTGACTATTTTCCTATTACTGAGCCGGTCATTATGGGTGCTGCAACTAGAGTTATGAGTCTTAGGGACGGAAAAAACAAAATGTCCAAGTCTGATGTATCCGATTATTCCAGATTAAATTTGACTGATAGTATAGATGATATTTCAAATAAGATAAGAAAAGCAAAAACAGACCCTCTCCCTTTACCTGATTTAGACTCTTTAGATGATGAAGGCAATTTTAAAGAAGAGATTATTAATTCAAGGTCTGAAGCTGTAAATTTATTAAATATATACTCTGCATTATCTAATGAAACTACAAAAAAAGTTGTAGAAAAGTTTATGGGAAAACAATTCTCTGATTTTAAAAAAGAATTGAATGAGGTTGCTATCGAAACATTAGCCCCTATTACTAAAGAAATGAGAAAATTACTAGAGGATAAAAGCTACCTTGTAGAGACTATAAAAGGTGGGGGCAATAGAGCCAATAATATAGCGGAACCAATTATAAACAAAGTAAAAGATATTGTTGGGCTCTATTAATATATGGAAATTTATTTACCAATAGCAGGCCTACCAATCAATTTTTTTGTATTAATGTGTTTAGGCTTAGTGGTCGGTTTTTTGTCTGGTATGTTCGGAGTTGGCGGAGGTTTTCTAATGACCCCCATGTTAATTTTAATGGGAATTCCTCCAGCTGTCGCTGTTGCATCTGAGGCAAACCATATTTTAGCTGCATCAGTCTCTGGATTCTTGGCACATATGAGAAGAGCTAATGTTGATTTTTTGATGGGCTTTATACTGTTATTAGGAGGGGTTTTTGGCAGTATAATCGGAGTCTTTTTGTTAAAATATTTATTAAGCATAGGACAAGAAAAGTTATTTATTTCTTTATCTTATATTTTTATTTTGGTTTTTGTTGGTTTGTGGATGCTAATTGAGAGTGTAAGCTCTATTAAAAAAAAACATAAAGGTAAGAGAAACAAATTACATGAGCATATATGGTTACATGGCTTACCTTTCAAAATAAAATTTAGAAAATCTCATCTTTATATTAGTATATTGCCACCAATATTTATAGGGCTATTAGTAGGAATACTATCTTCAATAATGGGTGTAGGTGGTGGTTTTATTTTAGTTCCAGCCATGATTTATATTCTTGGGATGCCTACACAAGTCGTAATAGGCACATCTTTGCTGCAAATAGTTTTTGTTACTACAGTATCTACTATAATGCATTCATATATTAATCAAACAGTAGATGTTGTTTTGTCTTCCTTGTTACTTATCGGTGCTGTAATAGGAGCTCAAATTGGAACAAGAGCTATGGCCCTTTTAAGAGGAGAGCAAATTAGATTTCTCCTCGCAATAATCATAATAATAGTAGCTAGCGTCTTAATAGGAAATATTTTAGTTACTCCAGAAGAGCTTTTTATTATAGAGACTTATAAGGATGCTCAATGAAAAATTACTTATATTTTTTATTTATTATATTTCTCATAAATGGAGCTAATGCTAGAGATCCAATATTATCAAAAGTTTTAAATGAAGATATTAATATTACAGCATCTTTTGATGGAGCAAAAATTACAGTTTATGGGGCCATTGATCCAAAACTTCATAATGACACTGTTATTATAATTACAGTTCTGGGTCCAAGCGCAAAATTAAAAATAAGTAAAAAGAAAAAATATTTTGGTGTATGGTTAGTTAGTGCAAATAATTCAAAATTATTTAATGCACCAGGTTATTATGCAATTGCTACAAGTGATAATAATTTTACTCTCACTAATAGTGAATTTTTAACAGAAAACGAGATTGGCTGGGACAATGTAAAAATTAACACTGCTAAAGGCATGAGTCTAGAAGAAGATAAAGAGGGCTATAAAAATATATTAAAAACCTTTTACAAAAAAAGAAATCTTTTAGTAATAGAAAAATCGGGTATTGAGATTTTTGAAGATACTTTGTTTAGAGTAGATTTTGAGCTGCCTGGTACTACTCCAATTGGTGAATATAAAGTAAATACTTTTTTAGTAAATAAGACAGGATATTTATTATCTTCTTGGCAGAATAATGTTAAGGTCACAAAGGGGGGAATGGGTGCATATTTGTATGACTATTCAAAAAATCATTCTTTTTTATATGGATTATTAGCAGCTTTAGGAGCAATACTATTAGGTTTCACAGCAAGTGAAATTTTTAGAAGAGTATGAAAGGTAGGTAATCTTGGATCATATTCCTGGACAAGTAAAATTTTTAGTATGTGTTGATTCTTCTGAAGAATGCAAGGCAGCTTTAAAATTTGCGTGTATGAGGGCAAAAAACTCTAATGGTTTAGTACTTATATTATATGTAGTTGAACCGAATGATATGCAACATTTTGCCGGAGTAGAAAAAGTTATGGCGAGAGAGGCAAAAGAAGAGGCAGAAAGAGTTTTATCTGAGCTTCAAGAAGAAACATTTCAAGAGTTTGCAATTGAAATAGAAACAAGAATTTCATACGGGTCTAAATATACAAGCATAGTAGATTTGATTAATGAAGATAAATCTATTAGTATATTAGTTCTTGGAGCGGCACCAGAAGGAAAAGGAACAAATGAATTAATTAATAAGTTTTCTACGGGACTTACTAATAGTATTCATATTCCATTAACTATAGTGCCAGGAAATTTAAATAATAATGAACTTTTAAAAATAACTTAGAAATTGATAAGGAAATAATATGTTTATTCAGACAGAGTTAACACCAAACCCTAAGACAGTAAAATTTATTCCTGGCAAAGAAGTGTCTCCTCAAAAAAATGTTTCTTATAAAAACATAGCAGAAGCAGAAAATTCGCCATTAGCTAAAAGACTTTTTTTAATTGATGGAATTGATGCCATTTTTTTTGGATCAGATTTTGTTTCTATAACAAAAAATGACGATCTGGAATGGCAAGTACTTAAGCCATTAATTTTAAGTCAGATTATGCAACATTACATGTCTAATGAAAAAGTAATTGATGAAGTTAAAGAGGTTGTTTCAACTGAAGTTAATGAAGAAGATAAAGACATTGCAATACAAATAGAAGAACTATTAGAGACTAGGGTAAGGCCATCAGTAGCAGGTCATGGAGGAGATATAGTTTTCCACGGTTATTCCGAGGGAGTTGTAGAGCTTGAAATGAGAGGAGCTTGTTCGGGCTGTCCGTCATCTATGGCTACATTAAAAATGGGAGTAGAGAATATGCTAAAGCATTATATTCCTGAAGTTATTGAAGTCAGAGAAGTATTATAACTATTTTTTTATTTATTTACCCAAAATAATGAACCATGCCATAAAAGTCTATCATTAGAATTTTTAGAGATGCAATTTATTCTTGCTTTTGACCCATTAAACTTTTTAGTTCTTACTTCTATTCTATTCTCATTAACAGTAATCACTTCGGCTTCATTATTATTATTAGTATAACACTTAGGATTTTGATCCTTATGTAATAAAGTAAAACCATATAATGGAGGGTTGCTAATAAGAGTATTAGTGTCCGGCAATATTTTAGATACTTCAAGAGGCAAGGTTTCTAATACAATTTTTAATCTTTCGATATTTGAGAATTTACCTGAAATATTAAAACGAGGTAATTTATACATATTCATTCTGAGACTAACTGGCCCTGAGTTGTCTCCAAATGCTATTTTAATTTTATTTTCTTTCAATATTTGTATTTCTTCTTTAGACCAAATACCTAGTTTATATTGATAACTAATTGGATCTAAAGATAAATTATTTTTATATAATTTAATAGCACTTACAATTTTTTTAGGCGTGCTACTAATACCTATTTCAACTCCATTGTTATGTAGAGTTTTTATATCTTCCCATTGCATATTATTAATACCATTATTAATTAAATGAGGCTCAATAAATAAAGTAAATGGAAGTGAGGCTGTTGCCATCGATGGCCATATATTATTAATAATTTGTTTTTTATTACTTGTTATTGTTATTGCTACAGAGTAATTAGGCAAAATTTTTGCAGAAGAAATGGCATCTATAATAGTATTAGTACTTAATACATAATATTTTTTATTATTCAGTAACTTAATATGCTTATCTATTACTTCTAAATCGAAACCTTTATTAGAAAAATTATCATAAGCCACCACAACTATATCTGCTTGAGCAACTTTTATAATAAAATTACTTAAGTAAAAACAAGTAATCAAATAAATAGCTTTAACTAATAAACTCATTTAACTTTCTTTATTCCCATAATTATTTTTTCAATATTTTTATCATTAATTAATGGCCATGTTTTACTATTATGTAATTGATAATGCCACCATTCATTTTCATAAAAATCCCACCCAGCAGCTGTCATGATTCCTAAAAGAATCATTCTATTTTTTTGACATTTAATAGATATCTCAGTGTTACTATGATGAGATTTTTTATATAAGTAATCAAAGCTGGTTCCCATGTCTATTATTTCATTATTTTTCATTAAAGTTAAATCAATGGCTATTCCTCGGGAATGAGGAGACCCTTTATCAGGAGGAGTAATAAAATTCTTATCAGGGCAGAAATTCCATAAGGCCTGTTGAGCGGATGATGGCCTATAGGCATCATAAATTTTAAATCTATACCCTAGAGAATTTGCTAAATAAATTGCAGATAACAATTTTGGCAGAGCATCTTCATGAATAAAACATTTATTGTTTTTATATATTTTTTTTCCAGTGAAATTATCACTTCTTGCATATGCTAATTCTATAGAAACATCATACATTTCTTCTGTAATTTCAATTAGTTTCATTCTTTCCCTTTTTATAATCTATAAAGAAGACTATAATAATCATATCGATTTAAATTTATTAAGTAAATAAATGAGGATATGTTTTGAATTTTATTGTATTGGACCTTTCTTTAAGTCATCTAGTAATATTATTGTCACATAATAATAAGGTAGTTTATAAAAATAAAATAGCTCTTAAAAGAGACCGTGCAGGAATCCTATTTAATAGTATTCAAAGCATGATTAGTGAATTAAATCTTAATTTAAGCGATCTAGATATTCTATTTTCTACAATTGGGCCTGGTAATTTTAATGGTATAAGAGTTTCTTTATCTTTTGTTAAAGGTTTTGCAATTACTAATAATACGCAAATTGCTGGTCTATCTTCTTTAGAAGCTATTAGCAGAAGCTTTTCCAATAATAATAATAAAAAAATTTTTTCCATTATTAAGGCTTCGCCAAATTTTTATTATATAGAGTTCTTTAATCAATTTAATAAATCTATTGTTCCTCCCCGGTTAATAAATATTGATGAAGAAATTGAGCTGCCTGTATCAATTAATGATATTGTTTTAGTAGGAAATGATGTTGAAATATTAGCAAAAAATATTAATTTTCACGGCGAAATGTATAGTATTGATAGTCCTACACCTGAAAGCTTATTTTACACTGCTAAAGATGCAATAGTAAGCAAACATTTCACTGAACCTAATCCAATCTACCTTAGAGAGGTTAATGCACAAAAACCATCTACCTGGAAAAATAACCCGATAATTAAATAAATGAAAAACAATATTTTTATCTTAAAAACAATTGATACAGAAATTATAGATCAATTAGTGAGTATTTACGATTCTGCTTTTAATAAATTTAATTTTAGAAATTGGTCTTTTAAAGATTTTAATGATTTAATTAATATTGGGGCACATATATTTTATTGCATTTATGATAATATAATTGTGGGCTTTACTATAGTTCGTTTTGATCAAGATTCTTCTGAAATTATCACAATCGCTATAGAAAGCAGTTACCAAAAAAAGCAAATAGGAAAATCTTTACTTAATTATATAATAAATAGGCCAGAATTTAAAGGGCATCTAATTTTAGAGGTAGCAGTTAGTAATATAAATGCCATAAATTTTTATAAGAACTTTGGTTTTAAAAAAATTGGCCAACGTAAAAACTATTATTTAGTTTTTAAGGGAAATAAGGTAAGAAAAAAAATTGATGCTATAGTAATGCAGTTACAAAAAAAATAGGTTATTTTTGTATTATAATATAAAATTTTTCTTTATCTAAATCTATAATTGAAATAACTTTATGATTTATTTCAATTATAGATTTAGGAACATTAGTTTTGGCTTCTTGGCTGTTATATATAACTTTTATTCTTTCTCCTTGATTAATTTTTTCTAGAGCAAGCTTTGTTTTCACAAAGGTCATAGGACAAATTTCATTTAAAAGATCTATTTCTTTAATTATATTTTTATTCATAATATGCTGCCAATGTTTTTTTTCTTACACTTTATTACAAATTAATGTTAAATATAAGCTATTATTTTAATATAATGAAAATAGTTTTTTATAATTGGGAATATTAAATATGGCAAGTTCAGCTATTGAGGTTATGTGTGCTGCTAAAAGTATTAAGCTAACGCATCAAAGGAGAGTTATTGCAAAAGTACTATCTAAATCAGATGATCATCCGGATGCTAACATGGTGTTTAAGAGATCTTCAAAAGTAGATTCTAAGATAAGTATGGCTACAGTATACAGAACAATGAAATTATTTGAAGATACGAATATAGTAGTTGTTAGGGATTTTGGTGATGGGAGGTCTCGATATGAGATATTTAGTAATGAACATCATGATCATTTAATTGATACAGAATCTGGTGAAGTAATAGAATTTGTAAATGAAGAGATTGAAGCCTTACAACATAAAGTAGCTAAAGAGCTAGGTTATCAATTAACCGGGCATAGACTTGAATTATATGGAAAAAAAGTTTAAATAAATTATATTATATACAATAATTAACCAGGATCCATTATATGGCCGCTGCAGAAGACTTTTTTAAAACTATAGAACCTGTTCATTCGGGCAATCTAGAAGTGCGTTTAGCAGAAAATAGTGCAGAGATAGATGCAGCACAAGCTTTAAGATACAAAGTTTTTTATGATGAAATGTCTGCTAAACCAAATAAAAAAATGTTAGAAGCAAAAAGAGACTATGATAAATTTGATAAATATTGGGACCACTTGCTAGTATTAGATCATTCAAAAAAAAACATTCTAGATAAAGTAGTTGGCACCTACCGTTTAAATAGAAAAAGTCAGGCAATAAATAATGGCGGTTTTTATTCTGCTGGTGAATATAATATTAAAAGCCTGTTAGATTATCCTGGAGAAATTTTAGAATTAGGACGCTCTTGTGTGGATATAAAACATAGAAATGGCCAAACTATGCAGCTACTATGGAGAGGTATAGCTAATTATGTATTCTTTTATGATATAAAAATTATGTTTGGGTGCGCTAGTTTTCCAGAGGTTACTCAAGAATTAATTGAGCTTCCTTTATCTTATTTGCACCATTATCATTTAGCTCCAAAAGAAATTAGGCCGTTAGCTTTACCTAACAGATATATCAATATGAATTTTATTTCCAAATCAAAAATTGATGTAAAAAAAGCTAGACGCTTAATACCACCATTAGTAAAGGGATACTTAAGAGTGGGAGCCTACATTGGTGAAGGAGCTGTCTTAGATCAACAGTTTGGAACAACTGATATAGTAATAGTACTTAAAACAGAGCAAGTTACAAGTAGATATAGGTCGCATTATGAATTAGATAAAACGGATATAACCATATTGTGAATTTTTTTTTATGTTTAAAGTATTTATGCACATATTCAAGGCGTATAATAAGATTGTTATTTATATGCTTTTGGCTTTTAATAATATTAGTTTTCTTAATCATTCTTAGGCCTTTCAATTTTTCTTTATATAAAAGCATCCCAAGATTTTTTCATATCGGGTTTTTAAAAATTTTAAATGTTAAGGTTAATTTAGTGGGAAAAATTCATAAGGAAAGGCCAGGATTGTTAATTTCAAATCATGCATCTTGGATAGATATTTCTATATTGTCTTCTCTAACTAATATAAGTTTTATAGCTAAATCAGAAGTATCTAAATGGCCCTTATTTGGTTTTTTAGCTAAATTACAAGACACTATTTTTATAGAAAGAAGAGCTATAAAAGCAGTTAAGCAAAAAAATGAAATAAATGAGGTTTTGCATAAAGGAAAAAGACTCGTGCTATTTCCTGAAGGTACTTCTTCAGACGGAAATAGAGTTTTAAAATTTAAATCCTCTTTATTCTCTGTTGTAGAAAATAAAATAGATAAGTCCGAAAATTATTTAATGCAGGCAGTCACTATTTGTTATAAGGGGATAAATGGTTTGCCTATGTCTAGAAGTGAAAGGCCTTTAATTTCTTGGTGGGGAGATATGGATCTAATGAATCATTTGTGGAATATTTTAAAGTTAAACAGTGTAGATATATTAGTTATAGCTCATGAACCAATTCAAGAAGTATCAGACAGAAAATCTCTCTCTAAAATAGCCTGGGAGCAAGTTGCACAAGGTATGGGTTTAGCGCTTGCTGGCAATGTCAGCGCATTGAATAATAAGACGCCTAAGTGTTAGGGCATTTGATGATTTCAATAAATGTTGTTAAGATTATTTTTTAAATTAAGGCGTATTAAATTTTATGAAAAAAATATACATTAAGACTTATGGTTGCCAAATGAATGTATATGACTCAGAAAGAATGTACGAGTTAATGCAGCCTCATGGCTATACCCCAACAACACAGTACAATGATGCCGATTTAATAATTTTAAATACATGTCATATAAGAGAAAAGGCTGCAGAAAAAATATATTCAGAGTTGGGAAGAATAGCGCCTCATAAAATTAATTTAAAAAGTCAGGGTAAAAAATTAAATATTGTAGTGGCTGGATGTGTAGCTCAAGCAGAAGGAAAAGAGATTATTAGACGTCAGCCTATGGTTGATATAGTAGTAGGCCCGCAAACATATCATCGTCTTCCAGAAATGCTGAACAAGCACTTTAAAAACCCTAAAAGAATAGTAGATACAGATTTTCCTATAGAGAACAAATTTGATGAATTGCAAAAATTAAGAAATAATAAAAACCCTGTTGCTTTTTTAAGCATTCAAGAAGGATGCGATAAATTTTGTAGTTTTTGTGTTGTTCCTTATACAAGGGGAGCGGAATACTCTAGGCCTGTTAAAGAAATTATATTAGAAGCTAAAAACTTAATTAAACAGGGGGCAAAAGAAATATGCTTATTAGGCCAAAATGTGAATGCATACCATGGAGAATATAAACATAAAACTCTTTCACTAGATAAGTTAATTTTTGAAATCGCTAATTTAGAAGGTATAAAAAGAATTCGTTATATGACATCACATCCTGCTGATATGACTGAAGGGCTTATAAATGCACATGGAGAAATAGAAGCTTTAATGCCAAATTTGCACCTTCCTGTTCAATCTGGAGATGATCAGGTCTTAAAATCTATGAACCGCAAGTACACCTCTTTAGAGTATTTAAAGATAATTGAAAAATTAAGAGATGCTAGGCCTGATATAGTATTTTCTTCTGATATTATTATAGGTTTTCCTGGAGAAACAGGTAAGGCATTTGAAAACACATTAGACTTAGTTAAAAAAGTGAATTATTCACAGGCATATTCATTTAAATATTCTAGAAGGCCAGGTACACCAGGGTCCATTATGAAAGGGCAAGTTGCGGAGTCAATAAAGTCGGAAAGACTTTTGAGATTACAAGAGATATTATATTCTCAACAACTATATTTTAACAGATCCTTTATTGGCAAGAATATGGACATCTTAATTGAAAGAAGAAAAAAAAATAATCAATTAGTTGGAAGAAGTCCATATATGCAAGCAGTACATTTATTAGAAGATAATTATGATATAGGAGATATATTAAATATTAAGGTTTTTGATGCAGATAAAAATAGCTTAAAAGGAGAGGTTGTTCAGTGATTTGGAGATACTAATTGAAAGAACTAAATAATAGATTAGATGAAAACATTATTATTTCTTTTAATAATGAATCTTTAATACCAGATTTATTTGGTCAATTTGATAAAAATTTACGTAGGATAGAATATTTATTAAATGTTAATTTGCATGTAAGAGGAAAAAATGTTTCAATTTCTGGTGAAAAAATACTTTTAGCTAAAAATGTTTTAAATGATTTGTATGGGCAGCTTGAAAAAGGCTTTGATATAGATTTTGAGGAAGTAGATGCTAGTATAAGAATGAAGAGTGTAGAAAATAATTTTATTCGTAAAAAGGAATCTGACACACCACTTATTAAAACGGATAAGAAGACTGTTAGGGCAAGAACCCATACACAAAATAAATATATTGATGCTTTGAATGTTTCTGAATTAACTTTTGGAGTTGGACCAGCGGGAACTGGTAAAACATATTTACCGGTAGCTCATGCTGTAGAAATGCTAGAAAAAGAAGAGGTATCGAAAATAATTTTATCTAGGCCTGCAGTAGAAGCAGGAGAAAAACTAGGTTTTTTACCCGGCGATTTAAAAGATAAAGTTGATCCATATCTAAGGCCATTATATGACGCATTAGAAGATGTCTTATCTTTTAAAAAGATAGAAAAGTACATGGAAATTGGAGTTATAGAAATTGCTCCTTTAGCTTTTATGAGGGGAAGAACTTTATCAAATGCCTATATTATTTTAGATGAAGCACAAAATACTAGTAAAATGCAAATGAAGATGTTTCTAACACGTTTAGGATTTAATTCAAGGATGGTAATTACTGGTGATATAACTCAAATAGATTTGCCAAATAATGTTTCTTCAGGCTTATCGGAGGCTTTAAAGGTAACTAATTTTATTACTGAAAAAGTAACTCAAATTTATTTCAATGATAAAGATGTAGTAAGACATCCTTTAGTTCAAAAAATTGTAAATGCTTATGAAAGGATAGAAAAGTCTGTTGAAAAACCAAGATAGGATATTTGTAAATTTTGATTTGGTTAATAAAAAATGGGATAAATTAATGGCTTATGGTTTATCATATCAGGCTATTAATATTACTTTAAAAAAATGTAAAATTTCAAATTCTGAAATTACTATTAGATTAACGGATGATCAAGAGATGCTTTTCTTTAATAAGAAGTGGAGGAATAAAAATTGCGCCACAAATGTTTTAGCTTTTCCAAATAAAAATTTATTGCTAGATGAACAACAAAGTTATTTAGGAGACATTCTAATTTCTTACGGGGTTTTAAAAAAAGAATCTTTACTTAGAAAAATTTCTTTAACTGATCACATGATACATTTAATAGTTCATGGGACATTACATTTATGCGGCTATGACCACATAAATAAAAAAGATGAAACAAAAATGATAAACTATGAAAAAATAATTTTAGCTAAGGTCGGTATTAAAGACCCTTATATTAAATATAATTATTCATGAGGTTTTATAAATGATTATTAATAAATTCAGCATTTTTAATAAATTTTTTTTAAAAAAGAATGAAAAAAAAATAGACTTAGAAAGCACAAGAGGTGAAGTAAGGTCGTTAGGAAAAAAAGCTGGCCTCTCATATTCAGAAAGGGTTATGCTTGATAATGTTATAGGGTTTTCTTCTATTGAAGTAGAAGAGGCAATGGTTCCAAGAGCTGATATAGTAGCAGTGTCAGAGACTATAACTTTAGAGGAGTGTATCAATGTTTTTAGAAAGGCTGCTCATTCTAGGCTACCAGTGTATAAAGGAACTTTAGATGAAATCATTGGTATGGTGCATGTTAAGGATATTCTAGCTTATTGGCATGCTGAAGAAAGTTTTCTATTAAAAAACATTATAAGAAAAGTGATTATTTCTGCACCTTCAACTCCAATATCTGTTTTATTTCAAGAAATGAGAAGCTCTAAAGTTCATTTATCTATTGTTGTAGATGAACATGGGGGTACGGACGGATTAATCACTATAGAAGACCTACTTGAAGAGATTACAGGAGAAATAGAAGATGAACATGATACTAATTACAATCTTATTTTAAGTAATAATGTAGATAATTCAATAATAGTAGATGCTCGAATACCACTTAATGAACTTGAGGCACATTATAACTGTGCATTAATAGACCCTTCAATAGATGTAGATACATTAGGAGGTTTAATTTTTTATTTTCAAAAAAGTATTCCCGAAGTCGGAAAAGAAATTAGGCAATCTAATGGCCTAGTTTTTAAAATTATAGACGCTGATATGAGAAGAATTAAAAAGATTAAAGTTTCGGG
>CAJWSU010000007.1:0-70418 GCA_913046335.1 uncultured Pelagibacterales bacterium | reverse complement strand
TGTTTATGACCTTTTTTTCTTCTATAATTTTGTCTTCTTTTTTTCTTGAAAATAATAAGTTTAGGGCCTCTGGTTTGCTCTATGATTTCTCCTGTAACAGAAGCAGTTTTTAATTGAGTTTCTTCGATGTGAATTTGAGCGCCTTCACCCATCATAATTATATCTTCAAAAGTTATTTTACTTCCACTTTCACCTAATATTTTTTCTACTAGGATTACGTCACCTGCTGAAACTTTATATTGTTTTCCACCACTTTTTAAAACTGCGTAATTCATATCTTTTCCGAATTTTTATTATTGAGTTACTTATTATTTATATATTGTTACTTTACTTAAAAAGTATTTTACCCCTATTAAAATATTATATTATAATAGAAATGGAATATTATATGTTTGTTAAGGTTCTTACAACAATTAATTGTATTTTTTTTATAATTATAATTGGATGATGTTTTGTCACTCACTTCTGAACTTATTATCACAGCTTTTATTAAAACAGCAAGATTAAAGATGCTTGATGCTTATATGGTAAGAAGAGGAGATAGTAAGTCTGGTGAAATTTTTCTAAGGTTAAATAATTTGAATGGGCAGTCTAAGATTTATTCTTATAGAAAGTCTAATATTAAAAGTTATTGGGAAATTTATGGATCTACTTCATGGCAAGAAGATAAATTAATAAATGATAAAATAGAAAAAATTATAAATATTGATTCAGATGTATGGATATTAGAGCTGGAAGATAAAAAAGGATTTTATCCTGATTTTTAAGAGGAAACTTATTTGAAATAAGTTTCCTCTTATTCTCCCCCGAGATAAAAGATTTTTTTTATCGGCAGTCAAATGTACTAGCTACTACTAATACGGTTACATCATCATCTCCTGGAGTGTTATCTCGAGCAGATAATTCAGGAACAACTATCATATAGCTGCCATCATCCATTTGTCTTATTGCTATATCAGCTGGACCTGATAGTTCAACATTTGGAACTAATTCCAGAGCAGCAGCTTCCTTTCCTATACAGTTAACATAAAGACCAACAGGCATATCAGCTCTAATTTGTGTATTAACCATCGTTCCTTGTGCGGTAAAATCTAAACCATCTAAAGCACCTAAATTATGATCCATAGGAGCAGGCAAAGTTTTCATGTCGCTGATAGCATATATTCCTCCGTTAGCAGGGTCTGGCGCTCCAGCAACGGGGCCAACTGTGTTTACATATACCATTCCGTCTATAGGAGATACTTCTACACCGTCTGGATTTCCTGGAATAGCAAGAAATTCAGGCATTTTTGACGCTGTTTTTCCTGAAGCTAATGCGTCTAAGCTGTCTACAGGTATTTTCCATAATCCGCCAGCCCCATCCCATGGAGGATCGAATTGAGCTCCGCCAAATGCAGTGTCAGCAACAAATAGGTTGCCATCTTTATCAAAACCTAAGGCATTAATTAAAATAATAGGGTTTCCAGTTATTTTTTCAAAAATTGATCCGGCTCCAGTATCTATTTCACCTAAAATTTTACCATCTGTATTAAATGCTAAAAGCTTAGATCTCATTCTGTTCCTATCTGTAATAGTTTTGCCATCTTGGTCTACTATTGGAGCAGAACCTACACATAAAAATATAGTACCTGCAGGAAACATTCCTGTAGAAACTGGAAGGACACCCATTCCTAATGGAGAACTAATACCAGTAATCAGTTTTTCTTCGACCATAGTAAGTGTTCCATTACTATTAACACTTAATTTACTTATATAGCCTTCATTTTCTGTCCATGAAAAGCCTGCTCCTCTATCACCTATTTCTGCAGAATTAGAGATAAAAACATGTTTCCCATCATGACTAAATATTGCTGCTTCAGGGTTATCAAACTTACTAAGAACCTGTTTAACTACAGCAGATGTCGAATGAACACTAGCATGAATGTCTGAATTAGGCTTATAAGAAGTATCAGCCTTTGCCCCAAACGACGCAAAAAGTATTAATGTTGTAAGTAAAATAATTCCAGTTACAAGCATAGACATAATTACTTTATCTTTTTTTCTCATATACATTGTTATTCCTTTAAAGTATTCCCAAATTAATAATTTAAATACCCCAACTTAATATTATGAGAATGATAATCATTCTCATTGACAATATTAATCATTCTATATATATATTACAATAATTAATTGTAATATTGTTTGGCCCAAGGTAAAAAAATTAGCCTCCACTGGTTTTATTGCCTTGGGACTTAACTTTAAAAATATTTTGCTAAATAAGTTAATTTTTAATGATACTAAATTTTCACAAGATTTTTTATATGAGAATGCGAATCATTCTCATTGACATCATATTTATATTATTATAAATATAAGAAAAGAGGTTTGGTTTTAATACTATTTCTTCTTATTATTATTTCTAGAGTATTTATTTAGAGTACCTCCTTTTTAAATGCTCTAGAAGTCTTTTCAAAAAATATTAAATTTATTTTTAAATATTTTATATATTTTTACTAATTCTTATATTATTGACATATATCTATAATTATATAATTTAGAATTATTCTAAAGTGTTGTTTAATTAAATTAATGGAGGTTAGTGTGGATACAATTATTAATAGTAAAATTACAGATTTTAAAGTTAAAGCATATCAAAATGAAGAATTTATTGAAGTTAACTCTAAAGATCTAGAGGGTAAATGGTCAATTTTTTTCTTTTATCCTGCGGATTTTACATTTATCTGTCCTACAGAATTAGAAGATATGGCTAACAAATACAAAGAATTCCAAGATATAGGTGTAGAAGTTTATTCTGTAAGTACAGACACTCATTTTTCACATAAGGCTTGGCACGATGCGTCTGATACTATTAGAAAAATTAAGTATCCAATGCTAGCAGATCCTACAGGTTTCTTAACAAAAGCATTTGGGGTATACAAAGAAGACGAAGGCATGGCTTATAGAGGAACATTTTTAGTTAACCCAGAAGGCGAAATAAAACTTGCAGAAATGCATGATAATGGAATAGGTAGAAATGCAGATGAATTATTTAGAAAAACACAAGCTGCTCAATATATCAGAGAAAATCCTGATGAAGTTTGTCCAGCTAAATGGCAACCTGGCAGTGAAACACTAAAACCAGGTTTAGATTTGGTTGGTAAAATATAGATCTTACACAAAGGGCTCTTTTTAAAGAGCCCTTTGAACTGATATTTATTGAGAGCAAAATATGTTAGAAGCAGCAATTTTAAGTCAACTTAAGACTGTGTTTGAAAAATTAGAAAACAATATTTATTTATCATATTATAAATCAAGTCACAGTAAACAAAATGAATTATTAGATATGTTACAAGGGGTGTCTTCTACTTCAAATAAAATTATTTTAGAGGAATCCCATGAAGTTTCTAGCTACCCTAAATTTAGAATCTTCAATTCTCAAAAAAAATCTAGTATTACTTTTTCTGGCATACCAGGTGGACACGAATTTAGTTCTTTAGTTCTTTCAATTTTAAACTCTGATTTAAAAGGAAAATTTCCGGATCAAATGTTGGTTGAAAGAATAAAACAAATAAAAGGAAGTATAAGCCTAAAAACTTTTATTTCATTATCATGTGAGAATTGTCCTGAAGTTGTTCAAAGTTTAAATTTAATTGCAGTATTAAAAGATGACTTTCATCATGAAATGGTAGATGGAGAGTTTACGCCTGACCTAATAAGTGAATTAGGAATTCAAGGTGTTCCTAGTGTTGTAGATAATAATAAGCTCATACATTCTGGTAAAATAACTTTATTAAGCTTGATAGAAAAATTAGAAAAAACTTATGGAAAAAGAGAAGTTGCGAGTAGTAATAAAGATTTAGGAGTTTATGATGTAATTGTAATAGGGGGAGGCCCTGCAGGGTCATCATCGGCCATTTACACATCTAGAAAGGGTTTAAAAACTGCCTTAATAACTGACAGAATTGGAGGTCAAATTCAAGATACTAAAAGTATAGAAAATATGATCTCTATAAATTATACTGAAGGTAAAGATTTATCTAATAGTCTAGATAAGCATATGAAAGATTATGATATAAATATATTAGAACATAGAAAAGTTGAAAGTATAGAAGATGGTGATATTAAAAAATTAAATCTTGATAGTGGAGAAATTATATCATGTAAATCACTAGTAATAGCTACAGGCGCAGAATGGAAAGAGCTAGGTATAGAGGGAGAAAAAGAGTATAACGGCAGAGGAGTTGCATTTTGTCCCCATTGTGATGGTCCTTATTATAAAGGAAAAGATATTAGTGTAATAGGTGGTGGAAACTCTGGAGTAGAGGCTGCTATAGATCTCGCAGGTATAGTTAAGACGGTTACTTTATTTGAGTTTTCTCCAAAATTAAATGCTGATGATATACTTATAAATAAGCTCAAAAGTTTAGATAATGTTACTATAATCACTAATGCAAAAACAACTAGAATTATCGGAAATGGAGAAAAAGTAACAAGTATGGAATATGAGGATAGATCAAATAATGAAATAAAATCTCTGAAATTAGAGGGAGTTTTTGTGCAGATTGGTTTAGTGCCAAATAGTGGCTTTATTAAAGGTTTAGTAGAAACTAATAAGTATGGTGAAATATTAGTGTCTGAAAAAAATAGAACTAATATAGATAAAATATATGCGGCAGGAGATGTTACTAATGTGCCTTATAAACAGATTATTATTGCTATGGGCGAGGGCGCAAAAGTAGGGTTAACAGCTTTTGAAGATTTAATGATAGCTTAATATTATATATTTAATTTTTAAATTAACTTATATATAATATGTATTTAACTTTTGGATTATATAAATGAGAAACACACATTTTCCTGGAAGATCTCCTGTGTATTCATTAGATGGAATGGTTTCCACATCTCATCCATTGGCAACAAAAGCAGCTATAGATAAATTATCACAAGGGGGTAATGCGATTGATGCAGCAGTAACTGCTGCTTCTGTACTTGCAGTAGTTGAGCCGCATTCAACGGGCGTAGGAGGTGACCTTTTTTGTCTTTATTATCCAAATAAATCTAAAGAAGTTATTGCAATGAATGCATCGGGTCGCGCGCCAGCGGCCATATCAGTAGAAAAACTAGAAAATTTAGGAGTTAAAGGCAGTATTCCTCTTCAAAGCCCTCATGCAGTTAGTATACCAACTGGAGTTGCAGGATGGATAAAATTAATAGAAGATCATGGAAGTTTGCCTCTCAAAGAAATTCTTAATCCTGCTATTCAATACGCAGAGCGTGGTTATATAGTTGCAGATGTTATTGCCGATATATGGGAAAAAGAAATAGAAAAATTATCCTTAGACAAGGACTGTAAAAAAATTTTTTTACCTAATGGAAAATTTTTAAAAGCAGGTGAGGTTCATTACCAACCTCAATTAGCAGAAACATTAAGAAGAATTTCTGAAGAAGGCAAAGCAGGTTTTTATGAAGGCTCTGTTGCTAAAGATATGATTAAAAAGCTGAATTCTATGGGAGGCTTACATACTTTAGATGATTTTTATGAAGCTGAGGCTAATTATGTTAATCCTATTTCTGCAAATTACAGAGACGCTAAAATATATGAATGTCCTCCAAATGGGCAGGGTGTTATAGCATTAATGATTATGAGAATATTAGAAGGCTTTAATTTTAATGATATTCCTTCTGACTCAGCGCGGAGAATACATTTACAAGCAGAAGCAACGAAAATTGCCTTCAGTCACAGAAATTATTATTTAGCAGACCCTGATTTTTCTAATGTGCCTGTGCAAGAATTATTATCTGAAAAATATATAGATAGCTTGAGGAGTTTAATTAAGTTAGATAGTTGCTTACAAGGCTCATATACTCCAGATTTACCCCGTCACCCAAATACTGTTTATATTTCTGTAGTAGATAAAGATAAGAATGCTGTGTCTTTAATAAACTCTATATTCCATTCTTTCGGAAGTGGAATAGTTGCACCCGAATCAGGAGTTCTATTTCAAAATAGGGGAGCTAGCTTTGTATTAGACCCTTCACATCCTAATGTTATTGAGGGAAGAAAAAGGCCAATGCATACAATAATTCCAGCGCTAGCTCTCAAAGATGATAAGCCATTTCTATCATTCGGTGTAATGGGAGGGCACTACCAACCTATGGGGCAAGCACATGTTTTATCAAATATTATTGATTATAATATGGACCCTCAAGAAAGCCTTGATTTTCCTAGAAGCTTTTATTTTGATGGAGTATTAGAATGTGAACAAGGCATTACAGCAGACATACGAAAACAATTAGAGTTAATAGGACATAATATTAAAATTTGTGATTTGCCTCATGGAGGTGGTCAAGTTATCCAATATAATCATAAAAACAATTCTTTAATTGGAGGTTCAGACCCTAGAAAAGATGGCTGCGCTATCGGGCTATAGGTTGGGATCTATGTAACACCCCGCTTCAATTGCTTTAGTTTTAACTTGGTTATATATTTTATCAATAGTTGGTGTGGCAATATTAACAATTTTTCCAGCCTCTGAAACAGATTTTGTTAAAGCATCAATTTCCATAGGTCTTCCTAGCTCCAAGTCTTGTAGGGTAGAGGTTTTATGTGCTCCTACATTTCTAGTTCCATTAATACGTTTTTCTAAACTAATAGGAAAGTTTACTCCTAATGCATTGGCAACTGCTTGTCCTTCTAACATCATATTTTTTACAATAGCGCATAGTTTTTCATCATTTGCAATATCCTCTAAGGTTTTTCCACTTAATGCGCTAATTGGATTAAATGCTAAATTGCCCCAAAGTTTCATCCATATATCATCTCTAATATTTTTTCTGACTGGCGATTTTAAACCAGCATGTATTAGCATTTTTGATAAAATTTTTACTCTTTCTGAAGTAGAACCATCAGGCTCCCCGATAGGGAACCTATCTCCTTCTAAATGATAGACGTGTCCAGGTGCTTTAATTTCTGCTGCAGGATATACTACACAGCCGAGACTTCTTTGAGGAGTAATATAATCCCATTGTAGATTTTTTGGATCAACAGATTTTAATCTCATATTTTCGTATTGGTTATTACTTTTGTAAAAATACCACCAAGGCATGCCATTTACAGCAGAAACAACAGTTGTATTTTCTTTCAGTAATGGCTTAATCATATTAGCAGTCTGTGCTGCCGAATGTGCTTTTAAAGTAATAATTATAAAATCTTGTTTTTCTAAATCACTAGGGTTAGCAGTGGCTAAAGGCTTACAAAAATATTCATTTTTAGATTGAGCACTTTGCATTAATAAACCATTACTTTGAATAGCTTTTAAGTGGTCTCCTCTACAAATTAAGGAAATATTGACGCCACTTTTCATTAATAGAGCTCCAATATAACTTCCGATAGCACCAGAACCAAATATACATACATTCATTTTATTTTATTCCTAGTTTTTCAGCTAGGCCAATTCTCTGTAACTTTCCAGTTGGTCCCTTAGGAATTTCCTGAATAATTAAAATTTTTCTAGGAATTTTAAATTTAGTTAAGCGGTTTTTACAATAATCTTTTAACTCATCTTCATTAGTTATTTTATTTTCTTTAAGTACTACTGCAGCAAAAAGGTCTTCACCTAATTTTTCATGAGGAACAGAGAAAGCAACAGCTTGTTGAATGTTCTCATTATCCATTAAGATTTCATCAATTTCTTTAGGGCTAATCTTCTCTCCACCTCTGTTGATAATTTCTTTTAACCTTCCCGTAATTTTAAGATACCCATCATCATCGAACATGCCTTCATCACCTGTTAAAAACCAACCATTAATAAAGCTTTCTGCATTAGCTTTTGGGTTGTTGATATATCCATTAGTAATATTTTCACCTTTTATAATTATATGTCCTGTAATATTTCTATTGTTTTGGTCATTATTAATAATTTTGTTTTTATATAGTAGCGCCACATCAGGGCCAGCAGCTAAACCCACAGTGCCAGACTTTCTTTTTCTTGTAGGTAGGGGATTTGATGTCATCTGATGTGCAGCCTCTGTCATACCATACGATTCTATAACACAAGTATTAAAGACTCTTTCTAAATTTTTCATAACTATAGATGGGAGAGACGCTGATGATGATCTAATAAATTTTAGAGGATTATTTTGAATAATATCTATATTACGAGGTGCTCTACTGAGAATGGCTTGGTGCATAGTTGGTACAGCTGTGTACCAAGTCGGTTTGTACTCTTCTATCCATCTAAAAAATTTGAGCGCATCAAATCCTGAAGGAGTAATAATAGATCCTGATTGGTAAATAGGAGCTAAAATAGCTGCTATAAGTCCATGGATATGAAACATTGGCATAATATTTAGACATTTATCATTCTTATTTAAATTTAAAGTGGTTGAAATATTTTTTGCGGATGCCATTAAATTCTTATGAGTGAGAGGAACCATTTTGGGTCTTGATGTTGTTCCTGAAGTATGAAGAATCATGGCTATATCATCTTCATTAGAGTCTGGAGAATAATTTTTATTAGTATTATTTATTTCAATATCTAATTTTATAAAATTTGATGAAGTTTTCTTTTTTAAATTAATAATTTCAATATTTAATTCTTCAGCAGCTTCTCTAGCTTGAATGAGCTTATTTTCTTCTATTATTACAGCTTTAACTTTTAGATCATCGTAATAAAATTTAAATTCTTCTTTAGTAAATGCAGGGTTCAATGGACAAGAAGTAAAATTTGAAGCAATTGCAACAAATGTACAAGCCATAGCTGATCCATTTTCTAAAGCTAAAGCTATTCTCTCTCCTTTTTTAATATTTAAGGAAGATAATTGATTAAAAGTATTATCTACATATTTTAAAAGGTCTTTGTATGTAATATCAGATTCATCAGGAGCTTGAATAAAAACATTATTTCCATCAATGGCAAGAATTAAATTATATAGAGTATTTTTAGTTAAGGTCATATTTTACAAATATTAGTTATTAATTTATTGTATTATATTATATTAAGTGAAAGGAAATTCAATGTTAAAAGAAAACGTTTTAGAATCAACACATATAGACAATAATAAGTTAGATGAAATTCCAAATGATCTCTCTTCTTACTGGATGCCTTTTACAACTAATCGTCGTTTTAAAAATAACCCTAGATTTCTAGTTTCTGCTAAAGATATGCATTATAAGACTTCAGATAATAAAAGCATTTTAGATGGAGTAGCAGGCTTATGGTGTGTTAACGCCGGACACTGTCGACCCCGAATAGTTAAGGCTGTACAGGAGCAAGTGGCAGAGATGGATTATGCTACCGCTTTTAATATGGGGCATCCTAAAGCTTTTACTTTAGCTTCAAGGTTGGCTGCAATACTTCCAAAAAATATAGACCATGTTTTCTATACAAACTCTGGATCAGAAGCAGTAGATACGGCTTTAAAAATTGCACTAGCATATCATAATGCAAATGGTGATTCTAGACGAACAAGATTAATTGGACGATCTAGAGGATATCATGGCGTAGGTTTTGGAGGAATGTCAGTAGGAGGAATGGTTGCAAATAGAAAGCAATTTTCTAATCATTTGCCAGGCGTTGATCATATGCAAGATACACATATTCCAGAATTAAATGCTTTTTCTAAAGGACAACCTAAGCATGGTGTAGAAAGAGCGCATTCACTTATAGATTTAATAAATTTACATGACGCCTCCACTATAGCAGCTGTAATTATTGAACCTGTTGCATGCTCAACAGGCGTATTAGTTCCGCCTATTGGTTATCTTGAGGAAATAAGAGAAATATGTACAAAAAATGGCATACTGCTAATTTTTGATGAAGTTATATGTGGTTTTGGAAGGCTAGGTACGCCATTTTCTGCAGATAAGTTCAACATAATTCCAGATATTATGACGCTTGCAAAAGGTCTTACTAATGCGACAGTTCCTATGGGAGCTGTCGCCACTCATAAAAAAATATATGACGGACTAATGCATGGACCTGAAAATGTAGTCGAACTTTTCCATGGCTATACATATTCTGGTCATTCATTAGCATGTGCAGCAGCATTAGCAACTTTAGAGGAGTATGAAGCAGAAAAATTATTTGATAGAGCTAATAGCCTGGAAAAATGCTTTGAAGAGCATGCACATAAGTTAAAGGATTTAGACAATGTTATAGATATAAGAACCATTGGTCTAGTAGCAGGAATTGAGTTGAAAAATAGAGAAGATGGAATGGGCAAACGAGTATACGATGTTTGGGAAAATTGTTTTGAAAATAATTTACTTACAAGGTTTACAGGTGAGACTCTTGCTATTTCTCCTCCTTTAATAGTAACTCAAGATCAAATTAAATTAATATTTGATATCATTAGATCGGCAATTCTAGAAGTTAAATAATTAAAAAGGAGTTTGTTATGGCTACTGTAAAATTAATAGGGCCTGAAGAGGCAAAGGGTAAAGTAAAAGAAATATTTGATGACATAAGTAAGACTAGACGAGGAGATAAAGTAAATAATATATGGAAGGCTCTTGCCAATGATCCTGACTTATTGGAAGCAACTTGGAATAGAATAAAACAAGTTATGGCGCCAGGTGCTTTAGACTCTGTTACAAAAGAATTAATCTATATAGCTGTAAGTATAGTTAATGGTTGTGAATATTGTATTCATTCACATACTGCTACTGCCAGGAAAAAAGGAATGACAGAAGAAATGAGAAGCGAGTTACTTGCTGTAGTAGCTATGGCATCTCAAACAAATAGTTTAGCTAATGCCTACCAAATAGATGTGGATGATTCTTTTAAAAAATAAAGTTTATTTAAAAGCACTATCTATTCGGTTACCAACTAAGCTTATTAGTGCAGCAGTATCATTTATTCTCGCACCCATAGTTAAAAAGCCATGAATTTGACCATCGAAGACTTTGGTTTCAACATTATTACCAGCTTTTAACAATTTTTTTCCGTATGCTATACCCTCATCTTTCAGAGGATCACATCCTGCTACTATTATTAAAGAAGGAGGAAGCTTTGTTAAATCATTATAAAGTATCGGTGCTGCTCTCCAATCATTTAGTTGGTCTTTATCGATATATTTATCTTCAAACCATTTCATTAAAGGTTTTGATAGAATAAAGCCATCATATTTTTCTTTAGATGAATAGTGCGCTCCCATATGCGTAGAAGGGTATATCAACGCTTGGAAAGATATAGTAACATCTGAATTAATTTTTGAGTTAATACAGCAGACTGTAGCTATATTGCCTCCGGCACTATCACCACATACGGCTATTTTATTGACATTTATAGGTAAATCTAATGTATTATTTTTTACCCAATTTATAGCAGAAATCGAATCATTAATAGCTGTTGGAAACCTGTATTCTGGGCCCATTCTATAATCAATTGCAATTACGTCAAAGTTACCTTCATTGGCTAATTGTCTACATACTACATCATGTGTTTCCAGGTCTCCTATAACCCAGCCACCGCCATGAAAGAATATTGTAATAGGAAGTATATTATTATGATTATTATTTAGCCCTCTATAGTAGCGTGCTTTAATCTTATTTCCTTCAACAGGTATTTTAATATTCATACATTTATGCACTTCTGGTGCAGGAGGAGATAAAGATCCCCTCATAGCAAGATAGGCATTTCTAGCTTCAATGTGATTCATATTATAAAGAGGAATTCTATCTCCAGACTTTTCAGCAGACCTGATATCTTCAATAATTTCTAATGCTTCTGGATGTAACTCTTTATCTGACATATTCATCACTCCTAATTGATAGTTATCTTTTTTAAGTCATAATTTTTTTTTATAAGTATTGGCATATAAGCTGAAAAATCTATAACTTTATCTCTTATACCTACTATTATCCAGCACATATTAGCATCATGAATAGACCTTATATCTCTTTGTGAGGGCTTTGTTCCTAAAGGACTATCTGGATGACTGTGATAATGTCCAATAATTGACATTTTATTTTTCCTATATAATTTTTGAATATTAATTATTTCTTGAGGGTCAATTTCAAAAAATAAATAAGGATTAGCTGCAATATTTTTAGTGCTAATAGAAACTTTACATATTAATTTATTAGCTTCAATATATCCGATTAAAAGACCACAACATTCTTTAGGGTAATTTTTTCTTGCATTATTAATAATCTCATTTTTTATGATATTAGGTATTTTTATATTATTCATTATAACTTACTTTTTAATTATAATTTTTTTTATTTCTATGCTTGAATCCAAGCTTATTATATTAATAATATATTTTTTTTCATCTTCAAATTGAAGAGTAATATTTTCGTTATTAGATATAACATTTATTAAATTCATTTTTTCAGGAGCGTTTATTTCTATAATTGAGTTATTTATTTCAGGTTTTGATGACTTAGCTAAATTGCCACTTCTTTGTATTATAGTAAATACTAAGAATGATGTACCAAATACTATTAATATCCCCATAAATATTACTAAAAATTTTAGACCTCTCATTGTATTTCACCTATATTATATATTTATTAACTTTTAATATATTTAAGCTTTTTTTATGAATAATTCTAGTAAAGTAATTAAATTTTTAGTTTCTAATAAAGAACAAGGTCTTCGTGTGGATAAAGCCTTTTCTTTATATGATGATACTTTGAGTAGATCTTATATAAAAAAACTAATATTAAATGGCTCATTATATCTCAATAATCAAATATTTCTTGATCCATCTTATAAATTAATAAAAGGGAATCTTGTTAAGATTGTTTTGCCAGAATTAATAGATGATAAACCAAAAGCAGAAAATATTTACTTAGATATATTGTATGAAGATGATTTTTTATTAGTAATAAACAAGCAAGCAGGCTTGGTCGTCCATCCTGCCCCAGGAAATTATGAGGGAACTTTAGTAAATGCATTATTATATCACTGTAGAGGAAGCTTATCTGGCATAGGAGGCATAAAGCGACCAGGAATTGTGCATAGGTTAGATAAAGATACGTCGGGTATAATGTTAGTTGCAAAAAATGATGAGGCACACCGATACTTGTCAAAGGGAATTTCAACTAAAAAAATAGAAAGAAAATATAAGGCAATAGTATGGGGAGAGCCAAAGCAAAAAGTAGGTATTATAAATGCAAATATAGCAAGGCATTCGCAGGATAGAAAAAAAATGGCTGTAGTCAATAATGTTGGAAGAGTAGCAATTACGGAATATAAAGTTATAAATTCGTATGGCTTCGCTTCTTTAATAGAGTGTAGCCTTCAGACTGGAAGAACACATCAAATTAGAGTTCATTTAGCTAATATGGGTTTTCCAATTATTGGAGACCAATTATATGGAAAGGGTAAAACTATATCATCTAAAATGCCTGATACATTGAAGTTTTTTTCAAGACAGGCATTACATTCTTATAGCATAAGTTTTATTCACCCATTTACTAAAGAGCAATTAAACTTTGAAAGTAACCTTCCAAAGGATATAGAATTATTAAAAAACGCTATAGAAAATTTTATATAATTTATACTTGATTTTTTATAAAAAATAACCAATTTAGTAAGTATGTATGATTTTATGAGGTTAAATAAATGTCTAATATAACACTGCCTTCTATTTCTGCCGATGGAAGCCTAAGACGATATCTATCAGAAATTGGACAGTTTCCTCTTTTAAAAAAAGAAGAAGAGTATACTCTTGCTAAGAATTGGCATGAGCACGAAGATATTGATTCCGCACATACATTAGTTACAAGTCACTTAAGGTTAGTTGCTAAAATAGCTATGGGTTATAGAGGTTATGGCTTACCTATATCAGATTTAATAAGTGAAGGTAATATAGGTTTAATGAAAGCTGTTAAACGTTTTGATCCAGATAAAGGCTTTAGATTAGCTACATATGCTCTTCTTTGGATAAAGGCGTCTATTCAAGAATATATATTACATTCTTGGTCATTAGTTAAAATTGGAACTACATCAGCTCAAAAAAAATTATTTTTTAACTTAAGAAGAATTAAAAATGAATTGAAGGTCTTTGAAGAAAAAGAACTTTCGCCAGAAATTATAAAAAAAATATCTCATAAATTAGTTGTTGAAGAGCAAGAAGTAATAAATATGAATCAAAGAATTAATGGAGATTATTCTTTAAATGCTCCTAGGCAAATTGATTCTAATGAAGGAGATTGGCAGGAGATACTAGTTGATGAAAAGTCTATTGACCAAGAAACATATGTTGCTGAAAAACAAGAAATAGAAAAAAGAAAATCAATGCTAGGAAAAGCTTTGTCTTTATTATCAGAGCGCGAAAGAACAATTTTTAGTTATAGAAGGTTAGCTGAGGAACCCAAAACATTAGAGGTACTTAGTAAGGAGTTTAATATTAGTAGGGAAAGAGTTAGACAAATTGAGGTAAAAGCATTTGAGAAGGTGCAACTTGAAGTAAAAAATATAAGTAATTCTCATAATAACTTAGTAATTGAAGATCATAAAAATAATAAATTTACTTAAAAGGATCTTTTATTAAGATAGTATCTTCCCTTTCAGGAGAAGTAGAAATCATAGATACAGGGCATTCAATTAATTTTTCAAGCTTTCTAATATATTTTTTTGCATTATTTGGCAGCTCATCAAAACTTTTACATTTTTGTGTAGAGGATTGCCAACCCTTTAATACTTCATAAACAGGCTTTATTTTATTCATTTCTATATATGTATCTGGAACTGATTTAATAGTTTTTCCATTTAATTTGTAGCCTATACATATTTTGATTTCTTTAAATGTATCCAATACATCTAGTTTAGTCAGAGCGATACCATTGACGCCAGATAGTTTAATTGCGTAATTAACCATAACTGCATCAAACCAGCCACATCTTCTTTTTCTGCCAGTTACTACTCCAAATTCATGACCTATTTTTCCTAGTGCTTCGCCTGTGCTATTATTTTGTTCAGTAGGAAAAGGACCATTACCCACTCTTGTAGTATAAGCTTTTGTTATACCCAAAACTTTATGTATTAAAGAAGGGCCTACGCCTGAACCAGTAGCAGCTTGAGAAGCTACAGTATTAGAAGAAGTTACATAAGGATATGTTCCATGGTCAATGTCTAACATTGTACCTTGAGCGCCTTCAAAAAGTACATTTTTTCCTGATTTATTTGCTGAAATAATTAAATCCATAGTATTATGAACATATGGTTTTAGAATAGGAGCAATCTTATTTAAAATTTTATTGATATAAGCTAGCTTGATTGGATTCTCATTTAGTCCTTTTAATATGGTATTGTGGTGATTAAGAGCAGTAGTTGTTTGTATTTTTCTACTATCTAAATCATATAAATCACATACTCTAATTGATCTTCTTCCTGCTTTATCTTCATACGCAGGCCCTATTCCTCTGCCAGTTGTTCCAATTTTATTGTTACCTTTTCTGTTTTCTCTTAATTCATCTAATTTTTGATGATAAGGTAGTATCAAACTTGCTTTGCTTGATATTTTTAAAAGTCTAGGAGTTATTTTTAAGCCTTGTTGTTCTATTGTTTTTATTTCATTTATTAATGCCCATGGATCTATGACCACACCATTACCTATGATAGAAGGTTTTTTTCTAATTATTCCAGAAGGTAATAAGCTAAGTTTAAAAACCTTCTTGTCTAAAACTATTGTATGGCCTGCATTATGTCCTCCCTGGAACCTGGCAACCAGATCTGCTCTTAATGATAGCCAATCAACTATTTTACCTTTTCCTTCATCACCCCATTGAGTGCCTACTACTGTAACATTTGTCATTTTAACCTCGTAAATTTATAATTCTTTAATAATATTATTTTTTAAAATATGAGAACAGTTAAACTTTAGTGCTTCCTCTTTCTCTTTTACATTCTTTTTGTAATTAAGAATAGTTATCCATCCATTTTTTCTTAGCTCATGTGGAATAGTGCTATCATGGTTTAAAGGAATAAATATACGCTTTTGTTTATTATCAATATTTGTAGTCCTTAATAGTCCATCAAATAAAATAGATAAGCCCATACCCTTATATTTATTATCATTAACTTCTAAAATATACTCTCCACCAAAACCTAATTCTCGTTTTATATTTGATGAAAAAATTGCAAACCCGATACCAGAGTAATAATTAAAACCTCTGTTTTCAATAGGGTCGATAGTTATTTTTATGTCTTTATGAATCTTTTTTATTGCGCTACATATTAATGAAATTTCTTTAATCAGTGTTTTAGCTTTTTCAGGTAAATCAATTTTAGATAGTTTTTCTAATGCTCTTTCTTCTTCTCCTGCAGCGTCAGCAATTTGAGATAAAATAGAGCCACATTTTGGAATAGTTTTAATTTTATTGATATTTTTAACTTTTAAATATGATTTTGCTTTTTCGATAGCTTGTTCATCTAGTTTATTATTCTTCATTATTAAATTTGCTATATTAGGTGTAGTAATATCTATGATTAGATTTGATATATTGACTTGATTTAAGGCCTGAATTCCTACAGATATTACTTCAACTGCGCCTTCAACACTTGGTGCCCCAAAAAGTTCTATACCCGCTTGCTTAAGTTGCCTTGAAGGATGTAACTGGTTTCCTTTAGGGCGTAAAATATCACCTGTATAAGATAGCCTTAAAATATCATTTGTTTTATTTAATTTATTTGCTGCAATTCTAGCAATTTGTGGTGTTATATCATTTCTAATAAACATAGGTTTATTAGAAATAGGGTCTATAACTCTAAATATATTTTGATCATTTGTAGTATCTAAAAATAATGTATAGTTTTCCTCAAACTCTATAAGTGGAGGAATAACCTTATCATAACCATTAAGCATAAAGCAGTTCATAAGATTCTCTGTTAAATAAGAATCTTTATAAGCATTTTTTTCTAATAAGTCACTTATACCTATAGGTAATAAAGAAGCTTTTGGTTTATAATTTTTCATAATAATTTTTCAAGTTTTTTTATATATACTAAATCTAAATTATATTTTTTGCAAAAGTAAGTGCTTTTGCGCTTTTAACTTGAGGTATATCGTTTATATTTTTTATTAATTCTGATGAAACAGCTTCATCTATTTCAATTAATGCTATTGCATCACCGCCTATTTCAGTTCTTCCTAGATGAAACGTTGCAATATTAATATTTGCATTTGATAGTATAGAGCCTAGTGCTCCAATAAAACCTGGCTTATCTTCATTAGTTATAAATAACATATTGGGTCCAAGCTCGGCTTCAATTCTAGTATTCATAACACCTACAATTCTTGGCTTATTACCATATAAAGTTCCTATAACATTGCGAGTTCGTCTTTCCGTCTCTACAGTTAATGATATATCTGTGATATAGTCCCCAGATTTTTCACGAGAAGAAGTAGTAATATTCATGTTTCTACTACTTGCAATAACGGCAGCGTTTACCACATTTACTGCTTCCATACTATGTGATAATAGCCCGGCAATTATTACATTTATGAGTGGTTCTGTATTTAATGATGTAACTTGTCCGCCAAATTCAATTTTAATATTTTTAATACTAGTTTCTGTAATCTGTCCTGTTAGTTTTCCTATCTGCTCTGCCAGTTTTATATAGGGTTTTAATTTTGGAGCGTCTTCTGCTGAAATCGAAGGAATATTTAATGCGTTAGTAATTGATCCAGATATTAGATAATTTGACATCTGTTCCGCAACTTGTATTGCTACATTTTCTTGTGCTTCTTCAGTAGACGCACCTAAATGAGGAGTAACTACCATTTGATCTAAGCCAAATAAGACATTAGATTTTGCAGGCTCATTAATAAATACATCAAAGGCGGCACCACTTACCTTTCCAGATTCTATCGCATTTGCTAGGTCTTCTTCATTCACTAACCCACCACGAGCACAATTAATTATTCTTACCCCTTCTTTCATCTGATTTATAGATTTGGAATTAATAATATTTTTGGTAGTATCTGTAAGCGGAACATGCAGTGTAATAAAGTCTGATTGCTTCAATAAGGATTCCAAAGATATTTTTTCCACACCTATCTCTTGAGCCTTTTCTTCTGTAAGGTATGGATCATAAACCTTAACATGCATTTTTAAACCTTTGGCTCTATCAGCAACAATAGATCCAATATTTCCACAGCCAATCATTCCTAAAATCTTAGAATACAATTCTGTACCGGTATGTTTAGATTTTTCCCATTTACCTAAGTGTGTAGAGGTATTAGCTATAGGAATATTTCTGGCGAGAGCCATCATTAAAGCTATAGTATGCTCGGCTGTAGTAATTGAATTACCAAATGGCGTATTCATTACAATTGTTCCATTAGCTGTTGCAGCTTCTATATCTACATTATCCACTCCTATACCTGCTCGCCCAATAACTTTTAAATTTTTTGCGTGTTTTATAATTTCAGGAGTTACCTTTGTATTAGACCTAATAGCTAGGCCATCATATTTATTAATTATATCAGATAGTTCTTCAGGAGATAGAGCTGTATTTATAGTAACGTCAATACCATTTTTTCTAAATATATCTTCCGCTTTTTTACTTAATTTATCTGATATTAAAACTTTAGGCATAGTAATTCTCCATAATATTTTATTATACTTTAGATAGGTTGTTCCAGGCCCAGTCTAGCCAAGGTAGCAAAAGTTTAATATTTGATTGCTCTATAGTTCCTCCACCCCAAATTCGAATACCTAAGGGTGCAGATGGATAGTGATTTATATCATAAGCTGCTTCTTTTTCTTCTAATATGCTAAAAAAACTTTTTAATATGTTCTTTTGCTCAGTAATGTCTTTATTTAAAAACCAGGAGTCTTTTATTTTTAAACAAATAGATGTTGATGACCTAGATTCTATATCATTAGCTAAAAAATCTACCCAATTTGTTTGCTCTACCCATTCTTCTATTGCATCCAAATTAGATTTGCTTCTTTTGATCATTTCATTTAACCCCCCAATACTGTTTACCCATTTCAGAGAATTCAGAGCATCCTCAATACAGAGCATAGAAGGAGTGTTAATAGTACTACCTTGAAAAATTTTAGCTTGAAATTTTCCCTTATTTGCTAATCTAAATAACTTTGGAATTGGCCAAGTAGGTTTATATTCTTCAAGTCTTTGTATAGCTCTTGGAGACAAAACCAGTATGCCGTGTTGAGCTTCTCCACCTAAAACTTTTTGCCATGAAAATGTAGTTACATCTAGCTTATCCCAGGCAATATCCATTGCTAATACTGCAGAAGTTGCATCACATAAAGTCAGACCTTTTCTATCATCTTTTATCCATTCCCCATTAGGAACTTTTACTCCTGCTGTAGTTCCATTCCAAGTAAAAATTACATCATTATTAAAATCAACTTTGCTCAAATCTGGTAAGAATCCATAATCAGCATCAATGATATTTGTATTTTTAATTTGAAGTTGATCTATTACATCAGTAACCCAGTCTCTTCCAAATGCATCCCAAGCTAAAATATCTATTCCTTTTTTACCAAGTAAGGACCACATAGCCATCTCAAAGGCTCCTGTATCTGACCCTCCTACAATTGCAACTTCATAATCTTTTGGTATTTTTAATATAGATTTAGTTTCACTTATTAATTTCTGAATCCTATTAACGCATATAGGTGATCTATGAGATCTACCTAAAACAGCATTATTAAGAAAAGAAGCATCCCAATTAGGTATCTTAGAACAAGGGCCAGAAGAAAATTTCGGATTAGCAGGCAGTTTTAGTGAATTCATAATATTTCCCGTATAACTTATTTTATGTTTTAGATAACTTAATTTTAACTGCACTGTATTATTGTGTTGTTTCTTGTCAATAATATATTCTAATTTTTCATATTATTAATTAAATGGTTTAATGGTCCATTTCCTTTTCCTAGATTAGGTGCATATTTTATAGATTTATTAACAAAAGCATGTGCTCTCTCAACAGAGGAGTATAAACTCATCTTTTGTCCCATTCCGCACGCTATTGCACTAGATAATGTACAGCCAGTTCCATGAGAGTTTTTAGTTATAATCTTAGTACTATAGAAATAGTCAGTTTTATTTTTGCTAATTAGTATGTCTGTAAGATTATTATCATTTAAATGGCCACCTTTCATTAAAACATTATTAATACCCATTTTTATAATTTCCTTACCAGTTCTTTCAAGGTCTATAATGTTATTAATTTTTTTACCTGTTATCACTTCTGCTTCAGGTATATTAGGAGTAATTATACTACATAAAGGCATTAAATTTTTAATTAAAGCTTTTTCAGCTCCAATATCAAGAAGTTTGTGACCACCCTTTGCAACCATAACGGGGTCTAAAACAATAGGTATATTTTTATTAATTTTTGAAAGTAAATTTGAGATACAAATTATAATTTTCTCATTTGATAACATTCCAATCTTTATTGCATCTGTCCCGATGTCATCTAATACGGCCAATATTTGAGCTTCTACCATTGCTTCAGGAATATTTAATATCTTATTGACTCCTAAAGTATTCTGCGCAGTTATGGCAGTTATCGATGAAGTAGCAAAGCCTCCTAGTGCGGATATGGTTTTAATGTCGCCTTGTATTCCGGCTCCACCTCCAGAATCGGAGCCAGCAATAGACATTATTCTTGCTAGTTTAGTATTAATCATTAATATAATTTTTTATTTCTAATTTAAGATTTTTTAAAGTCTTACTGAGTAAAACTTTATTAGAGGCCTCTCCCATTATTCTTAATTTATGCTCAGTGCCGGAGGCTCTTATAATTATCCTGCTATTTTCTCCTAATATATTTTCTGCATACTTTATTTTATTTTCAATAAAAGGGTCTGTTTCTTTATATTGAAATGCATTTATATTATAATGTATACTTTCTATTAACTGAGGAAATAAAGAAAAAATATTTAATATTTCAGAAACTTTTTTATTTTTTTCAATCATTGATGCAATTACTTGCAGGGATGCTACTAGACCATCTCCAGTACTTCCATGTTCGCCAATAATAATATGCCCGGATTGTTCTCCTCCAATATTACAATTATTAAGTCTCATTTTTTCAACTACATATCTATCGCCTACCTTAGCTCTAATTAGCTTAATATTATTTTTGTTAAGGTGTTTTTCTAGACCCATATTCGTCATTTGAGTACCTACTATTGAATCTCCTTTAAGTAATTTTTGATCTAAATATCTTTGTGTGATTAGCCCAATTATTTTGTCACCATGAATAAAGTTGCCTTTTTCATCACATATTATACATCTATCGGCATCACCATCTAGAGCAATGCCAATATCAGCTTTATGTTTTTTTACCATATCAGACGTTAGTTTAGGGCTTGTAGAACCACATTTATGATTAATATTAGTTCCATCAGGACTGCATCCAATAGGAATAACTTCTGCACCTAATTCCCATAGAGCCCTTGGTGCAACTTGATAGGCTGCTCCATTTGCGCAATCAATCACTACCTTTAACCCTTTGAGAGATAATTCACGAGGAAAAGTTGATTTCACAAACTCTAAATATCTGCCTCCTGCATCTTCTATTCTTTTTGCTCTTCCTAGATTTGCGGAATCTACTAAATTTGATTGGCAATCATTGTCCATTAAAGCTTCTATTTTTAGTTCATTTTTATCACTAAGCTTTTCTCCATTCGGACCAAATAGTTTTATTCCATTATCCTCATATGAATTATGAGAAGCTGATATCATTACACCTACATCACATCTCATTGATCTTGTAAGCATTGAAATAGCTGGTGTGGGCATTGGACCAACTAAAAATACATTCATACCTGTAGATATAAAGCCTGCTGTTAATGCAGGTTCTATTAAATATCCAGATAATCTGGTATCTTTTCCTATCACTACAGTATGTAGATGCTTGCCTCTAGTAAAATATTTACCTGCAGCAATACCTACTTTTAAT
Organism: uncultured Pelagibacterales bacterium; assembly: GCA_913046335.1. GTDB lineage: Bacteria > Pseudomonadota > Alphaproteobacteria > TMED109 > TMED109 > TMED109. The sequence goes on along the minus strand of CAJWSU010000007.1, from coordinate 48,536 downwards.
GCTGTTTCTCCAGTCATAGGGTGGGTATTTGCTCTACCTCTAATCCCATCTGTACCAAAATATTTTCTTAATTTATTTTTAGAACTAACATTATTTATTGTCATATTATTATCAATTATATTTTTTCCCAAATAGTTAGGGCTTGTTTTGTTTCTTTTACATCGTGAACTCTAAAAAATTTTACACCTTTTGTTAAAGAAGATATAGCAAGAGAAACAGATCCAGGCAATCTTTCTGATGGGTTTGTGTTTGTTATCCTTCCTATCATAGACTTTCTAGATGCTCCTATTAATATATGAGATCTTAAAGAATGTAATAATGCTAAATCTTTAAAAATTTTTAAATTATGTGTATCATTTTTACCAAACCCAATGCCAGGATCAATTATTATATTTCTTTCCTTTATACCTTTCTTAATAGCATATGTTTTTTTTGATTCTAAATAATTTTTAATTTCCAAAGACACATTTTTATACAAAGGCCTATTTTGCATATTATTTGGTTGTCCTTGCATATGCATCATAATCAATCCTGTATTATTTTTAGATATAACGTCTGCTGCTTTATCATCTGAAAGAGCTGATATATCATTTATGATCGTTGCTCCCTCATCTATAGCGGCTTGCATAGTAGATGAATTTCTTGTGTCACATGATATAGGGATATTAAATTTAGAGAGTTCTTTAATAATTGGAATTACTCTTTTCTGCTCTTCTTCTGTAGTAATTTTTATAGATCCAGGCCTAGTTGATTCTCCTCCTATATCAATTATACTTGCCCCATCTTCATACATCATTAAAGCTTTTTTTACAGCTGCTTCCTTGCTAAGAATATTATTAGAAGCTTTAGAAAAGCTATCAGAAGTAATGTTTAAAATACCCATTATGTGAAATTTTTTATTTTTTAGTCCTAAAAATTCTCTAGGTTTATAAGAGTATTGTTTCAATATTTTTTTTATATCACTTTTTGCTATAAAATTAGTATTCCATGATTCTTTTTCGTTTATAGAATACAAAAGAGGAATACTACCTAATGTTTTTTCAGAGGATTGAATTTCAAAATTTAGAAATGCCATATTTTTGCCGGCCAATGGCATAGCTGTTCCTGTTGAAATTAAATATTTGGCCTCCGCACCAAATACTAGGTTTCTTGGTATAATAAAATATTTATTCACAATAAAAAATATAAAATTTAATTATGTTTCATTTGGTGTTGGGTTTTTAATATTACTGTTTTTTATTGGTTTATTGTTTTCAGGATCAATGGAAACATTTTTTGTCTCTGTATTAACTCTGTTTACATCTTTTCCAGATAAAATATTATTAATATCTTCCGCAGATAAGGTTTCGTATTCTAATAAACCCTTAGCTACTTTGTGTAAGTCATCAATCTTCTTGGTTAAAATTTTTCTGGAAGTCTCTTCTCCAATTTCAACTAATTTTCTAACCTCTTCATCAATTATTCTTGCTGTTTCGTCAGAAATATTTCTTTGTTGAGCAACAGAGTGTCCTAAAAAAACCTCCTCTTGATTAGTCTCGTATCTTAATGGCCCTAATTTTTCAGAAAACCCAAATTCCATGACCATTCTTCTAGCTAAGTTTGTAGCTTGTTGAATATCATTGCCTGCACCAGTAGTAATATATTTTTTACCATATATCAATTCTTCAGCAACTCTGCCACCAAACATAGATGCAATTAGTGCTTCCAACTCCATTCTAGTTTGTGAAAGCTTATCTCTTTCTGGGAGCCACATAGTTACACCTAGAGCCCTTCCTCTTGGAATAATAGTTACTTTATGCAATGGTTCATGCCCCTCTACATTTAGCATTACCAATGCATGGCCAGCTTCATGATAAGCGGTCATTTTCTTTTCATCTTCTGTCATTACCATTGAACGTCTCTCAGCACCCATCATGACTTTGTCTTTAGCCTGTTCAAGTTCTATCATTCCTACATTTAATTTACTTTTTCTTGCTGCTAGCAAAGCAGCTTCATTAATTAGGTTTGCTAAATCTGCGCCAGAAAAACCTGGTGTGCCTCTAGCTATTATTCTTGGGTCTACATTCTTTGCAATAGAGATATTTTTCATATGTACTTTAAGTATTTTTTCTCTGCCCAATATATCAGGATTTGGAACTACTACTTGCCTATCAAATCTACCGGGTCTAAGTAATGCAGGATCTAGAACATCTGGTCTATTCGTGGCAGCAATTAAAATTACGCCTTCATTTGTTTCAAAACCATCCATCTCAACTAAAAGTTGATTTAATGTTTGTTCTCTTTCATCATTACCTCCTCCCAAACCGGCACCCCTATGTCTACCTACTGCATCAATTTCATCTATAAATATAATACAAGGTGCATTTTTTTTTCCTTGCTCAAACATATCCCTAACTCTACTTGCTCCCACTCCAACAAACATTTCAACAAAGTCTGAGCCAGATATTGTAAAAAATGGAACATCAGCTTCTCCGGCCACCGCTCTAGCTAGCAATGTTTTTCCTGTTCCTGGAGGGCCAACTAATAAAACACCTTTTGGAATTTTACCTCCTAATTTTTGAAATTTTTTTGGATTTCTTAAAAATTCAATAATTTCTTCCAACTCATCCTTTGCTTCATCTATTCCTGCTACGTCTTCAAATGTTACTTTACCGTGCTTCTCTGTAAGTAATTTCGCTTTTGATTTTCCAAAACCCATTGCACCGCCTTTACCACCTTGCATCTGTCGCATAAAAAATATCCAAACACCTATAAAAAGAAGCATAGGAAGCCAGTTTATGAGCATGCCTAGGATTGGCGATACGTTTTCATCAAGTGGAGCTGCAGTCACTTTTACTCCACTATTAGTTAATTTAGTAATTAAGTCAGGATCATTAGGCGCATAAGTTGTAAAAGCCTCTCCTGACTGGAAGTGTCCTAGTATATTATTTTCTTTAATTATTACATCATTAATATTATTCAATTTAACTTGAGAAAGAAACTCAGAATATGGTAATGTTGTATCTTTAGTTTGCGTAGTTTTGTCTTGAAATAGATTGAAGACAGCTAATAAAAATATAACTATTATCGCCCAAGCAACTAAATTTTTTCCCATTTTATTCAAAGTATTTCTCCAAGTTTAATATATGCTAAAATTTTTATATTGTTTCATTAATATATGTTCCACATTACTAATTTCTATATTTTTTTTCCAAAAACTATTCTTCCAATATAATAGATGGGGTATAGATACGATTTCTTCAAGTAATCTAATAGTAGGAATTGTTTTTATAGCACTAAAGCTTATACTAGGTTTTGTAATTTTATTCAATTTAATCATTAACAAATAATCTTTTTCTCCTAAAGGACCGATAGTGATATTTTTATTTTTTGTATTATTACAAATAATAAACCTTCTGTCCCATAAACTTTTATAATTTATCAGGTTAATTGTTTTCATCGTGTTATCTAATTGCCTACACATAAATATAGAATCTTTACTTATTTTTATATAAACACCTCCTACTGTAGTATTTATTTTATCTAGGCCAATTATTTTTTCTAGAACGCGATTAATAATAGAACTTTTTCTTGGGTACTTTTTTCCTCCAATTATTTTTATTAAAGTATTTAGTAATTTTTTTTGAAAAACATCGGGCAATTTTAGAAAGTTATCTAAGGATATTTTACAAATACCGACTTCATTGAATGTAATACTATTCTTCATGGTATTGAATAAAATTCTATCTATATTAAACTTCAATTTACTATAAAGAGTAATGCTTTCATTAAAACCTCTAAACATATCAATGCTTATTAATAATTTACGTATTTTACTTCTAGAATATTTTATATCTTCATTGGAAGGGTCTTCTAGCCATTTCATATTGTTTTTTTTACATAATTCTATCAGCGTTTTCTTTCTTATATTAAGTAAAGGTCTAATCAGATTTAGGTGTCCATATGAAGTCAGTATTTTTGTTTTTTCTTGCATGCAACTTAGACCATCTAAGCCACTCTTCGCTTCCAATCTTATGATAAAAGTCTCAATTTGATCGTCGGCATGATGCCCTAATAATATATAATCACATTGATGCTTATTACATGCTTCGCATAAAAGATCATAGCGAGCTATTCTGGCTGATTCTTGTATTTTAGTTTTAGGTTTTAATGTTGTCCATGCTAAAGTATGATGTTTGATATCTATAGTTTTCATCAAATTTTTAACATATCCAACTTCTTTTGCAGAGTCACTACGAAGTTGATGGTCTATTGAAAAAGCAAAAAGTTTATAATTATACTTATATTTATATTTGTTAGCTAAAATAGCTAGCGCGAGACTATCTGCTCCGCCAGAGATTGCTAATGCAATATTTTTTCCTATAAAAATATTTTTATTATTTTGAATAAATTTTTCAAAATTAATTGCTAATAAATCTATGTTTTTCAATATATTATTTGCAGTCTAATTTATCTTTATATGTTTGGGCCCTATTAGAGATTCTTGAAGGTGCATCGGGAAACTCTTCATCTAGCTTTTTAAATGTTGCACAAGCCTCTGTTGTCTTTTTTAGTAAGTCTAAAGAAATTGCTAATTTAAATAGCTGATCTGCTGCTTTAGAGCCTTCAGGAAACTTTAAATAACCTTCTGCAAAAGTAGTTGCAGCATTTTGATAATATTGTCTCACATAAAATGTTTGTCCTAGCCAGTAATAAGCATTACTGGTCAAAGTATGATCAGGATAATCTTTAATAAATGCTTTAAAAGCAACTCTAGCTGCTTCAATATCCCCTTTTGATAAAATATTGTATGCTCTTTGATAAATCTCTTCAGGATTATTATTTGTAACAATAGAGTTATCTTTTTTAGCAGAAGTATTTTCTTTTTGTGTAATTATATCTAACTGAACTGGTTTCGTGATAGTATTTTTTTTAATAATTTGGTCCTCGCCAGAAACAGAATCAGGGTTTATTTTGGCTAATACTTTTACTGTTGAAGTGCCTTGATCTTCATTGATAACATTTAATTCATTACTATCTACATTATTATTTTTAGAGGGCATACCTGGATATATTGGGTAATCTTCAATGATCTCTTCAGAAACTAATTTTTCATTATCTATATTATTTTCAGTAGTTATATTTTTGCTATTAATTACATCTAATTTAGATTCTAAAATAGAGTTTTGCGTAATTAATTTTTCTACTTGCGTCCTAACATAGTTAAGCTCTTCAATAAGTCCTTCTATAGACCTAGATCTTTCTTCAAGTTCTATTAGCCTTCTTTCATGGCTAGCTCTATCATCTAAATTTAATGACTCTTTATTATCATTTAAATTTTGCGAATTAGTAGATAATTCTTTACCTTGATAAACTTTTCTTTCAAGGTCAACTATTTTTGTATTCAGTCCTTCAATCCTATTTAGAATAGTTTCGTTTATATTAAGGTTTTTTTCATTACTATCCTGTGCATAAATTTGTGTCGAAATTAATACATTCAAACTTATTAAGGAAAATATAAAAACAAACGTGTTATATTTCATTTTATTAATTATTTTCTAATTACTATTTATAAATGTTATAGCGGTCCTGTTTTGAGTCCATGCCCAATCATCATGCCCTTCAACTGTCGGCTTTTCTTTTCCATAAGAAATGACTGCAATTCTACTAGAGCTAATACCTAGTGATATTAAATAATTTTTTACGGCGGCACCTCTTCTTTCACCAAGCGCTATATTGTATTCTCTAGTACCTCTTTCGTCACAGTGGCCAGTAATAGTTATAGATATATCAGGATTTCGAGTCAGAAACTGATACTGCTTTTGTAAGGTATTAGCGCTTTCATCATTAATAATGGATTCATCATATCCAAAGAAGACTCTATCTCCTACATCAATTAATTCAGAAGAAAGTTTTTCTTCTACTGTTAATGCTACTTCATCTATTTGAATTGGAGTAGCAGTGACATCTTCTATTTCTATTTCCTCTGTTGAAGTACTGCTTATTTCTATATTTCCACCTTCTGCATCTAGTAATAGACTATCTTGGTCTTTATTGCTGCAACTTACCAAATATGATAAAACAATAATGGAAGCGATGACTTTAAAGTACTTTAACATATATTCTCCTTAATTATATCTACTATATATGTATACTATATTATAAATACATATATTTCATTATAATAAATTATTTTTCTTAATCTGTTTAATTTATATTCTTTGGGCTCCATGAAGGATCAGAAGCATCTTCAGGAGTAATTAATTCTCTTTCTCGGTTGCCTGTTATGTCAATCACAAAAAGTCTAGTTCTCATACTTCCATCTTTTTGTGGAGTTTGTCTAAAAAAACTTAAAACTCTTCCACCTGGTGCCCAAGTTGGACCTTCGGTAAGATAACCTTCAGCAATTAATCTTTCTGCTGACCCATCAGGATGCATCAAGCCAATAAAAAATCTTCCTCTAGTAAATTTAGTAAATGCTATATAGTCTCCCCTTGGAGACCATACAGGTGTCGCATAGCTTCCTCTTCCAAAACTAATTCTTTTAGGGTTTTTACCATTTTCTTTCATTATATAAAGATGTTGTCCTCCAGACCTGTCAGAATTAAAAACAATGTTTTTACCGTCTGGTGAAAAGGATGGAGAAGTATCAATAGCAATTCCTTTTGTAAGCTGTTTTGTTTGTTTATCTTTAAGATTCATTATGTGAATATTAGTGGAACCATTTTGAGATAATGACATTACTAAATTTGAGCCATTAGGTGAGAATCTTGGAGCAAAAGACATGCCTGGAAATTCTCCTAATATTTTCATCTTACCAGTTTTTAAGTTATATAAGTATACACTAGGCTTGAGCCCTCTATTTATTCCCCTATATGAAAAAAAAGTAATTTGCTCTTGATTTGGAGAAAATCTAGGTGTTAATACTAATGAATTTCCATCTGTTAAGTATTGATGATTAGCCCCATCTTGATCCATAATGGCAAGTCTTTTTTTTCTATTTTTTTGTGAACCAGATTCTGATACATAAACTATTCTTGTATCAAAATAGCCTTCTTCACCAGTTAACCTTTCATAAATCTTATCTGATATTATATGAGATATTCTTCTCCAAGATTTTATTTTGGAAGACAGAGATATACCAAACAATCTTTTCTCTCCATATACATCCCATAATTTTATACTAACATTTATTTTGTTATCAGCTCTTTTTGATATATTTCCTGTAATTAGTGCTTGAGCATCTATAATTCTCCAATCTCTAAATTTTGGACTGCTAATAAGTTGTTCTGGGTTTTGCATATATGCATCTCTATTTAATAATTTAAATAATCCTGAATTCACTAAATTATCAGCAATTAAATTAGGAATATTATTATGTAGTTTTAATTCTTTCAAATCATCTTCAATTGTAAAATAGGATATTGCAATGGGCATTGCCTGAATTTTACCACCCATAATATCTATCCTGAGAGGTTCTTCTTGTGCAAATACAACTTTATAATAGGACATAAAAAAACAAGAGAAAAAAACATATGTAATAAAAATAAACTTTATAAATTGCCTTTTAAAATTATACATAAAATTTCTCCATTTATTTATATTTTATTTATGTTTCGTAGGGTGTAAAGCGAATATCTACAATTTTCCATAAGTTATATTCTTCCTGTGGCAATTTTTCGAATTTGCCTAGCTTCTTTATCGCACGCTGTGCAGCTTCTACATAGGGCAAATATGTAGGATCGTTTTGAGCTTTTTTAAGAGAGTCTTTATCAATTATAGTTTTAATTATTGTTCCGTCTGGCCTTACATATATTCTTAATTGAACAGTTATATCATTGATAACTTTTAAGTCTGGAGCGGGAGGCAAAGTATAGTTCGCTTTAATTTGTTTGTATATATTATTAGCTATAGACTTTTGACTTTTTCTTATTTCTGCCTGCGTTTTTTTAGACTTATTATTAATTTTATTTTTAATCTCTTTGACAGGTTTTATTGGCTTTGGCTGATTTTTTGCAAGGTTTTTTAACATGTCATCAAAAAAGGCATCATCATTTATTGTTTTTGGCTTATCTATCTTTTTTACTATTTTTTCTTCTGGTTTTATAATTTTAGGTTTTTTTATAGGTGGTTTAGGCTTTATATTAATTTTTTTTATAGCTTTATCTTTTTTAGGAATAATAATTGGTTTTTGCTTTGGTGGAGCTGTCTTTATCGCAGTATTTTTTTTAACTTCTTTTACTTCTTTTACTTCTTTTACTTCTTTTACTTCTTTTACTTTTTCATTTACAATTTCAACAGATATATAATTTATCTCTTTTGTTTTAATTTCAGGAAGTGTTACTGAAATTAAAACAAAAATTAATCCATGTATAAATAAAGATGAGTAAAAAGCTTTTTTCAATTTTTATTTTTCAGTCTTTTGTTTCGTTAGTAGCGCGACTTTATTAAAACCTGCATTTGTAACTAAGCTCATTAATTCCATAACTTCACCATAAGGTAGTTCCGTATCTGCTCTGATAAAAATTCTTGATTGTTTTTTCAAGCCGGCGATAGCATTTAATTTTATAATCAAGGTTTCAGCTTTAACAATATTGTCTCCTATAAAAATTTCTCTATTTTTATTAATTGTTATAGTTAGGGGTTCATCTTGCCCAGGAACTGCTTTAGATTCAGTTGTAGGCAATTCAACTGTCACACCTGTTGTTAAGAGCGGAGCAGTAATCATGAAAATAATCAATAATACAAGCATTACATCTACTAAAGGAGTAACATTAATTTCTGACATAGGTTGATGTTGAAAAGACTTATTTCCTTTATTATTTATTTTCATTCTTCTGAACTTTGCTCAGATAGATGTCTAGATAGTAAAGCTTCAAATTCACTTGCAAAATTTTGTAGTCTCAAGGCATAAGTGTTTAAATTATTAGATAGCTTGTTATAGGCTATAACAGCAGGAATAGCAGCAACTAGGCCCAGAGCAGTCGCTAATAAGGCTTCTGCTATTCCTGGTGCCACTACTGCCAGAGATGTGTCTTTACTTAAAGCTATGGATTGAAAGCTATTCATAATTCCCCATACCGTTCCAAATAAGCCTATAAAAGGTGCTGTAGAGCCTACTGTAGCTAAAAAACCAATATTTTTTTCTACATTTTCTAATTCTCTTGTTACGGCTACATTCATAACTTGATGTATTCTTTCTTGAAGCCCGGCTTGTATTTTTTCATTTGATAAAGAGTTGCTATTACTAGCTCTGGTCCATTCATACATTCCAGCAACAAATACAGTAGCTAATGGGTGTTGAGGGCTTTTCTCTTCTTCTTTGTATAGTTTCTCTAAAGATTCTCCAGACCAAAAAGTTTCTTCAAATGCATTTGCTTGTTTTTTTAATAAAAAAAATCTTTTTGTTTTCTCAATAATAATACTCCAAGACCATATACTTGCTATCAATAATATTAGCATAACAATTTTAACAATAGTATCAGCTTGAAGCACTAATCCCCAAAATGATACGTCCATTGGCAAATCTGAAATTAATTCACTTTCCATTTATTACTCCTTGGCATTTATATTACTATTTAATCTTTCTAATACTATTTTAGGTAAACGAGAAGGTTTACCTTTAGTATTTACTGATCCTAATGTTACGTCAATTTTAGCTAGTACTATCATTTTTTTATATATTGTTTGTTCCATGATAATTTTGGCTGCAGATATATTTAATATTATACTTTTTATATTCAATGAATCATCTAATTGAGCAGATTTAAAGAATTCTATAAATAAATTTTTAACAACAAACTGAATATCATACTCATTTTTTAATATTAATTGTTCTATTTTCATTTTACGCAGCATTTCTGTTCTTGCGCGCTCTGCAAATTTTAAATAGTTTGCATGATATACTAAACCTCCCGCATCTGTATCTTCATAATAAACTCTAATATTATTAGAATGCTTTAATATTGATATTTTATTTATATTTTGTTTCATTTTTATGAATAGGTTTATTCTTTTTTAATAAATAATTTTTCTAAAGCAATCTTTGTTGCAACTCTTCCGCGAGGAGTTTTTTGTAAAAACCCTTTTTGAATTAAGTAAGGTTCTATAACATCCTCGATAGAATCTTTTTGTTCGCCCATTTGCGCTGCTAGAGTTTCTAAGCCCACTGGCCCACCGTTATGATCATTAATTAAATGATCTAAATAGTTTTGATCCATTTGATCCAATCCATTTGAATCTACTCCTAATTGGGATAATGCTTGATCAGCAATATTTTTATTTACTTCAGAGTGCTCTTTATCTACTGAAGTTATAATATCTCTTAGTCTTCTTACAAGTCTGCTTGCTACTCTGGGAGTACCTCTAGACCTTTGTGCAATTTCTAAAGCCGCAGAGTCATCCATTTTTACATTAAGAAGGTTGGCGGACCTTAAAACAATTTCTTTCATTTCTGGAATTTCATAGAATTCTAATCTTGCAGGAATTCCAAAACGATCTCTCAATGGGTTTGACAATAATCCAGCTCTAGTTGTGGCTCCTATCAAGGTGAAAGGTTGAAGATCAATTTTAACAGATCTTGCGGATGGTCCTTCACCTATCATGATATCTAAATGAAGATCTTCCATAGCAGGATATAATATTTCTTCTACTGTATTATTGAGACGGTGTATTTCATCAATAAACAAAATATCATTTTTTTCTAATGAAGTTAGTAAAGCTGCTAAATCTCCAGGCCTCTGTATTACTGGTCCAGAAGTAGACCTAAAACCTACATCTAATTCATTTGCAATTATTTTTGCTAGAGTTGTTTTTCCTAAACCTGGAGGGCCATATAATAAAACATGATCAAGAGCTTCTTCTCTTTTTTGTGCGGCTTTCATAAAAATATTTAAATTATTACATAATAAAGTTTGTCCAATAAAGTGCTTAAGTCTTTGTGGCCTAAGAGCATAATCATTATTATCTCTACTTTCAGCACTCGCTACAGGACTAATATTCTTTTCTTCTTCTAAATTCATTTTCTTTTCACAGAAATGACTTTTAATGCAATTTGCAACATATCTTCCACTTTTTTACCTTTATCTTCATTACTTAGTTTTGATATAACTTCATATGCTTCGTGATGTCCATAACCAAGACCTATAAGTCCACTTATTAGGTCTTGAATATTATTATTTTCTTTAGAATTTTTATTGTCAAGATTTGAAATATTTAGAGTTTTATCTTTTAATTCTGAGCATATTCTTAGGGCTCCTTTGCTACCTATGCCAGGAATACGCGTTAATGATGTTTTGTCATCAGACAAAATAGCCATTTCTAATTCTTCAGGAGTCATTATGGATAAGCCTTTTAGAGCGGTCTTTGCTCCTACACCTTGAACTTTTAGTAATAAACCAAACCAATACTTTTCTTTTTCTTCATTAAAGCCATACAAAGTAATTTGGTCTTCTCTAACTATAGTTTCAATTAATATTTCATCTAGTTGACCTTTTGGAGATAATTTATTGAGTACTTTAGAAGGACAAAATACTAGATAGCCAACTCCAGAAACATCAATGATTACATAATCTTCTCCCATTTGATCAATAATGCCTCTTAGCTTTGCAATCATTATTATTTCCTTATATTCATTTGATGTATTTTAGAGTTTGCAAAAACAGTATGACATAGGGCTACTGCTAATGCATCCGATTCATCTTCGGAGTTTATTATGCAACCAGGTAATAAAATTCTTACCATTGATGCTACTTGATCTTTTTTAGCTCTTCCTGAACCAGTTACAGATTGTTTAACTCTTGTTGGAGAATATTCATGAACTGGTATTTCATTTATAGAGCATGCTGTTATTGCAGTGCCTCTCGCCATTCCAAGTTTTAAAGAGGATTGCCCATTCATATTAACAAAAACTTCTTCTATTGCAGCAACTGAAGGTTGATACTCTTTAATAATAGAAACTAGACCTTGATGAATACCTTTTAACCTTTCAGAGAGTGTTAATGAAATTTTAGGAGAAATATTACCACTTGCTACCCAGGAATTTTTATCTTGTATAGAATTTATAACACACCAACCAGTATGGACTAAGCCTGGATCTAAGCCTAAAAGAAGCATCTATTTTCCTTATAATAAATAATTAATTATTGTTGATCTTCTCCATAACTTCATCTGATATTTCCGCATTGCTATAAACTGTTTGGACATCATCATTGTCCTCTAATATGTCTATAAATTTTAATAATTTTTCTGCTTGCTCCTCATTAATAGATTGTAAATTTTGTGGAACCCATTCTAATTTGGCACTAGTTGGGTCACCTATATTTAAAGTTATACTGTCTCTAACATTACCAAAATCTTCTACAATACATATTGCAGTATGCCCAATCATATCGCTACTTATATCTTCAGCACCTGCTTCAGCAGCTAATTCAAAAAATTTATCCTCACTACACTGTTCAGCACTGAACTTAATTACACCTTTTCTAGTAAATACAAAGCTTAAACTTCCTGCTTCTCCCATGCTTCCACCATTTTTGTTAAAGTTTGAGCGTATTTCAGAAGCAGTTCTATTTCTATTATCTGTTAGCACATCTATAATAATGGCAATACTACCTGGTCCATACCCTTCGTAGCGGATTTCCTCATAAACTGCGTCATCATTTCCTCCAATAGCTTTTTGTACTGCTTTTTCTATTCTATCTTTTGGCATATTTTCAGCTCTTGCACTAATAATAGCATTTCTTAATCTAGGGTTTTTTTCTGGTTCAGGCAGTCCAGATTTTGCAGCTACTGTTATTTCTCTTGCCATTTTTGAGAATAATTTAGCTCTTTTTGCATCTTGAGCACCTTTTCTATATTGAATATTTTTAAATTTTGAGTGACCAGCCATTTTAATCTTTCTATTAATTTTTATATTTTCATTATACTTATTTTTTTATATTATAAATTATTTTTTATATTTTTTCTGGAATTCTATTAATTAAATGTGGTCCTATAATAATAGGTTCTATATTAACAGCTAAACCAGTTGCATCATTGAGATTTACAATGACTCCACATAGTGTTGATAATCCAGCACTTACATTAATTCTACCAGTAGGCATTTTATGTTTAAATCTAGATACCCAACCATTTTTTTCACCTCCAATAACTGAATCATAATCTCCGCACATGCCTGCATCTGACTGATAGGCAGTCCCCTTTTCCATAATTTGAGAATCTGCTGTTGGAACGTGAGTGTGCGTCCCTACTATAAAGCTTACCCTACCGTCAAAAGCATGACCTATGGCCATTTTTTCTGAGGTTGCTTCGCCATGTACATCTATTACAATTGAGTTAACATTTTCTCCAATTTTATAATTATCAATAATATTTTCTATAGCTTCAATAGGGTCATTGAGGGGGTCCATAAATAATCTAGTCATTACATTTATAACTAGCACCTTTCTATTCATAGAATCTTGATAAATAAACATTCCTTCACCTGGAACCTGAGGAGGAAAATTAATAGGCCTTAATAGCCTGTTATCTTTAGTTATATATGGAATTATTTCTTTTTGATCCCATATATGATTTCCTGTAGTAATAACATTCACGCCTAACTCATAAAATTCTTCACAAATTTTTGGAGTAATACCAAATCCCCCTGCTGCATTCTCTCCATTTAATATTACAGTATCAACTTCTAGTTTTCTTTTAAGTTCTGGTAGTTCTTTTTTTATAACCTGTCTACCTGATTTGCCCATTACATCCCCTAAAAACAATATATTCATAAAATTTTCCTTTTGATTTCAGGTTTATTATAGATAAATTTTTCTGTAATAATAGCATTCATGCTTATATCATGCTTTTCAATAGGTATTGTTTCTGATTCTTGTATAGAGTAAGCGAAACCTATTTTGATAGCACTACTATTCTTATGTAATATTTTATCATAGTATCCTCCTCCTCTTCCAAGGCGATTGAGTTTTTTATCAAACCCTATTAATGGGCATATAATTATATCTGGATTTTTTACTTCTAGATTATCAAAATTTACGCCAATTTTGTTAATTGTTAGCTTTGTGTTTGGTTTCCAAAGCCTAAACTTAATATTATTATTTTCTGTGCAAGCAATTGAAATGATTATTTTATATTCATTAAGGGCAGCTAAGGAAGGCCTAGTATCTATTTCTGATCCAATAGGCCAGTATAAAGCAATTTTTTTTCCTTCAGCTAGATATTTTTTTTGATGCAAGAAATATATTAAATTATGAGCTGCATTATTTTTATGCTCTTCTGATTTCGCGTGGAAGTCTATTCTCGCTTTTATACAAAAGTTTCTTATTTTTTGTTTTTCGTTAGAGTAATGCCGCCTGGACCGAATTTTTTGAATAACCACCTCGGAGCCTAAGTTATAGGTGGGAATCGCATAACAAGACCACGGCCTTGACAGAGGAGACTCCCGAGTGATTAGAAAGGTCCTGGAGTTTTTCTATATTTCGCATCCTGCAGCATTTACTCCAACTAGATTGTAAATTATTAGTTTTAATATAACAAGTTAACATACAATTATATATTTATTTTATGAATTATTATCTATTTTATTAGATATTTGTTCTATTGTTTTAGTACTCTTATCAATAATTTTTATTGCGTCCTCAATAGCATCTTGGTTTTTATCTAGAAGAGTTATTGCTGCTAGAACCATTAATTTTAAATCACCAATTTGTCCCAAACTATCAGCTATATTGCTAATTTCATTATCTAGCAATCCGGCTAATTCTTTTACTCTTTTTTCTTCACCAGGCGAACATGCAATTTTATGTTCTCTATTATTTATTATTATATTAATTTCAGGCATTTTTTTTACTATTTTCTATGGCATTAATTTTTATTAAAATTTTTTCTAATTTATTTAGAGTGCCTGCATATTTAAATTTTAGGTTTTCATTTTCTTTTAAGAGGATTCCTTCAACTCTTTTATTACTAATGCTATTACTATTCCCTTTAGATTTAATTAAAGAATCCAATTTTTCAATTGAAGTATTAAAGTTATCTAAGGATGTTTTTAAGTCTTTCATATAAATATATTCCTAATTAAAATATTTTTGTCCACAAAAAATAAATAACATTGTATTTTTTTTTAATTATTTCTTATAAGAGAATAAGATGAATTAACTTACATTTGCAATCAAGTAGAAAATAAATAGATAATAAAGTTTATAATAACATATTTAATAAGGTATTAAAAATTCATGGCGCAAAATCTTAAAATTAATAATGTAGATCTTTCTAATGCTATTAGAATGCTTTCTGTAGATGCTGTTGAGAAAGCCAATTCTGGTCATCCTGGTATGCCAATGGGCATGGCTGATGTAGCTACTATATTATTTACTAAATTTTTAAAATTTGATGCAACCAAACCTGATTGGATGAATAGAGATAGGTTTATTTTAAGTGCAGGTCACGGGTCTATGTTGTTGTATTCATTATTATACCTTAATGGTTACAAGGATATAAGCATAGAAGATATAAAAAATTTTAGAACTTTAAATTCTAAAACTGCTGGTCATCCTGAATATGGTGAGCTTAAAGGAATTGAAACTACAACAGGTCCTTTAGGGCAGGGTTTAGCTAATGCTGTAGGTATAGCTTTAGCAGAAAAAATTATGTCTAATAAATATGGTGACGATTTATTTGATCATAAAACATTTGTAGTTGCGGGTGATGGATGTTTAATGGAAGGTATAAGCCAAGAAGCTATTTCATTTGCTGGCCATTTAGGACTTGGAAAATTAATTGTTTTATTTGATGACAATGGAATATCTATTGATGGTCCTACATCTTTGTCTACTTCAGATGATAATCTTCTTCGTTTTCAAGCGAGTAATTGGCATACGTTAGAATGCAATGGTCATTCATCATCAGAAATAGAGGAAGCTATTAATAAAGCGATTATAGATCCTCGTCCTACTTTAATAGCCTGTAAAACTAAAATAGGGTTTGGTTCTCCAAATAAGGAGGGTAGTTCTTCAAGCCATGGCTCTCCAATGGGGAAGGAAGAAATAGGACTGATTCGTGAAAATTTAAATTGGAATAATGATGCATTTATTATTCCTTCAAATATTTTAGATATGTGGAATGGTAATGGAATTAGAGGTAAGGTTATTCGCGAATCATGGGAAAAAATTTATAATAATTCTAAATTTTACGAAGAAATTAATAACCTTATAACGGGAAAAAATCTTGATAGCCTAGAAATTGGTTTAGATAATTATAAATTAAGTTTGGCTGAAAACCAAAATTCTTTAGCGACGAGAAAATCTAGTGAAAATGTTTTAAATGAATTAACAGAGATGTTTTCTAATTTAATTGGAGGCTCAGCTGACTTGACTGGATCAAACAATACATTAGCAAAAAACCAAAAAGCTATTTCTGCAAAGGATTTTTCTGGAAGCTATATATATTATGGAATTAGAGAGCATGGAATGGCAGCAATAATGAACGGTATTGCTTTGCATAGTGGTTTGATTCCTTACGGTGGGACTTTCTTGGTTTTTACTGATTATTGTAGGCCATCAATCCGCTTGTCAGCATTAATGGGGTTAAAAGTAATTTATATTATGACTCATGATTCTATTGGTCTAGGAGAAGATGGTCCTACTCATCAACCAGTAGAACATTTGTCATCTTTAAGGGCTATTCCAAATCTAGAAGTATGGAGACCCGCGGATAGCACAGAAACATTAGAAGTATGGCAGGCAGCCTTGGCTTCAAAAAATACTCCTAGTATAATAGCTTTATCAAGACAAAATTTAAAACCTTTTAGAAATGATTACAAAAAAAATAATTTATCTTCTTTGGGTGCTTATGTGATTATAGAAAAAGAAAATTTTGACATTAGTCTGTTTGCTTCTGGTTCAGAATTAGAAATTGCAGTTAGTGCTTCTGAGAAACTAGATCAAGAAGGAATTAAAGCGAG
The DNA here is from genome assembly GCA_913046335.1 of uncultured Pelagibacterales bacterium. Classification (GTDB taxonomy): domain Bacteria; phylum Pseudomonadota; class Alphaproteobacteria; order TMED109; family TMED109; genus TMED109. Next base: position 31,594 of record CAJWSU010000007.1, on the reverse strand, counting down.
AGTAGTTTCTGTTCCATGTTTAGATCGTTTTTATTTACAAGATAAAAAATATAAAGATGATATTATTAATGCTTCACCCAAGATAGTTATAGAGGCAGGAGTAAGACAGAGTTGGGATTATATCTTAGATAAAAATGATATTTTTATTGGTATGTCCAGTTTTGGTGCTTCTGCGCCTGCAAAAGATTTGTATAAACATTTTTCGATAACAGAAGAGAAAGTAATTAGTTCAGTTAAATTAATATTAAAATAATAGGAGCATTTCATGACAGTAAAAGTTGCAATTAACGGATTTGGAAGAATAGGAAGATTAGTTTTAAGGGCTATAATAGAATCTAAAAGGAAAGATATTAGTGTAGTAGCTATTAATGATTTAGGTTCTGTAGAAGCCAATGCACATTTACTAAGTTATGATAGTGTTCATGGTAAATTAAATAGTGAAGTTAAAGTAATACAAGAAGGTATTAATACTGAACATGGAAGTATAAAAGTATTTTCTGAAAGAAACCCTGAAAATCTTCCTTGGAAAGATTTGGATATTGACGTTGCGTTAGAATGCACGGGCTTATTTACAAAAAAAGATGATGCAAGCAAACATTTAACTGCTGGTGCAAAGAAAGTATTAATATCCGCGCCAGGTAATGGGGTAGATTATACTGTAGTTTATGGAGTAAATGATGCCGGCTTAAAGGATGAACATAAAGTTGTTTCTAATGCTAGTTGCACTACTAATTGTCTGGCTCCAGTTGCTAAAATATTAAATGATTTAGTAGGAATAGAAAGTGGTTTTATGACAACAGTCCATGCTTTTACAGGAGACCAACCTGTATTAGACACTCTTCATTCTGATTTAAGGAGAGGGAGGGCTGCATCCACTTCAATGATTCCAACATCTACTGGGGCTGCAAAAGCTGTTGGTTTAGTTTTGCCTGAATTATTAGGCAAACTAGACGGAACAGCTATTAGAGTGCCAACGGTCAATGTTTCTATGGTGGATTTAACTTTTTATTCTGAGCGACCTACTTCAGTAGAAGAAATTAATAATGCATTAAAAGAAGCATCTTTAGGCAGTATGGCAGAAGTTTTAACATATAATACTGAGCCACTTGTTTCTATTGATTTTAACCATAATCCTGCTTCATCAAATTTTGATGCTACGCAAACACAAGTTGTGAAAGAAAATTTAGTTCGAATTTTATCTTGGTATGATAATGAATGGGGTTTTTCAAATAGAATGGCTGATATAGCAGTACTTATGGGAAAATAAACATGAAATTAAAAACTATAGCAGATATAGATGTTTCAGGTAAGGTAGTTTTAGTGAGGTGCGACTTTAATGTTCCTATAGATGAAGATGGCGAAATATCAGATATTAGTAGAATAGAAAGACATGCTCCAACAGTAATGACATTAGTTAATAAAGGAGCTAAAGTAGCGCTACTCTCTCATTTTGGAAGACCTGGAGGAAAAATAGATGAAGATTTATCTTTAGGTTTTGTTTCAGAGAGCTTAACAGAAGTATTTAAAGCTCCTGAAATAGCTGTTATACCTGACTGCATAGGTGATGTGGTAAAACAAGTTTTAAAGGATATGCCAGATGGTCAGATAGCACTCCTAGAAAATGTTCGATTTTACGAGGGAGAAGAAAATAATGATGTTAATTTTAGCAAGTCTTTAGCAGATATAGCTGATATATATGTTAATGATGCCTTTTCAGTATGCCATCGAGAGCACGCATCAGTACATGGAGTGACAAAGTATCTACCATCATATGCAGGGCTTGCATTAAACCTTGAAATTGAAATGTTAGAAAAAGCCTTAAAAGATTCTGAATCACCAATGATGGCAATTATCGGGGGTTCCAAAGTTTCTTCAAAGCTAAGTTTACTAGGAAATTTAATAGAAAAGATGCAATTTTTAGCAATAGGTGGAGGAATGGCTAATACTTTCTTAGCAGCACAAGGTAAAAATATTGGTGCCTCTTTTTATGAAAAAAATATGATAGGTGAAGCTAAAGAAATTTTAGAAAAAGCAAAAATTAGTAATTGTGATATTATTCTTCCAATAGATGCTGTAGTAGCTAACAAATTAGAGTTTGGTGTCGAAAGTAATAATGTTGAGTTAAAGGATGTTTTAAAAGAAAATATGATATTAGATGTTGGAGAAAAAACTGTCGAATTAATTTCTAATGCAATTATAAATAGTAAAACATTATTGTGGAATGGTCCTTTAGGTGTGTTTGAAATTCCTCCATTTGATCAAAGTACTTCCTCATGTGCTTTGACTGCAGCTATGATGACAAGAGCGGGAGGACTATTAAGTGTGGCTGGCGGTGGAGATACGGTAGCTGCCTTAAATAATGCAGGAGCTTCAGGAGGTTTTTCATATGTATCCGTTGCAGGAGGTGCATTTTTAGAGTGGTTAGAAGGTAAAACATTACCAGGTATAGCAGTTTTAATTGATTAATTTAAGGAGAGTATTTCATGAAAATGACTAAAGTAGTTAAAAATATTTTAAGTAATTATGAAAGTGATAACCCAGGTACTAAAGCCAATCTTGCTAGAATATTAATGCAGGGTAAATTAGCAGGTACAGGAAAATTAGTTATACTACCTGTAGATCAAGGATATGAGCATGGCCCCGCAAGATCATTTGCTCCAAACCCTGATGCATATGACCCTCACTATCATTACAAACTTGCAATAGATGCGGGCTTAAATGCTTATGCTGCTCCATTGGGAATGTTAGAAGCGGGAGCTGATACTTTTGCTGGACAGATACCAACAATATTAAAACTAAATAGTGCTAATAGTTTAGCTACTTTGAAAGATCAAGCTGTTCATGGTTCTCTTGACGATGCATTAAAGCTCGGATGTTTAGCAGTAGGTTTTACTATATACCCGGGTTCTGAATTTCAATTTGAAATGATGGAAGAACTAAAGGAGTTAGCGCTTGAGGCTAAATCTTTAGGGCTAGCAGTAGTTGTTTGGTCATATCCTAGAGGAGGAAATTTATCAAAAGAAGGAGAAACATCTATGGATATATGTGCTTATGCTGCGCATATTGCTGCTTTATTAGGAGCTCATATTATTAAAGTTAAGCCCCCAACTGCGCATATAGAACAAAAAGAGGCCCAAGCTTCATATAAGGGTGTAGATTTATCGAGCTTAAGTAAAAGAGTTGCCCATGTTATGCAGTCATCTTTTAACCATAGAAGAATAGTGGTGTTTTCAGGTAATGCATTTACTGATATGCAAGGTTTACTTAACGATATAAAAGAAATTCGTGATGGTGGAGCTAATGGCTCAATTATTGGAAGAAATACATTTCAAAGGCCAAGAGAAGAAGCATTAGGGCTACTTAACAAGGTGATAGATATTTATAAATTTAAAGATTAAATAATGTATATTGATAATAAATTTTGACAAAGTTATATATAATTTCGCCAGCTAATATTAATATTAATGAATTCCCCTCGTCATTAGAGGAGGTTTTAAAAACCGGTTTAGTTGCTTGCTTTCAATTAAGGTTAAAAAATCTAAATGATCAAGAGCTTATTAATATATCTAAAGCCCTTAAACCTATATGTAATAAGTTTGGTGTTCCTTTTATATTGAATGATAGGTTAGATCTAGTAAACAAAATAGGAGCAGATGGAGTTCATTTAGGAGAAGATGATTCGTCGATATTAGATGCGAGAAAATTATTAGGGTCTAAAGCAATAATTGGGGCGTCCTGTTATAATTCGAAACATTTAGCAATGAAAGCTGCTGAACAAGGAGCAAACTATGTTGCTTTTGGAGCATTCTTTGAAACTAAGACTAAAAAGGCAAAGGCAAAAGCAGTAATGAGTCTTATAGAAGATTGGGTTTTAATTAGTGACATCCCGTGCGTTGCCATTGGAGGTATCAACTCAAAAAATTGTCATGAATTAATTAAAGCAGGTGTAGATTTTATCGCAGTAGTAGGTGCTATTTGGAACAATATAGATAGCCCTAGGAAAGCAATTCTAAATTTTAAAAATATTATAGTTTAAAATTATATATCTTATTTGTAAAAATATTATTATAAATTAATTTAGAAAAGTTAAGCATAAATTTTTAATAAGATTGATTAATAGGAGTAATTTTCCAATGAAAATTAACGGTAATGCAATTAAGCCAGGAAATATTATAGAACATCAAAAAATGCAATGGAGAGCAATTAAGTGTATGGCAGTTAAACCAGGAAAAGGTGGTGCATTTAATCAAGTAGAATTGAAAAATTTAAAAACGGGATCGAAACTAAATGAAAGGTTTAGAGCTAATGAAGTTGTTGAACGCTTAACTATAGATACTAGACCTTATCAATATCTTTTTAGTACAGACGATATGCTAACTTTTATGGATATAGAATCCTATGAACAAATTGAATTACCAGTTTCGCTTGTAGGTGATCAAAAAGCATTTCTTCAAGATGGAATGCAAGTAACATTAGAAATAGTTGATGATAAACCAATAGGCATTGATTTGCCAGAACAAGTGGTACATGAAGTAATAGAAACTGAATCCGTGGTTAAAGGTCAGACAGCTTCCTCTTCATATAAGCCTGCAATATTAGATAATAACCTGAGAATAATGGTACCACCTCATATTACAGTTGGTACTAGAGTAATAGTAGCTACTTTAGACTCTACTTATGTAGGAAAAGAAAAAACATAAAAAATAAGGAAGATTTATGATTAGATATTCACCAAATATTACTATAATGATGTCTGCTGCCAGAAAGGCAGCTAGATCAATACTGAGAGATTTTGGAGAATTAGAAAAGTTACAAGTCTCTATAAAAGGCCAAAATGATTTTGTTACAATGGCAGATATTAAAGCACAAGAAATTATTCATTATGAACTCTCCAGATCAAGAACAGGTTATGGTTTTTTAATGGAAGAAGGTAAGATTAAAAACAATATCAATGAAAATGAGTATACTTGGATTATTGACCCTATAGATGGAACATTAAATTTTATGAATGGTATTCCGTATTTTGCAATTTCTATTGCTTTGCATCATGAAAATAAAATAATTGCAGGAGTTGTCTATGATCCTATTCATAATGATTTTTATTGGGCAGAAGATGGTCTAGGAGCTTATTTAAACGATCAAAGGTTAAGAGTTAAAAATAAAAAGACTTTAGATAAATCTATTATTGCATTGGGTATTCCTTTTTTAGGTAGAGGTAACCATCAGGAACATATTAAAATACAGCAAGCAGTTATGTCAAAAGTAGCCGGCCTTAGAAGGTTTGGAGCTGCCTCTTTAGATTTAGCCTTTGTGGCAGCAGGAAGAGTAGATGGTTTCTGGGAGTTTGGTCTAAGTTCATGGGATATTGCAGCAGGTATTATATTGGTGAAGGAAGCCGGTGGTTTAGCAAAAGGAATAGATAACAAAGAGGATCCATTACTAACAGGAAATATTGTCGCGGGTAATTTACATATTGTTCAAGAATTACAAAAGGTAATAAATTCTTAAATTATCATTAGGGCAAAAAAATTGTAATATTATATTAATTTATTTATATTAAGTTATTATGAATATACTTTGTAATTAATTAGGTGATGCTTATGAATAGCCCGAATAGATTTATACAAAGAATGATCGTTTTTATTGTCTTAAACTTAATACTAGGTTTTTTTTTAATAAGCTCTTTAACCGATGCCTTCTTAACTAATCCAATAATTAATGGTTTAATATTCGCTGTTTTAGGCTTTGGAATTATTATTATATTTAGGCAAGTTTATACTTTAAGACCAGAAATCCAATGGATAGAGGGGTATAAAAGAAATAAAGCTAAAGGATTAACTGGCAATTTAGATAATAAAAAATTAATATTATTGGCTCCAATGGCAAGCTTATTAGAAGAACATAAAGGCCGTTTTACCATTTCCTCATTAGCTATGCGTTCTTTATTAGATAGTTTAAATTTGAGACTAGATGAGACAAGAGAGATTTCTCGTTATTTAATTGGGTTACTAGTATTTCTAGGTTTATTAGGTACTTTCTGGGGGTTACTAAATACTATTGGCTCAGTTGGCGAGGTAATAAATTCTTTAGGCACAGAAGATGAAGATAGTTCACTAATGTTTTTAAAGTTAAAAGAAGGTTTAAAACAACCATTAGACGGAATGGGAACTGCTTTCTCATCTTCCTTATTTGGTTTATCAGGATCTTTAATATTAGGGTTTTTAGATATTCAAGCATCGCAGTCTCAGAATCAATTTTATAATGATATTGAAGAATGGTTATCTACTATGAGTCTAATTGCAGTAAATAATAAAGATTCTCAAAAAATTCAAGAAGATGGTGTGCCTATCTATGTGCAGGCTTTATTAGAGCAAACTGCAGAAAGTATTGACTCATTGCAGAGTACTCTCGGTAGAGGAGAAGATGAAAGAAAACATTTAGCAGACAACTTTGCTAACTTAGCAGAAAAAATGTCGGCGGTTGCTGACCAGATTAAAAGTAATCAAAAAGCTCTTGCAAAAGGAAGTGACAAGTCAATTGATATAACACCATTAGTAGAATATATGAGGGAACACCCTAATGGTTTAGATGACCCTACAAAAGAGCATATTAGAAATATGGATATATCAATGAGAAGATTAGTGGAGGAAAATAATCAAGGAAATAGACAACTCATAACTGAATTAAGGTCAGAAATAAAATTATTAGCTAAAACTATCTCGGCAGTTGTAGAAAAAAAATAAAGAAGAAATAAGGGGTTTTTTAATTGATAAGATCTAGAAATAGAACAAGAAGCTCATCAGATATATGGCCCGGATTTGTGGATGCAATATCAACTCTATTATTAGTTTTAATTTTTTTATTAACAATTTTTATTTCTTCAGAATTTTTATTGTCTAAATTATTATCGACTAAGGACGATGCTTTAGAAGACTTAAATATGCAAATTTATCAATTATCTGAACTACTGTCTTTAGAAAAAAAAGAGAATAAAGACTTAACAAGTACTATTTCTAATCTTAATAATAAATTAAATGATTCAAGTATCACTTCTGATTTATTATCAATGGAGTTTGCCGACTTAAAAAATAAAAATATAGAGATCAATAGATTATTAGCTTCATTAAAGATTAGTAGTAATAAAATAAAAGAAGAAAATCAAAATTTAGATATTAAGAATACTGATTTAGAAAGTGAGCTTAAACAATTACTTTCTACCCTAAGATCAACAAAAGTTAAGCTTATAAAGGCAGAGGAAGAAGTTAAACTATCTGAGGCAGCAAAAAATCAAGTATCTCTCTTAAATATGCAAGTATCAGAATTAAGAGAACAGTTAAATATAATTCAGAATTTGTTAGATATAAATGTAGAGAACATTAAGAAGAAAGATATTCAAATTATAGAGTTGGGAAAAAAGCTTAATACAGCATTGGCTGTTAAAGTTGGAGAGCTAAGCCAATATAAGTCAGAGTTTTTTGGAAGGTTAAGAGCAATTCTAGGTAATAGGAGTGATGTGCAAATTGTAGGAGATAGGTTTATTTTTCAATCAGAGGTTTTATTTGCTTCAGGTTCTGCAGAGGTTGGTATAGAAGGGGCTGAGCAACTCCGAGAACTATCAAAAATATTATTAGATATTACAAAAGATATACCTAAAGATATTCCGTGGGTATTACAAATACAGGGGCATACAGACCAAAATCCAATTAACACAGCTTTGTATCCATCAAATTGGGAATTAAGCGCTGCTAGAGCTATTTCAGTAGGCAGAGTATTAATGTTATCAGGGGTCAGTTCAGATAAAATATCAGTAGCAGGATTCGCAGAATTTCAACCATTAGAATATGGCAATGACCCATCTTCATATAGAAAAAATAGAAGAATTGAAATAAAGTTAACTCAACCTTAAGAAATTATTTATTATCGATTTGATAAAAGTGTTTCAGGATATATTTTTAGGTCGCTCATATAGCTTGGCCATTTTTTTCCCACAATTAAGCATTCAATAATTTTAGAAATACCAGGAGCTGTTTGGATTCCATAACCTCCTTGACCTGCTAGCCAGTAAAAATTAGAAACTAACGGATCTTCTCCCACTGTTGGAGTTCGATCAGAGAAAAATGATCTTAATCCTGCCCATTTATGATCAATTTTTTTTATTTTAAAATTAGTTGCCTCTTCAATTCTAGCTACTGTCATAGCAATATCTATTTCTTCAGGCTGCGCATCACAAGGAAGGCTATCTGTTTCATCTGCTGGAGATGCCAATATTTTTCCAGCTTCTGATTTAAAATAAAAGTTATCTTCTACATCTATAACAACTGGCCAATTTGAAGTATTTATATTTTCAGAATGTTCAAAGATTATAACAGTTCGTCTTTTAGGTATAAGACCTAATGGTTTACATCCTGCCAAAATTGCTACCTCGTCACACCAAGCTCCAGCTGCATTTATTATTATGGGGGCAAAAAAATCATCTGTTTTAGTACTAACTTTCCAATCTTGGTTTATTTTATCAATTTTATTTACTTCAGCATTAAAAATAATTTTTCCGTTATTTGATTTCAAACCTCTAGCAAAGCCTTGATGAATTAAATCTACATCCATAGCTTTAGAATCTGGTTCATGAAGTGCACGATCTATATAGTTTTCTCTAATAATTGGAACCATTTCTAGAGCTTTTTTTATAGAAATTTCAAATACATTAGCTGATAAAGACGAAGCATATTCTAATTCTTTGTCTATAAGACTGCTTTGATTTTTATTAGCAATGAAAAGCGATCCTCCATAGTTTGTCATTAATTCATTTTCTTTAAAGCATGGAGGAGGGTTCTCTAAAAAATATCTACTAGCTTTTGTAATAGCTCTTATTGTCTTATTTCCATAATTTTCAGTAAAAAAAGCAGCTGAACGTCCAGTGGTATGATAGCCAAGCAATGATTCTTTTTCTAATACAATAACTTTTCCATGTTTGGATAATCTGTAAGCCGCTGACATTCCTGCCATTCCAGAACCAATAATTATAAAATCAGCTTTCATTTTTATTTATACTTTCTCTTTAGATTATTCAGCAATTTGAATATTATTTTTCTTATACTCATCTTCTATTCCTCTTAATTGATCCGCGATATGACTTGAAGGTTTTGTAAATCTCGCTAAAAGACTATATAAAGTTGGTACAATAAATAAACTCAATAAGGTGGAGAATGTTACTCCACCAACAATTACCCAACCTATTGAAGACCTGCTTTCTGCTCCTGCTCCTGAAGCTAAAGCTAATGGCATAGCACCAAAGACTGTCGCAATAGTAGTCATTAAAATGGGTCTTAGTCTTGCTGCCGCCGATTCTTTTACTGCATCTTTTATACTTCTACCTTGCTCTCTTAATTGATTTGCGAATTCAACTATGAGTATCGCATTTTTGGCAACTAAACCAATAAGCATAACTAACCCGATTTGACTATATACATTTAATGTAATACCTGTGAAATATAGTGTTGCAAGCGCACCAGTTATTGCAAGAGGTACTGATAGCATAATGATTATCGGGTGAACAAAACTTTCAAACTGTGCTGCAAGAACTAAGAACACTATTAGCAGAGCTAAACCAAAAGTAATCATTAAAGAAGAAGAGGAATCTCTAAACTCTCTTGACTGTCCTGCATAGGAAACTCGTGCTTCAGGTGGAAGGCTTGTTAATGCTAAATTGTCTAAATAATCGAGGGCTTCTCCTAAGCTATAGCCTGGAGCTAAAGAGGCAGAAATAGTAACAGAGCGCATTCTATCAAACCTATTTAATTCTTTAGGTGCTGCTGTTTCTTTAGTAGTAATTAAGTTATTTAATGGAATGAGATTATTATTAGCATTACGAACATAGATGTTTTCTAAATCATTTGGAGTTTCTCGATCTTTGTTTCTCGCCTGCAAGACAACATTATATTGAATTCCTCTATCGTTTAATGTTGTAACAAATCTTGATCCCAGCATAGTTTCAAGAGTTCTACCTATATCAGCTATAGACACTTCCATTGCTGCAGCTCTATTTCTATCAATATCTACTTTTAATTCCGGCTTTGTTTCTTTGTAATCTCCATCTATACTTAATAATTTTGGATTTTCTTTTTTAGTCTTCTCTATTATTATTTTACTCCAATCTTTCAGAGTATCATAACTAGGGCCTCCAAGTACAAATTGAACAGGTGCTTTTCTTCCAGGCTGGTTCAAACTTGGCGGATTTATAGCAAATACATTTGCGCCAGGAATACTAAGTAGCTTTGGAAAAAACTCTTTTACTATTGATTGTTGACTTCTTGCTCTTTCTTCCCAAGGCTTCAAAACTACAAAAGCAATTGCAAAATTTACTGGGCTAGGCCTACTTAAACCTGGAGCAAGAACACCAAACAGAGTATCTATCTCTTTTGTGCCCTTGGGCCCAATAGAGGCTAGTTCACCTTCTACTTCTAAAAGATAATCTCTAGTATAATTTAATGTTGCTCCTTCAGGAGCCATTAGAACAACGAGAAAAACTCCTCTATCTTCTGTAGGTGCAAATTCTTTAGGAACTTCTTTATATAAAGAATATGATGTAGCCGAGAACGCAAGCCCAATAGCCACAATAATAATTGGAAAAGATAATGTTTTATCTAATAACCATTCATAGCCTTTATTTAGACTTAAAAAAGCTTTTTCACTACTTCTATAAAATAGATTATTAGACTTTTTTTGTTTTAATATTTTTGAGCACATCATAGGAGTTAATGTGAGAGCTACTAAACTAGAAAATAATACTGCACCTGCCATTGAAATTCCAAATTCACTAAATAGCCTTCCTGTATTTCCTCCCATCATGGATAAAGGAACAAAAACTGCTATTAAGGATAAGGTGGTTGCAATTACAGCAAACCCTATCTGCCTTGATCCTCTTATAGAGGCAAGAAGAACTGGTTCATTATTTTCAATTCTTCTATGTATGTTTTCAAGCACAATAATTGCATCGTCCACAACTAGCCCAACTGCCAAAACATAGGCTAAAAGTGTCAAAACATTTATAGAAAAGCCAAACATATCTAATATAATAAATGAAGAGATTAAAGATACAGGTATTGCAACTGCTGGAATTAGAGTGGCCCAGAATGATCTTAAAAATAAAAATATCACAGCAATAACTAAACACATTGCTATAGCTAAAGCTTTAAAAACTTCATTTATTGAAGCGTCTACAAATCTAGATCTATCATAAGCTATAAATAGTTCAACTTGTTCAGGAAGACTTGCTTGAAGCTCACTTAATTTTGCCCTGATACCATTTGCAATTTCTAATTCATTTGCTTTAGATTGTTTTATAACTCCCAGTCCAATAGCAGGCTCTTCATTTGCTCGAACTTCATATCTCTCTTCTTCTGTACCTAAATTTACCTCAGCTACATCACTTAATCTCACTAAATAATTTGCTTTTTGTGTTATGACTATATCCTCAAACTGTTTTACTGTAACTAGTCCTGAATCAGTCCTCACTGCAAATTCTCTTCTATCAGATTCAACTCTACCAGAAGGAAGCTCTAAGTTTTGTTTCAGTAAAGCATCTTCTATATCATTCACAGTAATTCCATAAGCAGCCATTGAGCTTCTATTTAGCCATATTCTCATCGCAGGCCGTCTTTCTCCTCCAATTAAAACTTTTGCTACTCCTGGAACTACAGAAAAAGTATCAACTAGGTATCTATCTGCATAATCACTAAGCTGAATAGCGTTCCATTCTTTACTCTTCATACCTATCCAAATAAATGGACTTGCATCAGCTTCTGTTTTTAAAACAACAGGTGATTCTGCATCTAGAGGCAAGTTTCCAACACTTCCTGAAACTTTATCTCTAACATCACTTGCTGCAGCATCTACATCTCTGGATACTACAAATTCAATTGTTACTTCTGACCTTTCTTCTCTGCTTTTAGAAGTGATTTGTTTAACTCCTTCTATACCACTAACAGATTCTTCTATAATTTGTGTGACTTGACTTTCAATAATCGTAGCAGGTGCACCTTTATATAATGTAATTACAGAAACAATTGGTGCATCAATATCAGGGTATTCTCTGATAGCTAGATCCTTCATTGAAGATATTCCAAATATTACTAGTATCAGACTTACTACAGCTGCAAAAACAGGACGTTTAATTGATATATCTGATAATAAAAGAGTGCGCTCATTAGTATTATTTTTTTTTGTCATAATAAATTATTCCTGATTCATATTTTTGTTTACTATTTACTCTCTCTGACAGTTACTTTAGATCCATCTCTTACTTTTTGAATTCCACCAGTAATTACTATGGCATCTGAATCTATTCCTTCTAGAACTTCAACTTCACCAGGCAGTCTTTGACCTAATTTAACAGGCTTAGATTTTGTTACGCCATCTTTAATTATATAGATAGTTCTCTGTGTGCCATCTGTAAGCACTGACTCTTCAGGAACAATTATAGCATTTTTGTGTGTTATAACTGGAAGTTTAACCATCATAAACATTCCTGGTTTTAGTTTAAGTTTTTTATTACTTATTTTAGCCCTTACAGTAATTGATCTAGATTCTAAGTTTACTCTAGTATTTATTGACTTAATAATGCCTGTAAAAACTTCATTACCCCAAGCTCTAGTAACAGTATTAATATTTGTACCCATTATAAGCGATGAAATAACTGATTCTGGAACTTCAAAGTCAAGTTCTATTGGATCTATACTATCTAGTGATGTTACTATTTCTCCTGGCTCTAAATATTCCCCTATACTTTTTAATTTTAGACCTGTAATTCCATTAAAAGGAGCTTTTATAATTTTTTTATATAAGTTGTTTTGAGCTATTTTTAATTTAGCTTTTGCTATTTGAAGTTGTGCGAGAGCTTCTGTTTCATCAGTTAACAGCTGGTCTAATCTAGTCCTAGCTATATTCTTTGTTTCTGATAATTTTTCTGCACTTCTTGCTAGTCTTTGTCTTCTTTCTAGTAAAGCGGTCCATCTATTGATATCTGCTTTTTGTATAGTAATTTCTGCTTTTTCTATATTAGAATCTAAAAGAAATAAAACGTCTCCTTTTTTAATAGATTGTCCCTCAGTAAAATTAATTTTTGTAATTATTCCACTAATTTCAGAAGTAACATCAATTGCATCTAGTGCTCTTAAATTTCCAACAACTTCCATATTGACAACTATATTATCCACTCTTACAGATTTTGCATCTACTGCAGTTGGAGGCTTTTCTGGTTTTGCAATACTGTTTACGGAATCGCCAGACCCAGAAATTAAATCCCATTTATCCCATATTAACCAAGATATAGCTGCGACAAAAATAACTGTAAAAATTTGAATTAAAGAAGATCTCATGATTTTTCCTATAATAATTAATTACCAAGCTTGAATTATACATATATAATACTATTATTATATAATTTTTTAAAAAAAATGGATTTTTTTACATGTCAGAAAATAATACAATAGAGAATATAAAAGACTTATCTTTTGAATCTGCTTTAAAAGCGTTAGAAGAAATTGTTAGTCAGTTAGATGCAGGATCTATCGATTTAGATAAAGCCGTAGAAGCATATGAAAAGGGAGCAAAATTAAAGCAACATTGTGAAAGTAAATTAAAAGAAGCTCAGCTACGTATAGAAAAAATAGAGGTAGATAAAAATGGTGATATTACTGCTAAGGTTATGGATACGGAGTGAAAGTGAGTGTTCCAAGTAATAGTCTCAAATTTTTAGAATATTTACAAAATTACTCTAAAAATTTTGAGAATTTTTATAGGAAAAGTTCTATTTCAAATAATTCACCTAGCTCTTTAAAAGAAAGCATTTCCTATATAAATGCTAGTGGAGGAAAAAGAATAAGACCTTTTTTGGTAACAGAATGTTCATCATTATTCGACGTCAAATTTGAATTTTCAATATATGCTGCAATAGCTTTAGAAATGGTTCACACGTATTCTTTAATACATGATGATTTGCCAGCAATGGACGATGATGACATGAGAAGAGGTAGAAAAACATTACATAAAAAGTTTAATGAAGCCATTGCAATTTTAACTGGAGATTCTCTTTTAACAGATGCTTTTTACATTTTAACAGAATTCTATAAAAATAAAGATTCTCATATATGCATAGATTTAATATCTCTTTTGTCAAAGTCCTCGGGTAGTGAAGGTATGGTGGGTGGTCAAGTACTAGACCTTTTTCCATTAGAGAATAATGAGAAAAACATTAATATGATGAATCAAATGAAAACAGGTGCTTTAATAAAATGCGCTACTTTATATGGTGCTATATTAGGAAAAGCTTCTGAAAAAAATTATAATAATATGTCAAAGTTTGGATCAGTTCTAGGTAAAGCCTTTCAAATTAGAGATGATTTATTAGATATTGAAGGCGATGAGAAAGTATTAGGTAAAAAAATTAATAAAGATAAAATTAAAGGTAAATTAACTCTTATAGATTTTTACGGTATAGCAGGAACTAAAAAATTGGCTAGCAATTACATAACAGAAGCTAAAGATATTATTTCTAATTATGGAAATAGAGGCATTTATTTACAGATGTTAACGGATTATATAATAGATAGAAAAAAATGAAAATTCTAAAAATTAGACTGGATGATTTAGTAGTAAAAAAAGGTATTGCCAAATCTAAATCTTTAGCTCAGTCTTTAATAATTTCAGGAAAAATATATCTAGGTGAAAAAAAATTAGATAAGCCAGGTCACTCAATATCTGATGATGCTAACTTAATATATAGAGGCCCAGTTCATCCATGGGTTTCAAGAGGAGGAATTAAGTTAGCACATGCTTTAAATATTTTTAAATTATCTGTTAAAGGTTTAATAGCTCTAGATGTTGGATCTTCTACGGGAGGTTTTACGGATGTTTTATTGCAAAATGGTGCAGAAAAAGTATTTGCAGTTGATGTAGGGTATGGACAATTGCATGAAAAATTATTAGATAATCCAAAAGTTGTTTCCATTGAAAGAAAAAATGCTAGGTATCTTAAAAGCAATGATATTCCTCAACTTATTGATATATTAGTTTGTGATGCGAGCTTTATAAGTTTAAAAAAAATCCTTCCTGCACCTATAAAATTATGTTCAAAAAATGCAATAATTATTGCATTAATTAAACCTCAGTTTGAAGTAGGAAAAAAATATCTTAGTAAAGGTGGAGTGGTTAAAGACGATGATCTTAGAAATCAATGCTGCCAAGATATTAGGCTATGGTTTGAAAATATAATGAAATGCAATGTAAGCTCTATTATTGAAAGCCCAATAACAGGACCTAAAGGAAATGTAGAATATTTAATTTGTGCTAGTAAATAGATATTACCTAGCTAGATTATGATATTCTGTATTTGGCCTCATATCAGTTCCTATGGCTATTCTATTAGACATATTAAAGAAGCTGGTAACCTCAATGATCTCTAGTATTTCTTCATCTGAAAATTTTGCTTTACGAAGTATATTTCTATCTAAATTATCTACCTTACTAGGTTCTTCTGTTAGCTTAGCTGCAAAGTCTAGCATTAATTTTTGTCTTTCATTTAAATTTGCAGCTCTATAGTTGATTACAAGTTCATCTCCTAAAATTGGGTTTTTACTTAATTGCCTTACTGCTGCTCCATGAGCAATTAGACAATAAAAACATTTATTGCAACTTGAAACAACAACGGCAATCATTTCCCTTTCTAGCTTTGATAAATGGCCGTCTTTTAACATTAATCTATTATAGAAGTTTACAAAGGTTTTTAAACGATCTAGGTCTGAAGCATTAGCTAGTATTACATTAGGAACCATACCTAGCTTTTCTTTACATACCTCTATATAACGCTTCATTTCTTCATCAAGAAGCTCTAGCTTAGGTTCAATATCTAAATCCCATATATAATTATTCACTTTATCATTATTCATTTTTTTAACTTACTTTTTAAAGCTATATATTGAAGAGCTTGATCAGCTAAAACTATTGCAATCATGGCTTCACCTACAGGCACAGCTCTTATTCCAACGCATGGATCATGCCTGCCTTTGGTAATAATTTCAGTCTCTTTTTTATTCTTATCTATAGTTTTCCTAGAATGTAAAATTGAACTAGTTGGTTTAACAACAAATCTACTTACTATATCTTGACCAGAGGAAATACCTCCTAAAATACCTCCTGCATGATTAGATAAAAATTTAACTTCTTTATTCTTACCTATTCTCATTTCATCCGCATTAGTTTCGCCGGTCAGCTCTACTACTGAAAAACCATCCCCAATTTCAACTCCTTTAACAGCATTTATACTCATTAGTGCACTTGCAATATTAGCATCTAATTTTTCATAAATAGGCTCTCCTAATCCGACAGGAATATGTTTTGCAACTATTTCTATAATAGCACCACAAGATAATCCTTTTTTTCTAATATCACTTAAATAATTTTCCCATATTTTGACGGAATCTTTATCTCCACAAAAAAAGTCATTTTTATTTATATTATTCTTATTCCAATTTTTTTTATTTATCTTATGGCTGCCTAATTGAATAACAGAACCAATTATTTGAATTTTATTACTTAAGACATGAGAAATAACTTTTTTTGCTATGGCTCCTGCCGCTACCCTCATAGCTGTTTCTCTTGCTGAAGATCTTCCTCCCCCTCTATAATCTCTGATTCCATATTTTTCTTGATATGTGTAGTCAGCATGCGAGGGTCTATAAATATTTTTAATATCTTCATAGTCTTTAGATTTTTGATCTTCATTTTTTATTAAAAGAGCAATTGGAGTCCCAGTTGTTTTTCCTTGAAAAGTGCCCGAAGAAATTCTTACAATATCTTTTTCTTTTCTTTGTGTTACAAATTTTGAAGAACCTGGCCTTCTTCTATTCAGGTCATTTTGTATATCTTCTTCAGTTATTTTAATACCAGGAGGAACACCATCAATGACACATCCAATTTCGGGACCATGACTTTCACCGAATGTAGTATATCTAAAAATTTTACCAAAAGAATTACTAGCCATAATTATACAACCGAAATATCTGGAGCATCAGGTGATTTCATACCTACTACATGATAACCTGAATCAACGTGTAAAACCTCCCCTGTAGTTCCTGCAGCTAAATTAGATAATAGATAAAGGGCTGCTCCTCCTACATCATTAAGATTAGTATTTCTTTTTAGAGGAGCATTATATTCGTTCCATTTAAGAATATACCTGAAGTCGCCAATTCCTGAAGCTGCTAATGTTTTAACAGGTCCTGCAGAAATTGCATTTACTCTTATATCTCTTCCACCTAAATCTGCTGCTAAATACATAACGCTTGCCTCTAAAGCTGCTTTTGCTATTCCCATAACATTATAATGCGGAATAACTTTTTCTGCTCCATAATAGGATAAAGTAACCATGCTTCCTCCATCATTCATTATTTTAGAAGCGTAATTCGCGACAGCTGTAAATGAATAACAAGATATATCTAAAGTTTGCAAAAAATTCTTACGACTTGTTTCTATATATTTACCTTTAAGTTCTTCTTTATCTGAGAAAGCTATTGCGTGAACAACAAAATCTATTTTTCCATACTTGTTATGTATTTCATCAAATGTGTTTTTTATGGATTCTTCATTTGAAACATCACATTCCACAATATGTTTAGCATTTACTTTTTCTGACAAAGGTATAATTCTTTTTTTTAATGCTTCTCCTTGATAGGTAAGAATAATATCAGCCCCATTATCTGCTAGTGCTTTAGTTATTCCCCAAGCTAAAGACCTATCATTGGCAACCCCCATTATTACGCCTATTTTATTTTTCATAATGTTGCTATTTACTATAGCTTTTTCATGTATAATATCTTTTGTAGTCATATTGTTTTCCTATTTAGGTAATATTATTTATAAATATTTAATATATGTTATCTAATTTTTAATATTATCCTATATAATATTATATATATATAGATATATAAGGATTGTAATGAAAAGTGAAGAGTTTATAAAGTTTTCTGACCCTATAAAGTTATTTACTCTATGGATAGAAGAAGCAAAAAAAAAAGAAATAAATGATTATAATGCATGCTGTCTAGCTACTTCTGATGCTGCTGGAAGACCCTCGGCTCGAATGGTTTTAATGAAAAAGTATGATGAAAGAGGTTTTATTTTTTATACAAATTTAGAGAGTAGAAAGGCTAGGGATTTTGATAGAAATGTTAGAGTTGCTTTATGCTTTCATTGGAAGTCGCTTAAACGCCAAGTAAGAATTGAAGGCCCTCTTTTAGAGACACCAAATATAGAGGCGGATGAATATTTCCAAAGTAGATCTAGAGAGAGCCAAATAGGGGCTTGGGCAAGTAAGCAATCTCAGTATCTTCCAGAAGGTTACGAGAGCTTAACAAAACAAATTAAATATTATGAAAAAAAATTTCATAATAAACTTGTTCCTCGACCTAACTTTTGGTCTGGCAGAATAGTGGTTCCTGAAAAGATAGAGTTTTGGAAGGATGTAAAAAACCGTTTACATGAAAGAGTACTATTTACTCCACAAAGTAAAAATTGGTTAAAAGAATTCCTATATCCTTAAGTTATATAGATGGATAAATAACACCTAAGGTCTCTGCTACGCACGCAGGTTTTTCTTCACCCTCAATCTCAATCGTTAGTTCGTTTTTGATTTTATATCCTTCTTTGGAAGGAGTAACTTCTAGCAATTTAAAAGAGCCTCTCAAATTTGAACCGGCTTTAACAGGTGACAGAAACCTTACTTTATCTAACCCATAATTAACTGAATGTGCAATATTTTTGACTTCATAAGTATTATAGCTCATCCACGGAGCAAGAGATAGAGTTAGAAATCCATGAGCTATAGTGGAACCAAAAATACTTTTTTGCGCCTTTTCTTCATTTACATGAATCCATTGATAATCTTCTGTAGCTTTAGCAAATTCATTTATTCTTTCCTGACTAACTTGTATCCATGGGCTTTGTCCTGTTATTTTTCCTATGTATGCTTTAAGGTCTTCAATTGTATTTAAAATAATCATATTTTTCTCCATATACATTTTTAATATATAATAATATAATAGAATGTAATTTTAATGTAGTAAAAATATCTTTATAAATAATCAGGTTATTATAAATAATGAAAAAAAATAAAAGAAATAAATTAAACGATCAAGAATATGCAGTAGCTAAAGAAGGAGCCACAGAACCTCCTTTTAGCGGTATTTATAATGATGAAAAAAGAGCAGGTATATACATATGTGTTTCTTGTAATCATGAATTATTTGATTCTGAAAAGAAGTATGACAGTGGGTCAGGATGGCCAGCATTTTACGCACCTATTAAAGAGGCAAGTATAACTAATATAGAAGATCATTCGCATGGTATGATTAGGACAGAAGTCAAGTGCAGTGAGTGTGACTCTCACCTAGGACATGTTTTCCCTGATGGTCCCGAACCCACTGGATTAAGATATTGTATAAATTCTATTGTTTTGAAATTCATAAAAAAATAATATTACAATACTTTATTTTGGATTATATCAATAACTTTTTGATTTATAATAAATCTAGAACCCAAAGTTTTCGCATATTTTTCATTATGTAATATATAATCATGTACATTATTAAATTTTACCCATGTAAATGGTCCGCCAGTCCACTTCGGTAGTCCAATGTTATTTATAGCTATGTAATCATACTCTTTAGGGTTTTGAAATTTGGGATATTTAATATAATTATAAAAAAAATTATTTATAGTACTATATAAAAGCCTTCGTTCTACCTCTGCTATATCCTGTTGCTTTTCAGCTGGAGGTATTAACGCGGGAAGTCCTTTCCAAATATACTTTCTTAAACCTTCTTCATAATCATAAAAACCTTTATTACTAGATAGTCCATTCCTCTTATCTTTTTGCATAGTCCTAATTAAGGCCGCTACTGGTGCTTCTATTGAGTCTAACTGAGGTAAAATACTTTGTATTTCAATTTTATCTGCTATTGCGAGGGGGCCTAATTCAAATCCTAATCTTTTTCCTGCATTCTCAATCATAGCTGCTGTTACACCACTTATGAGAAGTCTTACTCCTTCAGCGGCATAATTATCGATAAAAGATTTTTTATATATAGCGATTTCAGATTCATTTATTTCATTTTTTACATTTTTGGCAGTCAAAGTGCTAATCATTGATTTTGTCTCAATGTTTCCTAATAACCAGGTAAAATGTCTAGCCTCAATTTTTAAACCTGTATTAATATCTGTATTTAATCCTTCATATATAGCACTTATTAGAGTTTTTACTGATGGATAATGATCAGAAGTATTAGAATGTAGCGTTGCAATTTTTGAAATAAAATATCCTAAGTTGTCATTTGAAAAAGGATTTGGTTGCTTATTAATACTTTTTTTATCATCCCATGGCTGAGTGCAATTTAAATTATTTAAAATATATTTTTTTGCATTTTTTATTGCATCATCTTTAGGAGATAATTCATCAATTAATTTCATTTTTAAAGCATCTTCTATATTAATGGTTTTATCACTTAAAAATAATTTTAAACTAGGCTCTATACCTATTAGTCTAGGTAATCTCTGAGATGCTCCAATGGCAGGAATTAAATTATATTTTAAATTCTTGAAAATAAATTGTGTATTATTATTTGTAGATGCAATTTTATAATGGCTATGAAGAATAATTTCTAAACCTCCTAAGCTTACTGAACCAGAAATAAGACTTACTATGGGTTTTCCTAGAGTTTCTAATTTTCGAAGAGATTTACTTAATTTAGTAATATTTTCAAATATTAAAGCAGCTTCATTTAGAGAATATAAATAATTAAGATCATAGTTAAAGTTATAATTATTTTCCTTGGAAGATATAATGATTCCACTAATGTTCTTATCATTAGCTATATAATCTATAGCTTTTTGAAAATCATTAATTACCTCATTATTAATATTTAAAGTACCAGTTTTAATTATTAAATTAATTATTTTATTATCATCAATATTTATTTTTAAGTTGTTTAAATCCATTAAATTCTTTCGATGATTGTGGCTGTTCCCATTCCTGCTCCAACACACAAAGTAATAAGGCCTGTTGATAAATCTCTTCTTTCCAATTCATCTAGAACTGTTCCTAGTATAATTGCTCCAGTTGCACCTAAAGGATGCCCAAGTGCTATAGCACCTCCATTAACATTTACTTTAGAATGGTCTACTTTTAATACATCCATAAATCTTAGAACAACCGCTGCAAAGGCTTCATTCATTTCAAAAAGATCTATATCTGATGCTTTCATATTAGCTTTTTTAAGTGCTTTTTCTGCTGAATCTGCAGGCCCTGTAAGCATAATAGTGGGTTCAGAACCTATAGAAGCAAAAGAGCGAATTTTTGCTCTTGCCTTTAACTCATATTTATTTCCCATGTCTTTGTTGCCAATTAAAACTCCTGCTGCACCATCCACAATTCCAGAAGAATTGCCAGCATGATGTACATGTTCAATTGTTTCTAATTCAGGGTACTTTAAAATTGCGACATCATTAAATCCACTTTTTCCCATTTTTTCGAAAGAAGGGTCTAATGCACCAAGAGATTGCATAGTTGTATCAGGTCTCATATACTCATCTACTTCTAAAATAGGTAAGTTATTTTGATCTTTAATTGGAATAATTGAATTTTTAAACTTTTTTTCTTTCCAAGCTTCTGATGCTCTTTGTTGAGATGAGACTGCATAGCTATCTACATCAGTCCTACTATAATTATATTTAGTTGCTAATAAATCCGCTGATATACCTTGTGGTACAAAATAAGAATTATAGGCCACTGTAGGATCTGCCATCCAGGCTCCTCCTGAACTTCCCAAGGGTACTCTAGACATTGATTCAACACCACCTCCAACAGAAAGATCTGATTGACCAGACATGACTTGAGCTGCTGCAATATTTACAGCTTCTAATCCTGACGCACAAAATCTATCAACTTGAACACCACTAACTGTTTGATGCCAATTAGCCTCTAAGACTGCCGTTCTGGCAATATCTGCTCCTTGTTCTCCTATTGGGTGAACACATCCTAAAACAACATCATCAACATCTTCTGTATTTATATTATTTCTTTTTTCAAGAGCTTTTAAAACTTTAGAAGCTAACTGAACTGGAGCAACTTCATTAAGTGATCCAGTTACTTTTCCTTTTCCTCTTGGGGTTCTTACGGTGTCAAATATAAGGGCATCAGTCATTATTTTCTCCTCTTATTTTTTTTGATTATTTAGATAAAGATCGGCTAATAATTTCTTTCATTATTTCATTTGTGCCACCATAAATTTTCTGAACTCTAGCATCTTCAAAAGCTCTGGCTATAGGATATTCTCTCATATAACCATATCCTCCATGAAGTTGCACACATTCATCTACAAGCTTACATTGCATTTCTGTCGTCCATAACTTAGCCATGGCTCCTTCTACAGCGTCAAAATCATTATTTAAATGTTTGTTAATACATTCATCTATGTATATTTGAGCAACAGTTAATTGTGTTTTAAGTTCTGCTAATTTAAACTTTGTATTTTGAAACTCTGATATTTTTTTTCCAAAAGCACTTCTTTCATTAACATAAGCTATAGTCCAATCTAATGCGGCTTCAGATGCGGCAACTGCAGATACAGCTAGTGATAAACGTTCTTGAGGAAGTTCTTCCATTAAGAGATAAAAGCCTTTTCCTTCAGCGCCTAAGAGGTTTGATATAGGAAGTTTTACATTATCAAAAAATAATTCTGAAGTATCTTGCGCTTTAAGGCCTACCTTGTCTAAATTACGTCCTCTTTTAAACCCTTCTCGATCTCCTTCACACATAACGAGAGAGGTGCCTTTTGCCCCAGCTTTAGGATCAGTCTTAGCAGCAACAATTATAAGGTCTGCATTTTGTCCGTTAGTGATAAAAGTTTTTTGTCCATTTAGAATAATATCTTCTTCATTAATTATGGCAGTAGTTTTAACAGATTGTAAATCACTCCCTGTTCCAGGCTCAGTCATCGCTATAGCTCCAACTAATCTTCCTTCACACATACCAGGCAACCAAGCATTTTTTTGAGATTCAGTACCATAGTTTAAAATATAAGGAGTTACAATATCAGAGTGAACTGCAACACCTGGTCCTGTAGCACCAATTTTCATAAACTCTTCAACAACTATAATATTGTATCTAAAATCTCCACCAGAGCCTCCAAATTCTGCAGGTACGTTAGGACAAAGTATTCCTGAAGCACCAGCTTCTAACCAAAAATCTCTTGATACAATTCCTTTTTTTTCCCATTCGCTATGATAAGGTTCTACGTGCTTTTTTAAGAAGCGTTTAACACTTTCACGAAACATATCATGTGATTCGTCAAATATTTTTCTTTTATTATACATATTATATAATCCTTAAATTTATCTATTATTTTAGATCATTATTTTAATAATACAATTTAAGATTTATTAATATTATTAATAATTTCAAAAGTATTTGATGATAAATTTTTCTTATTTAAAATCCTCGCCATATTAATTTTTATTATATTTTGTCTTTTTTTATCTAAACTTTTCCAATTACTAAATGCAGAAGATAAGCTTGCAGCAGAACTTGGATTAATTGAATCTAAAATTATAATTTGGTCTGCTATAAATTTATAACCTTTACCGGAATTATTATGAAAATTAATAGGGTTATTTTTTGCAAAAACATTTAATAATGATCTTACCTGATTTGGGTTTTTATAGCTAAATACTGGCGATTTAATTAATCGTTTAATATTATATAAATTATTCTTTAATTTTGCTGAAGCTTTAACCTGTAGCCATTTCTCTATCATTATTGGTTGTTTTTTATATTTTACATAAAAGTCTAATAGTATAGCATCTCTATTTTTAATTTTCATATTAGAAATACAACTTAGGCTATATAACTTAATAGTCATATTGGTAGAATTTTTATAAGACTCTAAAACTAATTTTTGTGAGTCTAAGTTATCCTCTATTGTTAAATATTGAAGGCATGTATTATGAAGAGCTCGCCAACCTCTTACAGTTATATTTTTTTTAGCAGAACATTGTTTATAAATAAAATAAAATTCTTGAGATAGGTTGCTTTTTATAGTCTTTATTATTTCTCTTCGTGCCTCAAAAACTTTATCTGGATCATACTTTTTTAAATTTTCTGCAATCTCATTTTCTGATGGAAGAGATAATAGCTCTGAAGCAAAAGCAGGATCCTTTTCTGCATTTAAGAGAATGTCTTTAATAACTTTTATAAAAAATGAGTCAATTTTAATATTACTATTTGTTTTAGATCTTTTAATACATAGATCTAAAAAATATTTGTAAACTTGATCCCATTTTTTGAATGAGTCATCGTCATGCATCATTAATATTTTAAGTTTATTTTTGTCTTGCTTTAAGTTTATCTTAACAGGGGAAGTGAACCCTCTATTTATAGAAATAGCAGGATTCTCTTCTATATGGTCAAAATTAAATGTATGAGATTTATTTTTTAATAATATAATTGTCTCTTTTTCATATTGGTTCTTGTCTAAAAATAAGCTTTTACCTTTTGAATTAAATAATGATATCTTTAACGGAATGAGCATTGGCTTCTTGTTTATTTGTTTAGGTGTATCGGGAATATTTTGCGTAAATTTTATACTTAATCTTTTATCTTTTATATTATAGTTAGGTATAATTTGTATTTCAGGTGTTCCAGCCTGAGAGTACCATAAATAAAATTGTTTTAAGTCTATCTTATTAGTCGTCTCCATAGAATAAATAAAATTTTCACATATTGCTGCCTGACCATCATATTTTTTTATGTAATATTTAAAACCTTTTAAGAAACCTTTTGGAGTTAAAATGTTTTCGAGCATTCTTATTAATTCTGCTCCTTTATTATATACGGTAGAAGTATAAAAATTATTTATTTCTGTATAAGATTCAGGTCTTACAGAATGTGCTAATGGACCAGCATCCTCCGCAAATTGAATGGAACGAAGCATTCTTACATCTTTTATTCTTTTTACTGCTCGGGATCCCACATCAGAAGAGAATTCTTGATCTCTATAAACTGTTAGCCCTTCTTTTAGACTTAACTGAAACCAATCACGACAGGTAATTCTATTCCCTGTCCAATTATGGAAGTACTCATGAGCTACTATAGTTTCTATAAAATCATATTCATTATCCGTGGAAGTTTTTTTATCAGAAATTAAATATTTAGAATTAAATATATTAAGACTTTTATTTTCCATGGCACCCATATTAAAATTATTTATGGCGGCTATATTAAATATATTTAAATCGTATTCTAAATTATATTTTTCTTCATCCCATTTCATAGCTTGCTCTAAACAGTCTAAAGCAAAATTTATTTTATTTTTATCTTCTTTCCTAATCCAAACATTCAAATCTACTTTATTTTTAGATTTAGTAACAAATTTACGGTTAGTTTGTGATAGTTTGCCAGCTACTAAAGCAAAAAGATAAGAGGGTTTCTTAAAAGGGTCATTCCACACCACTTCCATATCATTTTTAATATATTTTTTAGATACTAGATTACCATTTGATAGCATAACAGGAAATTTCTTCTTGTTGCCAGTGATTTTAACTGTATAAGAAGATAGTACATCAGGCCTATCAGGAAAATATGTTATTCTTCTAAAACCTTGGGCCTCACACTGAGTAACAAAAGTATTATCAGAAATATATAAGCCTTCTAATCTAGAGTTTTCACTTGGGTTAATATAGGAAAAAATTTTTATAGTGCTTTTTTTGGGAGCCTTAGGAATAATAATTTTGGAATTATCATGAATATATTCTAAAGGCTTTAAAAATCTATCATTTAATGAAATGGATATTAACTCTATACCAATACCATTTAAATGAATATCGTCTGATACATTAGTAAAATACATTGTATTAGATACACTTGTTTTTAGCATATTTAAATTAAAACATAAATCCACTTTATGTAGATTAAAACTAATAGGTTTATAATTTTTTTGCTTTATTATATTGGTATTCATATTTTTTCATCTATATTAGTTATAGTTATTATGTAGTACTTCATAATAATTATTAAAGTAAATTAATAATGGATGTTATCATGAAAATACAAATACATAAATTATTGTTATTGTTCTGTTTGTTTTTAATTGTTTGCTTTAATACCTTTGCTGCAGATTATCCTTACGTAAAGAAAAAAGCAGAAATTCTCAAAATAGGTTCGGTTGAAGAAAAAATTTCTGCTGTTCTAGAGTTAGGAAGACTTTCATCCAATGCAAATTTTGTTATACCAGAATTATTATATAGTTTAAAAAATGAGGAATCTCATGATGTTAGAATGGAAATTATCAGAGCATTAGAGAGAATAGGGGGGCAAGCTAATAAAACGGTGCCCGTTTTAATAGAGGCTTTGGGAGATAATGATTGGCAAATAAGATGGGCTGCCGCAGGAGCATTAACATCTTTTGGTAAAAAGTCTGCTATGGCAGTTCCAGAATTAATTAATCTGCTCAGAGATAAGAATGAGTATGTAAAAAACGCAGCTATTTCAACTTTAGGAAAAATGGGACCAATTTCTGTTGCAGCAATGATGGATGAATTAGAAAAGCCTGTTGATTTTGTAGAAGACCAATTATACATGCATATTATATGCACTAGAGCATTGGGCGCATTAGGTGCAAAAGCTATGATAGCTGTTCCTATATTAGTAAAAAACTCACAAAATAAAAATGAAGTTGTTAGATTAGAATCTGTTATAGCATTAAGAAAAATTGGAGGTGATGATGCTATGCCAGGAGAAATAGGTTGGCTTGCAGAACCTGATGAAATGATTTGGCCAAAAGGTTCTCGAGCTGAAGGAAACTTTTTAATGTTTGCTGAAGCAAAGCAGATGGTAATATATACTATAGTTAAGACGCTACTATCTTCTATTTCGGATCCAGATATAAAAGTTAGTTATTCTGCAATTAAAGGCTTAGCATATTTTGGAAATAAAGCCCTTCCAGCGAAGGATCAATTAATAAATTATATGAATAAAGGTACTCCTGTTATGAGAAGGGTAGCTATCGATGTGCTATCAAATATAGGAGAGGAGGCAGATGATATCATTCCTGATTTAGTAACTGCACTTTCAGATTTTGATGTAAATGTTCAATGGGCTGCAATACAAGCATTAAGGATTAAAGGTAAGAAGGCAGTTCCAGAGTTAATATATATGTTAGAATATGATGATGATGCATTAACGGGAAATATACTTAAGACATTTGCCGAAATTGGGAATGAAGCTAAAGGTGCTATAAAAATTTTGTTAGTTATGTTACAACATGATAATGCAGCATATAGGGCATTAGCTGCAGAAGCATTAGGTGAAATAGGTGAGCCATCATTACCTGTTATAAATTCCTTATCTATTATGAAGAAAGATAGTAATAATAATGTAGTTAAGTCTGCTGAATGGTCTTTAAGAGAATTAAATAGAATTTTATCTGAAAGGAAAAATAATAGTTGAAGAGAATAACCTTATATTTAGTTTTATTGATATTTTTTATGACTGCCTTCTATAAAAATATTTATGGTCAAAATGTATATGTAGATCTTGAGCTAGTATTAGCAGTAGATGTATCTTCGAGTGTCGATGAAGAAGAATATCAGCTACAAATAAGGGGCGTTGGGGCAGCTTTTAGGCATCCTGATATAATAGCCGCTATTGAAAGTACAGGCGGTAATGGGATAGCTGTTGCTATGGTTCAATGGTCAGATAATGAAGAACAAGCTTTAGTAGGAGGGTGGCATATCATTAAAGATGCTGCTGATGCTGCAGAGTATGCAAGAATTATACGAAGGGTACCCAGAATTATAGCTGGTGGACAAACATCAATAGCGGGTGCTTTAACATTTTCGATTGACCAGATTAATAATAATAACATTGACAGTTCACGAAAGGTAATTGATGTCTCTGGAGATGGTCGTGCCAATAATGGAGTGCACCCAATGAAAATAAGAGATATTGCTTTAGATCAAAATATTACCATAAATGGCTTAGTAATAATAAATGATGAGCCTTTTTTAGATGGTTATTTTGAAAGAGGAGTAATTGGTGGACGCGGTGGTTTTATGATAATTGCTGAAGATTATAGAGATTATGCGGCAATGATATTACAAAAACTTTTAAGAGAAATTGGTATGCCGGTCAGTTAGTTAAAAAGGGCAATATATATTACCCTTTTAATAAATAATTCTATGGATAGACGCCGTATTTAAATTCGCTACCAGCTGCTATTCTATCTTTATATTCTTGTCTCATATAAGCAATAATTCTCCAAATATCATCGTCATTAATAGTTCTTGAAAAAGCCCCCATTTGTGTAGGTTGCCCATTAATTGTTAATCCAGAAGCTATAGTAGAATACAGTTGTACATTTGTACCCCCACTTTTCTTAAAATAGCCTCTAGTTAGTGGAGGACCTTTTGCACCTATACCTCTCATACCATGGCAATATGAACATCGGCTGTTAAATCTTTCGTAACCTGCCGCAATTTCTTCCGCAACTCCTTCATATGGGTTAATCATGTCGTCTTCTAGCATGTCTCCATATTTATCCATGTCAGCGGCCAATGTATGGGATAAAAAACCGGTATTAACAATTAACAGTGCAAAAACTGTTAAAAAAAGTAAATGTAATGGTATATTTTTAATAATTTGCATATTTAGCCTTTCTTATTTTTTTCACATAATAATTTTTATTTAGCTTACTCTACAGGTTCAGTAGCTGTATAGGTAGAAGCAATTTCTTTAAATGGAGCATAATATGGAACATTATATTTCTCTACTAGCTCCTGAATTGTTCCATCCGCCATCATGGCCGTTAAATGCTTATTAATTAAATCTAAAAATTCCGGATCATTTTTCATAGTTGCTGCCACATTCCATCTTAATTCTAATGGAGGAATATAAGTTTCAATTACTCTGAAAGGAGCATCCTTATATTTTTTTCTTGCTTTTGCTAACTGTGTAGACATTACAAAAGCCATTTCAATTTCTTGCTTTGCAACCGCATCTATTTCTGTTGGCTTTCTTGCAAACAAATCTCTATCAAAACCATTATAGAATAAATAGCCATCCATTGCTGTAGACATAGCAACTCCAGGCTTAGATTTTCCCTTAATTTCTTCAATATTGACAAAATCTTTTACTCCAGGGTTAGCTATAGGAACATATGCTACTCCTAAGTATGGTTTTGTTAATATTAATTTTTTTTCATTTATTTCATCAGCTGAACTATCACTATTTGCAATGCCCATATAGATATCACAGCGTCCTTTCTGAATAGAATGACGAAGTGCTTTTCCTAGACCACCTCTCATTTTTTGTTCAGCCCAAAAAATATCAATATTTATTTCTTCTTTCATTGCTATACGTTCAATAATATCAACGTCAAATCCTCGAGGATAGTCTACACTTGATGTGTAAGGCCAAGCATATGGTCCAGCACATAATATAATTTTTTGTGTTTTACGAATATTATCTAGAACTTCACCAGCACTTGCAATGTTGTTGAAAATAATTAAAGAAATAAAAGTGTAAATAATAGTGGTTAATAATCTAAATTTTTGCATCGAATAACTCCCATAAATAAAATTAATTTTTATTTATATATTGTAACCTTTATAGGTTAAAAATGTATTTCCAATATATTAAAAAACGTTAATATAATTTATAATTAATATATATTAGTTTTCTAATTTTTCCATACATATTCTTTAAATAATTTTATGCGTTTTTTTTTAACAATAAAATCTTCTGTAAATAAAAGGGAAGATGAATTACTTCATCTTCCCAGTATAATCGGTAGTCTAAAAACTTAAGCTATTACTAGTTTAAACCAAAAGTAAATACGCCGCCGCCTTTAGTATGTTTTTTAAGCCACTCACCGTAACTTAAAGGCCAAATACCACCACCACCAGCACCTACAACAACAGAGACCATTTGCTCTCCATCAACTGTATATGTTGTTGGGTTACCATGAACGCCAGTACCAACGTTGAACTGAAATAGTTCTTCGCCTGTATCATCACGTACAGCGTGGAAATAACCTTCTGCATCACCGTAGAACACTAGACCACCAGCAGTACATAACATTCCGCCAGTTGCAGGTGCACTAGATGGGCGCATCCAAGAAATGTCACCTGTTGATGCATCAAACGCTTTAATTGAACCGTTACCAGAGTTGAAAGTAATAACTTTCGCTCCTAGGAACCATTCACCACGACGCCACTCCATTTTCTTCGCTTGAAGGTCCATAGAGAAGTTGTATAATGGCACCATTACTTTGTTAACACGTGGTGAATAACACATTGGATGCCATTCTTTACCACCGTCAAGTGAAGGTGCAATGTTTGTTGTTACACGATCATATACAACATCCATAGCTGGATCTCCGCCTTCTTCCCAAGCCATAATTGGACGACAATTATCACGGAAGCCAGTTGTCCAGTTGATTTTACCCATTGGAACAACCCAGTTACAACGATTGTTTGTTCTATCTATTGAATATAGATGACCATTTCTATCGCCGTGCAACCATACTTTTTTGCCATCAATATCAGCTAAGATAACTTCATTTACACCGTCATAATCATATGGATCATTTGGAGTGTATTGGAACCAACCTTTAATAGCACCATTGTTTGGATCTAAAACCAAAGTAGAATTACTATATAGATTGTCACCTAAACGTACGTGACGATCGAAGTCAGGACCAGGGTTACCAATTGGCCAATAAAGAAGATCTAAATCTTTATCATATGAACCAGTAATCCAACCTGAACCACCGCCATATTTCCATGACTCACCAGCCCAAGTATCTACATTTGGCTCACCTTCAGCTGGAATTGTGTATGTATTCCATACAACACTTCCATCATCAGCTGATAATGCGCGAACCCAACCACGTACACCGTATTCAGCACCCGCAGTTCCTTGTATTAAAGAACCTTTAAGAGCCATAGGCATAATTGTTGAAGTTTCAGCATAAGTGTAGTCACCTACAGCTACGTCGAATAATACTTCACCAGTTGAATTAGCTAAACGTACAAGATGTGAATCTAGAGTTGCTAGATATACACTATCTCTGTAAGGTTGAACGCCACGATTAACAACATCACAGCAAAGTTCTGGATAAACGTCAGCTGGAAGCTCACGCTCATATTTCCAAATGATGTCGCCTGTAGCAACGTCCATTGAAATAACTCTGTTAAAAGATGTAGTTACATAACCTTGGCCACCAACAACGTTAACTTGACTGTCTTGTCCTTCTAAAGTTCCAAAAGACATATACCATTTAGCTACAAGATCACCCGCATTGCTTTGGTTGATTTGTGAAGCTTGATGATAACGAGTTGATTGATAATCTTTACCATAGTGCATCCAATTCATTGGATCCACGTCTGCATTTAAAAGCATATCATCAGTTACATAATTCGGCTGAGCACCGCCGCCCCCTCTAAGGACGTCAACACCTTGCGCAAATGCACTTGAGATCATACCTAATGT
>CAJWSU010000006.1:0-71417 GCA_913046335.1 uncultured Pelagibacterales bacterium | reverse complement strand
CACTGGAAAGATTACAGCTTCACTTCTGAAAAAAATACAATTATATTCTGTTTTTATAAAAACTCTTTAGAAAACCCCATATACAAAATAATTTATGAAAAAAAATATAATAATCATAAACAATGGGTAGTTTTCCAACAAAACACTAAAGTAAGAACTTCTGAATCATTAGAAAAAATTATAAAATGGTTGGAATCTCGCTATTTAATAAAAATATAATATTTTATCATATTTACTATCCTCACATGTTTATTATATTATAAGTATAGTGCAATTTGATTTATGAGGAATTAATTATGTCTAAAATAGGAATTATTCTGTGTATTCTTATAGTTATACTTATTAGCATAAGATATTTTGACCCATTTGATAAAGGCCTGGCTGATTGGGAAAAATGTAAAGAAAGTTTACTTATACAAATGATATCAAACAAATGTACTTCTAGGTAATTATATAAAATTAATGTCTAAGCCAAGCATTCTAATATTTTTTCCTAGACTTAATCTCTTCTTTGAAGCTTTTATTGTAATTCCTACTAAATCTGTATAATCATTTTTTGCTTGTACAAATGTGATATTTGCATTTTCACAGGCTACAGTATGACATTCATCCTTAAATATTAACTCACTATCCAAAACCTCAGACCATAAATTACTTAACTTCCTAGGATCCTTCGCAGCAATTGTTGCGCCTATAATACCTTCCGCATATTCTTCATGTATTTTTTTTCTCCAATTTTTTCCAGCTGGCGGCCAACTTGCATATTTTTCTGTATAATTAGTATTAGGCACTGAATCTATTTCTAATAGAGCTCCAGGTAAATCTTTTGGATGAAATTGATTATTAATAAAATCACCTTTATTTTCAAAAGCATTTAATGCTCTAATACCCTTATTTTCTATAAAATTTCTTCTTTCAATAGAATTTTGACATTGAAAGATAGTCATATATCCAGCAGCACCATTTTTTTTATCTATGAATCTTCCTGCAGTTGTATCTGGAATAAACGGAGAGACAACTTCTAAAAATTCTCCTCCTATTGGACATACTATATTATTTAAACCATACTTTTCTACTTCCTCATCTCTATATGCTACCTCAATCTTTAATTCTTTATTAATAATTCTTTCAGCTTTATTTAAATTATAGCTAGCAATTGCAATTTGTCTTAATCTCATACCTAATCCTTTATAATATTTATTATAAAAAAACATGATAAGTTTTACTTTAACTATGTTAAATAGAAAACTAAATCCTTACAATTAAAAAAGATGAGACTTTAATGAAAAAACCAATTTTAGAAAAAGTAAAAAAAATTAAAAGCTGTCATGGTGTTAAATGGCAAGACAACTATAGCTGGATACACCAAAAAAATATTCTAGATGTTCTAAAGGATGGATCAAAACTTGATAAAAAAGTAAGAAAGTATTTAGAAGAAGAAAATAAATATACAGATTTACATCTTAAAAATATAAGGCCCTTACAAAAAACACTGTTTAAAGAGATAAAAGGAAGGATTAAACTAGATAATGTCAGTTTACCTTTTAAAGATACGAATTATGAATACTGGACAAAGACTACTAAATCAGGAAATTATTCTATAAGACTCAGAAAAAAAATTGATTCAAAAAAAATAGAAATATATTGGGATGGTAATAAAGAACATAAATTATCAAAATCTGAATATTTTGGAATTGGTGACCTTGCCGTAAGTTACAATGATAAATTATTAGGTTATTCTTTAGATCTTAAAGGGTCAGAATATTTCACCATATATATTAGGCAAATATCAAATAATAAACTTGTATCCTCTAAAATAAACGATACTTCTGGTAATATTATATTTAGCTTAGATGATAAATATATTTTTTATTCAAAATTAGACAATAACCATAGGCCTAAAACAATATTTAGACATGAAATAGGAACTCCTATTAAAAATGATATACTCATTTTTGAAGAAAAAAATGATCGTTTTACTGTTGGGATAGATATTACATCAGATGAAAAATATTTCATAATTTCTTCTGGAGATCATACGACATCAGAAGTGTATTACTTTTTGTCTGATGATAAAGCTCCTAAGCCACAATTATTTCAAAAGGCTAAAGAAGGAATCATCTATTCTATTAACTCTTGGGGAAAATATTTTTATATTCATACTAATTATAAAGCAGAAGATTTTAAGATTTGTAAATGCCTTCATAATAAGACTAATAATTGGAAAGATGTTGTTCCGGCTAAGGATGAGGTATTAGTGGGTGGATTTACAATGCTAAATAATTGGATGATTAGATCTGAAACAATCAATGCAATTCCTAAAATTTTTGTTAAAAATTTATTAACCAATAAAGAAGAAGAATTACTTTTTACAGAAGAAGAAATTTATAGTCCTGGCATTTCATTAAAACAAAAAAATAGAAATACAAATGAAATTCTCATTTCTTATAATTCACCAAAAACTCCAGAAAGGGTATATTCATACAATCTAAAAAATAAAAATAAAAAACTTATAAAAGAACAAGAAGTACCTTCTGGTCATAATAGAGACGACTATATCGTAGAAAGGTTAGAATGTAGCTCTCATGATGGCAGAAAAGTGCCATTAACTATTACTCGTCATAAAGATAGTAAATTAGATGGGTCTTCTAATGTATTACTATACGGTTATGGTTCTTATGGAAACTCTATGGGCTCGGGTTTCTCATCTACTAGATTAAGCCTTGTCAATAGAGATATAATATGGGTAACAGCTCATATTAGAGGAGGAATGGAAAAAGGTATGAAATGGTGGAAAGAAGGAAAAATGCTTAAGAAAAAAAACACCTTTCATGATTATATTGCTGTTGCAAATTACTTAATTAAAAATAAATATACATCAAAAAAGAAAATTATTGGTATGGGTGGAAGCGCAGGAGGACTTTTAATGGGTGCAGTTGTTAACCAAGCTCCAGAATTATTTTTAGGTATAATTATGGCCGTTCCTTTTGTTGATTCCCTTACTACTAATTTAGACCATTCACTTCCTCTGACTATTGGTGAATTTAAAGAATTTGGTAATGCTAAAAAATATAAAAAACATTTCAACTATATTTTTTCTTATGCTCCATACAATAATATTAAAAAAATGGAATATCCGCATATGTTAATTACTACTAGCTTGTCTGATAATAGAGTTTTATTTGATGAGCCTGCAAAATACACAGCTAAATTAAGAGACTTTAAGACTGATAATAATATTTTGTTACTTAAAACAGAAATGGAAGCTGGACATGGAGGTAAGTCTGGAAGAGATGGACAATTAGAGGAAATTGCGCTTGATTATGCTTTTGCTATAGGTCTTACAAAAAATATTTTATAAGTCCAATTCACTAAAAAAAAGAAACATTTCTTTTGCTAGAACTTCAGGATTTTCAAAAGCTGCAAAGTGTCCACCTTGCTCCATTTTAGACCAACGCCTAATATCTATATATGTTTTTTCTGCTAGAGTTTTTTTTGGTTTTAACATTTCTTTTGGAAACTCACAATAACCAACAGGAACACTTATAGTTTCACCATTAGGAACAAACCATGGCCGTCTATTCCTTGCATAATATGGCCAAAAAGATGAACCTATTGCTCCACTGAACCAATAAAGACATATATTAGAAAGCATCTTATCAAAACTAATAGAATTCTCAGGATTTCCTCTACAATCCGTCCATTCATAAAACTTTTCAGATATCCATGCAGCAAGTCCTGAAGGAGAATCAGATAAAGCATAAGCTAAAGTTTGAGGTCTTGAACCTTGAATGGCTTGATAACCCATTCCTTCAGGTCTCCACTTTTTAATCTGATCAATGTAATCCTGCTCGTCTGGCAATATATTACGCTCCGGATCATAATCTCTTCTTAAAGCAAGCATATTTAAATGTAAGCCTAAAATTTGATCAGGATATTTATAACTAATTCTTGTTCCTATCATAGAACCCCAATCTCCACCCTGGATACAAAATTTATCATACCCTAATACATTGACCATTAAATCTAATAAGCAATCTCCTATTTCTTCTACTCCAAACCTTTTTTGAAAAGCTTCAAATGACAAACCGAAACCTGGAAGGGAAGGAGCAATTACTGTAAAAGCTATATCTGTGTTAATTCCAAATTTTTTGGGATTAGTTAGTATAGGTATTAAATCAAGAAACTCAAAAACTGAACCAGGCCACCCGTGCATTAATAGCAAAGGAATATTCTTCTTACCTTGTCCTTCACAGTGAAGGAAATGAACATCTATATCTGATACTTGTGTTTTAAATTGAGGAAAAGCGTTAAGTTTATTCTCTGAATTTTTCCAATCAAAATCTTTTTTCCAGAATTCTAATAATTTTTTGAACCACTCTAAATCTGTACCAGTTTTCCAAGGTTCTCCTGGAGCTTGGTCAGGAAGCCTAGTATTCAAAAGACGTGAATTTAGATCTTTAATTTCTTCTTCTTTAATTTCTAGTTTAAAAGGTCTTATTGCATTCATCATATATTTCCAAATTTATAATAATATATATTACTTAAATTCTATATTTTTTAATACATTCTGCATCATTATTAGAAGGATAGTTTACATATTTACTGACAGAATAAAATTTTATTTTATCAGATAAATTAGAAGTCATTAATTGCTTTTCTTCAATCCAATTTAAAATATTTAAACCTTCTAATAATAGAGGCTGCCTATGATGGATATGACTAGTATTAGAACAAGCATTAGTTGTAACAATTGCACAGCCTTTATCATTATAAATACCTGCCATATGGATAAGACTGTTATTGACATAATGGTAAAATGGTATTTTTTCTTTAGCTATTCTTTTCCATTCATACCAACCATCAGCAATTATTACACATTTTTTACAATTTTTAAATGAAGGCTTTATATCTATAGACTCTAATCTTGCATTAGATAGGTTCATAGGTAATTTGGACCAATTTGGAGAAAATGACCATGGAATATAATCTAGTTTAATTCCAGAAAACATTAATATTTTTTGAGAAGGCGCTATATTATAGCTTGGAGCAATATCAATATTATAAAGTTTTTTTACAGCTTTTTTATTTTTTAATGTAAATCTTCCGCACATATTTTATGTATTTTTCTATATGTTTCTTAATTGATATGATTAATCATAAAGCTTTTTTATTATTTAAATTTGCATATTGTTTTAAACATTCTGGGTTAGATATAGAGGATAAATTAGGAACTTTTTTTCCAGCTAACATCCATTTTGCAGCTCCTTCTACTCTTTTTCCATTCATTGTATAAGGTATATCTGTTACCTCATAAATTTTCTGAGGAACATGTCTTGGAGAAGCGTTTTCTCTTATTTTTCTTCTTATTATGTTAGATAGAGTATTATCTAGTTTATTATTTTTAGATATTTTGATACACAATATAATTTCTTCATCATTATTAATTTGATTGCCAAAGACCAAACAGTCTTCAATCTCTTTAAACAACTCACAAATATTATATATCTCTGCTGTACCTATTCTAACTCCTCCAGGATTTAAAGTATTATCTGTCCTTCCATAAATTACTCCTGAGCCATGGGGTTTTAATTCTGCTAAATCACCATGTGTCCAAATTTCTTCCCTCTCTTCAAAATAAGTTTTTTTATACCTTACATCTCCGTCTTTACCCCAAAATGTTATAGGCATAGATGGGAACGGTTCTGTACAAACCAAGTCTCCTGGTACTCCAATTACTGACTTATTCTTAGAATTAAATATTTCTACAGACATTCCTAAACCTTTAACAGTTAACTCTCCTCTTCTAACAGGGTGTATTGGTGAACCCAACATAAAGCATGCTAAAACTTCAGAACCTCCAGAAATTGAAGCAAAACCAATATCCTTTTTTATATTTTTATATATCCAATCAAACTGACTAGGAGCAACTGGAGAACCTGCTGCTAACAACCATCTTAAACTATTAATATTATACTTATTAATAGGTTTTTCATTAATATCCTCAAGAGTAGATATATATTTAGGACTAATACCTAGGTGCGTTAATTTTTCTTTATCTGCTACTTTCCATAATAATGACCCATCAAAATTATTGTTTTTCTTAGTTATAGGAACTCCATCATATAAAACTAAAGTAGCATTACACCCTAATGAAGAAACTACCCAGTGATACATCATCCAGGCAATATTAGTATACCACATTATTCTATCGTTAGACTTAAGATCATTATGCAGTTTATGCTCTTTAAAGTGTTGTAGAATTGTGCCTCCTATAGAATGAACTATTGCCTTAGGAGCTCCAGTAGTTCCAGAAGTATATAAAATATAAGAAGGATGAGAGAATGGAAGCTTTGTATATTTAAGTTTTGATTTTTTTCCAAAATTTTGAAATAAAATATAACTATAATCTATTTCAGACTTATTAATATTAGCATCATCAACTATGATTACTGCATCCAAATTTTTTAAAGAGGATACTATCTCTGATATTCGAGGAGAGAAGTCATGTTCTTTAGAATTATAAATATAAGTTGATGTAGTAAATAGGACTTTAGGTGTCGTTTGTCCTATTCTATCAATAATACCCTTTGTACCAAAATCTGGAGAACAAGAAGTCCAAATTGCTCCTATTGATACAGATGCTAAAAGACTGACCAATGCTTCAATTCTATTAGGTAAAATAGCTGCAACTCTATCTCCAGGATTAACTCCTAATCCTCGTAAGCCTTCTGCAGCTTTAGCTACCATGACTTTTAGTTCTCCCCTTGAAAACTCTTTTCTGTTTCCTGACTCATCAGTTTCTACTACTACCAGAAAATCATCATTACCTTTTAACAAGTTTTCTGCTAAATTTAATTTGGCCTCAGGAAAAAATTGTGCACCCGTCATCAATGCATCAGGATTTGATATAAAATTTATCGAACCTGGATCACCTATTACATCTGTGAAATCCCATATAGCTCTCCAAAAAGATCCTTTATTTTTAATGGACCAAGCATGTAGTGCCTCATAGCTATCTAAATCAAAGCCTAAATTTTTAGAAAATTCATATAAAGCAGAACTTTTCATAAGACTTTTTTTTGGGCTCCACATAATTTCTGACGTCATTAATTTATCCTAATATTAGTGCAAAATTGATTTATTTTTATACAAAATTAAAAATAATGTATACTAAGTTTTTAATAAATGGAGAATATTATGGTCTATGCTTTAAATGTATTTAATTTATTACCGGAAAAAGAAAATAATTATAAAGAGTATTCTATTAAAGCTGGTAAAATAATATATGGCAAAGGTGGCAAAGTTATTACATCAGGATGGAAGCCTATTAGGAACATTCATGGAGACATTATAAGAGAATATATGATAGTAGTAGAATTTCCTAGTGAAAAAATTTTCCAAGAATTTCTAGATGAAGCTGAAAAAGAAAATATTCACCCTTTAAGAGAAAAATCTACTAAAGACTATATTTGGACTCTCTATGAACATTGGAATATTAGAGAATGGATAAACTAGAACCTAAAGAATTATTAAATCTTATACATTTTCTTTGGGTAAGTATTTTTTAACAGATAATTCTCCACTGACATACTCAGCAAGGACATCCATTAATCCTGTTTCTACTCTCCAATTTAAGTAAGCTTTTTGCTTCTCAAATGATTCCCATTCCTCTACAAGCAAAACATTTGAACTTCCTTCCTCATGGTAAGTTCTTACGCTAATACATCCGTCAAATGCTCTAGTATCTTTCAAAGCTTCCGACATCATAGAAAAAAAACTATCGAGCTTCTCTGGTTTTATAGGAAACACTAAATTAACTAATACAGTCATATTATTTACCTTTTTTTTAAGTTAAGTTTGTTTTAATTGTATTCTTCTTTTATGCAGAACTGGTTCTGTATATCCTGAAGGTTGGATTCTTCCTTCAAAAACAAGGTCGCATGCAGCTTTAAAAGCGATAGTATCAAATTTAGGAGACATCGGAATATAATTTTTATCATCAACATTTTGTCCATCAACTACTGAAGCCATTTTTTTCATTGCCTGCATTAATTGCTCTTTTGTTACTATATCATGATGCAACCAATTAGATAACGCTTGAGATGAAATTCTACAGGTAGCTCTATCCTCCATTAATCCTACATCATGAATATCTGGAACTTTAGAACATCCTACTCCTTGATCTACCCACCTTACTACATAACCCAATATACCTTGTGCATTATTCTCTATTTCTTGAGTAATATCTTCATTTGACCAATTATGTCCCTCTGCCACAGGTATTTTTAATAAATCTTCTAATGTACCGCGAGGCCCAGCCTTAGCGATATTGTTTTGAACGCTGAAAACATCAATCATATGATAATGCATTGCATGAATAGTTGCCGCAGTTGGACTAGGTACCCAAGCGCAATTTGCTCCAGCTTTCGGATGAGCTATCTTCTGATCTAACATGTCCTTCATTAAATCTGGCATTGCCCACATGCCTTTACCTATTTGAGCACGCCCTTGTAATCCACATTCTAAACCTATATCAACATTTCTTTCTTCATAAGATTTTATCCATTCTGTAGACTTCATATCTCCTTTACGCAAAAAAGGTCCTGCTTCCATAGATGTATGTATTTCATCCCCTGTTCTATCTAAAAACCCTGTATTAATAAAAGCTACTCTAGATTTTGCAGCTCGGATACATTCTTTCAAATTAGCACTAGTTCTTCTTTCTTCATCCATAATACCTAATTTTACTGTATTATCAGGTAACGATAATATTTTTTCTACATACGAAAATATTTCTTCTGTAAAAGCAACTTCTTCTGGTCCATGCATTTTTGGTTTAACAATATAAACCGAACCTTTTAAAGAATTACGTATTCCTGAAGATTTTGATAAATCATGCATGGCAATCAAAGTTATACACATAGCATCTATTAAACCTTCTCCTACTTCTGAGCCTTGACTGTCTAAAACAGCCGGATTTGTCATTAAATGCCCAACATTTCTATTTAACATTAGTGATCTACTTTTTAAAAATTTTTTTTCGCCTCTTAATGAAGTATAATTAATATCTTCATTTAATGTACGTTTTACAATTTTACCTCCCTTTTCAAATTCTTCTGAAAGGTCTCCTTTCATTAAACCTAACCAATTTCTATAGGCTAAAACTTTATCTTCACCATCCACTGCAGCAACACTATCTTCGCAATCCATAATAGTAGTTAAAGCAGATTCTAGAACAATGTCACAAATATTTGCTAAATCTACTTTTCCAATTATATGATCAGGGTCTATTAAAATACGTATATGTAAACCATTTTTGATAAAGATAATTTCACTTATAGAATTACTTTTTTCTCTAAAACCAATATACTGATCATTATTTTTAAGCTGAGCGGCTCCTATCTCCGTAGACAAAATCAACTTGTTATTACTTACAGATATATTATTAATTTCAGACCAATTATTACCATTTAAAGGAACTACTTCATCTAAATGTGCTTTGGCGTGAGCAATAACTTTATCTCCTCTTTCAGAACTATAACTTCCTGAAGGAGGCAAATCACCCATTGCATCTGTGCCATAAAAAGCGTCATATAAACTTCCCCAACGTGCATTCGCAGCATTTAATGCATAACGAGCATTCATTATAGGTACAACTAATTGTGGCCCACATACTGTAGCTATTTCTGGATCCACATTAGCAGTATCTATTGTAAATTGTCCTGAATCCTTTACTAAATAACCTATTTCATTAAGGAAAGATTTATATGCTTCAGGTTCATGAGGTTTCCCTCTGCTAAGTATATGCCAATTATCTATTTTTTCCTGTAAGTCTTCACGCTTCTTTAAAAGGCTAATATTTTTAGGCCCTAATTCTTCTACTATTTTTGCAAAACCTTTCCAAAAGTTTTCATTATCAACTCCTGTTCCAGGAATAGCCTCTAATTCCATAAAATCTACTAATTTTGAATCTACACTTAGACCATTTTTATTTACTCTATTCACCATTTAATACACCTTTTATAGTTATCTTTTATTTAATACTAATTCATATTTTAAATAATTTCTATCTATAAAATATGGAAGAATAGTTACATTTAAAAAATTATATGTATAAACCAGCTGTATACCCTGAAGCCCATGCCCATTGAAAGTTAAACCCTCCTAAATGACCACTTATATCTATTACTTCACCTATAAAATACAACCCTGGCTGATGCTTTACTTCCATAGTTTTAGAACTAAGATAGTCTGTATCTACCCCACCTAAAGTAACTTCCGCTGTTCTATAGCCTTCAGTGGAGGATGGCTTTAACTCCCAAGCATTGATTTTTTCACCAATGAACTTTAATTTTTTATCAGGTATCTCCGCTAAAGGTTTTTCTGACAAATCTTGCCACCATAGTTTTTGCATTTCTAACACAAAAGCTTTCGGAAATTTATCATTTAAGTATGTTCTTAATAAGGAATGCTTTTTGTTATTTTTTGCACTTATCAAGAGCTTGTAGCTATTTTTATTTGGCATCAAATTTATTATAATAGCGTCTCCAGGCTTCCAATAGCTTGAAATCTGAAGTATTGCAGGCCCACTTAAGCCTCTATGTGTAAATAAAAGGTTTTCTCTAAAACTAATTTTATTACATTTAACAATAACCTCAAAAGCAATGCCTGATAATCTATCTGAAATAGCTTTAAAATTTTCATCAAAAGTAAAGGGAACTAAACCTGGGCTTGTATCTTTCTTTAATAAAGAAAATTGTTCCGCTATATTATACCCATAGCCACTTCCTCCTAATGTAGGAACTGAAAGCCCTCCTGTAGCTACCACTAAAGAATTACACTTTTTCTCAAAAGTTTTTTCTGAAGATTGTATTCCTCTTATTAAGAATCTAGATTTGTTTTCTTTATATAAAGAGTTATATTCTAATATATTTTTATATAAGTTAGATACGAAGCTTACCTCACAATGTGTTATTATTTGCACATCTTGTTTTTCACATTCTTTGAGCAGCATATTTAAAATATCTTTAGACGAATTCAGGCAAAATAATTGGTTATGCTTTCGTTTTTCATATTTAATATTATACTTTTCCACCATATCTATAAAATCTTGTGATGAATAGCGACTTAAAGCTCCTTTACAAAAATGACGGTTGTGAGATAGAAAATTATCTGCAGTCACAAACTGATTGGTAAAATTACATCTACCACCTCCAGACATAAGAATTTTTTTACCTACTTTATTTGATTTTTCGAGAATTAATACTTTTCTTCCTCTTTTAGCAGCCGTTAAAGCAGCCATTAATCCAGCTGCTCCTGCACCTAGTATAATTACATCATATATAGCTGGTTTATCTAAAGACATAAAATATTAATAACGCTCTGGACCGATCCATTGCGCATCTGAATATCTGTCTCCGTATGCCCAACCCAAAGGAAGAATATTTTCTATTTCTGACATCATTTTATCCGTAAAATCAACTTCCATAGCGGCAGCTAATTCATGTAAATGTTTTACAGATCGTGTTCCAGGAATAGGTATTATACTTTCACTTTTAGCTAAAAGCCAAGCGATGGATAATGTAGCACTCGCTATTCCTGAATCTTTAGAATACTTTCTAAATTTATCACTTATTATAATATTTTTATCATAATTTGGCTGTTTAAATCGAGGATTTACCTTTGTAAAATCTAATGTTTGTGCAAAATCATACGATAGAGGACTGTCTGTTAAAAATGTTCTTCCAACAGGACTAAATGCTACTAATGCTGTACCTAACTCTTCACATGCCTGAACTAAGCCCATCTCAGGAGCACGAGTCGATAATGAATATTCAGACTGAACTGCTGCTATATGATGTATAGCTGATGCACGCTTAAGAGATGAAGGTGCAATTTCTGAATATCCAATACTTTTTGTCTTACCCTTTTTTACTAAATTTGA
Source organism: uncultured Pelagibacterales bacterium (assembly GCA_913046335.1). Taxonomy (GTDB): domain Bacteria; phylum Pseudomonadota; class Alphaproteobacteria; order TMED109; family TMED109; genus TMED109. The sequence goes on along the minus strand of CAJWSU010000006.1, from coordinate 59,470 downwards.
TAGAGACTCTGTTACCTCTTCAATTTCTATATTATGATCTCTTCTATGAACATAAAATAAATCTACACAATCTACGCCCATTCTTTTTAAACTCTTATCTAACTCTTCTTCTAAATGGGCGCCCTCATTATTAAATCCTCTTTTACCTGTTTCTGGATCACTAAAAATAGATGCTTTTGTTGCAATATTAAATAAACTATTTGCTTGCTTACCTTGTTTTGATAAAAACTCTCCAATCCTCTCTTCAGATTTACCCATACCATAAATATTAGAAGTATCTATATGTTTTAAATTTAAATCTAAAGCTGCAGTTAAAACTTTGTCTGCCTGCTCATCATTGCATGGCCCATAAAAGTTTGTAAAAGACATAGCTCCAATTCCAATAGGAGCAACTTCCGCACCATTTTTTCCTAATTTTCTGTATTTATTATGCTTCATATTTATATGCCTTTCAAAAATTTTTATAATTTTAAAAAATTCTATTTATAGTTAGTTAATAAATTTTTAATAATAGAGATAGTATTTTCTATATCTTCTTTACTATAAAATAAAGTATTTTTCTTACCCCAAATAGTTTCTGGCCACAATAAGTCTGTTTTTTTTCGAACAATAATATGGATATGTAATTGAGATACGATATTGCCTATTGATGCAATATTCATTTTATCAGCCTTATAATAATTTGCTAATTTCTCTGAGAGAAAATTTATTTCAAAATCTAATTGGAATCTATCTTCATTTGAAAGTTGATATATTTCAGTTATGTTAAATCTTCTTGGAACCAAAATTAACCATGGATAATTAGAGTCGTTCATAATAAGTAATCTGCATAAATTTAGATCAGACACAAAATATGTGTCATGATTTAATTTACTATCAACCTCAAAACTATCCATAAAACACCTTAGCAAAAATAATGCATAACTAAAATAATTTAATTATCATTAATTTTTTCTGATTTTAATGTTTCACTTTTAATCTCTAATTCTAGCCATTTCTGTTCAGCTTCTTTTAAATCACTATCAATATTTTTTAGTTTTTTAGAAGTTAAGTTAAATAAATCTGGGTTAGATGCATACAAATTTGGTTCAGATAAAATATCATTTTGTATTTTAATCTCTACTATATATTTTTCAATTACTTTTGGTAATGTTTCTAGCGCATATTTGTCTTTATAGGTAAGCCTTGGCATTGATTTTGAATTATTTTTATTATTTATTTTAGATTCTTTTTTTTCTAAATCTTTCATTAAATTAATTTTTTTATTTTTTTGATCAAGCATATCACTATAACCTCCTGCGTATTCTATCCACTTACCCTTTCCTTCATAAGCAATCACAGAAGTTACTACACGGTCTAAAAAATCTCTATCATGACTTACTAAAATAACAGTGCCTTGATAATCGCTTAACAACTCTTGAAGAAGGTCTAATGTTTCTATATCTAAATCATTAGTTGGCTCATCTAAAATTAAAAAGTTAGAAGATTTTGCCAGAGCACGAGCTAACATAATTCTACCTCGCTCTCCTCCAGAAAGCACTTTTAAAGGGGTTCTTGCTTGTTCCGGTGAGAATAAAAAGCTCTTCATATATCCTATTACATGTTTAGATACTCCATTTATTTCAACAGTATCTCCTCCTCCCGTTAATGCATTAGCCAGAGTCATCTTATTATCTAGGCTATCTCTTTTTTGATCTAATATTTGAATATCTAAATTCTTTCCTAGATATACGACCCCTTTATCAGGTTCAGTTTTTCCAATTAATATATTTAATAGTGTGGTTTTTCCAGAACCATTAGATCCTATTATTCCTATTCTATCTCTTCGCTGAATAATTGTAGAAAAATTATCTATAAGATTTTTATCTTCATATGATTTTGAGATATTTTTTACTAAAGAGACACGCTTTCCAGATATTTCTACTTTATTTGCAACCATATCTATATTAGATAAAACCGGCCTATCATTTTTTCTTTTTACTCGAAGATCTTTAAGAGCGTTAAGTCTTCCCATATTTCTTTTTCGCCTACCACTTACTCCCTGATTAAGCCATTCAGTTTCTGCAACTAGCTTCCTATCTAATTTATGCCTTTTAATAATTTCATTTTCAATGAAGTCTTCTCTCCAAGATTCAAAATTTATAAAACTTTTATTTAATTTATGTGTGACCCCTTGATTAATCCAAATCGTTGAGCGTGAGAGGTTTTGTAAAAACCTTCTATCATGACTTATCAAAACTAATGCTGATCTAATATTATTAAGTTCAGATTCAAGCCATTCTATTATAGGAAGATCGAGATGGTTAGTTGGTTCATCTAAAAGTAAAATATCAGGTTCTGGTGCTAAAGAACGAGCTAGAGCACATCTTCTTGCCTCTCCTCCAGATAAATTAGATAATCTTTCGTTGGGGTTTAAATTAAATTGTTTAATTAGCCAATTTGCTCTCTCAGGAGAATCTTCAACATTTAGATCTGCTAGTACATAATCTGAAATAGTTTTATAGCCTTCAAAATTAGGTTCCTGTGGTAAGTAACTTAAAGAAACCCCTGGTTGTATAAATCTTTCTCCATCATCAGGCTTATCTATTCCAGCTGCTATCTTTAATAAAGTTGATTTTCCTGATCCATTTCTTCCAACTAAACAGATTCTGTCTCCTTTGGAGACAGAAATTTCTGCTCCTTCAAGTAAAGGAGTTCCTCCAAAAGTTAAATGTATATTTTTAAGTGTAAGAATAGGTGGTGACAAATTTATGCCAAAAACAATAATTTATTCAAAATATGTACAGCAATAATTTGTAATTTTATAAATTTTTATATTAAACTTAGATTTTGCAGGCACAGAAAATGACATACCTGCCTCTATTGCCTCCCATTCCTCACTATTATTTAGAAGCACAGCAAGCTCTCCCGTATAAATCTCCATAAGCTCTTTTTTTTCAGTGTTAAATTCATATTCGCCTGGAAGCATAACTCCCAATGTTTTAATTGAATTATCTGCAAATGTTATTGTTCTACTTATCACTTTCCCATCAAAGTAAATATTTGCTTCTTTATTGACTTTTACATTATTGAATTCAGACATTATTTACCCTTTAGAATTATAATACGTCCCTTGCGGACTTTTAATTTCTAACATATTAAAGTTTGGATCTTCTACAAAAAAAGTCTCCTGTTGTGTTTCTTTACCTTCAAACCGGATATAAGGTGCATCATAAAACCCAACTCCACCTTCTACTCTCTTTTTTACTTCTAAATAACTGTCCCAATCTAAATGGACGCCAAAATGAGGCACACATACAGCACCCATATCTACGTCATGAAGTTCTCTTTCTTTACCTTTATTTTCTCTAGGGTGAGTTTCATGTAGCGTCAACTCATTTCCCCAAAAATCAATATCCTGCCATCTGCCTTTTTCAAATGGACCAACAGTACATCCCAATATATCGGTATAAAAAGGTAAAGTATTTTCTAATTTACCTGCGGGAATTGCTAGATGAAATATGTTGCTCATTTTTATCTCCTTAAGAGGATGGGGTTAATAATTGAGTGTATTTATCAAAAAATTAACATTTTTGCTATATTTTTTTTTTGAAATTCATTTTTATTCAGGAATTTCACTATTAGAACACCCATCAATACTTATATTACCCTCTGGCATAATGCTATTACAAAAATTAGTTGATCTAATAAAAGCACTTGCTAAGTTTGCTCCTTTAAGGTTTGAATATGATAAATCAGTTCCTATGAGAATAGAGCCTTTTAAAGAAGACCCTTCTAGATTTGCACCTCTTAAATTCATGCCACCTAAATCTGCATTTTGAAGGTTACAATTTAAGCAATTACCCGTTACTTTTAATTTACTTAAATCATTCTTATCAAATGCGAGTAAAGAATATGGAAAAAGAAACATGCATAAAATTAATAAGCATTTAGTCATTTTATAACTTCTATACCTTTTTTTGTAATTAAGTGCCTCTAAAGAAGTATTATTTATTAGTATTTTTTTTCTGAGAAAAATTTTATGTAAAATTCTATTTATAGGAAGCTCTTCTATCTGAAAAAACTCTAACTCTTTTTCTCCATGCTTTATATGAGCCTATTTTAATGTTTTCTCTCATAAGTTTTTTTACGTCTTTTTCTCCTATTCCATACAACCCTCTTATATTTTCAAAACTTGTATGATCAGAGAGTGCCATCTCTATTATTTCACTTTTTTCGCTCTCTGTAAATTCTCTCTTTATTTTCATTTTATATTAAATTTCTACATTTTTTTTTATTATCTTAATAATACTCATTAAATATACGACAATTTATAAAATTAAGATTTAAATAGAGTATTTTTATTTTGAATATTAAGTCAAATAACATACATTTTTATTATTAGTGGGTTTTAATAAAGTGAGTTATTGCAAAATGTCTAACTGGTATAATGAGTATAGATTAAAGTTTCATATTGATTTTACCCATTATGATAAACGAACAAAGTCAATATACAATGAACTTATAATTGAATCTAAAACACCTGAACTTGCTAAGAAAATTATAATATATGAATTTAATCATAGTAAAAAACTTTTAACAAATATTCCTCGTGGGTGGTACGGGAATATCCTAAAAAAAAATTTAGTTATAGATGAAGTTAAACTAATATGGAAATATCAGACTAAGGTTATATAAAAATCTATTCCCATTCTATTGTTTTATCTTCTGTAATCATTGGTGAGTAAGGGTTTTATTTTTACTTGGAAACTACTTGGAAACTAAAGAATTTAAACTTTGTTAAGATTAGGAGGGGTGGTGTTATCAGGGTGTTATGATTTCAATTAATTTACCACCTTTGTATATTTTAGTTTTTTCAAACTGACCATTCTCATTATACACTAAAGTTTCACCATCTTTTTTACCGTCTTTGTAATTTTCTTTCACCCATAACTGACCATTTTCCCAGTAATGAATATTTTCACCGTCTTTTTTACGGTCTTTGAAATTCCATTTATGTTTTAACTGACCATTCTCATGATAATGTAACTGTTCACCATCTTTTATACCGTCTTTATAATTACCTTTTATTCCTAACTGACCATTCTCCCAATAACTTAATTGTTCACCGTCTTTTTTACCGTCTTTATAATTACCTTTCTTCCATAACTCTCCACTCTCATAATACATTTTCCATTCGCCCTCTTCTTTACCGTATTTGTAATTCCATCTATATTGGAATTGACCATTCTCATAATACCATAACTGTTCACCATCTTTTTTACCGTCTTTATAATTACCTTCTAATAAAAACTGACCATTCTCAAAATACTTTATCCATTTACCTTCTCGTTTTCCCTTAATTATTTTTCCTTGTTCTATTCCAATACTATTTCCCGTAAAAGGAACATCCATAAATTTCTCATAAAATAGCCCATCTCTTTCTACCAAATCATCAGAATTGATATCTTTACTCCACCCAACGGAAGTAAATAAAAGACAGGATAGGATAAGTAAATATTTCATAAGATTAGTATAGGTAATTTCCTATCAATGTTAAAAGAAAATGTCTTTTAACTTCCAAGTGACTATGTTTACTTGGAGGTTATATTTTTCAACCAAACCCGCACAAAACCAAGATTCTATGTGTCCGTAGGTTGTTCTGTGCAATAACCTACGCACTTGGTAAGTAACTTGGAAGTTAAAAACATGAAACCCTCTGTCACCAACGATTACAATCTCTCAAAAAGGTCACTTGGAAGCAATCTGATACTCTGTAATCGTTGGTGAGCAAGGGTTTCAGTTTTAGGAATTATTCCCACTCTATAGTTTTATGCTCTGTAATCTTTGCTGGATAAGGGTTTCAGATTAGTTTTAAACTACTTTGAAACTCATTGGTATTATAGCACATCAATAGTCTAATACCCTTTATAATTATAACTTAGACAGTTATTTATTTTTTCATTACTTCTTGTGCATAAATCTTACAATAATTAAATTCATCAAGAATTATACCAAAAAAAATACTACCTTTTGAAAGTTATGTTTGTTAAATCTTTGAAACTCATTCAATTAGCATAATTGCAGTATTCTGTTCATCTCTCTTGCAAGCGACTACTTTAGAAAGATATTCGATAGTCAATTTGATAAAGTGTGTTTTTTAGTTTTTTTGCTTCATAACCCCATCTGAAACTTCGAAAACTAGTGCCCTTACATTCTCGATTTTGTAAATTTGCAGAAACTCCAAAACCCTTAAGGAATCCTGAATTATAAAATACTCCAATATTAGGATTTAAGCCCCAGCATGTAATATTTGTTTCTGGACCACCCACACCGTATGTTCCTGAATGATTTGGGTTCCCATAAGTCACTCCATCTACTTTGAACTGAGGATAATTAGTGTCTGTCATCTTTCCATCAAAATAGGATACTGTAAACCCAACATAAGGAGTTAAGTTAAACCTAGAATTGAACCTATAACTTGGCCCTAATTTTAGATTAATTCCTTTTAATATAAATGGAGGTGCAGGGTCAACAACATAACCTCCAACCACAAAAGTTCCAGATATCGGTGTTCCTTTCATGCGGCTATGAGTAATACCGGCATTTAGATATAAATTACCTTTAACTTTTCTATAATAATCTAAGCTAACTGCATAATCTTCTGTTCTTAAACTATCATCAGTCAGTTTTACTGTTTTAACATTTTTGCCGGGATTGCCATATATCGGAGTATGCAAGCCACTCACCTCTCCCACTGAGCCGCTTGAATAAACTGCAATACCTAATGAAAGTTCATTTACGTTTTGATCAGCATCTTCTTTAGCATTTGTGCTCAGAGTAAATACTAAAAAAAAAAAGAGTAAGATAAAATTTATCATAATTTTAATATCTTCTAAAAATATTTTTACGATTTATAAAACTAATATAACCCATTAAAATTAGATCAGTATAGTCTTTATCAAAATTATCTTCTTTTAAGTTTTTCATTTAATTAAATTTAATTTATTCCCACTCTATTGTTCCTGGTGGTTTAGATGTAATATCATAGGTTACTCTATTTATTCCTTTAACTTCATTAACTATTCTAGTGGAAACTCTGTTTAAAAAAGCATGCTCAAATGGATATACGTCTGCTGTCATGCCATCAACTGAAGTAATGGCTCTTAAAACTAGTGCTTTATCATAAGATCTAGAATCTCCCATGACTCCTACACTTTTAACAGGAAGAAGCACACAAAATGCTTGCCAAATTTTGTCATATAAATCTGCATTCCTTATTTCTTCTATAAATATAGTATCTGCTTTTTGAAGAGTTATTATAGATTCTTCAGTTATCACTCCTGGTAATCTTATAGCTAAACCTGGTCCAGGAAAAGGATGTCTTCCTATCAAGTAATCTGGAAGCCCTAACTCCTTTCCTAAAATACGCACTTCATCTTTAAATAGCTCTCTCAAGGGTTCAACTAATTCTAGATTCATTTTTTCTGGAAGCCCTCCAACATTATGATGGGACTTAATCGTAACTGAGGGGCCTCCGGCAAAAGATACTGACTCAATGACATCAGGATATAAAGTACCTTGAGCTAAAAACTTTACATCTCCTATTTTTTTAGCTTCTAATTCAAAAACTTCTATAAATTTTTTTCCTATAGTTTTTCTTTTTTCCTCAGGATCACTAATATTTTTTAAAGCATTCAAAAATATTTCAGAGGCATTTATATGTATAAAACGAGACCCTAGTCTTTCTTTGAATATGGCATCTATTTCTTTTGCTTCTCCTCCTCTTAGAAGACCATGGTCTACAAAAACGCACACTAGTTTAGGGCCTATTGCTTTATCCAATAAAGCTGCAGTAACAGAAGAATCAACACCTCCAGAGAGGCCGCATAAAACCTTTCCATCGCCTATCTGCTTTTTTAGTATATTAACCTTATAATCTGCAAATGATTCCATACTCCAACTAGATTTACAATTAGATATATTCTTTACAAAATTGTTAATTAATTTTTTTCCCTCAGGAGTATGAACCACTTCAGGATGAAATTGAACTCCATATAATTTTTTCTTTTCATTTGCAATTACTGCAAATGCTGCTCCTTCAGATTGAGCAACTACATAAAAATCTTTAGGTATCTTTTCTACTGCATCACCATGACTCATCCATACTTGATAATCATTCCCTTCTTTCCATACATTATTAGTTAAAGCACAAGATTTAAGCATTGTAATTCTGGCCCTGCCAAATTCACTTGTTTCTGAAGATACAACTTCTCCTCCTAATTGCTTTACCATTACTTGTTGCCCGTAACAAATACCTAATATAGGAATATTTAAGTTAATGATTATTTCAGATATTCTCGGTGTTTTAATTCCAATTACTGAAGAAGGTCCTCCGGAAAGAATAATGGCCTTAGGTTGATTGTTTAATAAATACTCATCTACTTTATTATATGCTATAATTTGGCAAAAAACCCCTTCTTCTCTAACTCTTCTTGCTATTAATTGAGTAAATTGACTTCCAAAATCTACTATTAATATATTATCAGCCTTATATTTTTTTATTATTTCATTATTTGCTTCAATCATTATTTGCCTCATAAAATTCAACTTTATTTTTTACTTCAAAATAATCCTTACATCCAAATAAGCATATTAAATCTAATTGATTTAAATGATATTTAGCTTTCTCTATATCATCTAATTCTAAATATGCCATAGCAATATAATGGTGAGCTCCTATAAAATCATTATTAATAGTTAATGCTTTTTTATAAAATTTAATAGCTGAAATATAATTTTGTAATTGTCTTTCTGCATAACCTAATAAATTATATGCTTCAGCATCTCCTTCATCTTTCTTTATAATTACTAAAAGATTCTTTTTAGCTTTTATATATTCACCTTGGTTTATAAATTTTAATATCATTGATTTATCTATTAGTATATCTACCTTGGTATCACCTTTTGAAGAGGGAGGATTTTGATTACCCATGATTTTTGTTAACGGCCAACAAATTGTAATAAAATAAAAAATAATAAAAAATGAAATTTTCAAACCTTAATTTCCTATCTAATTAGTCTTCGTTAACCTTGCTATAAAAAAACCATCGCATTCATGAATACTGGGAAGCAATTGACAATATTTTTCTTTTCCAAACCATTTTTCTGAATTAGTAATATTATCCCATGAATACTTTAAATCTACAATTTCAAAATTAGGATTATCTTTTAAAAATGAATCTATTTGTCTTCTATTTTCCTTATTTAATATTGAGCAAGTAATATATACTAACTCTCCTCTTATTTTTGTTAAACTTGCTCCATAGTCTAAAATATCTCTTTGAGATGCTATTAATTTTTCAAATTTATTTTTTGTAAGGCTTATTTTTTCTTCTGGTCTCCTACGCCAGGCACCACTCCCAGAGCATGGAACATCACAGATCACACGATCAGCTAAAGTATTTAAATTATGATAATTTAGTTCAATATTAATTTTGCCTTCTACTTTATTTCTTTTAGCTCTATCCTTAATTTTATCTAATCTTATTAAATTTATATCAGTAGCTATTATTTTAACATTATTTAGTGAATCAGCTAAAAGTAGAGACTTTCCTCCTGCTCCTGCGCATAAATCTATAATAGTTTCATTCTCTTTTGCTCCACATAATAAAGAAACTAATTGACTTCCCTCATCTTGAATTTCTATTAAACCTTTTTTATATTCTATAAGATTATTTATGGGTATTCTTTTATTAATTCTTATTCCTAAAGGAGATAAAGGAGTTTTTTCCGAGCTTATATTATAATTTTTTAATTTTTGTATAATTTTATCTCTACTTAGTCCTTTTTTTACTCTAATATCAAAATTAGATTCTTGAAATAAACTTTCACATATTTTATTAGTATCATTATGAAAACTGTCATAAAACTCTCTATATAACCACTCTGGTAGAGAACATTTAACAAATTCAATTTTATCAAAATTAAAAACACTGATTTTTTCAATATAATTATTAATAGCATCAGTCATTGTAATAGCATAAGGGCCATCATTAAAACGTGAAATGAGATTAGTTTTCCCACCTCCATAAAATATGTGATAAATTATTGTTAACTCTAAAGAATGTTCCCCTAAAGTAATATTATTTTTTTGAATATAATCTATGCTGAAATATCTTTTTATAATCCCAAATACATTATTAGTAATATCTTTTCTATCTTTAGACCCTGCATAACGATTGTTACGTATCCAATTTTTTATTATTTTATCAGAGGAAAAATGTTCATCTACAGACTGAAGAAATATATCATTAATAATTTCTACAACTGATAATAGACGAGCTCCTGGTGTCAAACATCGCCTGTTTTGTAGTTAGGTGCTTCTTTTGTAATAGCGATGTCATGAGTATGACTTTCTTTTACACCAGCAGTAGTAATTTTTTGAAAAACACATTTATTTTGCATATTAAAAATATTTTTATTCCCAGTATAACCCATAGCCGCCTTTAATCCTCCAACTAATTGATCAATTACAGATGACGCTAGACCTTTATAGGCTACTCTTCCTTCAACACCTTCTGGAACTAATTTCATTTGATCAGTAATATCTTCTTGAAAGTATCTATCGGCGGACCCTCTAGCCATTGCCCCTAAAGAACCCATACCTCTATAAGATTTAAATGTTCTGCCCTGATAAAGAAATGTCTCACCTGGAGCCTCTTCTGTTCCGGCTAATAAAGATCCTACCATTACACAATCAGCTCCTGCTCCAATTGCTTTAGCAACATCGCCAGAAAACCTAATACCTCCGTCTGCTATAACTGGAATTTTCTTAGATTTACATACTCTTCTTGCCTCACATATAGCTGAGAACTGTGGAACACCTACACCTGCTACTACTCTAGTAGTACAAATAGAACCAGGGCCTATTCCTATTTTTACAGCATCTACTCCTGCCTTTATTAAAGCCTGAGCTCCTGCTGCAGTAGCAACATTTCCTCCCACTACTTGAATATTTTTAAAAGATTTTTTTATATTTTTAATTGCATCTAAAACACCTTTTGAATGACCATGGGCAGTATCTACTACAATAGCATCCACTCCTGCTGCAATTAGTGCTTTTGTTCTTTCCATTCCATCTTTTCCAACTCCAACAGCCGCTGCTACTCTTAACCTTCCTTCTTGGTCTTTAGTAGCAAATGGATTTCTTTCACTTTTTTTAATATCAGAGACAGTTATTAACCCAACGCATTTATATTTCTTATTTACTACAATAAGCTTTTCTACTCTTGTACTAGTAAGAGTTGAAATGGCATCCTCTCTACTGACTGTATCTGGAACAGTTACTAAATTTTTCTTAGTCATTAAGTTTTTCACTAGTTCTTTAGGTTTATCTGCAAACCTAACATCTCTATTTGTTATAATTCCTAGGAGAACACCATCTTTATTAACAACAGGAAAACCAGACACTCCATGTATTTTTTTTAAAGCTAAAATATCTTTTAATGTATCTTCTGGACTAACCGTTATGGGATTAACAACCATACCCGATTCAAAACGTTTAACTATCTCTATTTCTCTTACCTGCTCTTCTATTTTATTATTCTTATGAATAACCCCAATTCCACCTGCTTGTGCAATTGCTATAGCTAATTTTGATTCTGTAACTGTATCCATAGCAGAGGAAACTAATGGAATATTTAAAGTAATATTTTTCGTGAATTTAGTTTTAGTATCAGCATTACTTGGCAGAACCGAAGAAGCTGCTGGTCTTATTAAAACATCATCAAAAGTAAATGCTTCTATTAATTTCAATTATTACCTCTCTTATTACTTATATATAAAATGTTTTAAACTAATTATAAAGAGAATATACATAATTAATTAATTACGCCAAGTTTTGATCATTAAAATTTAAACCAATTAAAAATATTTCTGCAGAATCCTTTCTACTAGATTCAGGCTTATAACGTTTAATAGATGAGAAATACCTCCTCATTACACTAACTAGTTCTTCTTCGCCTTTTCCCCTTATCAACTTACAACAAAATGATCCTTCTTTTTTTAATAGTCTTGTTGCTGTATCTAAAGCAAGTTCTGCTAAAAGTAATGCTCTCGTTTGATCTGTATTTCTATGTCCAGATGCAGAAGGTGCCATATCTGATAATACTACATCGGCTTGACATTCTAATTTTTTTTTTATTATTTCTATAATCTCTTCATCCATTATACTTCCATTTATAAATGAAAGACCTTCTATAGGAACTAAATCTTGAATATCTACTGCTACTAATTTTCCAGTTTTAGGAAGACCTATAATCTTAGCTGCGACTTGACTCCAACCACCAGGTGCTGCTCCCAAATCAATTACGGTTTTACTCTTTTTTAAAAATTTAAACTTATCATTTAATTCTATTAATTTATAAGCAGACCGTGAACGATAACCATCTTCTTTAGCCGCAACAACATAGGGGTCATTTAATTGTCTTTCCAGCCAACGTCTAGAAGAAACACTTTTAGAGCCTTTTTTTACTTTAACTTTTACTCTAGAATTATTTATTGAATTATTAGACATAATTATACTATTTTCTTATTAAAGTTTTCCCATTAAAATATGTTTTTATCATTTTTTCTACTAAATGTCTCTGAACTTTCCCAGTCGTACTTCTTGGAATATCAGATTCATTTATAACTAATATATCTATAGGTTGTTTATAACTAGCTAAATTAGCCTTACATAATTGTTTTAATTTTTTAGTAGTATCGTTCTTTTCTAAAGAACTTACTACACTAATTATTGCAATAGGCGATTCTCCCCATTTTTTACTTGTTATTTTTACGACTATAGCTTCAGATACATTTTTATGACCTAGTAATATTCTCTCTATTTCAGCAGGATAAATATTTTCTCCTCCTGATTTTATTAAATATTTTTTTCTATCTACAAAATCTAGAGTCCCATCTACATTTCTTTTCATCACATCACCCATATGAAACCATCCATTTTTAAAATCTTTTAAGTTTGTTTCTTCTGCTTGCCAGTAACCGCTGAATAATGTTGGTCCTCTTACTGCGCATTCTCCTGAAAAACCTAATTCTACAGTTTTATTATCATTCACTAATATAACCTCACAAAAACTACTTTGAGTTTTTGAAAGAGAGAAGTTTTTAGAATTTTTATCAATAACTCCCCCTGATGCTGGAGGCATTCCAGTTTCTGTAGAGCCAAAAGAATTAAGATATGAAGTATCTAATAATGTAGTAATTTCTATAATTTGATTTTTAGGAATCAAATCTGCCATAGCTCCCATAGCTTTAATCCCCTTAATTTTTATTTTTTTTCCATTCAGAAATTTAATAAAGCCTTCTAACATTCCCGGCATTAAAACTAACCAAGACAATTTATATTTTTGAATAAAGCTTTTTAAGACCTTTGGTTGAAAACCATCAATAAAGGCAACAGAAGCTCCTATTATTAAAGAACCTATAGCTAAATCAGTAGATGCCATATGAAACATAGGTGCCCATGCAGGAAAAGTGTCTTCTTGATTAACCTTATATTCATAAGTCCAATACATTGTTCTAGCAATAAAAGCTCTATGAGAAATTTTAGCTCCTTTAGGATTACCTGTAGTTCCGGATGTAAATAAAATAACAAGAATATCCTCACCAAACCCTAAGCTTGGCCCAGAATAAGGAATTACTTTATCTATTAAATTTTCATACTTCAAACCAAATATTATGCTTGTTAAACTTTTAATTGATCTTAACTTTGTCTTAATTTTAAATCTTTCTGAAAAAAAGATTATCTTCGGTTTTACTAAATTAATACAGTAATTTGCTTCTTTATCCGATAGTCGCCAATTTATTGCCGTTACTATTGCACCTATCTTTGCACATGCCATTTCTAACTCTAAATACTCAAATCTATTTTCAGAAAAAATAGCAATTCTATCTTTAGGTTTAACTCCCCGTTTTATTAAAACTGTAGATAATTTAAGTACTCTCAATAAAAAGTTTTTATAAGTATATTTATCTCCATTTGAATTAATTATAGCCAATGCCCTAGGAGTTTTTTGTGCTTGAATTTGGAATAATTCAGCAACAGATATTTCTGCAGCTTTAGATATTAGAACACTTTCTTTTTTCATATTTATTTAGGAGGTTTCATAGAGAAAGAATCAATTATTTTTTCACTATCTTTATTTTTACTAATATTGATTTTATCAATCATTGGTAAAGAAATATCTCCTGACCATTCAGCTAAAGACGCTTCATATAAAAGATGATTAGGATATTCTAATATTTCTGACATTACAAACCAAGAAAGAGCACTTTCTAGGCCAGCATTACAGAATGATATCTGACCATCCTTCTTAGTGATACCTGAATGCTCTAAAATTTTTATGATATTTTCTTTTTTTTGGAAATGTAAAGTATTGTTTTCTAGCAACCAAGCATTAGGTAAATTAATTGCATTTGGAATAGTTCCAGATCTAAGAGCTGGAAGAGATGTATTTATTCCAATGAACATATCAGATGGTCTTGAATCAATTAAATAGCCCGTTTTATTAATTAGATTTAACACATCGTCTTTATTTGCTATAATGTTCTTATTTACTTTCGCCTTATAAGAATTAATTTCAGGCAGTGTAAAGCCTGTTTCAGTTTCACTATCCCAATCTTCTTTCCAACTTTTTAATCCTCCATCCAGAATAGATACTTTTTCATGACCTAAATATTTAAATGTAAAATAAATAGCTGCGGTTTCAGCTGCATCATATTTACCTGTTCCGGGCGCAACAATAATTACATGATCGCTATTTAAGATACCTAAAGATCCTAAAAGTTTTTCTAATTTATTAATACTTGGCATAAGTAAAGGTATCTTATTTCTAGTTTCTCGCCAGCCACTAGAATAGAAATTTGTAAATACAGAACAAGGTATATGTGACAACTCATATTCCTTCTTTGACCTATGAACCTCTATTATTTTAAAGCCCTCTGTACATACTTTATCTCTTAACCACTCGTCTTCAACTAATGCATTTGCATTAGTTAATTGAACATTAATAATGAATATTACACAGAAAATGATCTGATTTTTTATTTTAAACATTTGTTTCCTTAACTCTTACCATTATTTTATAAAATTATATAATCCTATTATAGGTGATTACAATATTAAGTATAGCTTTGCATAATACGATTTATCTGTTTTATTCTAATCTTTAAGCGATAATAATTTATTTTGTTGTTATCAATTTTTAACTTAAACAAGAAAGGGAGGATATCTTATGTGGAAATCTCCTGTAGTACGTGAAGTAGCTGTTGGTCTTGAAATCAACTGTTATGCTTGCGCAGAAATCTAGTCGTAAAGATTAGTTATGATATTCTCACCAGCTTCTGTACCGAAGCGTAAATAGGATTATATAGTATGTATATTCGTGTGCTCGGAGCAGCAGCTGGTGGGGGTTATCCACAGTGGAACTGCAATCATCCAAATAGCCGTCTTGCTAGAAATAAAAGTCCTGAAGCTATAGCTAGAACACAATCTTCTATAGCTATAAGTATGGATAAAAAAAGATGGTTTATCTTTAATGCTTCTCCTGATTTAAGACAACAACTATGGAGCAACCCTGAATTAATGCCATCAGCTGAAGACCCTCTTAGATATAGTCCAATTATGGGTGTCTTACTTACAAATGCAGATGTAGATCATACCGCTGGATTGATAAATCTAAGAGAATCTCAAAAATTTAATCTATATGGAACCCAAAGGGTTTTAGGAGTTTTAGAAGGTAATTCTATATTTAATGTCCTCAATCCTAAATTTGTAAAAAGAAATCCTATAAAATTAGATGAAGCTATATCCTTAAAATATACAGATGATACCGATAGTGGTATTACGGTTACACCTTTTGCTGTTCCAGGAAAAGTAGCATTATGGCTTGAAGATGAGTCTAAAGGCGCTAATTTTGGATCTGTAGAAGAAGATACTATAGCTTTGGAAATTAAAGGACCTGAAGGTAATACAGAACTATTTTATATACCAGGCTGCGCTAATATGCCGGACTGGCTTAAAGAAAGAGTAGATAATGCTAATCTTGTCTTATTTGATGGCACTCTATGGACTGATGATGAAATGATAAAAGAAAACGTAGGTATTAAAACCGGCCAACGTATGGGTCATATGAGCATGTCAGGTTCTAGTGGTTCAATAGAAGCCTTTAAAGAATTAGATATTAAAAGAAAAATATTTATCCATATTAATACAACTAACCCTGCACTTTTAGAAAACTCCTCTGAAAGAAAAATTGCGAATGAAGCAGGATGGGAAATAGCTTATGATACAATGGAAATTAAAATATGACAGTAACTGCTCCTTTTTATCCAGGTGCTCCATTATCACCTAGTAAAGAAAAAAAAATGAATAAAGATGAGTTTGTGAAAGCTTTAACGCAGCTTGGAAAAGAGAGATATCATAGCCTTCATCCGTTTCATAAACTTTTGCATTCTGGTCAGTTATCCTTTGAACAAGTACAGGCATGGGCTCTTAATAGGTTTTATTATCAATGGAGTATTCCTAGAAAAGACTTAACTGTAATGGCTAGAATCAATGATGTGGATTTAAGACTTGAATGGAGATCTAGGGTTATAGATCATGAAGGAGACATAGATGGAAATGGAGGAATAAAAAGATACCTTCAATTATGTGAAACATTAAAATTAGATTTAGATTATGTAAAGTCATGTGAAGGCTTATTACCTGCATCTAAATTTGCCGTAGATGCTTATGTAAGTTTTGTAGGAAACAGGTCTTTGCTAGAAGCAATTGCATCTTCCTTAACTGAAATATATGCACCTGCTATTCATGCGGAAAGAATTTCTGGTTTATCAAAACATTATGAATGGGCTGATGATTATGCTTTAGCGTATTTCAAAAAAAGAATAGGACAAGCTAGAAAAGATGTAGAGTTCGGACGAGAATGGGTAATAGATAATGCTTTAACAAGAGATGATCAAGATGCGGTTTTAGGTGCAGTAAGATTTAAAACAGAAGTTTTATGGGCACAACTTGATGCATTATACTATGCATATGTAGACCCAGGATTTATTCCTCCTGGAGCATTTGTACCTAATGGATTTGCAGAAAGAGCATGGTCATAAATGACAATATTACTAACTTTAACAGAAGAAAGCATTCCTAAACTTCCAAGACACGCTAAATTAAGATATGATGAAGCAAGAAAAAAATGGATAATAAATGCTCCAGAAAGGGTTTTTGAATTAGATGAAATTGCAGGCGAAGTAATGCAATTAGTAAATGGAGTATCTTCAGTATCTGAAATAATAGATATCCTTTTAAAAAAATTTGAAGGAGCTCCAAGAGACGTTATTGCAAAAGATGTTCTAACAATGTTGCAGCCTTTAGCAGAGAAAGGATTTATAGTATTATGACGGATATAGGATTAGAAAAACAAAAATCAGATAATAAAATATCTTTCCATAATGTTAAAGAAAGACTTCAAATACCTTATGCAGTATTGTGTGAATTAACACATAGATGTCCATTATCCTGTCCTTACTGTTCCAATCCGGTAGAACTTGAAAAAAAGTCTAATGAAGTAGATACCAAAACTTGGAAGAAGGCCTTAACTGAAGCAGTAAAGATTGGTATATTGCAAGCTCATTTTTCTGGAGGAGAGCCAACATCTAGAAAAGACTTAGAAGAATTAGTGCAGCATGCATCATCTATAGGGCTTTATACCAATTTAATTACATCTGGTGTTCTAATAAATGAAGAGAGACTAAAAAAATTATATGATGCTGGTTTAGATCATATTCAAGTTTCATTTCAAGATACTGATCCTGAAAACTCAAATAGAATTGCAGGCTATAAAGGACATGAAAGAAAGTTACATACTGCTAAACTTATTAGAAAAGTTGGCTTACCTCTTACTGTTAATGCTGTGATGCACAGACAAAACCTTCACAATCTAAAATCTATGATAGATATGGCTGTTGAATTGGATGCTGAAAGGTTAGAAGTAGCACAAGTACAGTATTACGGCTGGGCACTAAAAAATCAAACTGCATTTTTACCTACTAGAGAACAATTAGATACAGC
This sequence comes from uncultured Pelagibacterales bacterium, assembly GCA_913046335.1. GTDB lineage: Bacteria > Pseudomonadota > Alphaproteobacteria > TMED109 > TMED109 > TMED109. The sequence goes on along the minus strand of CAJWSU010000006.1, from coordinate 41,358 downwards.
TACAGAGATAGTAGAAGAAGCAAGAATTAGATTAAAAGGTGTATTAGCAATTGACTATGTGGTTCCAGATTATTATGCCAGAAAACCTAAATCATGTATGGGAGGATGGGGTAGACAATTTTTAAATATCTCTCCAGCTGGAAAAGTATTACCGTGCCATGCAGCAGAATCACTTGATTTTTTAAACTTTGATAATATTAAAGATAATTCTCTTTCTTGGATATGGCAACATTCTGAATCATTCAATAGATTTAGAGGTACAGCTTGGATGCCTGAGCCATGTCAGTCCTGCGATAGAAAAGAAATTGATTGGGGAGGATGCAGATGTCAAGCATTTGCCCTTACAGGCGATCAAAATGCAACCGATCCGACATGTGAATTATCACCATACAGGCATGTGCTTGATGAGCCTTTAGCAAATGTAGGTAAGGAAGATATTCCTGATTTTATTTATAGAAAAATTAAAGTACAAAGAAGTACTACATAATTAATTATTTTTTTGGTACATTAAATATTTGTCCAGGAAAAATTAAATCTGGATCATCTATTAGATTATTATTAGCTTTAAATATTAATGTATATAAAACTCCTTTTCCATAAAACCTTCTAGATATTCTCCACAGACTATTTCCAGGTTGAACAATAATAGCGCTATCTGAAATATTTATTTCCTCTAAATTTTCTTGTCTAATAGGTGTCTCTAAACTCTCTACAATTTTATTATTCTGTAATTCATTAAACCTTAATATATAATCGCCAGGCTTAATTGGATTATCTAAAGCAAGGTTCCAAAACCCATTATCATCTGCAACTGCTGTTCCTAATAACTTTTTACCTATGTAAACATCTACTCTAGAGCCAGGCAGGGCTTTTCCGGATAAATTTAGAGTTCCTTCAGAAGAGTATGACAAAGAATCAAATGATAAATTTTTAGCACTATTATTAGCACCTTGTATAACTTTATCGACAGTACCATCTGCATTATTTAAAGTAATTATAGCTTCTGATTCAGAAGGTAATATATTTACATCTCCATTTGCTAAAGCCTCTGATGTCTCCGGAGCTATTATTGAAACTGATTTTTGTGATTTAATTCCGTTTGATAATAAAGATAAATCGTAATATCCTGGAGTTAATTTTTCAATAAATACAAATTCACCGAATTGATTAGTCATAACCTCGCCTATTAACTGGCCTCCATTAAAAATTTTTACATTTTTATTTATTGCTCCTCTTCCACCTATAACTAGTGTGTTATCTTCACTTAAATTTATAACGTCAAAAGTAGGTTCTAAAACTCCATTTATAGGTTTACTATCTTGTTTTTTTTCTTGAGGTTTAATATTTTCAGAATTTAACTCCGGTTGAACTTCAAATTGAATTCTTTCTTCTACAAGTTCAACCTCAACTTTTGTAGGATCTAGAGGTACATATTTTATTATTAAGATTAAGGCTATAGCAGAACATAATACTATAGTACTTCCAATAATATATTGTTTAGTGTTTTGTCCTAAGATCATTTTCATTTATTTTATCCTAATATTTTTATGATACTATTATATTAGATTATTTATCATTAAAACTACATAAAAAAGTTGTTATGAAAAAATGAAAATTAAAAAAAAAATAATTACAATATTTTGTGGTTCAAAATTAGGTAAAAATACTGTTTACGAAAAGGAAGCAGAAAAATTAGCAAAATTGCTAGCAGCCCATAATATTTCCGTAATATATGGAGGCGGAAAAATTGGAATTATGGGTGTGATATACAAATATATTAATAAAATTAACGGAAAAATTACTGGTATTATTCCTGAAGCTCTTAATACTTCTAAAATAAGTCAAAGTAATAAAAAAAATTTAATAGTAGTCAAATCTCTTCAAAAAAGAAAATTATTGATGATTAAGAAAGCTGATATGTTTTTAATTTTACCAGGTGGATTGGGAACTCTAGATGAATTATTCGAAGTTATGACGTTAAATCAGTTAAATATATATAATAAACCTGTATTTATATATAATATTGCTAATTATTGGAAGAATTTAAATCTTCTGTTAAAACATATGAATAAAGAAGGTTTTTTATATGAAAATGATTTTAAAAGAATATTATGGGTAAATGATAGTGAAGAATTAATAAAAGAAATTAGTAAATTTAATTAATATTTAAGTCTTGACAATTCCATACATTTATTCAAAAAAACATAAAACAATAGGGAGTTCAAATGAGTAAGATTAATGTTAGCACGCCAGTAGTTGAAATAGATGGCGATGAAATGACTAAAATTATATGGGAATTAATTAGAGAAAAATTGATAAAGCCTCATTTGGATTTAGATTTATTATATTATGACCTTAGTATTGAAAATAGAGATAAAACATCCGATCAAGTAACTATTGACTCTGCAAATGCTATTAAAAAATATGGAGTAGGAGTTAAATGTGCAACTATTACTCCTGATGAAGATCGTGTAAAAGAATTTAATTTAACAAAAATGTGGCGTTCTCCAAACGGCACTATAAGAAATATATTAGGTGGGACTGTTTTTAGACAACCTATAATATGTAATAATGTTCCAAAATATGTTCCTGGATGGACTAAACCTATTGTCATAGGTAGGCATGCATATGGAGATCAATATAGGGCAACAGATTTTCTAATACCTAGCGCAGGTAAATTAATCATGAAATTTACGCCTAATGATGGTGGACCAGAAATTGAACATGAAGTAAATGATTATGAAAGCCCTGGTATTGCAATGGGAATGTACAATCTTGATGATTCTATTCGTGGTTTTGCAAGAGCATGTTTTAATTACGGCTTAAATTTAAGCTGGCCAGTATACCTATCAACAAAAAATACTATATTAAAAGCCTATGATGGAAGGTTTAAGGATTTATTTCAAGAAACCTTTGATAAGGAATTTAAACAGCGCTTTGCAGATAAAAACATTACATATGAACACAGATTAATAGATGACATGGTTGCAGCAGCTATTAAATGGGAAGGTGGCTTTGTATGGGCATGTAAGAATTACGATGGAGATGTACAATCTGATGTAGTTGCACAGGGTTTTGGTTCACTAGGTCTTATGACTTCAGTATTAATGACACCTGATGGAAAAACTATAGAAGCTGAAGCTGCACATGGAACAGTAACAAGACATTTTAGAGCATATGAAAAAGGTGAAGCCACCTCTACTAATCCAATTGCTTCTATATTCGCTTGGACCAGGGGTTTATGGTATAGAGGAAAATTTGATAAAAATGTTGCATTACAAAATTTTGCACAAAAACTAGAAGCCGTCTGCATAGATACTATAGAGAGTGGCTCAATGACAAAAGATTTAGCTCTATTAGTTGGTAACAATCAAAGCTGGATGGAAACAATAGAATTTCTTGGCCTAATTGAAAAGAATCTTAATAAAGCTTTAAACTAAACAATTATTTAGTTTTTATTAATTGCATTATATGATCAATGGCCTCAGCTGCATTTTTATAGTTAGGGCCTCCTCCTTGAGCCATATCAGGTCTTCCACCTCCTCCTTTACCTCCTAGTATTTCTACTCCAACTTTTGTTAATTCTATAGCATTAAACCTATCACATATATCTTTAGTAACTCCTATAACTATTGATGCTTTATTTTCTAAAGTACTTATTATAATAACTACTCCAGATACTAATTCTTTTTTAAATTCATCTACTAATCCTTTAATTTCTTTAGGAGGAAGAGTTTCAATCACCTTATTAATTATTTTTATACCATTTACTAACTTGAATGTAGATTTCTCATCAGGTTTATTAGAAGTATTTATTCTCTTATTTAAATCAATTATCTTTTTTTCTAAATGTTTTTTATCTAGAATCAAAGAGTTAATTCGTTCTTTTATATTTTCTTTTGAGGTTTTTAATTCAATTGCTAATTCATTTATGATTTTATTTTCTTCTTGGTATTCAGTAAGAGCAGCTTGGCCGGCAACCGCTTCAATTCTTCTAATACCTGAACCTAAGGCAGATTCTGATAGAATTTTAAATACTCCTATATCTCCTGACCTATTTACATGTGTGCCTCCACATAATTCAACTGAATAATGTTTTTCAGAATGACTTCCCATTTTTACTACTCTCACTTGGTCTCCATATTTTTCTCCGAACAATGCTAAAGCACCCAAATTTCTCGCGCTTTCAATATCCATTTCAGTAGTTTCTATATTAAAATTTTCTCTTATTTTATCATTAATTTCGTCTTCTATTAAATTAATATCAGAGCTGCTAATTGCTTTATTATGACTGATATCAAATCTAAGTTTATCTGGTGAAACAAGGCTTCCTTTTTGTGTTATATGGTCTCCTAAGTTACGTCTAAGAGCTTCATGCAATAAATGTGTTGCACTATGATGCACCCTTAAAGCATTTCTTCTTTCTGCATCAATACATAAATTTACCTGATCATTATTTTTTAAAGTCCCTTTAGTTACTTTAACAATATGTACTATTAGGTTTTCATATTTTTTTGTATCCTGAACAATAGCAGCACCATCTTGCCAGTCTAATTCTCCAGTATCTCCTAGCTGTCCTCCTGATTCTGCATAAAATGGAGAACTACTAGTTATCACTTCTGCTTTTTCACCTATACCTAATTGTTCTACTTCTTTACCGTTTACAACGATGCTTTTTACAATTGATTTTGCATTCTGTACTTCATATCCTACAAAATTTATTTCTCCTTCTCTCTCTTTAAGCTTTAACCATACTTCATCAGAAGCTTTGTCTCCAGATCCACTCCAAGATTTACGAGCTTTGTTCTTTTGCTCATTCATACTATTCTCAAATCCTTTGTAATCTAACTTAATATTTTTTCCTCTTAAAATATCTGCTGTAAGGTCAATTGGAAATCCATATGTATCATAAAGTTTAAAGGCAACATTACCTGGTAATGCTTCAGAACTATGTAATTTATTAATAGATTGATCTAATAATCCCAAGCCCCGTTCTAAAGTATCCTTAAATTTAATTTCCTCATCCTTTAACGTATTTTCGATCAATGCTTTAGCTCTAGAAAGCTCTCCAAATGCATCTCCCATATTATCTTCTAAGCTATTAACCAGTCTATGCATGTGTGGGTCTTTAATACCCAATTTATGCACATGCCTCATAGCTCTTCTCATAATTCTTCTTAATACATAACCTCTTCCTTCATTCGAAGGTAAAACACCATCTGCAATTAGAAATGCAGAAGCTCTTAAATGATCTGCAATTACTCTATGTGAAATTAAGTCTTCATTGTTAGCTTCAACTCCTGAAAATTCTTCAGAAGAATTTATTATATTTTGGAATAAATCAATTTCATAATTATTGTGCACGCCTTGTAATACCGCTGCCATTCTCTCTAAACCCATTCCCGTATCTATAGAAGGTCTTGGTAGATCAACTCTATTACCATTGGCTTGCATTTCATATTGCATGAATACCAAGTTCCATATTTCAATATACCTATCTCCATCTTCATTTGCACTTCCCGGTATACCTCCACTTATTTTAGGACCATGATCGTAAAAAATTTCTGAACAAGGTCCGCATGGTCCTATTTCACCCATAGACCAAAAATTATCTGATGTTGATATTTTTATTATTTTATTATCAGGTAAACCTGATATTTTTTTCCAAAGAGCATAGGCTTCTATATCTTCGTAATAAACAGTGACTAATAATTTTTTTGCGTCTAGTCCATAAACTTTAGTTACTAGATTCCACGCATACTCTATTGCTAATTCTTTAAAATAATTACCAAAACTGAAATTGCCTAACATTTCAAAAAATGTATGATGTCTAGCTGTATAGCCGACATTCTCTAAGTCATTGTGCTTTCCCCCTGCTCTTAAGCATTTTTGTGAAGTTGTAGCTGTTTTGTATTTACTTTTTTCTTTTCCAGTAAAAATATTTTTAAACTGAACCATTCCAGCATTAGTAAAAAGCAATGTAGGGTCATCCTGAGGCAACAAAGGAGAAGAAGATAACTCTTTGTGACCTGATGATACAAAGTAGTCTATAAAAGCTCTTCTAATATCTTTTGTAGAATTTGACAATTTAACCCCTCCTAAAACTATCCTAACACTTTATTCTTCATTGTTAATAGATTGTTTTAAAAGGGATAACATTATAAGTCTATATTTATTCTGAGGTTTTTGCAGTTTTTTCTATTACATTATCTGCTTCAGGGGCATTTTCATCAATACCTTCTGTCAGACCTAAAGATTTTTTTATTTCTAATGCAATCTTTTTGGCTGTTTCTGGATTATCTCCTAGATATTGTTTAACATTTTCTCGACCTTGTCCTATTCTTTCCTCATTGTATGAATACCAAGAACCAGCTTTTTCTATAATTTCAGCTTTTACTCCTAAATCAACTAATTCTCCATTATAACTTATTCCTTTTCCATACATAATATCAAATTCAACTACTTTAAATGGAGGCGCAACTTTATTCTTAACTACTTTTACTCTAGTTTGATTTCCTACAACTTCGTCTCTATCCTTTATTTGACCTATTCTTCTTATATCTAACCTAACTGAAGAATAAAATTTTAAGGCATTTCCACCCGAAGTTGTTTCAGGACTTCCAAACATAACTCCTATTTTCATTCTTATTTGATTGATAAATATTATAGTAGTATTAGATTTAGCAATTGTTGATGTCAATTTTCTTAAAGCTTGACTCATTAAACGTGCCTGAAGGCCAACATGGTGATCCCCCATTTCACCTTCTAATTCGGCTCTTGGTACTAATGCGGCTACAGAATCTATTACTATTAAATCTACGGCACCAGACCTTACCAATGTATCAGCTATTTCCAATGCTTGTTCGCCTGCATCTGGCTGACTAATTAATAAGTTTTCAACATTAACTCCTAATTTACCTGCATAAACAGGGTCTAGCGCATGCTCCGCATCTATAAATGCGCAAACACCACCTTCTTTTTGACTCTCTGCAATAGCATGCAGAGTTAAAGTTGTTTTACCTGAGCTCTCAGGTCCGTATATTTCTACTACTCTTCCTCTAGGTAAGCCGCCTATACCTAAAGCAATATCTAATCCTAATGAACCAGTAGAGATAGATTCTATTTCAGTAACCGACCCCTCACCTAATTTCATTATTGAACCCTTACCATAGGCTCTTTCAATTTGTGATAATGCTGCTTCTAGTGCTTTACCTTTTTCTTTATCTTCCATATCTACTATCCTTAATTCAGGTTTTTTTTCTTTAGCTGTCATTTTAGACCTTCCTAATCTTTTAGGCTATTAATAATAATTTATAAATAAATATTTTTATTTTTTACACCTTATATATAATGATCACGTTTTGTTCTTTATATAGAACACGTAATTAGTTAGGCTGTCAATAAATTTGTTCTTATTTTGTTCTTATTTAATCATCGCGATGAGAACGCTCATGCTTTTCATGACGTTCTTGTGCTTGTATGGATAATAATGCTATTGGCCTAGCATCTAGCCTTTTCAACCCTATAGGTTCTCCTGTTTCAATACAGTATCCATATGAACCTTCTTTAATTCTTGCTAAAGAACCATTTATTTTTGCAAGTAACTTTCTTTGCCTATCTCTAGTTCGCAATTCTAAAGATCTTTCTGTTTCAGTGGAAGCTCTATCAGCAACATCAGCTTCAGGTGTGTTGTTTTTTTGTAAAGTTTGACGCGTCTTTTCTGCATCTATCATTACCTCAGATCTCCATTTTTCTAATTTTAACCTAAAATAGGTCAACTGATCTTTACACATAAATGGATCATTTTCACTTAATGTATAGGTCTCTATAGTAATATTTTTATTGTTTTTAGAAACTGCCATAAAAATCTTTCTAATAAATATATTATATAAAGAATGAGTATATTTATAGAAAAAAAATAATCAACCTTACATTATAATACTCATTAAAAATATTGTTTAAAATTAATTTCTAACCAGCTATCCTGCCGTAAAATATATAAGTTAGATCCAAGCCTACCATTTTGATAAATTGCACCTTGAACTCCAAAAGTAAGAGAATCATTTATACGCCTTCCAAAATCTAATTGATAAATTTGACCATCACCATCTAAGTCTGCAATAGAAGCAAATAACATTTCCGTATTTTTAGTATCATTAAGGGTTAATCGAGCAGCTACAAATATATCATCTTGCATAGTATCAGTTGATCGAGTGTGTCTACTATCAAAATTATATTCCATTAAGAAACCTAGATCACCATTATCTCCAATAGAACTATATAAAGTATGCTCAAAACCTAAAACCGTTGCAAAATAACCACCTCTTCTAAAATTTATGTCTTTTTGACCATCCTTAGCTAACCATTCTAGTTTATAGAGAGTTGCTCCTGAGGCTTTTTGAAGAGTCCCTCCAATTTGTCTTACTCTTTGATAATTAGGTTCATATTTTAGCTGCCCTCCAACTATTTGAATATCAATGGAAGGAGCTCTTGCATACCCTAAGAAGCTATGCGCAGAAACATCATAGTTACCAATACTATTTGACCATCTTAAAGCTAACTCTGGCGTCCATTGACTTCCACCTTCAAACTTCGTAGTGCCCTTTGAGAATTCAGGATCTTGCCTTAAACGACCTTTTCTTCCAGGAGATGTTCTTTCACGAAAATAAGGTAATATAAAAAATTCATAATAACCGGTATCTCTTATTAATGTTGCACTTATTAGTGGCTGACCTAACTTTGTTCTAAATGTAGGATCATCCACTGCATCAAATTGATTTATAACATCAACTAAGTTTCTTGATTCTGTAACACCCCAAAACACTTGTCCTATTCCTATAGACGATTCCCAGCCTTCTCCATACCATGAATAAATACCTTCTCTTATATCTATATGTGACCTATTACTATCTTCACTATCTAAGCGTATAAAAGGTCTAAATACTAAATTACTCCCCTCTGCCCATTCAGAATATATTTCAGACTCAATGGCAATAGAATAGTTATTTTTTTCTTGCCCTTTATATAAAGGAGCTTCAGAAAAAAGCCATGCCTCTAGTGTAATTTCAGCCTTATATTCCGTAAAATCTGGCTCTAGGTCAGCATGGCTAAGTAATGGAAATATTAAAGTTAATAAAAACGATAAAACAATTAAATGCATTAACGCGCACGTTTAAGTGTCTGGCGATTAAAATCTGAATCTTTCAAGCCCGTTTGAAATACTGTCTCACTAATTACTATATCTGTTTCTTTATTAGTATTATGATTTACCATTTTAAGGCTATGAGCATTCCAAAACTTTCCTAAATATTGTTTATAGTCTGATAATATGAGTGTTTTTAACAACTTATCTTTACGATCATAATAATCTATTTTTCTAGCTCTATGCTCACTTATATCAACCCAAGAAACTCTTTTTGTATAGCCAGATGACTTATCTTCTGGATAACTTTCACTGACGTAACACATTTCTTGCTCATCTCCTGGACATGGAACATCTTCAATCCACTTATATGTATATTTTTCTACCTCTTGACTAGATAAATCCTCATATGCAAATTCTGAGCCAACAAAAGCACCCGATTTATTATCTGAACTAATTCTTTTTACTCTTTTTAAGGCTGGCAAATATAACCATTGATCATCAGGTCCAGACTTATGTGTAAAGGTTAATATAGCTGTACCTGCAACATCCTTTGGATGATGAAAAATAAATATAGATTTATCTCCATCATTTTCCATTTCTAAAGTCTTAGATGAAAAAGTTCTTATACTTTCCTCTCCCTGAGCATTTCTTAAAGTCATCTCACTTTTAGATAATGTATCTTTAAAACCTTGCCCTGTTAAATCTCCTTCAATTGCTAAGCGGAGACCTTTCTCTTCAGAGGTCTCAGCAAGAGACATAGAAATGTTACAAATTGATAAAATTATAATAGGCACTATAAACTTCATAAATATTTTCATAATAATTAATCCTCTTTTTTTTATTTAGATTTATTTTTTAAACTCTCTAATTTCATTAATAAAGGTGGCAAGAATAAAAAGTCTGCTAATAACGCAAAAACTATAGTAATCATAGATAATTGCGCTAAGTCAGAATTGACTCTAAAGCCAGAACTAGCTAATATCATAAAACCTCCTACTAATGCACAGGACGTAACAACTAGTGCAAAACCAACAGAAGAAAATGCATAGCGCGTAGCATCCTCAGGAGACTTATTTAATTCTTTACGACCTCTTAAATATTTACTTAAAAAATGGACAGTATCATCTACCACTATCCCTAATGTCATAGCACCCACTACGGCTATAGCTATTCCTACTTCTCCTACTAAATAGCCCCATAAACCAAAAGCCATAGCAGCAGGAAAAACATTTGGCACTAAACTTAATATACCTATTGGTAAACTTTTTAATGCAAATATTAATATAAAAGAAATAATTACTAATGCCATAAATGAACCAAACAACATAGAATTTATATTCCGTTCAGATAAATGAGCAAAAATAACAGATAAACCTGATCCAACCGTTTTGAATTCTGGAATATTATCAGCTAACCAAACCTGCGCCTTTTCATCTAACTCTCGTAAATGTGCAGAAGAAGCGTGTGTAACGGATACCGTCATTCTTGTTGCAGACTTAGATACATTAATACTACTATTTAGGTCTAGACCAAATGGAACTGACAACTCATATAATAATAAGTACTGCGCAGCTAATTCCTGTGATTCAGGGATTTTATAAAAAGATTCTTGGTCTCCATTCATAGCTTTATTTAATCTTTTAATTGTATCCGAGACTACGCCTACATGATTTACACCTTCTTGTGTTCTATACCATTCAGCAAATTTATCTAGGTTAGCAAGATACTCAGGATTATTAATACCTCCCTCTATACCTGCAGGAACAGAATATTCAATAGCATTTAAACCAGTTAAATTATCCTCTAAGAAGTCGGAATGTGTCCTAATTTCAAATTCTTCACCAAAATAAGTAGTCCAAGTATCATCTAATTTTATTTGGCTAATACCTATTAATAAAATAACAATTATAACACTACAGACAGAGAATAAAAACTTCTGTTTTTCTATAACAAAATTAGAAAGTTTATCCATCATTCTTTGAGAGAAATAAGTTTCTTTTGGTTTTACTTTTGCAGGTAATATTGCCAATAAGGAAGGTAAGACTACTACAGCATTAATAAAAGCAATTAGATTTCCAGCAGCTAACATATAGCCTAACTCTCTAAAAGGCGGAGAATCTGAAAAATGCATAGACAAAAACCCTACGGCAGTTGTAGCCGAAGTTATAAACACTGGCTGCAAATTAACTCTAAGAGATTCAATAATTGCAGGTTTTTTCTCTACACCTGCTCTCATTTGTAGCCTCTGTGTATTAATAATATGTACACAATGGGCAATACTTAAAATAAGTAACATTAAAGGAGCATTTGATGTTACCGCATTAATTATAACTCCCATATATCCCGCTGCACCCATCATTCCAATAACTGCTAATATTGCTATTAATGCAGTTAAAAATGCTGCTGTAAAAGCTCGTAAAGCAATCCCAGCAATAATAAATATCACAAGAAGCGTTAAAGGAAGCAGAGTTCCAATATCGCTCATAGAAACTTCAGTAAATGCTAATGTTAATGGCACACCTCCAGAAACATATAAGTCAATGTCTGGCCATTCTTCAGCGAACCTTGCTTGTTCAGCGCGAATATATTGCATGATTTCTATAGTGGCTCCACCACTTGCAATAGGGTCTTCTGGCATTATTACATTAATATTAATTCCAGTAACCAGTCCTTCAGTATCAACTAATAAATTTCTAATTAATGGCTCATCAAGAGCTACCTGTCTGGCATTATTTGCAATTTCTTCTGAAATTTCTCCTTCTTCTACAAGATCACTTATTACAACATCATCGCCATCAGCTCTAGTCCATTGAAAATTACTAATAGAATCTACACGACTTGAAAAAGGTGTTTGCCACAATCTTTCTGTCATTTCCCTAACAGCGGCTAAAGAATTTGGACTAAAAACATTTTTATCTTTAGGAGCCATTACTAAATAGACATTATCATCTCTTGAGTATGTTCTCTCTAAAGTCTCTAATGCTAATAACTGAGGATTATCTTTTGAAAAAAATATCCTGTTATCAGGATTCATACTTAACCCAGATAAGCCTCCCATCCAAAAGACTGTAAATAATAAACCAGCTAACAAAGTTAACCATTTTCTTTTTACTATTAATTCACCATAACTTTTAGCTGTCATTTCTTTTGCTCCCAAGTAAAGTTTTATATATCTTGCTTGTAAGATATATATAATTTTTTCTAATTCCATATTATATATAAATATTAAGTATATACTGCTTAATATAAAGGAATAAAGTTGTCAATTTATTAAATACTGACCAGTATAAAATATGTACTTTAATATGATGTAGACTAATAAAATATTAATTAATTCAAAAGGATTCTTGATGACAATAAATAAAAAAGCAGACTGGTGGAATGATGCAGTTGCATATTTAAGTGATAATGATGAAGTAATGAAAAATATTATTGATAAGCATAAAGACGACTATATTAAATCTAGAGGAGAGCCATTTAATGGTCTATGTAGAACTATTATAGGGCAACAAATATCTGTTAAAGCCGCAGCAAGTATATGGAATAAATTTGAGTTAGGTGCAAAAATAATTGACCCAAAAACCATCATTAAATATGGAGAGGATAATATCAGAAGTTGTGGCATATCTAATAGGAAAGTTGAGTATATTATAGGTTTATCTAATTTTTTTATTGAAAACCCCAATGTTGTTAATTCCTGGGAAGCTATGGATGATACAAGTGTTATCAAAGAACTATGTAAACTAAAAGGGATAGGGCCTTGGAGCGCTGAAATGTTTTTAATGTTTTGTTTACTTCGTCCTGATATACTTCCTTTAGGTGACCTCGGTCTGAGAAGGGCCGTAGGCAAAAACTACTTAAATACTTTTGACCCTACATACGAAGAAGTGGAAAAAGTTGCAAAAAAATGGATACCTTATAGATCTGCCGCAACATGGTTTTTATGGAAATCTATAGACCCTATTGCAGTTGCATATTAATTTAATGAGGAAGAAGAGGCATCATTATTAAATCAACCATTTCGCTCAAGGTTGATTTAGGTAACTGATTCTTATTAGAAAGAGACGCTATTAACCTAATCTGATTATAAATATATAATGAATATGCATTTATATTAATACTCTTTTTTATATCTCCTTTATCTATAGCCTTTTTAAGGCTTTCTTTTAAAAAAGACATATTCTCTTTCTCTTTCTTTTCAATAAATTTTTTGCAAATAACGGATAAGTTTTCTGAAGGATGCATACCTTCCCTATTATACATACAGGCAGCAGCAATTTTTTTTTCTTTAAAATGCTCGTTTATTAAAAAGTCAAATGCAGACTTTATTCCTAAAACAATGTTTTCTCCGCCTAATAAAATTTTACCTATAGGCTCCACTCTTTCTTTATAGTACAATTCTAAGGCTGCTAGCTGCAAACCTTCTTCTCCTCCGTATTCTCTATATACACTAGGTTTGGACTCACCTATTTTTCTACACATTTCATTTAATGAAACATTTTCAATACCTTCCTTCCAATAAGTTTCCATAGCAATTTTACTTGCCTGAGCTTTATTGAAGGTTTTAGGCCTACCTTTTTTATTTACAACTATAGAAGAGCTTGTATTTTTTGTCATTTTTATACCACTCAGTATTTTTAATACTTGACATTATCAAATTATATTAATACTAATCAGTATATAAATATATTTATATAATAGCAAGTAGTCAATGCAATTAGAATTAGAGAGATTCTTCTCCTGTGATACTCTATAATAAAACTTGTATTGACTAGTTGTAATAACAAAAAAAAGTAATAATTGAACTAAGAGAAAATGGTATTGATACTAATAAAAGCCTGCATTCAGGGAAAGTATGGGTATAAGCTATAAGAATTTATTAAAAGAAGCTTTACTACTGTCTTCTTAAATATATTTAAATACTCTGTAAATTAATTAAAACTTCCAAAACAATAGAATTTTTAATGTAGTAAATACTGGATTTGTGATAACAATATTTAAATTTAAAAAAATTAAAAGGTCTAATATGAAAAATTCTATAAAAACTCATTACAAAATTTTTGCATTAATTGTTTTATGTACATTAACATTTAAAAATCATGCTTTTTCACAGGGAGCAGCTTCTGTAGAAGTTGATGCAGTTATATTAGAATCTTTAAATCAATCTATCCCAATAATAGGTAGAGTTGTCTCACTTAAAGAATCAAAAATTTCTGCTGCGGTTATAGGAAAAGTTCAAAAAGTATTAGTAGAGGTAGGAGATAAAGTTAAAAAAGGACAAGTTCTAGCATTAATAGATATTGAACGTTATCAATGGTTATCTGAAATTGCTTCTGCTAAAGTAAGCGCTGCTAATGCAGAATTGAAAAGTGCTAAAGCTGAAACTAATATTAACTTATTAGATCTAAATAGAATGGAAAGTTTAAAAAAATCTTCCTCTTTTAATGTTGCAAATTATGAAAAGCTTCAAAGTTTACAGATATCTTTACTTGCTAAAGAGGAAATTACTGAGGCTCAACTAAAATCAATGATTCAAGAAGAGAAACTTGCAGACCTAAATCTCAGAAGAGCAACAGTTGAAGCACCATTTGATGGAATAATAGAGCATAAAAGGGTTGAAATAGGCGAAGGCGTTGGATTAGGAGTCACACTTTTTAACCTTGTAAGCGAAACTCTTATAGAAGTTAGAGCAGATGTTCCGTCAAAACGAGCTAGAATATTAAAACGAGACAATTCTATTAAAATTACAACTACAGATAATATAACTTTCTCTTCTAAAATTAGAGCCATAGGAGTAAGAGAAAATTCAAGTTCTAGAACAATTCCTGTACATTTAAAATTTGATAGCAACCCTATATCTAGAAAATTATTTGTAGGAGAAAATGTAAATATTTCTATACCTATAGGGCCTGGTGTACAAGCACCTACTGTCCATAAAGATGCTATTTTAAAAAGAGAAGGTATGTCTCTAGTATATATTGTAAAAGAAGAAAAAGCTCAGATTAAGCCTGTTAAATTAGGTGATGGAGTTGGAAACAGATTTATAGTTTTGGGTGGAATTGAAGTGGGAGACATAACTGTAGTTAAAGGTAATGAAAGATTAAGACCTGGACAAAAAGTAGCTCCAATTAAAGAAAAGAATATTAATAAAAGCGAGGAAGAATAATGGATATTATTCGCGCTTCTATAGAAAGACCTATCGCTGTGGTAGCAGCGATATTTATGACTATTGTCTTAGGTTTTATAGCATTAGAGCGAATACCTATTCAATTAGCTCCAGATGTTAATAAACCCGTAATAACAGTAACTACTTATTGGGGTGGCGCCTCTCCCTATGAAATAGAGAGAGAAATAGTAAATCGCCAAGAAGAAGTTTTAAAAGGAATAGAAGGATCTAAAAGATTAACTGCAAAAGCAATGGCAGGAAGGTCGGAAGTTACAGTTGAATTTGACACTGATATAAATATGGATAGAGCTTTATTATTAGTTTCTAACAGATTAAATCAAATTGAAGGCTATCCTGAAGATGCAGGCGAACCAAGTCTTGACACAGCGGGACTAGATGATAACGCAATAGCATGGTTTATATTAAGTAAAACTGAAGGAAATGACACTGATATTGCTGCCTATGGAGATATTGTTGAAGATGTTATTCAAGATAGAATAGAACGAGTACCCGGGGTTGCCAGAACTACAGTATATGGTGGAAGCCAAACTGAGCTTAGAGTAACAATAGATCCAGAACGAATGGCCAATTATGGTCTTACGGTTCCTGAGATAGCTCTTGCTCTTCAAAGAGCAAATGCTTCTATTTCTGCGGGTGATGTTGAAGAAGGTAAAAGACGCTATATAGTGAGAGCAGAAGGTGAGTTTCAAACACCTGATCAAGTTAAAAATGTTGTTTTAATAAGTGAAAATAATAATGGTAACTTCGGTAGAGTAACTATAAATGATATAGGCACAGTAGAATTTACGTACAAAGAGCCAACTGCTAATATAAGGTTTCTAGGATACTCTTCTTTAGCTATAAATGCAGTTCGACAATCTGGCGGTAATGTTATTGAAATAATGGAAGGGGTTAGAAAAGCCGTAAAAGAATTAAATAATGATACATTACCAGGTTTAGGACTAAAGCTAGAACAAGTTTATGACGAAACCATATATATAGATTCAGCTATAGAACTAGTGAAGCAAAACATATGGATTGGTGGTTCTTTAGCAATATTTATACTAATATTATTCTTAAGGTCATGGCGAGCCACAGTTATTATAGGACTATCTATACCTATTTCAGTAGTTGCTGCATTCGTTGTAATGGCAGCTTTAGGGAGATCTATCAATGTTATTTCACTTGCAGGTATAGCTTTTGCTGTGGGCATGGTTGTAGATGCTGCAATAGTTGTATTAGAAAATATTTACAGACAAAGAGAGAATGGAAAAGATGCAGCTAATGCAGCCTATTCTGGTGCAAAACAAGTTTGGCCAGCTGTTATGGTATCTGCATTAACTACTGTATTAGTTTTTGTTCCAATTTTAATAATGAAATTAGAAGCAGGACAACTCTTTCGTGATATTGCTGTAGCAATTTCTGTAGCTGTTACTATGAGCCTTTTAGTTTCTGTAACGGTTTTACCTGCATTAGCAAAATGGCTCTTAACAGGAGTAACTTCTAAAAGGTTTAATATTATTATTTTAGATGATTTTGCTCGATTATTTATTAAGTATACTGTTGGCTATGTAAGATTAATAACCAAATCTAAGATTGCCTCTTTATTAATGGCTGGTACCGTAGCCGCAGGAACCCTTACCCTGTCGTATTCTATGCTGCCAAAACTTGAATATTTACCCGAAGGCAATAGAAATTTAATATTTGGAATAATGCTTCCTCCTCCCGGATATAACCTTGCAACCTTAACAGAAATTGCTGAAAGAGTTGAAACACGTGTTAAAGATTTATGGGCTTCTGAAACTGGTCCTGAATCAGAAATTGGGCAACCTCCCAAAATTAGAAATTACTTTTTTGTTGCTGGTGCAGGAGGAAGAACATTATTTGGCGCAAGTGCATTAGAAGATACCCGTGTGAGAGAACTTATTCCTATATTAACACGCTCTCTTTTTGGAGAGCCTGGAACATTTGGTTTCTTTACTCAACCAAGCTTATTTCAAAGAGGTTTTGGAGGAGGAAGATCTATAGATCTAGATATTACAGGTCCTGATTTAGATAAAGTAGTTAATGTAGCACAACAAGCCGCTGGATTAGTCGGAAAAACATTTCCTAGAAATGAAGGGAATCAAATGAGACCTATTCCAGGTTTGGTTTTAGGAGCTCCAGAAATTCAGGTTCAACCTAATAGAGTCAAGCTTGCTGATAATGATGTTACTGCGCAATCTCTAGCTTTAAGTGTAGATGCATTTAATTCAGGAATAAGAATAGCAGAAATTACAATAGATTCCAAAAGAATGGATTTAACACTAAGAGGTAAATTAAATGCTATTACTCAGACTCAAGGTATAGAAAATATTCCTGTTGTGACTCCAAGTGGAAAAATACTTCCTATTTCTTCACTAGCCAACATTGTCATGACTTCTGGACCAACAGAAATTAGGCATATAGAACGAGATAGAACAATTACATTACAAATAAAACCTATAGATACAATACCTCTTGAAGCTGCAATAGATATGATTGAAGAAAATGTGATTCTGCCCTTAGAACAAAATGGCCTGCCTACTGGAGTGAATTTAAATCTTTCTGGAACTGCAGATGAATTAACGAATACTTGGAATGCTATGGTAATAAACTTATTAGTAGCAATATGTATGGTTTATTTATTAATGGCTATATTATTTGAAAGCTTTGTATATCCTTTAGTTATAATGCTATCTGTACCTCCTGCAGCGGCTGGAGGTGTTATGGGTTTATGGGTTCTCAATCTCAATATTCTCCAACCTTTAGATATGTTAACCATATTAGGTTTTGTGATTTTAATTGGTATAGTAGTTAATAATGCTATTTTATTGGTTCATCAAACTTTACAACATATTAGAGAAGAAAGTATGAATACTTCTGATGCCATAATTGAAGCCACAAGAAATAGAATAAGGCCAATATTTATGTCAACACTCACCAGTATATTTGGAATGCTTCCTCTCGTACTTTTTCCGGGAGCAGGGTCAGAATTATATAGAGGATTGGGATCAGTTATTATTGGAGGGTTATGTCTTTCTGCTATTTTAACTTTAGCTATTGTGCCACCAATGCTAAGAATTTTTATTAGAGAAGGATCATTTGTTTCTCAAAAACTAAACCCAGCAATAGCAGAATAAATTATTGCATATATTTTAATTCGTATTATTATTTATTAATAGGAGAAAATGTATGATTGCTATTAATAAATCTCGAAGAAGGCTACTTAAAATAGTTGGCGTTGCCGCAGTCGGAGCTATTGTAGGAAAAAGTTTTGTAACTTTTAAAGATAAAGATGAGCTAAAAAAAGTTACTTGGAACGGCATAGCACTAGGATCCCAAGCAGAAATAACTATCTATCATCCAAATGAAAAAGAAGCACAGAAAATTCTTAAAAAAAGTGTTGGAGAGCTAATAACTCTTGAAAACCTTTTTTCTCTTTATAAAAATAATTCACAATTATCACTTTTAAATAAAAAAGGTTATATAGAAAACCCTCATCCAGAGATGGTAAATATATTTAACTTATCAAAAAAATATTCTGAAATGACAAATGGTTCATTTGATGTAACAGTTCAACCATTATGGAATATTTACAATGAGTCATTTACAACTCTTGGAAAGCCCCCTTCAAGTACCCAAATAAGTAATGCCTTAAAACTAGTGGATTGGAAATCAATAAAAATAGAAAAAAATAAAATCAGTTATGCAATAGAAGGAATGTCTTCGACTTTAAATGGTATTGCCCAAGGTTATATAACAGATAAAATAGCAGAAAGTTTGATGAATTATGGAATAAGAAGCACCTTAGTTCAATTAGGTGAATATAGAGGGGTTGGCGAGCACCCGGAAGGAAGGCCATGGCGTTTATTAATTTCTAATCCTGAGCATACAGATAGTATAGGAGAAGTTGAATTTACAGATGCAGCAATTGCTACTTCTGCTGGTTTAGGAACTCCTTTTGATTTATCTGGGAAATATCACCACATATTTAATCCTGAAAATGGTTATAACGATAATGAATATTTACAAGTAAGTGTAACAGCAAAAAAAGCAGCAGAAGCGGATGCTTTAGCTACTGCTTTTTTAATTATGAATCCAAAAAAATCAGAATTACTTGCTAAAAATTTAGAAGTTGGTTTTGAAGTTCTAAACAATCAAAGAAAAAGGATTGTTATTACTAAAGCTTAATCAATTTTTGGTATTTTTGCGAATGGTGCAGGAATAAGAATTTGAGTTTTCTGAGTAACTATAAATTTTCTTAATTCCGGCAGCATCTTTTTCCACCTTTCATCTTGCATTAATTTAGCTCTTCTCTCCACTCTACTATTTAAGCTATCATAAGCCCACATGTGAACAACTTGGTTCAAATCACCAATTTCAGTTGCATAATAACCAACCATATGTCCTAGTATTTCTTTTTGGGCTTCCATACCCATAGTTTCATATACCTTAAAATATTCAGGTGTTGATCCAGGATGTATAGTATATGTTCTCATTTCTACAATCATTTTTTTCTCCTTTTATTAAGTTAAAATACTATATGCTTTTATAGTACTGGCCATTTATCAACTAAGTCTAAAGATTTCTCTATAGCTGCAGCACATATAAAAGTATCTACATCTGCATCTTTTCTAGCAATTATTTGGAAACCTATTGGCAAACCATCAGAAAAACCACAATTTACCGTGGCTGCAGGATGGCATGTCAAATTAAATGGATAAGTAAATGGAGTCCAATCAAAAATATCTTTGCCCCACCCTTCTGGTATATTAGATTCAGCTTTAAATGCCTTAGTTGGCATAGTTGGCCCCACTAAGAGATCATAATTCTGGAATAATTCATTAATCATTACACCATTTATACCCCTTGAAGATTCAGCTTCAAGTCTTGTAAATAAAGAATGTTCTGCCCCTTCTACACAAAATTCCCTAAACTTAGGATCTAGTAAACCTTTTTCATCATTAGTAAAATTTTGTGCTAGAAAAGCTGCTCCAGATGTCCATAATACACTAAAAGCTTTTTTTGGATCTCTTGGCCATTTTATATCTATTTGTTCTACATGAGCTCCTAATGATTCCAATAACTCAACAGTTTTTTTTGTCATAATTTCTACATCTTTTTCTATAGAGTAAGGTTCTATTACATGAGACATTCCAAAATCAGGACAATAAGCAATTTTTTTGCCTTTTACTCCTTCAGCAAGCTTATCTATAAAATTACTATCCATTTTTGTATTGGCATTCCAATCTCTCCAATCTGGTTGACTTATAATTGAAAATAATAATGCTCCATCATGAACAGTTCTAGTCATTGGCCCAACATTAGCAATTGTTCCAAAAGGTGATAATGGCCAAGCTGGAACCTTACCGAATGTAGGTTTAATTCCAAATAAGCCCGTAAAAGAACAAGGTATTCTAACACTTCCTCCTCCATCTGTTCCAATTGCTAATGGACCCATTCCCGCGGCAACTGAAGAAGACGAGCCTCCTGAAGATCCTCCAGAAGTGAGGTTTACATTCCAAGGGTTTCTTGTGATTCCAGTCAGAGGACTTTGGGTAGTACCTTTATGACCAAATTCTGGAGTAGTAGTTTTGCCTAATAAAACAGTTCCCGATTCTTTTAGTCTAGCAGTAACAGGAGCATCATCTTTCCAGTCTGAATTCTTATTGACTGTTTTTGAACCCCTCATAGTAGGCCAATCTTTAGTTAATAATAAATCTTTAATAGCTGTAGGAACACCATCAATATCGCTTTTTTGATTTCCTTTATTCCAACGTATTTCTGATTCTTTTGCTTGGCTTATAGCTAAGTCTTCATCAATAAAAACGTATGCGTTAAGTTTTTCATCAACATTCTTAATACGCTCCAAAACAGAATATGTAACTTCAACTGGAGATAACGTTTTATTTTTATACGCTTTCGATAACTCTAAAGCAGATAATTTATAAATTTCTGTTTTCATATTTTGTTTTCCTTATGCTATATTTTTACACTAATAAAGGTTTATAATATCCAATAAATTACTGCGTGGAAAGTATTATACCTAATAAATGAAATAGAATATATTAAGGGAAATTCAAAATGTATTCAATATTGTATCCAGATAGTTTAGGTAAAGATGACTTTAAATATGAGAAACCAATTGCAAAAGGCATCTGTAATTTAATTAAATATGATGCGAAAAGCTCTGACGAAATACCTGATGAAATTTGGGCCAAAGCTGATGCAGTAATTACAGGACTATATATGAAAATAGATGCTCCTGTAATTCAAAAACTTAAATCTTGTAAAATCATTACCAGAATGGGAGTAGGATATGATTTGATTGATGAAGTTAAATGTGGAGCGGCTGGAATAGTGGTTAGTAATGTTCCTGATTATGGGACTTATGAAGTTGCAGACCATGCACTCTCTTTAATTATGAATTTTGCTAGAGGGATATCTGAGTATGATAGGCTATTAAAACTTAATCTAAAAGAAAACTGGAATTATACAGCTGTTTCTACAATAGACAGGGTCGTAAATAAAAATATTGGAATAATAGGTCTCGGAAGAATAGGTACAGCCTTTGCATTAAGGGCTAAAGCATTCGGATTTAATGTAAGTTTCTATGACCCTTATGTCCCTGATGGGCAAGAAAAAGCCCTAAATATAAAAAGATTTTTAAAGATAGAGGATTTGATTGCAAGCTCTGATTATATTTCTATACATTGTCTTGCTAATAAAGAAACAGAAAATTTGATTAATGACAAGATGTTTAATATTTGTAAGCCTAATCTAGTAATTGTTAATACTGCAAGGGGTGTTATTATTGACCTTAATGCTGCATATGAAGCGCTAAAATCGGAAAAAATAAGAGCTATAGGCTTAGATGTTTTGCCTACAGAACCTGCTGATAATAATCATCCTTTAATTAAAGCTTGGTTGAATGAAAAGTGGGCAGAAGGCAGAATAGTTTTAACTCCACACTCTGCATTTTATAGTCCTACAGGACTAGTATTTCTTAGAGAAAAAGCTTTAAAAACTTGTATAGATCATATAAAAGGAGTTAATACTGCAAATTGTATAAATACAAAATTTTTAAAAAAATAACGCTAATTCTTTTATAAGGAACTCATTATGACTAAGACTCTTGATTACTATTTTGCTACACCTTCCCCTTGGGCTTATTTAGCAACTCCACGAATCTTAAATCTTGAAAAGAAATATGAATTAAAAATAAATTGGAAACCTTGTAATTTAATGGAAATTTTTGCAAAAAATGGGACGGCCGCTGTTAAAGATCGTCCTCAACCTGTTCAATTAAATAGACTTACTGAACTTAAAAGATGGAGTGAATACTTATCTATACCTTTAACAATTAAACCCAAATTTTTTCCCGTGGACCCAACTCTCTCACAAAAAATTATAATAGCCGCAAATAATAATAATATAAATCCATCTGCTGTTGCTTTTTCATTTATGAAAGCCGTCTGGACGGAGGAAAAAGATATTTCTAATGAAGAAACTATTAAAGAGGTATGTAAAGACTGTAATTTAGATTTTAACTTACTTATAGAACAAGCAAAGTCTGATGAGACTAATAACCAATATACTCAAAATACAGAAGAAGCTATGAATAATAATGTATGGGGGGCTCCTACTTTTATTTACAATAGTGAACTTTTCTGGGGACAAGACCGTATAGAATTCTTAGAAAGAGCGATACAAAATAATTAAATTGTTTTATATCTAAAAGATATATAGCTCTATATATTTATATACTATTTTAACTTGTTAATTGGTTTAAATTTATGTCAGACAAATCATATGAAAAGTCTATTATAAGTAGAATAAACTCTACTTCTGATATCCGTCAATTGGAAGAAAGCGACTTAATTCAATTAGCAAATGAAGTTCGTCAAGAAATGATTGAGTCTGTTTCACAAACAGGTGGTCATTTAGGAGCAGGGCTAGGAGTAGTGGAGCTAACAGTTGCTTTACATTACATTTTTAATACTCCTTATGATAGATTAGTATTTGATGTTGGCCATCAAAGTTATCCTCATAAGATCTTAACAGGTCGAAGAAATAAAATGAAAACCTTAAGACAAGAAAAAGGTTTATCCGGCTTTACAAAAAGATCTGAGAGTGAATTTGATCCTTTTGGTGCCGCGCACGCATCAACTTCTATATCTGCTACTTTAGGAATGGCCGTTGCTGCAGACTTAAATAATGAAGATAGAAGAGCAATTGCAGTAATAGGAGATGGTGCAATGACTGCAGGTATGGCTTATGAAGCCATGAATAATGCAGGATCTATGAAATTACCACTAATCGTGATATTAAATGATAACGACATGTCGATAGCTCCACCTGTTGGTGCTATGAGTGCCTACCTTTCTAAATTAATTTCATCTTCTTCTTATAGAAGCTTAAGAGAAGTAGCTAGCCAAGTAGCAAAAAGGCTTCCACGGCCTATTGCAAATACGGCAAGAAGAGCGGAAGAATATGCTCGAGGGATAGTAACTGGTGGTACACTTTTTGAAGAACTAGGTTTTTACTATATTGGTCCTATTGATGGTCACAATATACAACACTTAATTCCTGTTCTTAAAAATATAAGAGACAAGCGTGAGCAAGGTCCTATTTTAGTCCACGTAGTAACTCAAAAAGGTTATGGCTATACTCCTGCTGAAAAAAGTTTAGATAAATTCCATGGAGTATCTAAATTCAATATTAAAACAGGTACCCAAGATGCATCTGAAAAAGGACCTCCAAGTTATACTTCTATATTTTCTAAAACACTCACCGAGTTAGCCAAAAAAGATAAAAAAATAGTTGCTATTACAGCAGCTATGCCTTCAGGTACTGGCCTAGATTTATTTGCCGAAAAATTTCCTGATCGATTTTTTGATGTTGGTATTGCTGAGCAACATGCTGTAACTTTTGCTGCCGGATTAGCAACAGAAGGAATGAAGCCTTTTGCGACAATATACTCTACTTTCTTGCAGAGAGCTTATGATCAGATAATACATGACGTAGCTATTCAAGAATTGCCTGTAAGATTTGCTATTGATAGGGCTGGATTAGTAGGGGCAGATGGAGCAACACATGCAGGTTCATTTGATATAGCATTTTTAGCAAACCTTCCAAAAATGGTTTTAATGGCAGCTTCTGATGAAAATGAACTTAGGCGCATGGTTTTAACTGCTTCTAATATCAACGATAGACCTTCTGCATTTAGATATCCAAGAGGAAATAGCGTTGGACTAAAATTAGATAAGATAATTAAACCATTGCCTATAGGAAAAGGAAGAATTGTTAAGAAAGGAAGTAAAATTGCTATTTTATCTTTTGGAGCAAGGTTATACGAATCATTAGAAGCAGCAAAATTATTAGATGAAAAAGGGTTAAGTACAACAGTGGCTGATGCTCGTTTTTGTAAGCCTCTAGATACTCAGTTAATAAAAAATTTAATATCTAATCATGATATTCTTATTACCATAGAAGAAGGAGTGGTTGGAGGTTTTGGGTCACATGTGATGCAATATTTATCCAATAATAATTTACTTAGAATTAACTCTAATATTCAATCTATTGTTTTTCCGGATAAATTTATTGATCATGCAAAACCAGAAAAGATGTATAAAAACGCTAATATGGATGCAAATTCTATAGTAAATAGAGCGATTAAGTTTATATAAATAGTCTAATCATTAAATATTTCAGGCAATTTAAAGTTCACCTTTTCTTCGGC
Organism: uncultured Pelagibacterales bacterium; assembly: GCA_913046335.1. Taxonomy (GTDB): domain Bacteria; phylum Pseudomonadota; class Alphaproteobacteria; order TMED109; family TMED109; genus TMED109. The sequence continues at coordinate 16,284 of CAJWSU010000006.1, read as the reverse complement.
ACCATCTAATACTTCTTCAGCTATATTTTGATTACAGCTTTGTTTTATAAAACTTATTAAATCTTTTACGAGAACTTCCGGAGTTGATGCCCCAGCTGTAATTCCAATTACATCAAATTCTTTAATTAATTCTATATTAATTTCACTCTTATCTGCTATTCTATATGTTGGCACTCCAGTCAAGGCAGAAATTTCTGCTAACCTTACACTATTTGAGCTATTATTATTTCCTAACACTAAAACAACATCACTACATTTTGCTAATTCTCTTACTGCTTTTTGTCTGTTTTGCGTCGCATAACATATATCTCTAGTATCCGGTCCTTTTATTAAAGGGTACTTTATTTTTAAAGCATCAATAATCTTCTTAGTATCATCTACTGATAAAGTTGTTTGTGTTACATATGCTAATTTGTCATCTTGTGAATAACCTAAATTTTTTATTTGTTCGACTGTCTCAACAACCTCTACTCCACCTGGAACTCTTCCAGCTGTGCCTTCAACTTCTGGATGCCCCTGATGCCCAATTAAAATTATTTTATAGCCTTGATTATTATATTTAATAGCTTCAATATGAACTTTTTTTACGAGTGGACATGTTGCATCTACTACAGTTAATGATTTATTTATAGCAGCAGATTCAACACTATCTGAAACACCATGAGCACTAAAAATTGTATTAGAACCTTTTGGTATATCAGATATTTCATCTACAAATACTGCACCTTTATTAGTTAAACTATCAACTACATGTTTATTATGAACAATTTCATGCCTAACATATATTGGTGCATTATATTTTTCTATAGCTTTTTCAACTATATCTACTGCACGATGCACTCCTGCACAAAAACCTCTAGGTTGAGCTAAAATAATTCGTTTCATTTTAATATTTACAAATTTCGTAATTCAGTTTTTAAAATTTTTCCAGTAGCATTTAATGGTAAAGAATCATAAAAATCTACTATTCTCGGATACTTATAAGCTGCAATATTAGATTTAGCAAAATTAATAATGTCCTCTTTAGAACAAGTCACTTCATTTTTCAAAACAATACATGCTTTGATTTCCTCCCCCCACTCATCATGAGGTATACCAATTACAGCCACTAGAGAAACTGCAGGATGCTTGATAAGAACTTCCTCAAGCTCGCGAGGATAAACATTATATCCTCCTCTAATAATCATATCCTTTACCCTATCCACTATATATAGATAACCATCTTCATCATAATACCCTATATCACCTGTATAAAACCATCCATTCTTAAGAGCATTTTTTGTACCTTCTGGATTATTGTAATAACCCTTCATAACTGCATGACCTCTTACAATAATTTCTCCTGTATCTTTTGTTTTTACTTCTTTATCGTCCTCATCAACCACTTTGATTTCTATTCCCCAAACAGGCTGTCCTACAGATCCAGGTTTTCTCTCTCGGCCTAAGTGATTAAAAGTGATAGCAGGAGAAGTTTCAGAAAGGCCATAACCTTCAAGTATGGGAACCTTAAAACGCTCTTCAAAATTCTTTAGCACTTCTATCGGAAGAGAAGATCCTCCAGCTGAACAAATCCTTAAATTACTAGATATTACATTCATATCTACATTTGATTCATCTACACTATTAAGCAAAGCCCAATACATAGTTGGAACACCTCCAAATACTGTTGCCTTGAACTCTTCCATAGCCTTTAACACTTCTATAGGATCAAAGCGCGGCATAACTATTAAACTTGCTCCACTTAAAATTGCACTAAGCATCATTACCACCTGACCATACACATGAAATAAAGGTAATGACATGATAACTTTATCTGTCCTAGTTATGTTAACTAAATCCTTACCGATATTTGCATTAAATAATATATTTGCATGTGTAAGTTCAGCACCCTTTGGTTTTCCAGTAGTCCCAGAAGTATATAAAATGATTGCAGTATCCTCAGAAGAACATTGTACAGTATTAAAATCATTATCTTCAGAATTAGTTAACAATGAAAAATCAAATATGTTTTTATCTAGGGGAAAATTGTCTAAAGATTTAATAACCCACATTTTTTGACATGAATTAGATTTTTCAAAAGCTTTTTTAACTTCATTAGCAATAGATAATTCGGCAGTACCTTCAAAACAAATAATAGCACTAGCTTGAGAATTATCTAAAATAAATTCTATCTCACTATTTTTTAATAAAACATTAAAAGGTAAAACTACACAACCGGCTTTTAAAATTCCAAAATATGCAAAAATAAATTGAGGTATATTGGGGCAACATAATGCAACTCTATCTCCTCTTTTTATTCCTGAACTTAATAATCCATTAGCAATTTTATTTGCCATAATATTAACTTCTTTATATGAAATCTCCTTGCCAGAAAAATATAAGGCCGGATCATTAGGATTAGTTTTAGCACTATACTCTAAAGTTGCCGCAAGATTTAACATTTCTACTCCAAAACTGTACTTAAAATTAGTTTAGATATAATATGTAAGTAAGATATTAAGTCTAGTGTTAATATTTAATCTTGGGAGGATTATTTGATAAAAATTATATTTATCACTACATTTTTGTTGTCAGCTATATTAAGCAGCACAGCCTTTGCACAAAATGCAGAAGATATTATTAAGTATAGGATAAATATTATGAAATCTTTAGGCAATCATATCTCTATTATAGCCGCCAACCTAAAAGGTAAGGTATCTATAAATGAAGATATTCTTCCCCATTCTCAATCAATGCTCTTAACATTATCGAGCATAAATATTGAAAAAATATTTCCAATAAATACTCAAGCTAGTGATTCACCAAAAACTAAATCACTTGATTCTATTTGGGTTGAGAAAGAATTGTTTCAAAAATCTATGTTGCAATCTATTGAAAAAACTAAAGATTTAGTAAAAGCTGCTGAATCAGGCAATAATCAGAATATTGCTAAAAGCTTAGGTGCATTAGGAAAGTCTTGTGGAGCATGTCACGATAAGTTTAGAAAAAAGAAAAATTAAATATTTATATATTATAAGTTTCATTTTTTTAATATCTACTGAAATATCTCTTAGTAATGAAAATGGAAAAATATTGGCCTATGCAGCAGGTTGTTTCGGATGCCATACTAGTGACCCTAATAACCCTTTTGGTGGTGGCTATAAAATTCAAACAAAATACGGCACTTTTATTACTCCTAATATAACTAAAGATATGACAAGTGGCATTGGCAAATGGTCACAAAGAGAATTTATAGAAGCCATGAAACATGGGATAAGTCCATCTCAAAAACCATATTATCCTGCTTTTCCTTATAGCTGGTATTCTAATATGCAAGAAACTGATATTCTGGATATTTTTTCTTACTTAAATAATATTCCTGCAATAAAAAATAAAAAATTGCCTCATGATTTAAAATTTCCTTATAAGATCAGAGAGTCTTTATGGCTATGGAGAATAATAAATAGAATCATACAAAAAAATAATAAAATAGATTTAGATATTACCAATAAAAATCGAGGAGAATATCTTATTAAAGCCATTACGCATTGCAGTGCATGTCATTCTCCGAGGACTTGGTTTTCAATAATAAAAAACCATGAAAACCTAAATGGTAAAATAGAGACTAAAAAACTACTGAATGATGGGTCTCCTAATATTTCTAAAGACAAAGTGAAAGGCATAGGTTCCTGGTCTGAATCTGATATTGTATTTTTTTTACAAACAGGAATAAAGCCTAATGGCGATTTTGCTGGAAAAGAGATGTCTAAAATAATTGAAAATGGTACCAGCTACCTAATTAAAGATGACCTAGAAGAAATTTCTAGATATCTGCTTTTCAATAAAAATAAATAAATTTATATTATTTTTTTTGAATCATAATAGTCTATTAATATACCAATTCTATTAGATATTTGGTCCCATCTTTTAATATTCAAACCTATACTAAATGCATTAGATGTAGAAAAACTTTTATTCAAAACTTTATCCATTCCTTCTGCATAATTCATAATTAATGATATAGCTAATTCTTTTAACCCAGGTTGATGAGCAATAACTCCTAAACTATCTATGTTATCATCCATAAATGCGAGATAATTAAGTAAAACTTCAGGTGTAGCACCATATAATTTAGGATCTTCAAATTTTAATAAATTATCTGATAAAGCTTTTGATACAATATCCGCAGTTTGGATGGTTCTAATTGATGACGAGAAATGCAGTTCTTGAAGAATAGGAGTTTTTTTACTTAACCAAGAGGCTAGATTATTAGCTCTTTGTATTCCCTTATTACTTAGTTTTCTATCATGATCTTCTGTGCCCTCTATAAATGGCTCTGCTTTTGCGTGCCTAATCAAATATAGAAACTTCATGTATTATATATCCTTAACTGCCAAAATAGCTCTATCTAAATCATTAATCAAATCATCTATATCTTCTACTCCTACAGATAATCGGATTAAACCATCTTCAATTCCTAATTCGTTTCTTACATCTTCAGGCACTGCTGCGTGTGTCATTATTGCAGGATGTTCTATTAAACTCTCCACACCACCCAAAGACTCAGCTAATTGAAATATTTGACATGTTTCTAAAAATCTTTTCGCAGCTTCTAGGCCGCCTGATAATACGCAGGTTACTATTCCTCCATATCCATTCATTTGCTTTTTTGCTATCTCATGCCCGCTATGATTTTTTAAACCAGGATAATAAACATGCTTAATAAAGTTTTGTTTAGTAAGATATTCTGCAATTTGCATAGCATTACTACAATGCCTTTCCATCCTTAAGGATAAAGTTTTTAAACCTCTAAGTGCTAAAAAAGCATCAAAAGGCCCTTGAATAGCTCCGATAGAATTTTGTAAATAAGCAATCTGTTCACTATGCTCTTTTAAAGCACATACTACTATTCCTCCAACCATGTCTGAATGCCCATTAAGAAATTTAGTAGCAGAGTGAATAACCAAATCGAATCCATGCTCTATAGGCCTTTGTATATAAGGACTACAAAAAGTATTATCTGCGACTGTAATAATATTATATTTTTTTGCTATTTTTGCTAAATATTCAAGGTCTACTATTTTTAGCATAGGATTTGTAGGAGTCTCCACCCAAATCATTTTTGTATTTTTAGTAATTAAACTTTCAATTTTTGAATTATCTGATAAATCTCCAAAAATAAAATGTAGATTTGATGTTCTTTTTCTAACATTCTCAAATAACCTTCTGGAACCCCCATATAAGTCATCCATAGCTAAGACTTCATCACCAGAATCCAGCAAGGAAAGAACAGTATCAGCAGCAGATAATCCTGAAGCAAAAGCATACGCATCTACTCCTCCTTCTAGGTCTGCCATGCACATCTCATATGCTTTACGTGTAGGGTTTCCCGTTCTAGCATATTCATAACCTTTATGAACACCAGGACTATCTTGTACAAAAGTAGATGAAGCATAAATAGGAGTCATAATTGCTCCAGTTGAAGGGTCTGGAGATTGACCTGCATGAATAGTTCTAGTAGCAAACTTTGATTTTGGGAGGTTTGAAACCATTATGAAATCCTTTATCTATGTTTTATTTATTATGGACTATATTAATATGTTAATTATATTTATTTTCAACTAACCATTTTTTATCGTAAATCTTTAGATACTTATTACCAGTATCACAAACTAATGTAACAACATTTTTAGATTTAGTTTGCTCTCTACAATATTTTAATGCTGCAGATATTAATGTTCCACTTGAACTGCCTGATAATACTCCTTCTTTTTGAAGGATTAAATGGCAAGTATCAAGTGCTTCTTTATCAGAAATAGCATAAGCATGGGTTATAAGTTCAAAATCTAATAATGGAGGAATATAATCCTCTCCTATTCCCTCAACTAGCCAACTACCTACATGGTCAGGGATTACACCTGTTTTAAATTTAGGCTCAAGTATGGATCCAACTGGATCTGCTAAAACAATATCACAATCTTTATTAACTTCTTTCAGAGCTTTTCCTACTCCAGTTATTGTTCCTCCAGTACCTACGCCTGCACAAAAAGCATCTACTTTATTAGATAATTGTTCTAATATTTCTGGCCCTGTCCATTCATAATGCGCATTTAAATTAGCTTGATTTCCAAATTGATTAATATAAAGCGATCCTTCATTCTTTTCTGCTATAGATAAAGCTAAATCTGCATAATATTCAGGATGACCTTTTTCTACATCAGAACGCGTAATTATAACCTCTGCACCTAGCGCTTCTAAATGTATAATTTTTTCTTTTGCCATTTTATCAGGCACCACTATTAAACACTTATAGCCTCGTAAAAGAGCAATTAATGCTAAACCTATTCCTGTATTACCAGCAGTAGCTTCAATAATTAACCCACCCTTAGTTAATTTTCCACTTTTCTCTGCATCTTCTATCATATATTTTGCAGGCCTATCTTTTATTGAACCTCCAGGGTTTTGAGATTCTAATTTTAAATATAACTTACATGGCCCCGTATCTATATTAATTACTTCTAATAAAGGTGTATTTCCTATTAAATCTAAAACTGAATTAGTTGGTTTTTGTATATTCATTTATTTCTCCTAATATCTATATTTATATCTTTACTATCTTCTAACTGATGGGCTTTCTAATGGGAGACTATTTCCTCTCCATGCAATATAAAGCTGTAATGCATTATAATCTTCATGCCCTATTTCTAAAGGCTTTGCTCTTGCTTGATTATTACAGAATTGAAACCTTCGATGAACTGATGCAATACTTTCCCATCTCATGAGATAAGATGGAAAACCATTTATATGCCCTTGACTTATTCTTTCTGCTCTTAAATAACTTCCCGCCATTTCATCATGACATTGATTACATGCTAAATTCATTTGCCCTATCCGCTGGTAGAACATTTCTTTTCCTTTTATAAAATATTTTTTTGCTTTTCCTGTAACACTAACATTCATAGGTATACCCTTAGATATATATGATATGTAACTAGATAAGGATAATAAGTTAATGCTTTCTAATTTGTATTCCTCTACATTCATATAATTTGTACGGCACATATTGATCTTTTGTTCTATATTAATTAATTTTTTTTTATGTACTTTGGGGTAAGTAGCTGCAACTCCCATCAAAGAATTCGCATCCTGTTTATGACAAGATGAGCATGAAATCTTATTTTTTTCTTCTTTATTATCAAATAATTCTTTTCCTCTTTCCACCCATATCATTCCTGGGTTTTCAAACTCCTCTATTTCCATGCTTCTAGTTTCTTTTTTTGAAAAATATTGGCCAGATTTTAATTCATTATTTGCATATGGTTTTTTATATAATGTTTTATCTAAAACTTCTTCAGAAAAAACGTTCGACGAAAATATTGAAATTAGAATAAATAAAACAATTTTATTAATAAGCATATTATAATACTTCTTTAACAGAACTTGCTTTATCTAACTTAACAGGAATAATTTCTTTTCCATTTTTATCATATACTATAATTACTGCTTTTTTATAACTAGATTGTCCATAATCATCTATCCACTCAACTTCTAATAAACCGGATGTAATTGCTTTCATTTTAAATGCCATAAATGGGTTAGCAGATACTCCAGAATACCAATGAGTTTTATAAAACTGCTTGCCATTAAAACGACAAATTACAAGGTCTATTATTTTTTTTGGATATATAACACCAGTTTCTGGATCACGTCTAACACCTGGCTCCATGATATGCTCCGCCATAGTTTTAATAGTAATAATTTCACCTTTTAAAGCTGTAGCCGGGACCTTTAACCTCCTTCTCCAATTTTTTCTTACTTCATTTGCCATTAACTGCAAGCTCCTATTGTAACATCTACAAAAGACTTGGTCTCTCCAACTGTGCCATCTTGCATTTCTGCAACTACTATAATATCTGAGCTAGTTCTCATCCTTATTCGTATATCAACACTTGCCTCTCCAGATTCAGGTGAAAAATAAAATTTTGCTATCTCTGGAAAAGGATTATCGAGCACTAGTATATGTACTACATTAGGATAATCTTGGCCTTCCATTGAACATTCTACTTCAAAACTAATAGGAACTGTATTTCCATTTTCTGCAATATCTGGTGCTTTTAAGGAGATAAGATCTTTTCTAACTTCTCTTCCTTTAATAATATTTCTTAAGATTCTTTTGGCTTCTTCTGGATCAGGTTCTATCCTAAACGTTTGCCGATAAGTTTGGAAACGATCTCTAAATGGACTACCTACTTTCTGATCTGCGAGTGAAAATTTTGAATATGATGTATATATAAAACCGGTTATTAAGCCAAAAACTGCTCTTCTCGTTAAAATACTTTTTTTAATACTCATATTATAGCCTTGTACTTAATTACTTTTTAAAGTTACCAACCAACTTATAACATCTTCAATTTGCTGCGCAGTTAATATTGGTTTTCCCTTATAATTTTCATCAACCCTATTCAAACCTTCAGTTTTAAAAAAAGCAGGCATTAATGTACTAGGATTAATTATGTATGGATCAACTAACCTCAGTCTCAACTCTCCTAATGTATAACGATTTCCAACACCTGCCAAACTAGGACCAATATTTCCTTGAAATTTATCATCAATATTAGGCACTACATGACAAGCCAAACAATTACCTTCTCTCGAAAGAGCTATATCACGACCTCTCTCAAAATCTCCATTTGATGACGTTAAAGATAGAGGTATTGTATCACCCACTATTTTATAGTTATTTATATCATTATTAGAATAGGTAGTATTTACAAAAAAATAAAAGTTTATAACTATTAATATAAATAATTTAAAATACATTATTCTGCTTTCCTTAACATAATTACTTTATCTTACCTCTTAGTTAAACCTCGCCATATTTAAAGCTGCCATAAAGAGCAACAATAAATTTATTCTAGTATTGCTAGGCAGGCCGTAAAAAAAATATAAAAACTATTCATATTCACATTTTATATACTTAATATAATAGACTTATATTAATAAACCAACATATGTTAATATCTGAATAAACTATATAAACATATTATTGTCAATTTTAAAATACTAGTTGGTATAAAAATAAAACTTAATATAAAATTGTCTACTATAATATTTAAATTATTATATAGTAATATATATGGAGAGTTTTATGAAACCATTAGATGGTATTAAAATAATAGACTTATCTACTTTACTACCTGGGCCGATGGCAACATTAATCCTTGCGGAAGCCGGAGCAGAAGTTATTAAAATAGAAAGGCCGGGAGGCGAAGATATGAGAAGGTCTCCCCCATTTATAGAAGGTGAAAGTGTTTTATTTGGACTGCTAAATAAAGGAAAAAGATCAATAGAATTAGATATAAAATCTAAAGAAGGATACAATAAGGTTATAAATTTAATCAAATCTGCAGATATAGTTATAGACCAATTTAGGCCCGGAGTAATGAAACGTTTAGGCCTAGATTTTAATAGCCTATTGAAAATCAAACCTAATATTATTCATTGCTCAATAACAGGCTATGGTCAAACTGGGCCTAAAAAGCTCGTAGCTGCGCATGATTTAAATTATATGGCAGAGTCTGGCTTACTATCATTATCAAGAGAAAAAGATGGGGCACCAGCTATGCCTAATACACAAATAGCCGATATTGCAGGGGGAAGCTATCCTGCTGTTATCAATATTTTATTAGCTCTAAGAGAAGTAGAAAAAACAGGACAAGGAAAATTTTTAGACATTTCTATGACTGATAACCTTTTTCCATTTATGTGGATGGCATTAGGCTTAACTGCAAAAAATTATTACGCAGAAGGAGGAGACTTACAGTTAACTGGCGCCAGTCCTCGCTACGGTATTTATGAGACATTAAATAAAGGCTATATAGCCTTAGGAGCATTAGAAGAAAAATTCTGGCTTCGATTTTGTGAGGTTATTAATTTACCACAAGAATTTATTGATGATAGTATTAATCCAAATGCTACAAAAGTAGCAATTATTAAATTAATAAAAGAGAAAGAAACAGAGTATTGGAAAGGAACTTTATCTAAAGAAGATAATATATGTTGCTCAATAGTTAGCTCCTTAAAAGAAGCAATGTCAAATGCTCAAATAATAGAAAGAGAGTTATTAACTGCAGAAATGAGATTAGGAACAGAAAAAATATTAGCAATACCAACTCTCCTTGCACCTACATGGAAAACAAAAGATGTGATTAAATCTGCTCCAAAACTAGGAGAAGCAAATTTATTATATATGGAAGAAACATGACCAATAAAACTATTTATATCATTTCAGATTCATTCTCTTTAGAAGATAATAATGAATTATTAAATAAAAATAATATGTCTATAACTAATATTATAATAAAAGACGACGAATCATCTGCTAAAGCTTTATTAAGTGCCTCAAAAAAAGCAGATCTAATAGTTATAGTTAATTATAATTTTGTTCCAATTTCTGAAACTATTAAAGTTGTCAAAGATATAATTACTCCCATAATATATTGTTCAATTAATAATTTAGAGACACAAAATGACAAAAATGCAATTACCTCATTTGTTCCTTATGTAATTCATGGATATAATGAACAAACTAATAATATTTTGTTAAAAACTATTGAAAAAATATTACAATAAAATTAGGAGACAAAACATTACAATTAAACCAAAAAAATCAATATTAGATATAGCTCCATATATTCCAGGAAAATCTGGATCTTTAAATAATAAATTAGTTATTAAATTATCTTCTAATGAAACGCCTTTAGGAACTTCTAATAAAGCCTTAAAAATAATAAAGAATTCTTCTGGTAATTTAGCTCGCTATCCTGACGGAAGCTCTCAAGAATTAAGAAAGGCAATAGGAAATTTTCATAATATAAATATAGATAATATTATTTGTGGAAATGGATCAGATGAGATTTTATCAATGATTGCAAATTGTTTTGCAGGGCCTGGTGATGAAATACTATATAGTAAGCATGGCTTTTTAGTATATCCTATTGCTACTAAAGCCGCTGGTGCCAATCCAATAGTTGCTTCTGAAATAAATTATAAAGCAGATGTAAAAGAAATATTAAAAGTATGCTCTAAAGAAACAAAGGTTTGCTTTATTGCAAATCCTAATAATCCTACTGGAACCTACTTAACTCGAAAAGAACTTATTACATTAAGAGAAGAGCTGCCTAATGATTGCCTTTTAGTAATAGACTCAGCTTATGCAGAATATGTAGACAGAGAAGATTATACAAATGGCATAGAGCTTGCACATATATATAATAATATTATATGTACAAGAACTTTTTCTAAGATATATGGTTTAGCTGCGCTTAGGATTGGATGGGCATATGCATCAAAAGAAGTAGTAGAACTTTTAAATAGAATTAGACTTCCATTTAATATTAATACTATTGCACAACAAGCAGCAATTGCTGCTCTCCACGATACAAAATTTATAGATGACGCTATAAATCATAATAATATTTGGAAGCCGTTTATAGAAAAAGAACTACAAAAAAATGGAATAGAAATAATTCCAGGAGTTGGCAATTTTGTTTTAGCTAAATTTAATAATACCAAGCAAGCTAATGCATGCTATGATTATTTAGAGAAAAATAATATTTTTGTTAGAAAAGTAGCTGAATACGGTTTACCTGAGTTCTTAAGAATTACTATAGGTTTAGAAAAAGAAAATATTTTTGTGTCTAAAATAATTAATGAATTTATGAAAAAAAATTAATCTAATTTAGCAGTTATGTAAGTATATGTATGTGGGAGCAATTAATGTATAATATGAACAACTTAGACAAAATATTTTTTGAAAATAATGATATTAGTAAATCATATACTGAAAAAGTAGTATCCAATGCTTTGTCCGGAGCAGAAGATGGTGAACTTTACATGCAGTCTTCTGAAAACGAAAGCTTTTCCTTTGACGATGGAAAATTAAAAATGGCAAACTCAAGTAAAGATATAGGTTTTGGATTAAGATCTTTATCGGGAGAAGTTGTAGGTTATGCTCATGCTTCTGAAATCTCAAAAGAAACTTTAAAGAGAGCCTCTAAAACTGTACAAGATGTAATCTCAAAAGATCATAAAGAAATAGATGTTTCTCCAATAAGAAGTAATCGAAGTTTTTATAAACCTGACAATCCTATATCTTCAGTAGAGTTTAAAGAAAAAGTTAAAGTACTTCAAAATATTAATGAATACGCACGTTCTCTTAATAATAAAGTTGAACAAGTTAGCGTATCATTAGCTTCTTCATGGGAAGCTGTTCGTATTTTAAGAGCAGATGGTCAAATGTTAGATGATATAAGGCCTTTAGTAAGGCTAGGTGTGAACATAACTGTAAAAAATAAAAATAAGATGGAAACAGGCTCTTATGGGTCAGGTGGTAGATATGGCTATGATCTTCTTCTAGATGAAAAAAATTGGAAATACCATGTAGATGAGGCTCTAAGACAAGCTCTAATAATGATAGAAGCAAAACCTGCACCAGCCGGAGAAATGACTGTAGTACTTGGGCCAGGTTGGCCAGGAATATTACTACATGAAGCAATTGGACATGGGTTAGAAGGAGATTTTAATAGAAAGAAAACTAGTGTTTTTTCACATCTCTTGGGAGAGAAAGTTGCAACAGATGGGGTTACAGTTATAGATGATGGTACAATTGACTCTAAAAGAGGATCTCTTTCAATTGATGATGAAGGAACACCTACTGAAAAAACTGTACTAATCGAAAAAGGAAAGTTAGTAGGCTATATGCAAGATAGGTTAAATGCAAGATTAATGAGCACAAAATCTACAGGAAATGGTAGAAGGCAATCTTATGCTCATCAGCCTATGCCTAGAATGCGTAATACCATAATGGTTTCCGGTGATAAAGATCCTTATGAAATACTAGAAAGCACAAAAAATGGTATTTATGCTAAATCTTTTGCTGGAGGACAAGTTGATATTACAAATGGCAAATTTGTTTTTTCTGCAAGTGAAGCTTATAAAATCGAAGATGGAAAAATTACTGACCCTGTTAAAGGAGCAACATTAATAGGCTCTGGATTTGACGTACTTAAGAAAGTGTCAATGATTGGTAATGATATGGAATTAGACCCTGGTATAGGAACATGTGGAAAAAATGGTCAAGGTGTTCCAGTTGGCGTTGGTCAACCTACTTTAAAAATAGATGGTTTGACAGTTGGAGGAACAGAGACTAGCTAGTTTAATTTTTCTTAATAAGAATATTTTTCATATATGTGTTTTAGGCCTTCATCACTCTCATTATTCCATATAGATAACATTCTTTTAGCTTGGTTTTTTCCTGACCTTGTAATTTCTTCTAGTTGATTTAAATATCCGCTTTCATCATTACCCGTAGCATCCAACATACTTCTTTTTTTTAAGCCTCTTTTAGAAATTGCAATTAATTCTTTGGCATAGTCATTTATAGACCTTTTATTTATTAAAAGATCCAATCCATATTTTGGCACTTCTTTGTAAGCTTTATTATACATCTCAAGAGACCAACTCTTGGCTAAACTTTCAGCTTCATTTAATGCGTCATTATCATAAAGCAGCCCTACCCAAAGAGCAGGCAATGCACATAAACTTCTCCAAGGACCAGAATCTGCTCCTCTAAACTCTATATATTGTTTAAGCCTTACTTCAGTAAAAATTGTACTAATATGATCTTCCCAATCTAATATTGTTGGTTTTTCTTTAGGTAAACTTTTGAGCTGCCCAAGCATAAATTTTTTAAAAGATTCTCCTGCACAATTTATATATTGCCCATTTCTTCTAACAAAATACATAGGCACATTAAGCGCATAATCAACCCAAGATTCAAAACCCAAATTTTTATTAAAGATAAAATCAGGCGTGCCGCAGCGGTTTTTATCAACATCAAACCATATAGCTGCTCTTCTAGAAAGATACTCTGATGATTTCTTGTTTTTTATAGGTGAACTGGCAAATAAAGCTGTAACGATAGGCTGTAAGATAAAAGAAGTTTTTAACTTTCTACTCATATCTTGCTCTGAAGAATAGTCTAAATTGACCTGAACTGTGCATGTATCAGCCATCATTTCTAATCCTAAATTACCTACCAATGGCATATAATTTCTCATAATTTTATATCTTGGCTTAGGCATCCATAAATCAGAGGATAATTTTCCTTCTATTCTAGCTCCAACTCCTAAAAATCCTACATTAAGCTCATCACCAACCGCTTTTACTTGTTTTAAATGTTCATTTACTTCATTGCATGTTTGATGGATATTTTCTAAAGGTGCCCCTGAAAGTTCTAACTGTCCACCTGGCTCTAGAGTAATTGATTGATTATCTTTTTTTAAAGCTATAAGATTACCCTCTTCATGAACTTCTTGCCATCCAAATCTAATCAAAGATTTAAGAATATTCTTAATACCTGAAGCTTCATTATAGGAAACAGGTTTCAAAGTATCTAATTTATAAACAAACTTCTCATGCTCAGTTCCTATTCTAAATAAATTTTTTGGCTTACATCCATCCTCAAACCATTTAAGAAGATCAGCTTTATTAAGACTCATATATTTGACTTTCTAAACTTTAAAATTATTGAAATAATGCCAATGCTACTAAAGCTGCTGTTTCTGCTCTATATACCCTTGGCCCAAGGCTACATTCAATTAAATTCTCTATATTAGTCTGAATATAATCTCTTTCTGAATCATCAAATCCACCCTCAGGACCAATCACTAAAGCTATGTCTTGAGGATTTAATTCTTGGTAAAACTCAGTAATTATTGGTGACATACGTAATTCATCACAAAAAATTATTGTTTTATTTAAATTCTCACAATATTCAATTTGCTCTTTATAATCCCTTAATGGCTCTATATGAGGAATACTCATTCTTCCTGTCTGTTCTGCAGCTCCTATAGTATTATTTCTTAACCTTTCAAGGTTAACTTTTCTAACTACAGTCCTCTTCATTAAGCTTGGCAATAAATTTTCTACACCACATTCCGTAGCTTTCTCTATCAACCAATCAGTCCTTACTTGCTTTATAGGAGAAAAAATTAAGGAGGGCCCACTTTCTTTTTTTGCTTGTTTAATTATTTTATTACACACAACAGTGACTATAGATTTTTGAATAATAATATTTCCCAACCATTCCCCACAATTACTATTAAATATGACTATATCTTCATTAGTTTTCATTCTTAAAACATTAATAATTTTATGAGATTGTTTTGAGGTTAATAAAACCTTAGCATTCTCTACTAGAGCAGATTCACTATAAATTCTAGTTTTAAATTGATAAGCCAAATTATATATCCAATTCTTAATCTTCTAAAAGAATCATATCTATGATAGAAGTAAAAGTAATTAAAAAGTTTATTTTAATACTAATTCATTTTGATTACCAAACAATATTAGAAAATATGCTAAAGAAAATTAAACAATTTATTATTTTAGGAAGGTTTCATACACCTACTGGCGCTTTACTTCTAGCTTGGCCATGCACCTGGGGCATTGCTATGGCTAAACCTGATTTAAAAAATTTAATTTTCTTTTCACTAATGTTAGTGATTGGCTCTTTTATTATGAGAGCTGCAGGTTGTGCTTGGAATGATATATTAGATAGAAATATAGATAAAAAAACTAGTAGAACAAAACACAGACCAATAGCAGCTGGCAAACTTAGTATTCCCGAAGGCATAATATTTATTTTTATAATGTTATCTATAGGTTTTTTAATACTTATAAACCTATCTATTCCTGCTATAATAATATCGCTTATAAGTATTCCTTTAATAGTTATTTACCCCCTAACTAAAAGAGTTACTTTTTTTCCGCAGGTATGGCTTGGAATTACTTTTAATGTAGGTATTTTAGTAGGATATAGCTGTATATCAGAGAATTACCCTAATATTTCTGTAATCATCTTATATATAGGGGCAATTTTTTGGACTATAGGCTATGATACATTGTACGCAATGCAAGATTATAATGATGATTTACTTACAGGAGTAAAATCAACCGCTGTCAAAATGCATAAATACTCAGGAATATTTGCTGCTTTCTCTTATATGATTTGTACAATTATATTTTGTACGGCATTAATATTCAATGATTTAAACCCATTATCTATAATGATAATTATTATTTTAGGCATATGGCAAATTTTGCATGCTCTACGAACTAAAATCAAAGATACTAGTAAATTTATACGTGGATTTAATAAATCAAATATTTGTGGCTTCTATATATGGGTTGTAATGATTACAGACCTTTATATGCTTAATTAATTATGGATGATTTTATTAA
>CAJWSU010000005.1:0-73207 GCA_913046335.1 uncultured Pelagibacterales bacterium | reverse complement strand
CAACATTAAATACTTGCTGTATTTAATAATTCTTTATTTTGTGTGAAATTATTTATTATTCTATAGTATTATTAAATGTTTAATTAAAGGAATATATTATGAGTTTTATTGCAGCAGTTATTCAGGATAGTCCTATTGTTTTTGACCTTGACTCTACAATTGATAAAGTAGAAAAATTAACTAAAAAAGCAAAAGAGAAAAATGCTGAACTTGTAGTTTTTCCTGAAGCATTTATTTCTGCCTACCCAAAAGGTTTAGATTTTGGCGCAAGGATTGGAATGAGATCAAAAGAAGGTAGGTTAATGTATTCTAAATATTATAATTCCGCGTTAGATTTTAATAGCAAACAATTTAAAACATTATGTCTAATAGCAAAGAAATATAAAATATTAATGAGTATAGGTGTAATAGAAAAAGATCATGGAACCTTATATTGTACAGTATTATTAATATCTAATAAAGGTGAATATTTAGCCAAACATAGAAAAGTTATGCCCACTGCTATGGAAAGATTAATATGGGGGTTTGGTGATGGTTCAACACTTCCAGTTATCAATACTAATATTGGTAAAATTGGATCAGTTATTTGCTGGGAGAATTATATGCCACTTATGAGAATGGCAATGTATTCAAAAGGCATTCAATTATATTGTGCACCAACTGCTGATGATAGAGATACATGGGTTTCTACTATGACTCATGTAGCTCTTGAGGGAAGATGCTTTGTATTTTCCTCATGTCAGTATTTATTGAGGAAGGATTGTCCAGATTACTATAATCCAATACAGGGAAATGATAAAAATACTATAATTATGAATGGTGGTTCTTGCATTATAAATCCCTTAGGGGAAGTAATTGCTGGCCCCTTAAGAGAAAAATCAGGTATACTTACAGCTCAGATCGATCTTAATGAAATTATAAAAGGTCAGTATGATTTTGATGTCAAAGGTCATTATTCCAGACCAGATATTTTTAAATTAAGTATCAACGAAAAAGAAAATAAACCAGCAGAATATGAAAGCTAAAATTTTTATATTATAACTTTGGTGAGCCCTGTAGGGATCGAACCTACGACAAGCTGATTAAAAGTCAGCTGCTCTACCAACTGAGCTAAGGGCCCCCAAAAGTTATATAGGAAATACAAAATCATAGAGATAATTACAAGTGTTTTTAATTATATATTTCAATATCTCCTACTTTATATTGGTTTAGTAACATTTCTGCAGTCTCATCATAATTATTATTTCTTATAGCTTCTCTTAAATTCTCCATAAGTTTTAAATAATGGTTTATATTATGAAGAGTTAAATACGATGTACCTAACATTTCCTTTGTATTAAATAAATGATATAAATATGCTCTTGAAACGTTATTAGAACAAACTGGGCAGGAACAATTATCTTCAATAGGCCTTGGATCATTTTTATGCCTAGCATTTTTGATATTGAGACTTCCTCTTTTTGTAAAAACTTTGCCAGTTCTTCCAGATCTCGTAGGTATTACACAATCAAACATATCTACACCTAATCGAACTGCCTCAATAATATCTAATGGATAGCCTACCCCCATTAAATACCGAGGGCTTTTTTCTGGGAGAAAATTTATACTTGATTTTAATGTCTTTATCATTTCTTCATGACCTTCACCTACAGCTAGTCCTCCTATGGCGTAACCATCAAAACCTATATTTATAAGAGCTTCCGATGAAATATTTCTTAAATCATTAAATGTAGAACCTTGCACTATTCCAAATAAACCATACCCTTCTCTATCAATAAACTCTTTTCTACATATTTTAGCCCACTGCATAGAAAGTTCCATAGATTTTGAAGCAACTTCATGGGTAGCTGGATATGAAGTGCACTCATCAAATACCATAGTGATAGTAGAATCTAAAGCCTTCTGCATATCTATAGAATCCTTTGGCGTTAATCTAATTAGGCTTCCATCTAAATGTGACTTAAAAGTTACTCCATTATTATCAATTTTAGCCATATTTTGTAAGGACATAACCTGAAACCCCCCGGAATCAGTCAATATAGGACCATCCCAACCCATGAATGATCTTAAACCACCTAGGCTAGATATTATATCCTTTCCTGGCCTTTCCATTAAGTGATAGGTGTTAGACAATATAATTTCAGAACCTAAGCTATTTAAATCTTTTGGATTGATACCTTTAACTGCTCCATAGGTCCCTACAGGCATAAAAACTGGGGTATTAACATCACCATGTGCAGTCTTAAGTAGCCCGCTTCTAGCTAATTTATCCTTATTATTAATTTTAAATGAAATAGACATTATTGATCAGCCTTTTTAATTAAACATGCATCACCTAAAGAGTAAAACCTATAACCTTCCTCAATAGCATGCTTATATGCATCATGCATTTTTTCTATTCCAGCATAAGCGCAGGTTAATATAAATAAAGTTGATTTAGGCAAATGAAAATTTGTTAATAAGTAGTCACTAGATCTAACTTTATAGCCAGGAGATATAAATATATTAGTATTCCCAGAATAGGGTTGTATTTTATTGCCCTTTATTGAAGATTCTAATGCTCTTAATACAGTAGTACCTACAGCAATGACCCTTCCTCCAGCTGCTTTTGTTTTATTTATTTTATCAGCTGTATCTTTATCTATTTGATAAAACTCATTATGCATAATATGCTTTGATATATCACTAACCTCAACGGGCAAAAAAGTTCCTGACCCCACATGTAAAGTTATTTCTACAATATCTATTTTATTATTACATAAATTATTTTTTAAATTTTCTGTAAAATGAAGCCCTGCTGTTGGAGCTGCAACTGCACCATAATTTTTAGCAAATAAAGTTTGATAGTTTATTTCTGACTGATTTGTATCATTAACTTTAATATAAGGTGGAAGAGGTAATTCACCATTTAAATTTAAATATTCAATAAATTCTAATTTACTCATATGAACATAAAAATATATTAATCCTCTTTCACCTTTTTTTTTTACATTAATACATATATTATTAGGCAGCTTAACTTTATCTCCTACCTTTAATTTTTTAGATCCTTTTACTAAAGCCTCCCATACACCTTCACTACTCTCATCCAACATAGTAATAGACAGAGTTTTTAATTTTAAAAGCCCAATAATTCTTGAGTTTATCACTTTAGTATTATTTACTACTATTAGATCACCAGGTTTTAATAACTTAGCTAAATCCATAGTAGTGTGGTCTTTTATTACATTATCTGAAATAAAAAGCATCCTAGATTTATCTGCAGGATAAACCGATTTTTGAGCTATTAAATGCTTTGGTAATACAAAATCAAAAGCATCAATATCCAATTTTATATGACTTTATTAATTACTTTTGATTTTAATAGAAATGATGGTATCTGGTTCTCCAATAATTGATCCATTATTGCCTTCACCTTTTTTAATACCATCTACATACTCCATACCATCAATTACCTGACCCCAAACAGTATATTGACCGTTTAAGTGCGGCGCATCATCTAAACATATAAAAAATTGACTATCTGCACTGTTAGGATCTTGGGCTCTTGCCATCGAAAGAGTACCTCTAATATGTCTTTCATTATTAAACTCAGCATTTAAATTCTTACCAGATCCACCTGTTCCATTCCCAAGAGGGTCACCTGTCTGAGCCATAAAACCAGCTATCACTCTATGAAATTTTAATCCGTCATAAAAGCCACTATTAACAAGTTCCTTTATTCTAGCAACATGGTTTGGTGCAACTTCTGGCTTCATTTCAATAGTTACAATTCCATCTTTTAATTCTAAAAGTAAAGTATTGTCATTTGCTTCTGTAGTCATAGTGTATCCAATCATAGTAAATATTATAAATATAACTTTATAAAAATTATTTAATTTAAAAAACATATCAAACCCTTATTTATTTAATTTTTGTAATTTCATTTCTTTAAGCACATTAGAAGAAACAAAGCTAGAAATATCTCCACCAAACATAAATATTTCTTTTACTAATCTGGAGGATATAAACTGCTGATTTTCACTAGCCATTAAAAAAACAGTTTCAATATTTGAATCTAATCTAGAATTCATTCCTGTCATTTGGAACTCATATTCAAAGTCTGTAACTGCTCTTAAACCTCTAATAATTATTTTTGCATCAATTTCTTTTGCATAATTTACAAGCAAACCTTCAAATGACCTAACCTCTACTAATTCTTCTAATCCAAGCTTTTTAATATCAGATATGACTAAGTTTTCTCTCTCTTTTAAGCTAAAGAGGCCAGTCTTTCCTACATTAACAGCTATACCAATTACTAACTTATCCACAACTCTTAATGACCTCTTAATTATATCAATATGTCCATTAGTAATTGGGTCAAATGAACCGGGATATAAACCTACTCGTTTAATCATCTTTATTATCTTCCTTATCAATAGAAACATCATCAGAATCATTAATTTCTTCAGATTCTTTATCTA
This sequence comes from uncultured Pelagibacterales bacterium, assembly GCA_913046335.1. GTDB lineage: Bacteria > Pseudomonadota > Alphaproteobacteria > TMED109 > TMED109 > TMED109. The sequence goes on along the minus strand of CAJWSU010000005.1, from coordinate 68,744 downwards.
AATTTTCATTTTGTTCATCTTCTACTGCAGATATAGCAGTTACTGAAACTACTTTTTCTCCTTTATCTATAGAAAACAATGTTACCCCTTGTGTATTACGAGAAGCTATCCTAATATCATTCACAGGAGATCTTATCATCCTTCCTGCATTTGTAACCAGCATTACATCATCACTATCTTCTACTAAAAATGATGCAATTACAGGTCCATTTCTCTCTGAAGTTTCAATATTTATAATTCCTTGGCCACCTCTATTTGTTATTCTATATTCATACGCAGATGTTCTTTTACCAAAACCATTTTCGGATATCGTTAATATAAACTGATCATCATTATTCATTAATTCAAATTGTTCTTCCTCAATATAATCTTGAGCATCACCCCTTCTCTTAGCACCCGCTGCTTTTAAGTATAAAGTTTTAATATCAGTATCGGCCTCTATATGCTTTAATACTGAAATAGATATTACATAATCTTCTTGTTTAAGCCTTATTCCTCTTACACCAATTGATCCTCTTCCTTTAAATAACCTTACATCATTTGATCTAAATCTCATGCACTTACCTAGACTAGCTGATAATAATATATCATCATTTTCTCTACAAGGGACAACTCCCACTAATGAATCTCCATCAATTAGCTTCATAGCAATTTTACCATTAGATTTTATATTAGAAAAATCTGATAATGGATTTCTTCTTACATTGCCTGATTTTGTTGCAAACATCAAATCTGGAGGATCATCTTCATTCTCAGGTAATGGCATCATCGTAGTAACCTGTTCTCCTTCACTTAAAGGTAAAAGGTTAATTATAGGCCTTCCTTTTGCTTGAGGATTTCCTAATGGAAGTTTATATACTTTAAGCTCATAGACCATTCCTGTATTTGTAAAAAACAATACTGGGTCGTGAGTATTTAAAACAAAAACTTGCCTAATGAAGTCTTCATCTTTTATTGACATGGCAGCTCTTCCTTTGCCACCTCTCTTCTGAGCTCTATAAGTACTTAAAGTAGTTCGTTTAACATATCCAGAGTTGGTCAGTGTAACAACCATATCTTCTCTTTCAATTAAAGATTCAACATCTTGATTCAATTCAATATCTAAAATTTCTGTCCTTCTTGGAACAGAAAATTGTTCCTTAATTTGAATAAATTCATCTTTCATTATACTCATTAATCTACTTCTTGACCTTAAAATAGATAAATACTCTACAATACTTGTTACGATTTCCTTTAATTCTTCTACTATTTTTTCACGTTCTAAACCTGTTAATCTTTGTAGCCTCAATTCTAAAATTGCTTTTGCTTGATGTATGGATAATTTATATAAACCATTCTCATCAGACTTATCATTAGGATCACCTATCAATGTAATTAAATCTGCTATATCACTAGCTTGCCATTTTTTTTCTAGCAGTAATTTTTTTGCTTCTTCAGAATCTTTTGAAGATTTTATTAATTTTATTACTTCATCTATATTTGCAACAGCTAACGCTAAACCTACCAATGTATTTGCTCTATCTCGAGCTTTTTCTAATTCAAAAAGAGTTCTTCTTGTAATAACTTCTTCTCTAAAAGTTAAAAAAAGATCTAATACCTGTCTAGTACTAAGTTGCTCTGGTCTACCTCCATTTAATGCCAACATATTTACTCCGAAATATGTTTGTAAAGGCGAATGTTTATATATTTGGTTAAGTACAACTTCTGCTGTAGCATCCCTTTTCAACTCAATTACAACTCTAACTCCAACTCTATCAGATTCATCGCGAAGGTCTGATATTCCTTCTATATGTTTATTTTTCACTGCATCTGCTATTTGTTCTATCATTCTTGCTTTATTAACTTGATAAGGCACTTCAGATATTATTATGGCCTCCCTGTCTTTTCTAACATTTTCTATAGATGTTTTGCCTCTCATGACAATAGAACCTCTACCAGTTTCAAAAGCAGACCTAATACCAGATTTACCAATTATTTGTGCACCTGTCGGAAAATCTGGCCCAGGTATAATTTCCAGCAAGTCAACAGAAGATATTGAAGGATCTTCTATAATAGCTAAGCAGCCATCAATTATTTCACCTAAATTATGTGGAGGTATGTTGGTAGCCATTCCTACTGCTATTCCACCTGCTCCATTAACTAATAGATTAGGATATTTTGCAGGTAAAACTGTTGGCTCTCTGGTCGAATTATCATAATTATCTTGGTAGTCTATAGTATTTTTATCTATATCATCTATCAACATTGTAGAAGCTTGGTCCATTCTCACTTCTGTATAACGCATTGCCGCTGGAGGATCTCCATCCATAGAGCCAAAATTTCCTTGACCATCTAATAGCTTTAAACTCATAGAGAAATTTTGTGCCATTCTTACCATTGAGTCATATATAGCATTATCACCATGGGGATGATATTTACCCATAACGTCGCCTACAACTCTAGCAGACTTTCTGTAAGGTCTGTTCCAATGATAGCCACCCTCTTTCATAGCATACAGTATTCTTCTATGAACTGGCTTAAGACCATCTCTAACATCTGGTAAAGCCCTACTTACTATAACACTCATAGCGTATTCTAAATAAGACTTACGCATTTCATCGGATATAGTTACAGGTAATATACCTTCTTCGCTAGCTAAAGGCTTAGGATCTTGGTCATCATTTTCTTTAGGAATATCTGTATCATCTGGTCCTGCCAAAATTATAATCCTTAATATATAAAATAGTAATTTTTTATACTATATTTAGTGTATAAGATCAAGCTATAGACAACATTTTGATTCTAAAAAGGAATATCGTCCTCAATATCAGAATCTATTCCAGAAGCTTCGTTAACTACTTGATTTACCTCAGTATTTTTTATTTCATTAGACTGGTTATTGGACTGAAAAGAGTCATTATCATTATTATTAGACCTACTATCTAGAAATGTGAGTTCACCTTTATAAGCTCTCAGAACAACTTCGGTAGAATACTTTTCTTGTCCCGATGCATCTGTCCACTTTCTGGTTTCTAGCTGCCCCTCTATAAATAATTTTGAACCCTTTTTAACATACATTTCAATCAAATTTATTAAGGGTTCATTAAATACAACTACTCTATGCCATTGAGTCCTCTCTTTTTGTTCTTTAGTTTCTCTATCTTTCCATCTCTCACTCGTCGCAATAGATAAATTACATACTTTTCCACCAGTCTGAAAGGATCTAATTTCAGGGTCTTGCCCAACATTTCCAATTAATATTACTTTATTTACACTTCCTGACATAATTACTCCTTACATAATAAATTATATATATATTATAACACAAAACTCGCTAAGTTTACACAACTGCTTTATATAAATAAATATAAATATTATAAGGTAATATTATGTCCAATAACAAGTCTATAAACTCAAATTTTTTAAAAATAATAGGCGCTTGCGAAAATAATTTAAAAAATATTAATTTAGATATACCAAAAAATAAGTTAATTGTTTTTACAGGAGTTTCTGGAAGTGGGAAATCATCTCTAGCCTTTGATACAATATATGCAGAAGGTCAAAGAAGATATGTTGAGAGTCTTTCTGCTTATGCAAGACAGTTTTTAGAATTGATGAAAAAACCTAAAGTAGAATATATAGGCGGTTTATCTCCTTCTATTGCTATAAATCAAAAATCAGTTTCGCACAACCCAAGGTCAACAGTATCTACAGTTACTGAGATTAATGATTATTTAAGGCTGCTATATGCCAGAGTTGGTACTGCCTTTTCACCTCAAACAGGAAAACCTATTACTAGTCAGAGCATTTCACAGATGGTTGATTCAGTAAAATTAAATAATAATGAAAATAAAATTTATTTATTAGCTCCTATTGTAAGAAACAGAAAAGGAGAACATAAAAAAGAAATACTAGCTCTTATCAAAAAGGGTTTTCAAAGAATTAAAATTAATAATGAATTATATTCAATAGATGAAATACCTATATTAGACAAAAACTCTAAAAATAATATTGAAGTAGTTGTAGACAGAATTATTGTAAAACAAAATATTGATCAAAGACTTTCAGAAAGCATAGAAACTTGTTTATCAATGTCTGATGGACTTTTGTATGTAGAAAATATTGATCAAAAAATAACAAGTGTTTATTCATCAAAATTTGCATGTCCAGTATCAGGCTTTACTATTGACGAAATAGAACCAAGACTTTTTTCTTTTAATAGTCCATCCGGTGCATGTAGTAAATGCGACGGTATAGGAGAAGAAAGCTTTTTTGATGAAGATTTGATAATTCCAAATGACAACTTAAGTATTAATGATGGAGCCATAAAAGCTTGGTCAGGAAAAGGAAAAGACTTCTATAATCAAGCTTTAAAAGGTCTTTCAAAACATAATGGGATGTCCTTAAATAGCAGTTGGAAAAAATTATCTAAAGAAAATAAAGAACAAATTTTATATGGGAGTGGTGAAGATAATATTTCAATTGAATTCTTTAATAATGAAGAAAAAATTATAATTAATAAGCCTTTTATTGGCGTAGTCCCCTCTCTTGAAAAAAGGATGTTAGAATCAACTGATTCATGGTTTAGAGATGAGTATTCAAAATATCAATCTATAAAAGAATGTCAAAAATGCCTTGGATATAGACTCAATGAACAAGCTTTATCAGTAAAAATAGATAATAAAAATATTGCAGAAATCTCTATGATGACAATTGTTAATATGGAAAAGTGGATTAATAATATTAATACAAACTTAACAAAGCAAAATATAGAAATTTCTTCTCCTATTATAAAAGAAATTTCATTAAGATTAAAATTTTTAATTGACGTAGGACTTGATTACTTAACTTTAAATAGAAAATCTAATACATTGTCAGGTGGAGAAAGCCAAAGAATTAGATTAGCATCTCAAATTGGTTCTGGACTTACTGGAATTTTATATGTCTTAGATGAGCCTTCTATAGGATTGCACCAAAGAGATAATATTAAATTAATTGAAACATTAAAAAACTTAAGAAACTTAGGAAACACTGTAATTGTTGTTGAGCATGATGAGGAAGCAATGTTTGCATCAGACTATATAGTTGATATAGGAGTAGGTGCAGGCATAAATGGTGGCAATATTATTGCTAAAGGAACACCAAAACAAATATGCAATAATAGAAATAGTTTAACTGGAAATTATTTGTCAGGAAGAAATAGTATAGCTATTCCAAAAATAAGAAGAAAAATAAACAAGGAACAGTTTATCTATTTAGAAGGTGCTAGTCTTAATAACTTAAAAGATATAAATTTAAAACTACCTATAGGCAATTTTATATGCATAACAGGCGTTTCTGGAAGTGGCAAATCATCTTTAATTGTAGATACCCTTTTACCTGCTATGGAAAAAGAAATAAATAACAAAAGTAAGTTGCATATTGGGAAATATACAAAAATTAGCGGTCTAAAACATATAGATAAAATTGTAGAAATTAATCAAGCTCCAATTGGAAGAACACCTAGATCTAATCCAGCAACATATACAGGTGCATTTACTCCTATAAGAGAATACTTTGCACAAAGTACAGATGCTAAAGTACGTGGCTATAAGCCTGGAAGATTTTCTTTTAATGTAAAAGGTGGAAGATGTGAAGCATGCCAAGGTGACGGAATTGTGAAAATAGAAATGCATTTTTTACCGGATATATATGTAGAATGCGATGAATGCAAAGGAAAACGATACAATAGAGAAACTTTAGAAATATATATTAAAAACAAAAATATAAGCGATATTCTTAATATGACAATTGAGGAATCTATCTTATTTTTTAAATCAATACCATCTATATATAATAAAGTAAAAACCTTGTCAGATGTTGGCTTAAATTATATTAAGCTAGGACAAGCTGCCACCACTTTATCTGGGGGAGAAGCGCAAAGAATAAAACTCTCAAAAGAACTTTCTAAAAGAGCAACCGGTAAAACTATATATATATTAGACGAGCCAACTACAGGACTACATTTTGAAGATGTGAAGAAACTATTAGATGTCCTAAATTCTTTAGTTGATAAAGGCAATACAATAATAGTTATTGAGCATAATCTAGATATAATAAAGTCATCCGATTGGATTGTAGATTTAGGGCCTGAAGGTGGAGATAAAGGTGGTAGTATAGTAGTAGAAGGAATACCTAAAGATATAATTATAAACAAAAAAAGTTATACTGCTAAATATTTAAAAAAGTACATAAAGTAATAAAACTATATGTCAATTATATAAATTACCAATATCTAAATTTTACATAAAAAAATTGTTTTAGAAGCAATAATTTATTAAAATTTAATTTTGAATTTAATAAAAATAAAATTAAAATTTTAGCATTTGGTCTTTTACAATTTAATTTAGCTTTATATAAACAAATATTTTTTTCTTTATTTTTATTAAATTTTTCGTAGGCCTTATAAAGAAGAGCATAATTTAAAGCTTTATAAGCCCGATTATCAATAGTTTTGATATCTAAGATATATCTTAAAAAATCATTTTTATATTTTATATACCTATGATAGCACTTAATTTTATATCTAGAGTTTTCCTCTAAGGCATAATTTTGAAAAAATTTAATTAAATTTAATATTCTGAATTTAATAATTTTATCTTCATAAAATAATTGGTTTAATATTCTTAGTATAGGCACTGCAAAAGGCTTTCCTGCTAAAGACTCTTGGCATGACACCTTCCACCATTCAAATTTTACAATTAAAATATTATTCTCTGTATTTAATTTTAATATTTTATTTAATTCTATATCAATATAAACAATAGATAATAGTTTAAGCCTTAAATCAGATTTTACAAAAAAACTACTAATATAAGAATGATAACAATTTAATTTTATTTCTTTTTCTATAGTTATTTCGTCAGAATATTTATTAATTTGTTTCAATGACTGCACAGATGTTTCTTCCATCACCTATCAAAACTGACCATGTCCTACAAGCAGAACCTATTTGCATAACTTCTAAGGCTATATTAGATGCCTTTAAAAATAATTGCATTTCTGATTCATGACCTAAGCCTTTAATAGAACCATATAAAATTAAATCAGGCTTATAATTTTTGATATTTATATTTATAATATTTTTACTCTCATCGTCTAATACATTATTTAGATTAACATATTTATCAGATAACAATAAAACAGTGTTACTTATTTTATTACCAGATATATTTATATATCCTTTGCCATAACCTTCTATATAGGGTGCATCATTTTTAGGATATAATTCTAAATCCATAAAACACTTTAACTTTCTGGTTCTTTGGTTCTTCGTAAATTAACATATACTAGTATAGTAGAGGCTATGAAGATAGAAGAGTAAGTACCTACAACTATACCCCAGAGCATCGCAAATGCAAAATCAGCTATTATCTGGCCTCCAAATAGATATAATGCACCTAATGCCAATATAGTAGTGACTGTAGTATTAATTGTTCTTGCTAATGTCTCATTTATACTTTTGTCTAATAAGTCATTTAAATTCATTTTTTTGAATTTTCTAAGGTTTTCTCTAATTCTATCATAAACAACAACTGTATCATTCATGGAATATCCAATTATGAGTAATATAGCTGCTACTGTTGCCAAATTAAATTCTAAACCTAAAATTGCAAATAATCCCATAGTTAGAGTAATATCATGAACTAAAGCAACAATAGCTCCTAAAGCAAAAGGTAATTCAAATCTAAACCATATGTATGCAAGCATTGCTATAATGGCAAATATAATAGCCATAATACCATCTGAAACAAGATCTTTACTTACTGTGGGACCCACATATTCTAATCTCCTATATTCAATATCTTTAGAAAAAGCCTTATTTAAAGATGCTTTAATTGCCTCAACTGCAATTTGCTGTGCACTGTCTGATCCTTCTTGCCTTTCAACTCTAATTAAATAATCTGAATCTTGTCCAAATTCTTGAATAGAGATTTCTCCTATATTTAAATTAGAAATTTCATTTCTTATTTTAGCTATACTTATATTAGATGAAGTTCTTACTTCTAACAAAATACCACCTTTAAAATCTATACCTAAATTTAAACCTATAAAAATAACAGCAAGAATTGAAGCTACAGATAAAATAGCGGAAATTGAAAAAGAAACTAACTTTAATTTTATGAACCTAATACTTGTATTATCAGAAATTAACCTTAACACTAATAAATTCTCCTACTTTAAATGTTTAAACTAGTTGGTTTAAATTTATTGTACCAAAAAGTAATGATACCCCTACTTAACAATAAAGAGCTAAACATAGTTGTTATTACACCAAGCGCTAAAGTAACTGCAAAGCCTTTAACTGGTCCAGAGCCAAATTGAAACAATATTAATGCAGCAATTAATGTAGTAATATTAGCATCAACAATTGTTCTAAATGCTTCTTTAAAACCATTATCTATAGCTCCAATATCAGACCTACCCGCCCTAGATTCTTCTCTAATTCTTTCAAAAATAAGAACATTTGCATCCACTGCCATTCCAATAGTTAATGCAATACCTGCTAGTCCTGGCAATGTTAATGTTGCATCTAGTATTCCTAATAATGAAATTATTAATAAAACATTTACTATAAGCGATATATTGGCTGCAACTCCAAATCTTGCTCCATAAATAATAAGCATATATATAATAACTAAAATAACTGCAATTATACCTGCGTACATTCCAGCATTTATAGAATCTTCCCCAAGTGATGGCCCAACAGACCTTTCTTCAAGGATTGTTAATGGAGCAGGCAATGCTCCTGCCCTTAATAAGACAGATAAATCACTTGCTGTTTCAAAGGTAAAATTACCTGAAATCTGTCCACTGCCACCAGCAATAGCCTCTCTTATTACAGGAGCACTTATTACCTCTCCATCCAGAACTATTGCAAACCTTTTACCAACATTTTTTGATGTAAGCTCTCCAAACTTTCTAGCTCCTGAAGTATCAAACCTTATACTAACTACTGGTTGGTTATTTTGATCCATACTGGGGTTTGCGTCTATTAATTGATCTCCTGAAACTCCTATTCTTTTATAAATAACATAAGGAACTGACTTTTCACCTGTTCTCTCATCAAACTCAAATAATAAATCTGAACCAGGAGGAACTCTACCTGATAGCGCGTCTTCAACACTGGCTGTTTCATTTACCATTCTAAAATTCATTCTAGCTGTTTTACCTAATAATTTTTTTATTCTTTCAGGATCCTCTAAGCCAGGTAGTTGAACTAATATTCTATCATCACCTTGTCTCTGAATAATTGGCTCATTTGTTCCTACTTCATCAACCCTTCTTCTAATAATCTCAATCGACTGCAATATTGCATAATCACTAATTTCTTTAATTTTTGCTTCAGACATTAAGACTTCTACATTATTAAGATTATCTATATTAAGGATAAATTCTTTATCAATATTAACTAGAACATTTGTTATACTTGATGAATCTTCTTTATTATTAAGTGTAAAAGTTAATTTTGTACCAGATACTTTTAAATTTTTATAGCCAATTTTAGGAGAAGAGTTTCGCATAGCCAATCTAAGTTCATCTGCTAAAGAATTTAATCTGTCCGTTTGTAAACTTTCTGATTCAACCTTAAGCAATAAATAAGAACCACCTTGTAGGTCTAGACCTAATCTAATTTCTCCAGATTTTAAGAAACTCAGGGAATTATTAGTTAATTCTTTAGATAAGAAATTTGGTAAAGAAAAAAATATAGCAAAAATGCTTACCGTTAATACTAATATTTTTTTCCAATTTTCAAAAACAAGCATTGATTGTCCTATAATTCATTATATAATTAATAGTTATTTTTTAGTAATAGCGTCCTTTGAGGACACAACTTCAGTTATTGTTGATCTAACAACTTTCACTTTTACATTATCTGAAATTTCTACAGACGCAATTCTTTCATCCTCAATTTTTGCTATAGTCCCTAATAAACCTCCAGCAGTAACTATTTTATCGCCCTTAGTTAAAGCTTCTACCATTGACCTATGATCTTTCATTTTTTTTTGTTGTGGCCTTATTAATAAAAAATAAAAAACTGCAAATATTAAAACTAAAGGTGCGATTTGAATTAAAAAACCAGATCCTCCTCCTGCTCCTTGTGCCATAGCTTCTGAAATAAACATATCATCTCCTTAAATAAAAAAAATATAACTTCTAAACCTTATATTGCAAACTATATAATGTAGGTTTATCGTAATAAATAGTAAATACTATATTATTGCAACAAAAACTATTATACATATCACCAAAATGGAAATAAAACATGGATTTTAATAATAAAATTTTAAATTTAATTGAAAGGTCTACTAAATCTCTTGAAAAACTCTCGAAATTAAATAATGAAAATAAGATTAATATAACATCTGAAAACGGTTATTTGTGGTCTGCAGAAAATTTTTCCTTAATTCCTGTAAAAACAATTAATGCTATAGATATTGATTTATTAAAAGGAATAGATCATACAAAATCAATTCTTATAGAAAATACTAAACAGTTTTCTTCAGGTTATCCTGCAAATAATGTATTATTGTGGGGAGCTAGAGGTATGGGAAAATCATCTTTAGTAAAGTCAGTTCATAGAGAAATAAGCTTAAAAAATAAAAAGAAACGTTTAATTTTAATAGAAATTTATAGGGATGACATAAAGACACTACCATTATTAATTTCTCAATTAAATAATTACGACCATAGATTTATTATATATTGTGATGATCTTTCATTTAATGAAAATGAAAATAATTATAAATCTCTTAAAACAGTTCTTGATGGAGGGATTATGGAAAGATCACAAAATATTATCTTTTATGCAACTTCAAATAGAAGGCACTTAATGCCAAGATCTATGATAGAAAATGAAAGCTCAACATCAATTTCCCCATCAGAAAGTGTTGAAGAAAAAATTTCTTTATCTGATAGATTCGGTCTTTGGTTAGGTTTTTATCAATGCTCTCAATCAGATTATCTAGATATAGTGAATACTTATGCCAGTTATTATAAATTTAAAATAGATGATAATGACCTAAAAAATCTTGCTATAGAATGGTCTGTAACAAGAGGTTCAAGGTCAGGTAGAGTTGCTTGGCAATTTATTCAAGATTTAGCAGGAAAACAAAAAAATAAATTAAGACCTTAAGGCAAATACTTTAATGGGTTTAAAGGACCATTAGAATCCCTTAGTTCAAAATGCAATTGTGGCTTTGATACTTTTCCACTACTACCTAAAGCAGCAATAACTTCCCCCTTTTTAACAGTTTGCCCTTTTTTAACCTTAATTTTATCAAGATGTGCATAAGCTGTAGTTTTATTATCATAATGTTTAATTAAAATTAAATTACCAAATGCCTGAATTTCATTTCCGGCATATACAACTTTTCCAGCTTTTGATGCAAAAACTGGGTCACCTTTATTAGCAGAAATATTAATCCCATCATTTCTCAAACCTCTGGCTAATAAACCATATTTTGATAATATCTCTCCTTTAACAGGCCATAGATAATCATTTTTATTAAAAACTATATTTTTTTTATTTAATATTTTATTTTTTCTTTTATCAAGCTTAACTATTAATTTGGAAGTATCCTTACATCTTAAGTTTCTATTTTTTTCGTTAATAGGAATAAATAATTTTTTACCACTATAAATTTTATCTTTAATTTTTAAATTATTTAAAGCTCTAATTTCAATTACAGAAACCTTATAACAATTAGCTATATCCCATAGGGTATTTCCAGATTGAACTATGTGCATCTTTGAAATAGGAATAATTAATTCATTTCCCTCATATAGTATAAAAGGTGGCTCCAAATTATTTACCTCTATAATAGAACGTATAGAAACTCCTTCTCTTTTCGAAATTGAGTAAAGACTATCACCTGTATATATTTTAATTGTTTTAGATATGCTTTTAACATTCTCTGAAGAAATATTTTTATTTATTACTGGAGCTAAATAGTTATTATTAGTGCATGCAGATAAGAACAAAATAATATAAATAAAAAATATTTTTTTATAGTTCATAAACAATCTCAATAAAAATTATAATAATAAAGTCCTATTAATTTCAAAATTAGACTTAACTAAGCCTTTACCAGTATGTGGCAAACAACTACAATAATATTGTTTATTATCATATTTATTTGCTGCAACTAGAACTCCTTCATCTTTAACTAAGTTAGAATACAAATATTCAGGCTCTTGTTCAAGACAACAATCTATGTAAATAGCGTCAAAGGGCCCCGCATCTATCCATCCTAATTTACCATCACCATGTTTATGAGATATCTTATTAGAAATATTTTTTAAAATATTTCTAGAAAAAAGGTACGCTTCTCTGTCTATTTCAATTGTATATACACGCTGATATATTTTAGATAATAATGCTGATTGCCAACCTGAACCAGTTCCAATTTCCAAAACATTTCTTACTTTATTATTATGGCTCAATCCTAAATAAATCATTCTAGCTATATCACTAGTTTTAGAGGCAAAAATATTATTAAATATTTTTAAATTAAGGTCTTCTCTAGAAAAACCTTTTAATTTTTTAGGTAAGAAATCTTCTCTAGAAAAAGCACTAATAGCGTTATAAATTCTATCATCTAATATACCACTTTGCCTTAATTCAAGAAGCATCATTAAATTCCTATCATCTATTTCATTAATTTTTATTGAACTGCTCCTTATAGTTATTAAAGCTAGTAATTTCAGTCATATCTGAATTAAGAGGAGAAACAGAAATATAATTATTTTTTAGTGCCCAAATATCACTACCTTTATTTCCTTCTTCTTTAGAACGTTCAGTTGTAAGCCAATAATATGGTACACCCTTCGCATCTTTTCTAATAATATAATTTCCAACTGGCTTTCTCTTAGCTAAATGCGTCAATTTAATACTTTTAATATCCTTAGAAAGTACATTTGGAAAGTTCACGTTAAAATAATTATTTTTATTTATTTTATTTCTTAAAATACTAAGTATTATAGATTTTAAATAATCATCCACAGCAGACCAATCATTTTTACTATTAGTTTTACAAATTACCTTAGATAATGCTACTGATTTTATATTTCTTAAAGACCCTTCTAATGCTGCAGATATTGTTCCGGAATAAGTAGCATCATCAGCTAAATTTTCTCCCATGTTTATTCCTGATAATAATAAATCAGGGTTACATTTTAATATTTTAAAAATACCTAACATAACACAATCTGTTGGAGTACCATCACAAGTATAGAAGTGATCGTTTATTTTATTTAATCTTAAAGGCCTAGATAATGTAATTGAATGTGAAAAACCAGAACAATTTTTTTCTGGTATAACAACAATATAATTATTAGTAATACTTTTAACTGTATCAATTAACTTATTAAGACCAATGGTATTAGGACCATCGTCATTTGTAATAAATATTAAAGGGTTTTTTTTAATATTTTTCATTAATAGATATCTTATCTAAACCATTCATATAAGGCTTTAACACCTTTGGTATATTTACAGTACCATCTTCATTTTGGTAATTTTCTAAAACTGCTAATAAGGCCCTACCTACTGCAACTCCAGAACCATTTAATGTATGAACAGGCTCAATATCATTATCTTTATTCCTCATTCTTGAATTCATTCGTTTTGATTGAAATGTCATACAATTAGAACAGCTTGAAATTTCTCTATATTGATTTTGTGAAGGTAACCAAACTTCTATATCATATGTTTTAGAAGCAGAAAAACCTAAATCACCACAACATAAAACTACGACTCTATATGGTAACTCTAACTGTTTTAATATTTCTTCTGCACATTCTAGCATTCTTTCATGCTCGTTATTAGATTCTTCAACTTTAACTATTGAAACTAACTCAACTTTTTTAAACTCATGCAATCTAATCATGCCCTTTGTATCTAACCCAGCTGAACCTGCTTCTGACCTATAGCAACTAGTTAAGGCCGTATACCTAATAGGTAGATCTTTACTTGGTATTATTTCATTAGCGACTATATTAGTTAAAGGAACTTCAGCAGTTGGAATCAACCAATGATCAGAATTTGTTTTAAATAAATCTTTAGAAAATTTTGGGAGCTGCCCTGTCCCATACAATGCTTTGTCTCTTACAAGACTAGGTGGACTAATTTCTGTATAATTATGCTTTTGAGTATGTAAATTTAACATAAAAAAACATAAAGCTCTCTCTAATAAAGCTAGTTTATCTTTTAGTATTACAAACCTTGCACCTGACATTTCAGAAGCTTTATCGAAGTCCATCATATTTAATTTTGAACCAATTATATCATGTGATAATGGTTTAAAAGAAAAAATTGGTTTATTACCAAAGATTTTTATTTCTTTATTTGAAGCTTCATCTAACCCTTCTGGCGTATCTGATGAGGGAATATTAGGTAATACTTCTAATATTTCTTTAATTTTAATACTTATAGAATTACTATTTTCTTGTAAGGAAACAATATCTGATTTTAAATTTGCTACTTTTTCTATTTCTATCTTAGCATCTTCACCTTTAGATTTTTTCATTCCAATTAATTTAGAAGCATTATTTCTTTCATTTTGTAAAATTTGTAATTTTGATAATAAAAGTACATATGATTTATATAAATCAATAACTTCTTTTGATACACTTGGAATACCTCTTCTTTCCATACCTTTATCAAATGCTTCTATATTATCTTTAATCCATTTTATATCATGCATTAATTACCCTCTTAATTCTCTGAATAATCTGTTTCTGGAATATCATCAATATCATCAATGATATTATCTTTAGTATTCTTTAAAGGGCTATCTGGATCATCTGGCTCATCTGGATCATCATCATTATTATTATTTCTTTTTCTTTCCATAATAGAAGCAAGGCGTATAGAGATTTCATAAAGTATAATTATTGGTACGCCTAGACCTACCTGACTAATTAGATCAGGAGGTGTTAATAATGCTGCTACACCAAAGGCACCTACAAATGCAAATTTTCTTTTTTCTCTCATTCCTTTAGAAGTTACTAGTCCTGCCCTAGCTAGCAAGGATATAGCTACAGGTAATTGAAAAGCTAAACCAAATGCAAACATTAATTTCAAAACTAATGATAAGTATTCATTAACTTTTGCCTCCAGCTCAATTGCTAAACCAGTCTCTAAGCCAGTTGTTTGAAATCCTAAAAAAAATTTCCATGCCAAGGGAAAAATAAAATAATATACTAAAGAAGCACCTAGGGCAAAAAGTACAGGAGTTGCAATTAGAAATGGATAAAAAGCTTTTTTTTCATTTTTATATAACCCTGGAGCTGCAAATTTATATATTTGACTCGCAATAACAGGAAAAGCAATAAATAATGCTGAATAAAAAGAAACTTTTAAATAAGTAAAGAAAGCTTCAGTTAAACCAGTATATATCATTCTAGGATTTTCATAACCCATATCTTGATATGTAACTTTTAAAGGCTTAACTAAAAATCCATATATATAATCAGCAAAAAAATAACAAACTAAAAAAGCTATAAAAAAGGCTATTACAGCCCACTTTAGTCGATCTCTCAATTCAATTAAATGTGAAACTAAAGGAGCTTTAGAATTTTCTACATTATTATTATCTAAATTATTATCTGTCATTATTTTTCATAGAATTACTAGG
Organism: uncultured Pelagibacterales bacterium; assembly: GCA_913046335.1. Lineage (GTDB taxonomy): Bacteria > Pseudomonadota > Alphaproteobacteria > TMED109 > TMED109 > TMED109. The sequence goes on along the minus strand of CAJWSU010000005.1, from coordinate 53,085 downwards.
TTGTTGGAGTAGGTTTTTCTTTTTCTAAATCATTTTTATTATCTATTTTTTTTTCATCTTTAATTACTTCAACTACTTCATCTTTTTTATTAAGAGGTATAGGCCAACTTGAGCTTGGTTTGTCATTTTTCTCTTTATCTATCACATCTACACCACGCATCATTTCAGTTAATTCTCCTTCTGAATCTATAGTATCAGTCATTCCTTTTGTAAAATCTGATTTAGCAGATTGTATTTGCTTTTTTACTTCGTCTAATTCAGAATCTCTTACAGCGTCTTCTACAGTATTTTGAAATTCTCGAGATAACGATTTAAGTTTACCTAACCAAACTCCTACCGTTCTAAGTGCTTTAGGAATATCTTTCGGTCCTACTACAAATAGAGCAATAACTGTTATAACTAAAATTTCAGTCCAGCCTATATCAAGCATATTAACATCCTTTACTAGGTAGATTTATCTTAGCTTGATTTAGAGCCTTTAGTGTCGTCTGCTTCTTTTTTTACAGAGGAAACAACATCGTCATTAACTACTTCCTCATTATTTTCTTCTTCTTTCATGCCAGATTTGAAGCTTTTAATTCCTTTTGCAACATCTCCCATTACACGTGGAATTTTTCCTGCACCAAAAAGAATTAGTACAATTGCTAAAATTAAAACAATTTGCCAGATTCCTATACTCATAAACTTACCTCCATTTATTCTTATTTAAATATCATTTTATAATAATTAACTAAAATAATAACCTTATAACCATTAATGTATATACTTTATTTATTTATTAGGAAACACAAAAGCCCAATCTTTATTAAATAATAACTTATTATTCTTATAAATATTTTTAAAAATATTTGAATATACTAAAAACTTAAGATTATTCTCTTTATTATTTTCATCTACTATTTCAACTTCTGTTAGTAGGCCTATATATTTAAAATTAATAATTTTAATATTAATAGCCTCTTCATTATTAGTAGCAATAGAAAATGCATCTGGTCTTATAAGAACTTTATAAGAACCTTGACTCTTTTTTTTTACAATATTTATTGAGCCAAATGGTGTTTTAATTAATCCGTCTATTGCTTTACTTAAATATAAGGTAGTAGGCCCCATCAAACTTACAGAAAAAGGATGTTTGGCCTCACTATAAAGCTCTGAAGGTGAGCCTTGATCAATTATTTTTCCATCAAGCATAACTATAATTCTATCAGCAAGCTTCATTGCTTCCTGTGGATCATGAGTTACCATAATTGTAGGAGTTTTACTTTCTTTAAGAATACTTATTATGTCATAGGCAATATCATATTTAGACCAAGCATCTAAAGACGCAAAAGGCTCATCCAGTAGCATAATATTTGGATTATTTGCTAATGCTCTTGCTAAAGCAACCCTCTGCTGTTCTCCTCCAGACATAGTAGCTCCATACCTATCTAGAAAACCATCTAAACCAACTTTCTTAAGTAAATTTTCAATTATATTTACATTATCAGGATTCTTTTTAGTAAGTGAAAAACCAATATTATTTTTTACAGATAAGTGAGGAAATAGAGCAATATCTTGAAAGAGCATGCCAATAAATCTTTTTTCTGTAGGCACATAGCTTTTTCCAAAAACATAGTCTTTACCAATTTTTATTTGTCCACCTGTAGGTTCTTCAAAGCCAGCAATAAGCCTTAACAAAGTAGTTTTTCCACATCCGCTTGGACCTAATACACAAACAACTTCTCCTGGAAAAACATCTAAATTAATGTTTTTTATAGATTTTCCATTTTTATAACAATGACTTAAATTAGTTATTTTTAATGTTTTATTAATTTCCATATGCATTTATATTACTAATTACTATTCTTGTCTAATTACCTTTGTTAAAAAATACAAAGGTATCAAACATAAAAATATTATAGTAAGAAGAGGAATAGATGCATCATGCAACCTTTCATCAATAGCTAGTTCATGAGCTTTAATTGCTAAAGTAGATAGACCAAAAGGACGTAAAATCATAGTAGCAGGTAATTCTTTTAAAACATCTACAAAAACAATTAATAATCCTAAAGAAATTCCACCCCAACCAATTTTAATATGGATACTAGTAAGAATATTTCTATTTGATTTTCCCAGAATTCTAGCTGCATAATCTATAGATTTTGATATTTTAATAAAAGAATTTTCTATAGCTTGCATAGATAATGCTAGAAACCTAACTAAATATGCAAATAATAATCCAAGCCACGTTCCTGTAATAATTAAACCAATTGAATAATTAAAATATTTTAGACTTATATTGTTAATAGTATTATCTAACCATACTAATGGTATTAATACTCCTATTGCTGCTACAGCTCCAGGTATAGAATAACCCAAACTTGCCATTCTTGCGAAGGGATTAACTAATTTAGGATTAGTTCTCATTCCAAAAACAATGATCAAGGCAAATAGAGCACATAATAAGGACGCAAAAAAAGCAATTCCAAAAGAAGAAATAGCTACATTTATAAATTCTAAAGTATAAATAAGATCAATGCTTTCAATGGACCAAAAAATTAATGTTATAAAAGGAATTATAAACCCAATAATAACTGGTATTATACATATAAATACAGCCATAATAGCATTGAAACCATATAAATTTTTTAATTGTGAAACTCTATTACTTCTAACTTCATTGTTATATTGCGCATTACCTCTGAGTTTTCTTTCAATTATAATTATTAGAGCCACTGTAATTAATAAAATTGCAGATAATTTTCCTGCAGATGTTATATCTCCTAAATTAAACCATGCTTTGTAAATACCTTTAGTAAAAGTATTAATTCCTAAATAATCAGAAACTCCATAATCGGCTAAAGTTTCCATAATTACCAAAGTTACTCCTCCGGCTAATGCAGGCCTTGATAATGGAAGACAAACCTTTCTTATAATCTGTATTAAATTTAACCCTGAAATCTTTGCAATTTCTATATAAGCACCAGATTGTGAAATGAATGCTTGCCTCATTAATAAATATACATAAGGATATAAACTAAATATGAAGACAAATACTGCTCCATAAATAGAATAAAAATTTATAGATTTAATATTAGAATTAAAAATTAATCCTAAGTTATTTGTTATAAATCCTCCATAACCTAATAAATCAGCATAACAATATGCAACTGCATAAGACGGTATAGCTAGAGGCATAAATAAAAGCCACTCTATATATTTTTTAAAAGGAAAGTTGTACATGGCAACCAACCACGCAGTTATACTACCAATTATAATACTTCCACCTCCTACAAATATCATTAAATATAGTGAATTAGATATATAAGAATTTAATACATTATCTCGCAGGTGGATCCATGTTTCATCACCAGGTATTAAAAAAAAAAAGATTATTGTAGAAATAGGAATTATAACAGTTAAGCATAATACAACTGAAAATAGACCCCATCCATGTTTTAAATATTTAATCATTTATTCATAATATATTATATAACAATAATATACATAGATAAATTTATTATTGCCAACCTACTCTATCCGCTAACTTAATAGCTCTCTTAGATAAACGACCATATTCAGAAGTATCTATATCATCATCTTTAAAATTTCCTAAATATTTAAGTAATTTTGGTATTTCAATATTTTTGACAACTGGATATTCAAAGTTATTAAAAGAATAAATTTTTTGTGCTTTATCACTTAATAAAAAATTAATTAATTTTTTACCATTTTTATGGTTAGGAGCATTTTGCAACAAGCCTGCTCCACTAATATTTATGTGAACACCCATTTCTTTATCCCGTGGAAAGTATATACCTAGATTATCAAATATTTTTTTTTTATCAGAATTTAGCATTTGAATAATATAATATGAATTGACAATAGCAATATCCCCTTCTCCAGCTGCTATTGCTTTAATTTGATCTCTATCACCTCCAGCAGGAGACCTTGCAAAATTGTTAACTAATTTTTCAGCCCATTCCTCAGCAACTTCTTCTCCATATTTAGCTATCATATGTGCTATCAATGATTGGTTATAAATATTATTTGAAGAGCGAATAAGTATTCTACTTTTAAACCTTGGATCAGATAAATATTTATACCCTTTAAGCTCATTTTGATCTACTCTATCTAATGAATAAACAATTATTCTTGCTCTTAAGCTTAAACCAAACCATTTATTGTCTGGATCTCTATATTTACTATCTATTCTACTTGTTAAATAATCTGAATTTATTTTCTGAAACAAACCTTGTTTAGAAGCTTTCCATAAATTACCAGCATCAGTGGTTAATAATACATCTGCCGGAGAGTTTTTGCCTTCTCTAACAATTCTTTCATGAAGTTGTGCAGCTTTAGCTGTTACTAAATTAACTTTTATACCTGTTTCTTTTTCAAAAATATTAATTAAAGGTTTTATTAAATGCTCTTTCCTAGCTGAATATAAATTTACTTCATCACTCCATCCCTTAGTAAAGAAAAATAAAGATAAGATAACAACAAACAAAAAATTTAATTTTTTCATAGAACCTCTTCTATATAATATTCAACCATTAATGAGAATGATAGTTATTCTCACCTATACCATAAGATTAATTATAAATAAAATAAAGTAGAAAATAAATACCTAAACGCAAACTAAATTTCGTTAATATTATCTCTATTAAGAACTGACGGACCAATATTTCTTGATAGTAGCCCTGATGCCTTTAGTTCTGATACACCTGGCAAATCTTTGATGGATTCTAATCCAAAATGATCAAGAAAATTTCTAGTTGTGCGCCATGTAGATGGTCTTCCAGGAACATCTTTATGTCCTCTTGGTTCTACCCAATTAGATTCAAATAAAATATCTAATGAACCTTGGCTAACACTAACCCCTCTTATATCTTCTACCTCCGCTCTAGTAATTGGCTGATGATAAGCAATTATTGATAAAATTTCTAAAGCTGCTTTTGATAACTTTTTATAAATAGTTTTTTCTACTATAAGATGGCTAGCCATTTCACTAGATGTACGAAAAGCTAAAGCATCTCCAATTTTTTCAATTCTAAAACCACCATCCTTATACTTATTTAACAAAAATTCTACAATATAACTCATATCCGCATTAGCTGGTAAACGATGTAAAAGTTGCTTTATACTTACAGGTTTCTCGCTAGAGAAAATTATAGCCTCTGCAATCTTAATGCATAATTCTTTATCCATTATCTTACTCTCTTACCTTTGCTCTAATAAAAATATCTCCAAATGGATTTAACTGCCTAATTTCAAGCTCTCCTTTTTTTGCTAATTCTAATGTAGCAGAAAATGTTGCTGCTAAAACAGAACTATTAAAGACCTTGTCATCATTAGATAAATTTTCAGGCAAAAACAAAGATAGTTGCTCCCACTCTTTGTTATTACTTAATATTTTGTTCAACCTTTTTAATGCCGACTCAACTGATTCCAACTGTTTTACTGGCGGACTATAATCTAGTAAATTTTTTCCTCTAATAGTATTAGTGTATGCAAATAACAAATCATTTAATGATGTATTATCAATTCTTTTTACAATACACTCTTCTTTTGAAATACTACCTCTAGGAAACCTAACTTGATATAGCAAATCTAAATTAAATAATGTTTTAGAAGCAATTCTCATAGACTGAAGTCTATTAAGTTGCAATTTTAAAGCCTCAGAAAGCTCTTCTCCTGACATTTCCTCTATAACTTCTTCCGGCAATAAAATCTTAGACTTTAAGAATGCTAGCCAAGCTGCCATTACAAGATATTCTGCGGCTATCTCCAAATTTAATTTTTTAGCATTTACAATATAATCTAAATATTGATTAGCCAGCTCTAATATTGATATATTTATTAAATCTACTTTTTGTTTCCTGGCTAAATCTAATAAAAGGTCTATTGCTCCCTCATACCCACTAATATTTAATAAAAAAGGACTATCTTTACCCTCATTATCAATAACAGGTTTTATATCTATTTTATTAGCTTTAAAAATATGCTGAACTTCTTCCATATGCATCCAGATGAAAAATATGTTTACCTATTATTAGCACAAGATATACTTTAATACTAGTAATAACTACTATATATAGACAAAATTATTAATAATAATCAGAATTAATTTTTAAAACATCATAAAAAATTTTATTAATTTTTTCTTTATATATTTCTTTATTAATTGTCTTAAAGCTATTCTCAATAGTACCTAAGTGTACTTTCCATTTATTGGATAAGTTATTATTTAATAAAGGCGTGTGAATTAAAACCTGCTCAGCATCTATTATATTACCAGAACAATGTAATACAATATCAAAATTAGCTTTAATTATAGAGTCGACTTTATACTTTATTGAACCAGATAACGCCAACATATCAATATCATCTGATATTAATATACCCTCATATTTGATAACATTTCTAATATAATTATAAGCTTTTTTTGATTGTGTTATAGGGAAATTTTTATCTATATTAGAAAAGATAATATGAGCTGTCATAGCAATTGGCATTTTAGATAAAGCTTTAAATGGTAAAAAGTCAGAATTTTCCAAAGACTTTATGCTATCAGTTATTATAGGAAGCTCTTTATGACTATCAACTATAGCTTTACCATGTCCTGGTATATGTTTAATAATTGGCAAAACACCTGCATCTATCATACCCTTACATGCGGCATCTCCAAGAGAAACCACTATATTAGGGTTTGCAGAAAATGATCTATCACCTATTATTGGATGCATTATTTTGCTTTTAACATCTAAGCACGGTGCACAATTGACACTTATCCCTAACTCTTTAAGTTCAGTTCCTAACAATACATAATTTAGATGAACTGCCCTCTTTGCTTTTCTTAAAGAGATATCAGCTATATCTCCAAATATTTTAGCTGACGGATATTTTGGCCAAATTGGCTGTTTAAGTCTTTGAACTCTTCCACCTTCTTGATCAACTAGTATAGGACACTTCCAACCTAACTTATCTCTAATGTCGTTTATTAGTTTTTTTACTTGCTTCTTATTTTTAATATTGCGGCTAAATAATATAATTCCTAAAGGAGAATACTTTTTTAAAATAAAAATTTCTTCATCACTTAAGCTCAACCCTTGAATACCAATTATTGCTCGCTTAGATTTTTTCATAAATTGGTTACTTATCTTTAACTATTAAACATTCATTATCTTTGACTTTAAAAACTAAACATAATTTATATATCTCTTTTACATTACTAAAAGGTCCTACTCTTACCCTATAATAAGTTCCTCTATCTTTAATTTTAGCTGTTGCTATATTAAAATTTAATTTATTAAGTATTAAGTTAGAAGATTCTTTATAAGAAAAAATTAATTCTTTCGCTTTTTCTATATTTTTGTATGATGCTAACTGCAAATAGAAATTAGTAATAATAGTATCTTCTATTTTTGTATTTTTTTGCTCTATTACAGGCACTTTTGAATTTACTATAACTTTTTTTTTATCCTCTAAATCCTCTTTAGGAAGTATTTTTTCTCTAATAACATTATATATAGATAGGTCTTCTCCTATAAAGTTAAAACCTTCTTGATTATCAGGTATACTTTTATATTGTAAATTGTCTGCTTTAATATGAACTATTTTAGTTTTACTAAAAAAGCTTGGCTTAAAAATATTGTAAGTAAAATAAGCTCCCAAAATCAAAATTATTAAAAATAATAAAGTTTTAAACATTGTTTTTTCTCTGTTCTATAGATAAATCTTCAACTGATTTAACTCCAATTATGGATAGACCTGAAAATAGAATTATTTTAACAACTTTAGCTAATGAAAGTCGAGCCAAAGTAAGATTAATATCTCCTTCTACAAAATATCTTAGCTCTGATTTAGTATTTCCTAAAGACCATGAATAGTGAAATGCACTTGCCAAATCATTTAAGTAAAACGTAATTCTATGAGGTTCATTAGCAATTGCTGCTAATTCTACCTGTCTAGGCCATTTTGAAATGATCTTTATAAGGTTTAATTCAGATGATTCCTTCAATAAACTAAAATTAATATCTTCCAGATCACTATTTAAATCTATTCCTATATTAATAGCCTTTTTATACAAAGAATTAATTCTTATATTCGCATATTGTACATAATATACAGGATTATCTTTTGACTGTTCTTTAACCTTTAACATGTCAAAATCTAGTGGAGCATCATTTTTTCTAGTAAGCATTATAAACCTTAGAACATCTGCACCCACAGAATTTACCACACTTTTCATAGTTATAAAATTACCAGCTCTTTTTGACATTTTAACTGGCTTACCATTATCACTTAAGTTTACTAGTTGGCATAATTTAACATTAAACTTTATACTTGATTCTGAGATTGATTTAACAATGCCTTCAATTCTTTTAACATATCCACCATGATCAGCACCCCATATATTAATTATAGAAGTAAATTTTCGTATATATTTTTCATAATGATATGCAGCATCAGCAGCGAAGTAGGTCCAAGAATTATCTGACTTTTTTAGAGGTCTATCTAAATCATCTCCATGTAAAGTAGATTTAAATAATAATTGAGGTCTACTTTCCCAATCTTCCTTTTTTAACCCCTTAGGAGCTTCCAATACTCCTTCATATATCATATTATTATTATCTAAAATATTAACTACTTTATCTATATATCCATTAGATTTTAAAGAATTTTCAGAGGTAAAAACATCGTGACTAATGTTTATAGAAAGCAAATCTTCTTTTATTAAATTCATCATACAATCAATACTAATTTTTTTAAAGATTTCTATCCACTCACTTTCTTCTACTTTTAAAAACTTATCTCCATATTTCTTTATAATAATTTGGGCAACTGGAATTAAATATTCGCCAGGATACATGTCGTCAGTAAAAAGTATTTTATCCTCATTCAATAATTCTAGGTATCTAAAATAAACAGACTTTGCTAAATTAATAATTTGCTGACCTGAATCATTTATATAATACTCTCTTGTAATATCATACCCAACATATTCTAATAAATTTGCTAAAGAATCACCAAAAACAGCTCCTCTAGCATGTCCTATATGCATAGGACCTGTAGGGTTAGCTGAAACGTATTCTATATTAACTTTTTCTAATTTTCCATAATTACTTTTTCCATATTGATACTTATGAATAAGTACATTTTGACAGCATTTATAAAAAATAGCTTTATCAAGCGATAAATTAATAAAACCTGGCCCTGCTATTTTTGCTTCATTAATAAATTTATTATTTATAATTATAGCTACAATATCTATTGCAATCTCTTTAGGATTTTTCTTTAAAAATTTTGAACTTAAAAGAGCTATATTAGTTGCAATATCTCCATGAGAGTCATCTTTAGGAGGTTCCGCAGTAATTTTGTTTAAAATATTATTATCTTTTACACCAATAGAAATAGCTACATTAATAATTATTTTTCGTATGTCTTCAAAAATATTCATAGATATTTCCTAATTAAATCTTTTGGTTAAACCTAAATTATCGGTCGCGTTTATCATATAAAGAAGTTCCAGTCCAACCTCCATGCAAATCATACAGTCTTTTATGCTCCATAACAGCATACCTGTCTGTCATACCTGCTATATAGTCAGCGATAATTCTATAGACCTTTATATCTGACTTTTCAATTTCAGCATCATTTCTCCATTCAGAAGGAAGAAGACTAATATCTCTAGAGAAAGCTGCAAATAAATCATTTACTATATTTTTAGCCTTTAAAGTCATTCTATTTACTATTGTATGTTTATACATTTTATTAAAGAGAAAGACTCTTAGCTCTTGATTTTCTTTGAACATTTTTTTAGATAATTTTACTACAGAGCTATTATATTCTCTTATATCTTCAATATTTTTAAAGTTTTCTTTATTTACAATATCTTCATGTTCATTAATGACATCATTAATCATTAAATTTATTAAACTTCTAATTGTCTCATGAACCAATCTTCTTTTTTCTATATTTTTCCATTTAGACTTATTATAATTTAATACCTTACCAACATGTTTGATTTCTGCTAATTCACTTAAAGTAAACAAACCTGCTCTTAAACCATCATCTATATCATGGTTACAATAAGCAATATCATCTGCTATGGCAGCTACTTGTGCTTCCGGGCCAGCATAATTAGATAAAAAAAGATCAAAAACATTGTTTTCTTTTAAGATAGATTTTTGATAATCTTTAATTACTGTTGGAATATTATTAAATAACGGACCGTTATGCTTAACAATCCCTTCTAATGATTCCCAAGTTAAATTTAAACCGTCAAAATTAGCATATTTTTTTTCTAGTTTAGTAACTATTCTTAAAGTTTGAGCATTATGATCAAAACCACCTTTACTTTTCATTGATTTATTTAAAGCTTCTTCACCTGCATGCCCAAATGGAGTGTGGCCTAAGTCATGTGCTAAAGCTATGGTCTCTGCTAAATCTGAATCTAAACCTAAACGTGAAGCGATAGTTCTAGCTATCTGAGCAACTTCAATTGTATGAGTTAGCCTAGATCTAAAGTTGTCGCCCTCATGCTGAACAAAGACTTGTGTTTTATGCTCTAAGCGACGAAAAGCTGCCGAATGGACTAGCCTATCTCTATCTCTCATAAAAGGGTTTCTATAAGAGGACTCTTTTTCTGAATAAAATCTTCCTTTACTACTTTTAAAATCAGTTCTATATTTTTGCAGTTTAGACATTTTTATATATATTAACTTTCCTAAAAATTGATTTATATATATACATAACTTGAAATTGTAAAAAATTGAACTAACATTATATAAATATGATAATAATATTAAAACAGGTAGATATATGGAAAAACTATCAATTACTGATGAAGCCTTAAAAAGAATTAAACTAATTCAATCTCAAGAAGGAGAAGGTTTTCTTAGGATTACTGTTGATGGAGGAGGATGTTCTGGCTTCTCTTATTCATTTAATTTTGATAATAAAAAGTTAGAAGACGATATTATTGCATCTAGTGATAAAAATGGATCACCTGCTCTAGTTACTGATACTATATCTTTAAATTATCTATCTGGTTCTAAAATTACTTGGAAAGAAGATTTAAGCGGTGCATCTTTCTCTATTGATAATCCAAATGCAACATCTAGTTGTGGTTGTGGAACATCATTTTCGGTAACTTAATATGAAAATAGCCAGTTGGAATGTAAACTCAATCAGGGTTCGTCTTCCTCATGTACAAGATTTTGTTAATAAACAGTCTCCTGATGTTTTATTACTTCAAGAACTTAAAGCACAAGAAAAAGATATACCTATAATAGATTTAGAAGAATTAGGTTATAATGTCATTTATAAAGGTCAAAAATCTTACAATGGTGTTGCCATATTATCAAGACATCCTATAGAAGACGTTAAAGATACATTATATGTAGATACAGACGACGAGCAAGCCAGATACCTTGAATGCTGGATAGATGCTAAGAATAGTGGTTTTAGAGTTGCCTCAATATATTTACCAAATGGAAACCCTATAAATACAGAAAAATTTGATTATAAAATAGAATGGATGGAAAAATTAAAAAATAGAGCCAAAGAGTTATTAAGAAATGAAGAGTGTGTAATACTTGGAGGTGATTTTAATGTTTGTCCTGAAGATAGAGATGCATCCAACCCAGAAAATATGAGAAATGATGCCTTATTTCAACCAGAATCAAGAGCCAAACTTAGAGAAATTATAAACTTAGGTTACTACGATGCATGGAGAGCAATACACCCAGATAAGACGGAATGGAGTTATTGGGACTATGGTAGAGCATTTGAACAAAATAAAGGTTTAAGAATAGATCATTTTTTACTTTCTCCAATTGCTCTAGATAAATTAAATTCTGTAGAAATAAATAAATATCATAGATCATTAGAAAAACCTTCTGATCATGCCCCAATAATTATAAATATTACAGATTAGCTTTTAATAAGCATGTGAATTTATGATATTAGTTAACCAAAATAATAAGCTCATATATAAAGAAAAAATATATAGGTGTTCACTTGGAATAAATGGGCTTATTGAATCAAAAACAGAAGGTGATAAAGCTACTCCTATTGGTGTTTTTTCTCTGGGAAACCTATATGTCAGAACTGACAGAATAAAAAAACTTAAAACGCATTTTAAATATTTGTCTATATCAAAAAAAATGGCTTGGTCAGATGAACCGAATAATAAAGATTATAATAAATTAATAAATATAAATTATGCCCATAAAGAATCATTTTATAGAACTGATGATATATATAATTTAATTTTAGTGATTAATTATAATATAGAACCAATAACTCCTCATAAAGGAAGCGCCATTTTTATACATATAGCAAAAAATAATTATTCTTCTACACAAGGCTGCATAGGATTAAGCCAAGTTGATTTTACCGAAATTCTACTTACTCTAAAACCATCAGATAAAATTAAAATATTTAAAGATAAGAATTTTAAGCAGAATATATAAATAATTAAGAAAAAATTATTCATTAATATAAAATTAACATTTATTGAATCATTAATTAATTATCATTTTAATTAATGTACCCTGTTCTAATATTTCATTACTATTATCAAAGTTTATTCCATTAATAATACAAAAATATTCCAATTTTTTATCTTCAATACCCATCTGAGTTGATAAAATAGCAGGAGTATCATTTAACTTAGTTTCAATAATTTTGATGTATTTTGGTTTTCCTATAACTCTTTCTTCTTCTGTTAAATTATGCAAACTTAATGCTACTAAATTTCCGCTTTTAAAATTTATGTCCTGATTTGAAGGGTTTATTAATATAGAAATCCTCCATATTTTTCCATTACCCCAATTAATTAAGTAAGTTCTTCTATTATATTCTCTACCTTCATATTTTACATTAGACTTTTCATCAAAATATATTGCTAATTTGTCATTTATATTTATTTCTTTAAATGTCTTTATATCAGACCTATTATAAATTGATTCTGCTAATTCTATAAGTGAAATACCAGGTTGACTATCCAGCCCATCAAAAATTATTATTTCTTCTTTAGACTTATTAAATAGAATTATAGAATTATCGTTATTAGAAACTTTGTATTTTTTTGGTATGTTAAAAGAGAAGTCTAACTCAAGGTGAAAAAATTGATTATTTTTTATTATCCCTTGTGATGATGAATCTCCATAGATCATATTGTTAATTGCGTTTAAATATTTTTTTTTATAATTTTTAAAACTTACGCTCGATGGAACATTTTCTTTTGAAATTTTCATTCTATCTATAGTTTTAGGATGAGTAGAAAAAATAGAATTTATAGCATTTTGTTCATCAGTAGATGATATTTTTGTTAACTTATCAAGCCTACTGAGAAATCTATAAGACCCTTCAGGATCGTATTGAGCTTTAAATATATATTGAATACCTAATTCATCTGCTTCCAATTCTTCAGATCGACTAAATGATGAAAGAACTCCTTGCATTCCTATGCTTGCTAAATTCGTAATTATTGGCTGACCAACTAAAACATTTAACAAATCTAAACCTATACCTGAAAGTGTTGCTTTTGCATGCCTTTGTGCAGTATGCCTTGCTGTTACATGAGCAATTTCATGACCAATTACACTTGCAATTTCTGCTTCATCGTTGGCAAGCGCCAATAGACCTCTAGTTACATATACATAGCCACCAGGAAGGGCAAAAGCATTAACAATTGGACTATCTAGAATTGTAAAAGTCCATCTTATATTAGACATATCTGCTTTTTCAGTAATTTTGTTTCCTATATTCTTAACATATTCTTGTAATTTTTTATCTTGATATACACCTCCAAAACTTTTTATTATTTTAGGATGTTCCTTAGCACCAATATTGTTTTCTTCGGTCTGAGATAGAATGACTAATTGTCTCTCTCCTGTAGCATTATTTTTTACACAGCTGCTAATAAAAAAAAATATGAAAATGACAAATAATACTTTTAAAATAAGAAAATAGCTTTTTATCATATATATTCTTAAAATACCCTATGTATCTGCATAACAATGCTTCTCTTTTTTTGCACCCGGATGTGTAACTGCACCTTTAAGTGCAGATCCTACTAGCTGAGAATACTTCCATATCTCACCTGAGCCATATTCATGTTCACGAGCTTTCCAATTTTTTCTTCTTGCAATTATCTCTTCCTCTGATAAATCAACACTCAGTTCACTTGTTTCCGCATCGATAGTTATTATATCTCCATTTTTTATTAAAGCTATAGATCCACCAACTGCGGCTTCTGGTCCCACATGTCCTACACAAAAACCCCTGGTTGCGCCTGAGAAACGTCCATCAGTAATAAGAGCAACCTTTTCTCCCATTCCTTGACCATAAATAGCCGCTGTGGTTGCCAACATTTCCCTCATTCCAGGCCCACCTCTAGGCCCTTCATAGCGAATAACAAAAACATCTCCTTCCTTGTATTTTCGTTCTTTAACAGCTTGATATGCATCCTCCTCACAATCAAAAACAATAGCAGGACCCACATGTCTTAACTTAGACATGCCAGCAACTTTTACTATAGCTCCTTCTTCCGCTATATTGCCCTTTAGACCAACTACTCCACCTGTAGGTGTAATTGCATTTTCCACTTTATATATTACATCTTGATTTTCGGGAAAGGTGATATCTTTTAAATTTTCTTCCATAGTCTTTCCTGTAACAGTAATGCAATCGCCATGTATATAGCCTGCTTCAAATAAAGTTTTTAAAATTACTTGAACTCCCCCAGCTTCATGTAAATCTTTTGCCACATATTTACCACCTGGTTTTAAGTCAGCTATATAAGGTGTAGACTTAAAAATTTCAGCAACAGCAAATAAATCAAAATCTATGCCGGCTTCATTTGCCATTGCTGGCAAATGTAAAGCTGCATTTGTAGATCCGCCTGAGGCTGCTACAACCCTAGCAGCATTTTCTAGAGATTTTAAAGTAACAATATCTCTAGGACGAATATTTAATTCAATTAATTTCATTACTTGCTTTCCAGCTGCTAATGCATATTCATCTCTAGATTCATATGGAGCTGGTGCACCAGTACTATTAGGCAAAGCTAAGCCTACGGCTTCACTCACACAAGCCATTGTATTTGCAGTAAACTGTCCTCCACAAGAACCTGCTGATGGACAAGCTGCACGCTCTATTAAATCTAACTCTTTAGCATCTATCATACCTGCATCATTTTGTCCTACTGCTTCATATACATCTTGTACTGTAAGGTCTCTTCCTTTATGCCTTCCAGGCATAATTGAGCCCCCATATATAAACACGCTTGGAACATTTAATCTAAGCATTGACATCATAACACCTGGTAGAGCTTTATCACATCCTGCAACACCAACTAAACCATCGTAGCAATGACCTCTAACAGATAATTCAATTGTATCCGCAATAGCCTCCCTACTTGCTAAAGAAGCCTTCATTCCTTGATGACCCATAGCTATTCCATCTGTAACTGTTATGGTAGTAAATTCTCTTGGTGTTCCCTCAGCAAGCCATACCCCCTTTTTTACAGATTGCGCTTGCCTTCTTAAGGTAATGTTACATGGAGCAGACTCATTCCAAGTTGAAACTACCCCAATAAGTGGCTGATGAATTTGCTCAGTTGTTAAATTCATGGCATAAAAAAAGGATCTGTGTGGGGCTTTGCCAGGCCCTTCTGTCACATGTCTACTCGGTAGTTTATCTTTATTAAATTTTGTCATAATGTACCCCCTATATTTTATTATCTAATCTATTAATTGCTAGTTGAAGCCTATCTGCCAAGCTTTTGATACCTTCTTTTTTACTTTTTTGCTCTTCTATTACCTCCTTAGGTGCACGTTCTATAAAATTTTTATTTAATAACTTAGCATCAATTATAGAAATATCATCTTTTAATTTTGATAAATCTTTATTCAATCTATCTAGCTCAATATTTATATCTATTACGCCCTTGAGAGATATATTAAAAGTTGCATCATCTACTAATATTTGAGCGGAGTTGTCAGAATCATTAGCATTGAAAGAAAAACTTTCTACTCCTGCAATACTTTTTAAAGTTTCAATATTACTATTAATAATATTAAGATATTTTTTATCAATAGACTTATAATATACATTTATCAGTGATTTAAATGGTATATTTAACATTGCTCGTAAAGACCTAATTTCACTAATGAATTTTATGATCCATTCTATCTCTATATTATTTTTACTTAATTTAATTTTTTCAATATTTGAATCAGGCCAATCCATTAAGGAGAGTATTTCTCCAAAATTATGAACCTTACTGTACAAGTATTCAGTGTTAAAAGGTATAATTGGATGTAAAATTATTAATATTTTGCTAAATACATAAGCTGTAGTATTTTTTATCTCTTTATTTTCTTCACTATTAATTTCAGATAAAACAGGTTTTACTATTTCTAAATACCAATCACAAAAATTATGCCAAACAAAATGATATGCGTTATTTGCTGCCTCATTAAACCTGTAAGATTCTATCTCTGAAGATACATTATCTGCTGTTTTATAAAGAAGGTTTATAATCCATAAACTAATAGGTTTTTGTATCATTTTGATATCAAATTCTTTATCTAAGACACAGTCATTGATTTCTAAAAACTTTGAAGCATTATGTATTTTAGTTATAAAATTTCTATATCCCACTATTCTATCTTCAGCTAGCTTTATATCTCTTCCCTGAGTCGCTAAAGCTGTTAATGAAAATCTAATTGTATCAGTGCCGTATTGATCCATAAGCACCAAAGGATTAACGACATTACCTTTAGATTTTGACATTTTATTACCCTTTGAATCACGAACTAAAGCATGAACATAGACTTCCTTAAATGGTGATTTTTTCATAAAATGAATACCTAGCATCATCATTCTTGCTACCCAAAAAAATATTATATCAAAGCCTGTAACTAAGATATCTCCTGGGTAATACTTGATTAGATCTTTACTTTTATCAGGCCATCCTAATGTTGAAAACGGCCATAAGCCAGAAGAAAACCAAGTATCTAATACATCTGGGTCTTGTTTTAATTCTATTTTTTTACCGTACTTATTAAAAGCTTGTATTTGCACTTCCTCTAATGTCTTACCAACAAATATAGTTCCATCCGGAGCATGCCATGCTGGTATCCTATGTCCCCACCATAATTGCCTAGAAATGCACCATGGCTCTATATTATTCATCCATTCAAAAAAAGTATTTTCCCATGTTTTTGGAATAAATTTTGTTTCTCCATTTTTAACAGTTTCTATAGCAGGACCTGACAATTTTTTTGCATCTACAAACCATTGATCTGTTAAAAAAGGCTCAATAACTGTATCTGACCTGTCACCATATGGAACAGCATGTATAGTGTCTTCTATTTTATCTAGTAAACCTAATTCTTCCATATCAGAAATTATCTTTACTCTAGCCTTTAATATAGTAAGACCTTGATAAGCCTTAGGTGTATTTTTATTTAAAGTTCCATTCGTATTCAATATATTAATAGGCTCTAAATTATGTCTTTTACCTACTTGAAAGTCATTAAAATCATGAGCAGGAGTAATTTTTACCGCTCCTGTACCTTTTTCAGGGTCAGCATATTCATCAGCTACTATTAATATTTCTCTATTAACAATAGGTAAGAGAACTTTTTTTCCTATTAAACTTTTATACCTTTTATCTTTAGGGTTAACAGCAACACATGTATCACCTAGCAATGTTTCAGGTCTTGTAGTTGCTACTATAATATAATTCTTAGTGCCTAGTATTGGGTATTTAAAATACCAATAATAACCTTTTTTATCTTTTTGAATAACTTCCAAGTCAGAAATCGCAGTTTCTAACTTTGTATCCCAGTTAACTAATCTTTTATCTCTATAAATTAACTTACTCTTATATAAGCTTACAAAAACTTCTCTAACAGCTTCAGATAAACCTTCATCTAAAGTAAATCTTTCTCTACTCCAATCAGCAGAAGCTCCGAGCCTTTTCAACTGATTTACAATAGTCCCTCCAGATTCCTCTTTCCATTCCCAAACTTTCTTTAAAAAATCACCTCTTCCTAATTCTGCTCTAGAAGTTATTCCTTCCTTTAAAATTTTTCTTTCTACTACCATTTGTGTTGCTATACCCGCGTGATCTGTTCCAGGCTGCCATAAAACATCCTTTCCTTTCATTCGCCAATATCTAGCAATAACATCTTGTAATGTCATATTTAAAGCATGACCAATATGTAAGCTACCAGTTACATTGGGTGGAGGCATCATAATTGTAATAGATTCCTTATCAGAATCTATTTTTGCTTCCATAATTTTATTATTATCCCACACAGAACTAGAATAGTTTTCAATTTCAGAACTAGAAACTTTATTCTTAGCTTTTACTTCTGCTTTTTTTATAGGCATCTTTGCATTCCATTACATCATATATTGACTAAACTAATTAATTATTTAATAGTTTTTAGAGCTTTCTTAACATAATCATCTGTAGTTATATGCATATTAGCCTTTATCCATAATTTAATATCAGATTCTATTATTGATTGAATACTTTTTTTTACAATAGCTCTATTTGAATCTTTTTTATAAAATGGTGACTCTTTTATAATATCTGTTAAAAGCAAAATATCAGAAGGTATAATTTTTTTAATTACCTTCTTTTTAATCAAAGTTTTTTTATGTTTTTTAACTAAAGGTTTTTGCTTCTCCATTAGAGCAGTTTCTAGTTCTTTCATAGCTGAAGTAATATTATTTTTTACTATTTTAGAATTAACCATAATTTAATTTATCTAATTAGTTAATATTTAAAATATCAAGTATAGATTTACCTTCTCCAGATAAACCTTTTACTTTATTATAATATTTATTAGAATCATGAAAGACCGTAACAGGTAAATTTAAATACTTAGCATTCATATTACCAGTAACTTCTATGATTTGATAAGAAGCTATATATAGACTAGTATTAGCCTTTATTAGGTTTGCTTTAGCTCTAAATAATTCATTTTCTGCATCAAGAACATCTAATACAGTTCTTGCACCAACATTTTCTTCTTGAACTACTCCTTCTAAGGCAATTTCATTTGCTAAAATAGACGCTTTAAAAGAAATTATCTGAGAGTTTAAGCTTTGTATTTTATTCCATATAATCATGGCTTTTTCAGATTCTTCTCTTAATATATTACTAATATTAGAATTACTCTTAATTATTTTTTCTCTATACTTTCTAATGTTAGCTTTATCTTTTCCTCCCTTGTAAAGAGGAAGTTTCATATTAGCTGAAACATCAAAATATCTTTGTTCTTCGAAAAAGGTATTTGGATCATATGCTTGATTTGCTCTAGCCCTAAAGTCCACAGTCATAGACATTTCTTTGAGAATCAATTTTAACTCTTCTTCTGCTAAATCTTTGCTCCTTCTTGCAAAAGCAATATTTGCATTACCACTTTTAACACTCTCCATAATATCTTGAAGGTTTAAAGGTATAACAGGCATTGTTTCAGGATAAAAAATATCTTCAGCTTCCATACCAGTGTCTGAAAAATATACAGCTTTTGCGCTATTTAAATCAGCTTCAGCCTTAACCAAATTAGCAGATGCATCTGAAAGTCTAGCTTCAGCCTGAGAAACATCTGTAATTGTTAAATCACCTACATCAAACCTATCTTTTGTTGCTTCTAATTGCCTTTTAATTACTTCTTTATTTTTCTTAGCAATATCTAGTAAATCTAACTCTTTAAGTAAATCAAAATATGCAATAGCTGCTTGTAATAAAACTTCATTTTCTATCATCATTAACTTTGATTTAGACATTTCAAAGTTAGCATTTGCTATATTAATATTTTGATTAGTCTTTCCGCCATCATATATTTTCTGCTCTAATACAACTCCCATAGATACCGGAAGGTTACTATTTGTTTTTGTAGTAGTATTTGTTTTTGTGGTATCTAGAGATTTTCCTATAGATGCATCTAAATACACAACAGGATTCCACCCTGCTAAAGCTTCTACTATATCCTCAGTCACAACTCTTTCTTCACTTCTTTCAGATGCTAATAGAGGATGATTAGTATAAGCATTTGCAAGAGAAGAACTTAAGCTTTGGGCATTTGCTTCTGATAAAAATATAAATATCATTGCTGATAAGTATGCTATATATTTAAAGAGAAAAATTTTTACTATTCTAAACATTATATATCCTTCTAAAACCTATTAAAACTCAAAAACATCTTCATTATCAAAACCAAACATAGCTGGAATATTTGCGTTAAATATAGATGAGCTACTAACTATACCTCTATTTTTTTTAAATACAACTGCCTTTCCATATGATTTATCATTATTTTGGCCTTTAATACCACAAACTATTTTACCATGATCTGCTAATTGATTAAATAATTCATCAGGAATAGATTTTACAGACCCAAAAATAAAAATTTTATCATATGGAGCACTTTTAATATTACCAAGCATATGATCTCCATCTACTATTAGCGCGCTATCTGCACCAATTTTTGCCAATATATTATTAGCATCGTTTCTTAAATTATAATCTTTCTCAATACCTACAACTAAAGATGATAACTTTTCTAAAATAGCTGTTGCATAACCAGTACAAGAACCAATTTCTAATATTACATCTTCTTTCGAAATAGAAACTGAACTTATTAAGCGTCCTATTAATCCAGCTGATAATAGCCAGCGACCTTCTTTAATTTCCATATCACCTTCATGGTATGCTATTGATTTCTTATTTATATCTACAAACAATTCACGAGGTATACTTTTGAAAGCATCTAGTATTAATTTATCATTAACTCCAACAGGTTTTAATTGCCTATCTATCATATTTTTGTTCATTACTTCTATTGAAACGGACAATTACAAGCTCCTCACTAAAAAACTTTATTTCTTAATATAGTATATGGTTAAAAATGTTAAGTTAGTTTTACTAAATATTTACTTTAACTATTATAAGTTTTAAATGGCTTAAAGGTAATTAATAATTGAGGCAATAGAATTAATGATGAAAGTAATGCCATAAACATGGCTAAACTTGTTAACAGTCCAAAATATATACTAGGAATAAAATTAGAAAACACTAAGATAAAGAAACCTATAATTATCGTAACAGAAGTATAATACATTGCAAAACCTATACTCATGTGAGTTCGTCGCATAGCTAAGCTATAATTATTGTCTATAATTAATTCATTTTTATACCTATATATATAATGTATAGTATTATCTACTGCTATTCCCATACTTATAGCTGCAATCGTAATAGTCATCATATCTAATGGAATTTTAAACCAACCCATAAACCCTAATACCAAACCTATAGATATTACATTTGGTATTAATGCAATTAGTGAAACTTTAATAGATTTAAATAAAAGTAAAAACATAAAAAATAACAAGATTATAACACTTCCTATTGTAAGTATTTGTGACTTAAATAGACTTTGAAGCATATTATTATATAAAATCAATACATTACTATAGTGTATACTATCAGGATCAATATTAGCTATATTAGGAATCTCTATGTTTAATTTTTTTAAAAAATCATTTCTTCTTAACTTAGGCATAGAATCTTTAATTCTCACACTTATCTTAGCTTGATTATCATCAATAGATATATAAGGAGCAACAATTATTCTTTTATATTGATCTGGCAGCTCAGAATATAATAAAGCTAATTGAATTATATCTAAATCATTTCCATTATTAAGTAATTTTCCAACCTTTAATAAAGTAGCAAAAGACATAACTTTGCCAATTTCAGGTTGTTTTTCTAAATAATCATGTATCTTTGTTATTAAATCCATTTTTGAGGATGTAAAAAATAATTTAGAACCATTATCATCAGAAGAAATATCTTCTTCTAAAAAATCAAACTCATCCTCTTCAAATTCTCCTTCAGGTTCTATATATATTTCTTCATCAAAACTATCATTAAAGTCTATAGTAATATCTAATAAAGTAGTACCGCCTAATTTTTGATCTATTAATTTCATTCCTTTATAAATTTCACTACTATTTTTAAAATAATCAATGAAACTATTTTCTACCTTAAGCTGAGTTATTCCTATTGCTCCGATGATAAAAATAAAAAAAGATAAAAATATAACTTTTTTACCTATAAAATCAGATAGATCTGCAAAGTATTTAGGTAAAGGAATACTTTGTTCAAATTTTAAATTTGGACTAATTTTATTTAAATTTATTTGCATTATTGGAAATAGAATAAATGCACTTATCAAAGAAATAATAATACCTATACTCATCATCCATCCAAAATTTATAACTGGTAAAAGGCCAGAAAAAACTAAAGATGAAAAACCTACAATAGTTGTTGCAACTGTGTATAAGCATGGAAGAGCCATTGAAGAAACTGTTTTTATTAATAGATCTTTTTGTGACAAATCTGAGTTAAAAGAGTATAATTCTCTATATTTGACTGTAAGATGAACTATTATAGCCATAGTAAAAATCAATTGAAGAGAAATAAAATTAGACGAAATAATTGTAACATCCCAGGAAAAAATACTTAAAATACCTGATGTAATAATTACAGAAAAAGAACATGTTATTAAGGGAATTAAAACCCACCTTAATTGCCTAAAAATTATCATAAGGGTAATAACTAAAAATAATAGAATAGAAATACCAAATATTTTTAGATCATTCTTAACAAAATTTACAACATCATTAGTAATCATATTCAAACCTCCAAGAAAAATAACTTCTTCTTTTTGATAAGGCTTTATAATATTTCTGATACTATTAATTGTTTCTTCATTTTGAATTTTTGATTTATTTTTATAAGACCTGTAAGTCTTTTCTATTATTTCTAATTTTTTAGACTCAGATTCATTAATTAGATTTTTACTTTGTTTTTTTCTTAATCTATTTCTTTCATCTCTTAATTGAATAGCACCATTATCTTCTTTAAGGTTTATAACGATTGAAGTAGTTCTAAAATCACTACTTACTAAATTATCTTTATATATTGGGCTATTTATAAACTCTTTTTTCACTAATTTTAAATCTAACCCTTCATCCTTAAGGTTTGGAATACCTTCTGATAACGAAGAAATTTTTAATGGAGGACTTAAAAGTAAAGGAACATTTAATATAGATGTAACTGACGTAACTGCCTCTAAATTTAATAGCTTTGAAGAAATAGATTCAATGTTTTTAATTGTGTTAACTGAAAATAAATTTTCATTTGGAGTATAAGCAAGTATTAAAAAATCTGGAGAATAATATCTTTTGCTAAGTAATTGGGTGTATTCTAAATCTTTATCCCCTTCTAAAATTAAAGTATCAGAAGAAGCATCAATAACTAAAAATTTTGCAAAATAGCCAAAAACCATAAACAAAGTTAATAGTAAAAAAAATATTACCTTAGGAAATTTAAATATAAAGTTTTTATAAAAACTATTAAACATAACTATATTCTCTCAAATCAATATTTTCTTTTTTTAATATTACTATATTTATATCAAATAAAGATTAAATACATAATAATATTAATTTACCTCATTAGTAATATAGCGTATATTTTCCTAAATTTATTTAAATTTTTAAATATATATAATTTAAAAATATTAAAATTTTAAGGCCCGGTGTCAGAGTGGTTATGTAGTGGACTGCAAATCCTCGTACGGCGGTTCGATTCCGTCCCGGGCCTCCAAAAGGATTTTTTAATGGATAGAGAACCATGTATAGTAGGTGTCGCTGACTTTCCTCTTCAAGATAGAGGAAGGGCAGCAGAAAATAATAGTGAACTTACGATTCAGAAATATTGTGCTGAAAAAGCATTGAAACAATCTGGTTTAAAATTTTCTGATGTAGATGGTCTTGCTGTTGCAGGAATGTGGGGTATGCCTGGCCCTGGGATGATGCAACCAAATGTTTTAATTGAGTATCTTGGAATTAAGGATCCTAAATGGTTAGAAGGTACTAATATTGGAGGATCAACATTCCTACTTCATGTCAATCATGCTTATCAAGCAATCAAAGCTGGGATATGTGATACCGTTCTAATTTTATACGGCAGTTTGCAGAAATCTAATGCTTCTAGAGTCTTAGGAGATAGACCTGCGCTATATAGCAATCAGTTTGAAGTAGTAAGTGGACTCCCTCTTCCTGTAGGTGGATACGCTCTTGCTGCTCAAAGACATATGCATACTTATGGAAGTACTAGAGAGACTCTTGCGGAAATAGCTGTATCCACTAGAGCATGGGCCAGTATGAATGGAAATGCAGCATTTCAAACGCCCTTGACAATAGAGGAAGTTTTATCATCTAAACCAATAGCTTCGCCCTTGCATAGATCTGATTGTTGCCTAGTTACCGACGGTGGCGGTGCTGTTGTAATAACAACGAATGAAAAAGCCAAAGATTTAAGTACTAGACCAATATATATAAGGGGATTTGGAGAAAGCAATAGTCATTCCAGTATAAACTACATGCCAAATATGGAGCATTTAGAAATAGCAAAAGAATCTAGCAAAAGAGCTTTTAATATGTCTAACCTTAATACCAATGATATTGATTTAACTATGATTTATGACTCTTTCACTATAACTGTTCTTTTAACTTTAGAAGCAATAGGGTTTTGTAAGATAGGAGAGGGTAAAGATTTTGTGCAAAATCAGAGGACTGCTCCTGGTGGTGATTTTGCATTAAATACAAATGGAGGTGGCTTAAGTTATTGTCATCCAGGAATGTATGGAATATTTACAATTATAGAATCCGCAAGGCAACTATGGGGATTATGTGGAGAAAGGCAACTAGACAACCCCGTAAATGCACTTTGTCATGGAACTGGCGGCGTATTATCCAGCTCTACAACATTAATACTCTCTAAAGAAAGTAATTAAAATGGAACTCAAGAAACCTAGACCTACAATAGACCCAGATTCAAAAATATATTGGGAGGCGGCCAAATCAAATAAATTAATGGTTCAATATGCAGCAGATACTAATGAATACTTCCTTTACTCAAAAAGATTAACTAATGCTCAAGATAGCAGTAATATTGAATGGAAAGAAGTATCTGGCGAAGGCAAAATTTATTCTTATACAGTAATTCATGCTCCTGCGGGACCTGCTTTTACAGAAGAAGTACCGTATATTGTTGCCTCAATAATATTGAAAGAAGGTGCAAGAATTGTATCTAATATAATTACAGATAATATTAATGAAATTTCCATAGGTGATAAAGTAAAAGTATTTTTTGATAAGCAAGATGAAGAATTTACAATTCCAAAATTTATCATAGATAAATAGCTATATTTTAGCTTTGACCCCGTTATCAATTATCTCTTGGATACTATTAGGTAATAATTCTATCCATTTAACAAAACAATTCTTATTCCCAATTAAAACAAAATATTGATCCCTTCTACCTTGGTATGAAGGCCAAACAGTTACAATGTCTGCGACTAATTCTTCTTGTAAATTATAACCAATAACAAAATACTTTAATGATTCTTGTGATAATTTATAAGGAATGACATGCTTCCACTCATTTCTTGCTTCTACTAAAGTTTTGGAAAAAGATTTGCAATTACCTTGTGATAAAGTATTAAAATCTTCTTTTGTAAGAGGTTCTATAGTAGCCCTTAAAATTTCTTCAGAAAAGGCACTTAATGAAAAAATAAAGATACTTAATATAAAAACAATTTTTTGCATACGTTACTCCTATATCAGATGTTAATTTTTATTAAATTTACATAGGTTTGTTTTATTACTCTCTCAAATTCTATATAATTTGCACTTAGATTTAAAATTAATAATGTTAACAATAGATCTTGTTCATTTTTAATTTTCAGTTTTAAATCATTAATATTAACTTCCAAATTAATCAACTTATCTTCATAAATACTTAATTTTTTTTTTATTAAAGATATATCCTTTATATATTTTTTTTCATTATTAATTTTAGATAAAAATAAAATATCTAGTTTAAGATACTCTGTATAAAAAAAATTGAATTTAGCAATGAAATTGTTTTTACTTAATTTAATTAAATTATTATTAGATTCTAATAATAATTCTTCGTCTACACTTTTGGAAATATTATATTTATTAGTCTCTTTTAGAGATAATTTGAAGTAATTAGAAGCCTTCTCAATATTTACTTCTTCTCCCAGACCCATAAGAGCCATCCAACCTAAATTAAATTTTGCTGAGCTATTTCCTAATTTATCTGATTGAATGAATAAAATAGAAGCTTTATCTATGTCCTTAGACACTCCATAACCATTCAAATATATTATTCCTAGTATATTCAAGCATTTAGAGTCATTAATTAAATGTTCACATTCACTAATTGACAACTTAAAGTTATTGTCGTTATAAGCTCTTAAGGAACTTGAATAATCAGCAATAGAATATTTAGCTACAATAAATTGTAATGCAAGAATGACAATAGCAATAAAAAACCTATGCATGAAATAACCTTATACTAATTAAAGATAGTAAATTATTAGTTACTTGATTAACATAATTAGTATACTATATGTATAAAATATTTATATATTAAATTAAGAGGTACAAATGAAGTCTATATATATCATATTCATAGCTTTAGCATTGATGATTATTACTATAAGTTTTAGCTATGCAGATGCCACCTACGAAGAAAAACAAACAATGGTAGATGTAAGGCAGCAAGCAATGCAGGCCATGTGGTCAAGAGTAGATAGACTGTCTACACTTATTGCTATTCCTGGAGATACAGTTACATCTTCTGATGGATCATCTATAGTTATAGGCAATAGAAACAAAACAAATCCTCTAGAAACATATGCTTTAATTCATGCAAAAGATGCTAAACAAGATGCTTTAGAGGTTACAAGTTTACTAAAACAGGTAGAAAATTTTTGGCCATTGCACACGAGTGTAGCTCATGTAAATACTACAAGTGCTGAACGCTTAGTATGGATTTTACCTGATGCCTTCAATAGATATTATACTGATTCAGTTATTGCATCTAATAATTTAAACAAAGCATTTGATGAAAATGATAATTCAAATATTAAGAGGTCAGTATGTATGCTTGCACTATCCTGTGGAAAGTGTCATTCCGCCTTTAGAAAAGTAAGATATGATAATTTAAAAAAAGAAGGCAGAGGTTGGACCGGAAGTTACGCAGCCTGCTGGAAATATAAAAATGAGCTTACTTTAAACTCTTCTGCTATTAGAGAGTAAATTTAACCAACTTTAAAAATACTTATACATTTCTGGATTGACTTATTAACTTTAACTTTATTTAGATTTATTACATCGTCATATATAACATTCGCGCCAAACTCACTCATTTCTTTCATCATAAGAGAACCTATATTTAATCTAATAATTTTCTCATAATATAAATTTAAAATTTGATCTGATTTAAATGAGATTTTACTATCTAAACTATTATTTTTTATTGTCATAAGTATGCCATAACATTTTGCTACTTCTACTTTGTGTGCAGCTGACTCAATAGAATAAACTTTATTTAAAAGTGCATATAAAATTAATAAAGAATAAACTAGATATTTTGTGATTTTAGCCAATTAAGTATTCCCTCTCCTATTAAATCTGGAGAATCTTCTTGGATAAAGTGACTTCCAGGAACTGTTATTTCAGTTTGGTTTGGCCAAGTTCTACAATGCTCTCTCTGCTTACCAACTAGAATTGCTCCTGGTTCTGCATTAATAAATAATTTAGGAACATGATTAATCTTAAAAAAATCAGAATATTGTTTTACTATATTTGTTACATCTTCTGGATAAGTATCAATTGGAATTTGATTAGGCCAATCTAAGGTAGGCCTTCTATCTTCTTTTTTAAGAAATGGCCTTCTATAAACATCCATTTCTTTTTCTGTTAAACCCCTTAATACTGATCCTGGAAGAACTTTTTCTACAAATATATTTTTTTCTATTACCATATTCTCTCCTGCATCTGATCTAAATGCTTGAAAAACAGGAGCTGACTTTTTATCCCAATCATCCCATGTTAATGGAGAGACAATTCCTTCCATATATACAATTCCTGCAACTCTATTAATGTTTCTTAACGCCCAATCAAAGCCAAGTGCCGAGCCCCAATCGTGAATAACTAATATTATCTTATCTCCTAGATTTAATTTTTCTAATATTTCATTAAGCCATTTCCTATGCTCAATATATGTATACGTACCTGGACTGTTAGATTTTAATTTATCAGAATCTCCCATACCTATTAAGTCTGGCGCAACACACCTATAAGAATCTGTGAAATATGGTATAATATTTCTCCATAAATAAGACGAAGTTGGGTTACCATGAAGAAATAACATAGTTTCTCCTGATCCAATGTCTACATATGACATATTTTTATCATTTATTAAAACTTTTGACTTTGGTAACTCTTCAGTATTCATAAAAAACCCCTTCTATTACTAATAACCTTTAAAATTAGGTTTTCTTTTTTCTACAAAAGCTTTTACACCCTCTTTCCCATCATGACCCTGAGCTCTAATATTTAAATTACGAGCTTCTTGCTCTAAATGGCTTTCTAATGAAGAAGAAAAGGTATCAGATAATAAGGTTTTAACTGCTCCATATGCTTTTGTAGCACCTTTAGATAAGTTTAATGCCATTTCCATTACAGTTTTATGTAAATCCTCAGGTTTAACAACTTGATCAATTAAACCCATATCAAAAGCTTCATTTGCAGTAAGCCTCCTATTTGTAATCATAAGCTCTTTTGTTCTTTTTAAACCAATTAATCTAGGCATAATGTATGTCATAGAACCATCTGGAGATAAACCTGCAGCGGTATATGCAGCCGAAAATTTTGCAGTATCTGCAGAAATTATTATATCACCAGACAAAGCTAAACTTAAACCTCCTCCTGCTGCAGTCCCATTAATAGCCACTATAATAGGTTTTTCCATTCTATTCATTAAAGTTACAGCTAAATGAAAATATGTAGTCATATCTGTTATAAAAGGCCCTAAATTATCAGACTCTTCAACAAAAGAATCTAAATCTCCTCCTGCACTAAACATAGCTCCATTTGCAGTAAAAATTACAGCTCTGATAGATTCGTCATGATGACAAGTTTTAAATGCTTCATATAAATCTTTTACTAAATTTAAATTAATTGTATTAGCATTATCAGGCCTGTTTAGAGTAACAGTAGCTATAGAATTATCTATTTCTAAAATAACATTTTTTTCTGACATTTATTATACCCTTTATTAATTAACTATTTTTTTTAAAATAAAAAATAAATGTATTAAACACAATCTAAAACTAAAATATATACGTAGATTCTGTATCTGTATTTCGTAAAAGTTCCCCTATTACTTACGAAATATTTTTTGAAGTAGAAAAGTTATATCTATTTTTTAATAGATTATCTTTTCTACTTCTTTTATTTAACTTATAGTAGAGTAATGCAAATAACTTCATTAAATGTTATCCATAAACAAATATGGAATCTGCTAGAAAATGGAATAAATGACGCTTCTTCTCCATTTCATTTTCCTAATTTAGCTACAGTAGATATAGATGGAAATCCTACTTCAAGGACCGTAGTTCTAAGAAGTATTAACTATGATAACAAGACCATATCTTTTAATACTGATATTAGGTCAAATAAGTGGTTAGAAATGAATAAAAACTCTAATGTAAATATACATATATATGATTTTAGTAAAAAAATACAAATTAGAATAAGAGGACAAGCTGTTTTAAATTATAATAATAAAGATTGGGATGATGCATGGAATGCTTCAACTATCATGGGTAAAGAATGCTATTCTACACCCTATAATCCCAGCACAATTATTGATGATCCAGAAATTATAGATAAAAATATTAAAGACATAAAATTAATAAGTAATGAATTAGATAAATTTAAAGTTAACTTTGGAAGAGTTAATATTAATATAAAATCTATTGATTGGTTATATTTATTATATTCTGGTCATAGAAGAGCTAAATTTACTTATAATGAAGGAATTAAAATGAGCTGGTTAGCTCCATGAAGACCATACTATTAATAATTTCATTAATTTATTTCAGTTTTATATATATTTCTTCGAGTAATGCTAAAGACATTATAACTGTAAAAAGAGTCTATCCTCCAAAATGTACTTTATTAAAAGAAACAAATGGTCTTTTATGTCCTAGAATTATTGAGGTAGAAGTTATTATTAATAGTGATATTAATAAACATTTGGTAAGATGCACTTTATTTAGTGAAGAAGAAGAAATTTTAGCTTTTGGTGAAGCTGTTCTATTTAAACCAGGAGGAAAAATATATTTAACTTTGAGAACAAGAACAAGAATACACGGTCTAACCCTTATTGCGGGTGCAAGATGCAGTTCCGACTCTTATTAACATTAATAATATATTTAAGTTTTCCAATAACTTTAAAATCTGATGAAAATATTATAGTAGAACATATTTATCCTCCTAAATGTACAATGTTGGAAGATAGTAAAGTATTGCTATGCCCTAGAGTCATGGAAGTAGATATAAAAATAAAATATGATACTGAAAAAAAATTAGTAAATTGTATATTATTAAGTGAGGAAAGTGAAATATTAGCTTTTGGTGAAAACTATATTTACCCCCCATTAGGCAAAATATATCTTACAATAAAGCAAAATAGGCGAAAAATTCATGAAATGAAATTAATAGCATCTGCAAAATGTGAATATAGTAAATAAGAAAATATTAAAAGTCTTTTTCAACCATTTCGCATATAAAGTGACCAATTATAATATGCATTTCTTGAATATGATTAACCTTATTAGAAGGCACATTTATAGAAATATTAACTAGCTTAGATAAAGTGCTCTCTTTCTTACCACTAAGTAATATTGAAGATACTCCAATCTCTTTACCTATTTTAACAGCCTTAATTACATTTTTACTTTCACCACTTGTAGAAATAGCAAATAATAAATCTTCCTTTTTAGCAAGTGCTATAACTTGTCTTTCAAAGACTTGATCATAACCCATATCATTTGCAACAGCGGTCAAGATAGAAGTATCTGTATTTAATGCAATAGCTGCTAATGGAGCTCTATCTTTTTTATATCTTCCTACAAACTCAGCACATAAGTGTTGGCTATCTGATGCAGACCCTCCGTTACCAAAAAAAATTATCTTTCCTCCACGACTAAAACATTTGTTTATATTTGTAATAGCTTCTTCTAGTTGAGGCATAACATTTAACTTTAAGTCTTTTAAATTTACGGAACATTCATCTATGTAAGTATTAAAGTCATTTTTCAATTTAAATTCCATAATTTTTATCTATAAAGTAGTATATTTTTATTATAGTCTATTTATAGCAAATTAATAGATTAAATTACTTAGGATTAAAACATTGAAAATATCTGTTAAACATAAAGAACAAGAGTTTTTTGCTGTTATTAAAGATATAGATATAAAAAATTTATCTGATGTAAATTTTTTAAAAATTAAAAATGCTGTTCAATCCTTTGGAGTGGTTGTTTTGAAAGATCAAGCAATTAATGACGAAGAACAAATTCTATTTTCACAAAGATTTGGAAAACTAGAAAAAGCTTTAGAGCAAGATACATTAAAAGGTATTAGCCCAGAAATAACTAGAATTTCTAATGTTGGAGCTAATAACGAGATATTGCCAATAGATAGTGAAAAAGTTATTTATGATAGAGGAAATAGATCTTGGCATACTGACTCTTCCTATAAAGATATTCCATCTAAAATTTCTATTTTAAGCGCAAGAGAAATTCCAACTGATGGAGGAGGAACAGAATATATAGATGCTAGATATGCTCTAGAAAATTGGGAAAATAAAAATAGAAAATATAATTTAAACCAACTTAAAAATGAAATTTGTGAACACTCTATAGTTTATTCAAGAATGGTTAATACTGGAGATATCTTTAATGATGATTATAAAAATAAAATGCCTTTTGTTAAACAAAGACTTATAAGAACTCATCCAACAACCAAACGCTCGGCTTTTTACGCTGGAAGCCATTGCAGCCATATTGTAGGTTGGGATTTAAATGAAAGTAGAAACCTTATTAAAGAAATTAATGAATGGATTACTGAAGCAGGAAAAATTATACAACATCAATGGAGCAATAATGAAATTGTTATGTGGGATAACAGAAGAGTTCTTCATAGAGGAACACCTTTTGATGAAAAAAGTTCAAGAAGAATAATGCATCGAACTACAGTAGCAGGAGATATACCAAGCTATAAAGAAAAAATTAATTTCTAACATGAAATTAGAAAATTATTTTCGTCCATTATAAACATTTATATTATTATCAGGTATCCATACTTTTTTTGGAGGAACATCTGTTTGCCAAAAAACATCTATTGGAATTCCGCCTCTAGGGTAGAAATATCCGCCAATTCTTAGCCAGACAGGTTTTATTTCTTTTTCTATTCTTTTAGCGATGTATAAGGTTACGTCTTCATGAAAAGCACCATGATTTCTAAAAGATTGAATAAATAATTTAAATGATTTTGATTCTAAGAGATACTTATTAGGAATATAATCTAATATAATATGTGCAAAATCAGGCTGCCCAGTTACTGGACATAAAGAAGTGAATTCTGGAGCGCTGAAACGTGCTACATATAACTTATCAGCATGCGGATTTTTAACCTTTTCTAGAACCGCTTTATCTGGACTATCAGCAAATATTGCTTTTTTTCCTAACTGCTTAATTTTATCCATTCTCTAAAGGCCCATCATATATACATCCTTCACCACTTTGATCTCTATGAACTTCTATTTTTTTTAAATTTGAAAATTTTAAAATTAATTTATCCCATATAAAGATACATAATCCTTCTAAAGTAGGGTTATCTAAACCTTTAACATTATTTAAAGTATGATGATCTAGCATGTTTTTTACTTCCGCACACTGTTCTGATATATAACCTAAATCAGTTATCATATTACTTTTATTTAAAGGTTTTCCCTCAATCCATACCCTTGCTCTAAAAGAATGCCCATGAATTCTTCCATAAGGGTGATCTTCTGAATAACCCTCTAAAACATGCGCCGCATCAAAAGTAAAATCTCTATAAATTAACATCTAATAACTACCTAATTCCAATTATTTTATGAGTTTGTATTGATACTCTCCATATAGGATTTTTCATACAATACTTCAAAGTTAAATTTGTATTATGAACCTTTAACTCTCCATCCATTGGCTGTAAACTAAAATTTTTAAAAGCATACTTTTCAAAGGTACTAGGTTTAACACCTATTTGAGGATAAACTAATTTTAATTCCTCTCCGCTCGTTTGTATTATCTTATTTCCACCTTTTGGACTAACACAAATCCAATCTATTTCTCTAGGAACCTTTATGGTTCCATTTGTTTCTATAGCAATTTCACAATCATATTTTTTTAATATATTAATTAAAGCTTTATCAACTTGAAGCATTGGCTCTCCTCCTGTTAATACAACAAAAGGTTTCTTATTTGAAGGCCAATAGGATAAAATGGCTTGAACTAACTCTTCGGCTCCAATAAATTTTCCACCTCCTATACCATTAGCTCCAATAAAATCTGTATCACAAAATGAACACTTAGCAGTTTCTCTATCTTTTTCCTTACCATTCCATAAATTACATCCAGAAAACCGACAAAATACTGAAGCTCTTCCTGTATGAACTCCTTCACCTTGTACAGTATAAAATATTTCTTTAACAGAATATGTCATCTAGTATCTAACCATTCAATATAACCATTCTTTCTTAAAACACATGCTGGACAATTTCCGCAGCCATAGCCCCATTCATTAAAATTAGACCTGTCTCCAATATAACAAGTATGAGTATCATCTTTAAGAAGTTTAATAAACTTTTCACCTCCTAGTTTATAACTATAACTCCAAATATCTGATTTATTCATATCCATTAAAGGTGTATAGATATTAATTTCTTTATCTAATCCTAATGATAAAGTTTTAGCTTGGGCGTCCATAGTTTCTCTTCTACAGTCAGGATAACCTGAATAATCTGTATCACACATACCGCCAATTAAGTTAAAAATATTTCTTCGCCAACCTAAAGCTGATGCCATATTAAAAAAAATTAGATTCCTTCCCGGAACAAATGTACTAGGTAATCCATTTTGTTGAACAAAAATTTCAGAATCTCTTGTAAGTGCTGTTTCAGATAATAAGCCGAGGGCAGGTATATCAATAATATGATCTTCACCTAGTTTGTTTTTACAAACAGAAAATATTTTTTTAATTTTAATTAATATTTTTTCTCTACATTTCATTTCAATTAAATGTCTTTGATCATAATTAAACCCTACTGTTTCTACATATTTAAAATTTTCGCATGCCCATAGTAAAGATACAGTACTATCTTGCCCTCCTGAAAATAAAACTAATGCTGATTTATCTAACAATTTTAACCTTACTAGCTATTTTAAAAATTTATATTATATATACATTATATGCTAAATATATAAGTATCTAAATTTTTTTTTGGGAGGTACCAATGAATAGAAGAAACTTTATTAAATTTAACTCATTACTGAGTTTAGCAACAGTATCTGGATTATATTTTCCTAGATCAGTGTTTGCTGGAAACGATATAATGAATAGCTCATTAGCTGGAAAAATATTTTATACCAAAAACAATCCAGGAAGATGGGCAAAAAAGATAAATGGTCATTTACCAACTTTTATTAAAGATAATAATACTGTTGAGATTACCACTGGTCATGAAATGAATGGTTACGATCACTATATAATTAAACATATGTTATTTGACGAAAATTTTATGCTAATTAAAGAAGTTATGTTTAACCCTGAAAATGATGTACCAATTTCTGTTCATGATATAAGTAAATTAAAGAATAAAATTTATGGGCTAAGTCTTTGTAATAAACATGATGCATGGCTTAATTCTTATAGAATATAAAGGGTAAATTGCTAAAAAAGTATATTTTATTATTAATAACAATATTTTACTGTTTTATTTATAATAGTAATGCTTTTTCACAAAAATTCCAGATAACTATTGAAGGATATTTATCTGGAATTAAAGTAGGAGAATCTATAGCTACACTTGAATTAAATAATAGTAAATATAGTATGTTAGTAAATTCAACTACAACTGGCATAACAAAATTACTTTATCCTTGGAAACAAGAAATTAAGATTTTAGGTCAAATCAATAACAATATTATTGAACCATCATTCTATAATATAAGCGATATAAGAGATGATAATAAATACGGCCATATGCATATTATATATAAAAATGGCATACCCATTATCAAATCATCTAATCCTGATTATAAAAATGACACAAGAAGAGAAAAAGTTTCAAAAAAATTACTTCTAAACTCTTTAGATCCTGTTAATTCCTTAATCTCATTGGGCTTATTAATCAATAAAAGTAAGAATTGTGATCATGAAATAAAAATTTTTGATGGTAGAAGAAGATTTAATTTAAAATATTCTTTAATTGAAATAAATACAGACACTATTTCTTGCAAGCTAAATATTATAAGAGTAGCTGGATATAGTGAAAAAGAGCTTAAAAAGCATCCTAAAGAAGGAATTATCGTATTAAAAAAAATCTCTAATACTCATAATATTTATTTTCCAATACAAGTTAAAATCCCTCTAATAATTGGTTCTTTTTTTGTTAATTTAAAAACAAACTTAATATTGCAATAGTAAATAAATATAGTTTAATATAAGATTTTGTTATATTGATAAGCTACCATTATACGTAATATTTAAATTGAGGAGATTAATATTGAAAGCTCTCGTATGTAAAGAATTTGGTCCTGCAGAAAATTTAAAAGTTGAAGAAATAAATGATCCTATTCTAAGTTCAGAAGAGGTATGTATTAAAGTACATGCTGCAGGAGTAAACTTTCCGGATATATTAATCGTAGAAGGAAAGTATCAGGTTAAACCTGCTTTTCCATTTGCACCAGGTGCAGAAGCTGCTGGAGAAATAGTAGCTATTGGTCAAAATGTAAAAAATTATAAAGTTGGACAAAGAGTTATAGCAATGACAGGCCATGGTGCGTTTGCTGAGTTAGTAAAAACAGTGCAAAAAAAATTAATACCCTTAAATGATAAAGTGGATTATGAAACTGCTTCAATCTTACCTATGGTATATGGTACGTCAGCTCATGCACTTATTCAAAGAGGAAAATTGCAAAAAGGTGAAATACTTCTCGTTCATGGCGCAGCTGGAGGAGTGGGGTTAGCAGCCGTAGAAATTGGTAAAGCAATGGGAGCTAAAGTTATAGCTACAGCAAGCACAGATGAAAAATGTCAGGTAGCTAGAGAACATGGAGCAGATGAAACAATAAATTATTCTAATGGAGAATTTAAAGATATTGTGAAATCAATGACAGATGGCAAAGGAGCTGATGTTATATATGATCCAGTTGGGGGTGATGTCTTTGATCAATCTCTTAGGTGCATTGCCTGGGAAGGAAGATTATTAGTAATTGGTTTTACTTCTGGAAGAATACCTTCAGCTCCAGCAAACTTAGCTTTGTTAAAGTCTTGCGCTATAGTTGGAGTCTTTTGGGGAGCATTTGTAGAAAGAACACCTCATCTAAACTTAGAAAATTTTGATAAACTTTATGAATGGATTGAGGCAGGCTATATTAAACCAAGAATATCTATGAAAGTGCCGTTAGAAAAAACACTAGATGCTATGAAAGCTATAGCTAATAGAAAAATTATAGGGAAAGCTATAGTAAAAATTTAATTATAATGAAGATATAAAATCTAAAAGTGCTTCAATAACTTCTTCAGGTTTTTCTTGTTGAACCCAATGCCCTGCATTATCAATAAGTAAAATTTTCTGCATTTTTGGACAATGTATGTTTTGCATATTTTCTAATGCATTTGGTTTTTGATATATACCCCAATCTTTATTACCTGCAATAAATAATGATGGCACGGTTATCTTTAAACCACTATATATCTCTAATTTTGATCTAAAGTTACTATCAACCATACATCTATACCAATTTAACCCTCCTTGAAAACCAGTCTTACTATAAACAGAAAAATAATATTCTAATTCTTTATTATCTAACCATATATTATTTTTTATTTCTTCTTCAGAAGGCATCTCCATATTAACTTGCTCTGCCATATTTAATCCATAATCCATTACATAATAGCCTGGTAGTTTTTCTAATTCAGAAGCTTTCCATCCATTTAATTTAAAGGGTACATTATTTTTCCAATCCGCACTTTTTACATGGTAATATGCTCTTAAGAAGTTTTTAAGTCCCTGTTTAGAAATCATCATATCGTCATTTGCCTGATCAGTTGAATAATACCATTGATAATGTTTTCTAGGTTTGCTTAAACTAGCCATCTCCTTATGTATATCTATGCTTTCATCGTCATGGTATTCATAATTTATTGTTGGTACTCCATCAAAAGGAGCACTCATTAAAACAACAGATTTAAAAATATCAGGTCTAATTAATGTTGCATGTGCAGCAACTATTGAACCAAAATCATGACCTACCAAACAATCTATAGATTTTTTTCCTAAAGAAAAAATTAATGAAACAATATCTTTTACTAAATTTGTCATTTCAAATTCAGATATATCTCCTTCATAATTATCTTTCCATCCTTCTGTATAACCGTATCCCCTTTGGTCCGGAGCTATGACATAATATCCTGCATTTGCTAAAGGAATTAATAATTTTCTCCAGCTATAAGCTAATTCGGGAAAACCATGAAGAAGTACTATACAAGGTTTATTTTCTGAATTCTCATACCCTGCTTCTAATACATGCATAGTAAGGCCATTTATATTATTAATTTTTCTTGATCTTACCCCTGTAGCATATAATTCCATTAGTTAGTTCCTTATAAATTATAAAAATATACTTTATATTATAATAATAAGACCTTTACAAAAAAATAATATTATACTAAGTTTACATAAGCGCTGATTTGAGCTCCAGCTTGCGAGCGCTATATAAATACTGCTAAAGAGGTGGTCTGGGACCACCAAAAAGATTTGTGTGGCCCTTTTTTTTACCAAATTTTTTTGGCCCTTTCCATTAAAAAGCTGGAGTTATAATAGAGCCCAGTTTACTGGGAAAGGAGATTATTATGACTAACTATACTAAACCAGAAACAATTGCCCTTCATAGCGGATGGAGATCAGATCCGACTACTGGATCAGTTGCAGTACCTATAAATCAAACCACTTCTTATCAATTTAAAAACACTCAACATGCCTCTAATTTATTCTCATTATCAGAACTTGGAAATATATATACACGAATAATGAACCCAACAACTGATGTATTGGAAAAGCGACTTGCTGTATTAGAAGGAGGAGTAGCCGCATTAGCTACAGCTTCTGGCCAATCAGCAACTGCTATTGCTATACAAAATATTGCAAAAGTTGGAGACAATATTGTTTCTTCCACTGATGTTTATGGAGGAACTTGGAATTTATTTGCAAATACTTTAAAGGATCAAGGTATAGAAGTTCGTTTTGTTGACCCAGCAGACCCTAATAATTTTTTAGAAGCTACTGATGAAAATACTAGGGCTTATTATGGAGAAACACTTCCTAATCCTAAATTGAATATTTTTCCTATAGGTGAAGTTTCAGATATTGGTAAAAAATTAGGAATTCCACTTATAATTGATAATACTGCATCTCCTATAATTTCAAAACCTATAGATCACGGAGCAGCAATTGTAATTCATTCAACTACTAAATATATTGGTGGACATGGAACTTCCATAGGGGGCATTATAATTGATAGTGGTAACTTTGATTGGGAGAAATTTAAAGATAGACAACCTTTATTAAATAAACCAGACCCAAGTTATCATGGTGCAGTCTGGACTGAAGCCGTTAAACCTTTGGGTCCTATTGCCTATATACTAAAAGCTAGAGTAACTTTATTAAGAGATATAGGTGTAGCAATGAGTCCCTTTAATGCATTTCAATTTATTCAAGGTTTAGAAACTCTTCCATTAAGAATTAGAGAACAATGTAAAAATGCTAAACTAGTTGCTGAACATCTGTCTTTATCTAGGAATATAACTAAAGTTATTTATCCAAGCTTATTTACAGGTGAGAACAAAAATAGAGTTAACAAATATTTAAATAATGGTTATGGAGCTTTAGTTGGTTTTGAAATTGAAGGGGGAATAGATGCTGGCAAGAAGTTTATTGATTCATTAGAACTTTTATATCATGTTGCAAATATAGGTGATAGTAGAAGTTTAGCTATTCACCCTGCTTCTACAACTCACTCTCAACTAAGCTCTCAAGATCAATTAAAATCTGGTGTCACTCCATCCTATGTGAGGTTGTCTATAGGCATAGAGCACATAGAAGATATAATTAATGATATCGACCAAGCTTTAATTAAATCAAAGGGTTAAGAAAAAAACTTAATATTAAATAGTTACTTTATAAAACCAGGAATAGTCTAATTTAATTATGATTAGACTATTCTTTATTATAGAATAGGTTCTTCTTTGCTATTATCATCTTTGGCCTTAGGCTCATCTGGCATAGGTAAATTTAGGAGCCTAACATTACTTCCATTATGAACAGGTATTTCAGTATTATGAATTACTGAAGTAAATTTGCCAGAACTAATTAATGCATCTGTAATTCGCCATGTATGACTATCTGGCATTTTTGGCCTAGCCAACAAAACCATTTCTCCAAAATCGTATACTATTTGCATACGAACAGGAGGAAATTCATTAAATACGCCTGTACCATATAATAGTGAAATTGCATTATTTTTAGATAATACCACTAAAGGCATTTGATCAGTCGATAGTAAATTATAAACCCTTTCAAAACCCCTTGCTCTTGCAGGCCTTGCTTTTGCTTCAGGTAAAGTTTCTTCTAAAGCTTCTATTATAATTTTTGAAAAAGGATAACTTTCTGGATCCTCAATAACGCTTAGTAGCAACATATGTCGCATTCTATAAACCTGCCATTGTCCCCATGGAGCATGCCCCATAGTTATAAACCCAATAGGAAGCATTATAAATTTAAGTAAGAGTCGTCTATTTAACATAAAATGTTTATACTACATATGAGAGACACAAACAATGCGCCTCTCATATATAATAATTATACTTTACTAGTTACGGTTTTTATCAAACACGTTCAAATTTAGAACGGCTGTAATTATAAAATTAGGAACATCAACTACTTGTCCTACTCTTAAATCTACTGCTACTGAACATAAAATATAAGCTTGCTCTCTAGTTAAGCCATGCTCTCTAACTATATAGTCAATCATTTGAATTAAAGCATGACGAGCTGCTGCAGTTAAATCCTCAGATAAATTTTCTAAATTAGTGATTTTTTCAGAACCTAAATAAGCATGTGAAGGCAGAACTACCCCCTTACCTTTTAAAGGAATACCAACTGTTTGATAGTAACGTGAAGGTTCCATATCTCTGATTTGATCATCACCTACTGTAACAGGCATGTCCATTTCTTTACCTTTACCCTTAAGGATTCTAGTTCTGTATACATTTACAGCGCCCATTTCAATTGCAGTACCTGAAACCTCGCCATCGCCTTGAGCATAATGAACGTCACCCGCAAACAAACCACATCCATCTACGAAACAAGGAAATATAATTTTTGTACCAATTTGCATTTGTTGTACATCCATA
The DNA here is from genome assembly GCA_913046335.1 of uncultured Pelagibacterales bacterium. Taxonomy (GTDB): domain Bacteria; phylum Pseudomonadota; class Alphaproteobacteria; order TMED109; family TMED109; genus TMED109. Next base: position 12,369 of record CAJWSU010000005.1, on the reverse strand, counting down.
TTTCCTCCATTTTCTCTAGGGGGAATAGTTCTTAGACAATCATTTGCATGACTTCCTCCCTCTCCACATACAGAAGCAGGAAGTGCTCCTCCTGATGAAGGGCCAAGCACAACGCCGCCAGCAGCTGCTAAATCAGCTTCACGTGCTTTCCATGCTGCAACTTCTGGTAGACCTGGCAGCACTCCTATAGAACCTGGAAAAGCTTCAAAAGGAACTGTTATACCTGGCATTCCATCTGAAACCGCTCCAATTCTTGTAAGTTTCCAATTAACTATATAAGGGTCTGGAAACAAATCTCTTAAAAAACCAAAGCCTGGCGCAATTACAGTATATCCATACTCATCTGGAATAATATCTATAAGCTCAACCTCTAATGCGTCCCCTCTTTTGGCACCGTTTATATGAACTGGTCCCATCATTGGATGAACTAATCCTAAATCTACTGTTGAAAGATCATCAGCAATAGAATCTAATCTAAATTGGCTATCTAAAGCATCTCTTGAATGGATAATAATAATATCGCCTGGATTTGCTTTAGCTACCGCTGGAATTGCCGGATGATAACGATTAAAACAATTACTATCATCTGCGCAATGATCACCTTTTTTAGTCACTTCTACTTTATTCATCCATTTTTGATCTGTAGTATCTGCAAATACAGATAAACCAAAAAAAGAAGAAATTAGTAGTGTTATTAAAATTTTCATAATTTAACCTCCATTATATAATTTATAATATTAGAATAGACTAGTTTAAGCAGAACTCAAAATTATATTAATAATTACATATAAATATTACATTAAAATATTATTTTTATTTTTAGTAACTACTTTCTGGTTTTCAAAAATAGATCCTTGGTTAATTGCTGCAGGTAAAGGCATTATAACGGGAACATTACTTAACCTTGGAGTATTAATAGTTTTCCCTGATATAATTTTTTTATTAAAGTCATTATAATCATTTATTCCCATAAGTGGCCAAGCATCACTAGCTGCAAACTCCCACAGTAAGAATCTTCTCATGGTGTTAGAATTATTTGGCTTGGATGCATGTAATAATCTGGCATGATGTATAGTTATACTTCCGGCTTTTCCAGTTACTTCAAACGCATCACTAAGATCAATATTATCTTTTTCTATATCTATTGCTCCTGCAAAACATCCATTGTGATGATGATTATAGATTTTACCTTTATGAGAACCAGGAATAAATAATACAGAACCATTATCTGAAGTCATATCATCTAACATAATACCTACTGCAAGAACATCATCGTTAGAGTGAGGATAAAAAGCCCAATCTTGATGCCAATCAACTAAATCTCCAGCTGAAGGTGACTTTAAGTTGATTTTACCATTATGCAACCTAAAGTTTTTGCCTAATAATGATTTAACTTTTTGTATAACACTGGGATAATACAATAGATCTTTAAATGTATTGTCAAAACTATGAGGCTGCTTAATTCTTCTAACACTTATTTTGCTCCTAGAATGATTATCAGCTAAATCATATTGATCATTAGAATTGTCTATCAAAGATGCTTTTTCTACAATTTTAGTTGTAGCTAATTTTACTTTATTTAAAAAATCTTTATCTATTACGTTATCTATTATGACAAAACCATCTTCATTATATTTTTTTATTTGTTTTGCAGATAATTTATAACTCATTCTAAACTCCTAAGTTAATCTTCTTTTTTTTCTATCATATACTTTAATTCATCCATTATATTAGTTTTAGGGTCCCAATCAGTTTCTTTTTTAATTTTTGTATTATCAACTATAAGTGAATTAGAAATTTTTTCTACAAGTATAGATTTGCCTATAGGCCATAATAAAATTTTAAAAAATAATGAATAAAATTTTATTATAAATAGTTTTTTATTCATAATCTTAGCTATATTTTTATATAAATCTTCAACACTTATAGGAATATCGTCTGCAACTAAATACGTTTTATTTTTGATGTTCTCATTATGCATAACAATTATTAGTGCATTAACTAAATTTCTTAATGAAATTAAAGACCTTTTATTTTTAGTATTAATTATTGGTAAAGGAATATTTCTGTCGATATAAGACATTAATTTTTTTAAGTTTCCTTTTACTCCTGTTCCATAAACTAATGGTGGCCTTAATATTACAAAACCAACATCAGCATTTATACAGTGACTTTTTAATATATTTTCAGCCTCTAGCTTAGAAAGTCCATAATTATCTTGAGGCTTTTCAACACTTTTTTCTGAATAAAATATATGATTAGATTTGAAGCCTTCACCATTAACTTTAATTGAAGAAAGCATAATTATTTTTTTTACACTTAATCTATTTGATAAATTTATTATACTTTGTAAACCTAACACATTTACATCATAATATTCTTTGTAGTTATTTGAAACAGAATGCGTTTTGGCCGCTAAATGATAAATTATATCTACATTTACATCTGCATCAAAATCAATATTACTTGAAATATCTTCAATTAAGATATTAGTATAAAAAACTGAGTTAAAATGTCTTATCGGAGTTCTAACTAAACCAAACACATGATGGCCATGTTCTATTAGCTTCATTATTAAAGACTTACCAATAAAACCAGAAGCGCCAGAAACAATAATATTATGTTTTTTATTATTCAAAATTATATATCCATATTATATATGCTATTATATATTTTTTATACATACCATAATTAAATATACATCTGGATTAAAATGAACTCTATTAATAAAGTAAAAATTTCGGCTCTTATAGTTGCAAGAAATGAAGAAGATAACATCAAAGAATGCTTAGAAAGCCTAAATACAGTTGATGAAATTATTATTTTTTTAGATAGAACTAGTGATAACACAAAAAATATAGCAAAAAAATTCGATTGTACAATAATTGAAGGTAGCTGGTTATCCGAAGGAAATAGAAGAAATGAAGGAATATCAAAATGTTCTAATACGTGGATTCTAGAAATTGATGCTGATGAAAGAGCTAATAAGAAACTAATAGAAGAAGCTAGAAATAAAATTAATCTCTTGAAAGACCAGTCAAAAGGTTATTTTTTAATCCCTTTTGATAATTATATAGGTAAAAAAAGAGTAAGATATGGATGGGGAGCTTCTTGGGGTGTATCATCTAAGCCTTGCCTATTTAATAAAAACTCTAAAATATGGGGAAACGAGACTATTCATCCTTCACTAAAACTATCCCATAAACATGGATTTTTAGAGAATAGAATTGAGCATTACGTAGATAAAAATATATCAGATATGATCCTGCGTTTAGATAGATATACTTCTGCTAAAGCAAGTGATATTAGAAAATCATCAAAAAATATGCCTCCTTTATGGATAACTATTAGAAGGTCTCTAACAAGGTTTTACAAATGTTATATTACCAGAAAAGGTTATAAAGAAAAAGGTTGGGGTTTTTTAAATGCTACTTTTGCTGCGTTATTTGTTTTAATTAGTTATCTAAAAGCTTCCTTAGAGGAGAAAGATCAACCTAAGTATTAATTGATTAAGCTTGTATATTTTTTTGCAATTTTTTCCCATTGATAATCTCTCTGAAACTTTAAAGAATTATCTCTATAGGTCATCCAAACTTTATCTTCTTTTAAAATAGATATAGCACCATTAGTAAACTCTTCGTCATCACAAGCTACTATACCAGTTATTTTATCTTTAACTCTTTCACCTAATGATCCTATAGGTTTAACTACACATGGAACTCCTAAAGCTTGCGCTTCTGCTACGGATAAGCAAAAAGTTTCTCCGGGATCTCCTTTATAAAGCATTGCTCTATAATTTAGCAATTTATCAAAAAGTTGTTTTTTTGGAATAGGTTCAAATAATTCGATACTAGAATCATTCAAAGCTCTCACTGAGCTTAATATGTTTTTAATTTTTTCTTTATTTCTTCCACCATAAGTTTTATAGCCAGCAAAAATATGTAACTTAGCATTTGGAATAGCAATTTTTATTTTTTTAATCCAAATATCAACAAGCCATAACAACCCTCTCTCAGGATTAGATGTAAAAATTACTAAAGGTTCAGGAGTTTTTTTTAATAAACTATCATTCAAGAATACATCTTCTGATAACCCTAATGGAATTATTACTGATCTAGATTTTAGCCATAATGGTACTGAATTAAAATGATATTTACCAGAACATACTACTTTTATATTTTTAAAAATTAATCTTCTAAAATTTCTAAACTTATTTAAATAACTTGCTGGATTATGTATCCATAAAATTGTTCTTTGTGCTTTAGGTGCATTATCTAGCAAAATAGGTGCTCTATTAATTATATATAGATCGCATTCACTAACGATGCTATTAAGAGGCTTCCAAGTCACTCCATTATATTCTTCTGATACTAATTTTTTAGTTAATGCTATAACTGTATGACCATTTTTAACGAAAGCTTCTGCCAATAAAACAAAGGCTGATTCTGTTCCTCCTAAAGGCTCTTCTCTATAAGTTCTTCCATTAAAACTTGCATCTTGGTCTATCATTACTATTAACAAATTAAAACAACCCTATTCTAATGTTTTAAAATGTTCCACCATATTTGGTAAAACACTAGAATCATAACCTATATTATTAATTTTATTCATTACTTCATTTATATCTTTATCTAAATATAAAACAGATGCAATTCCCCAAATAGTCGATGATCTTGCACCAGATCTACAAAAATAGAGTGCTTTTTGCTCATTATTTTTTATTAAATTACTAAAATTAATAATTTTTTCTTTATCTAAAGTATTTGCAGCAAAAGGAATGTTTATAAATTTTATTCCTAAAGATTCTGCTTTTTTCATGAGATCTTTTGAGCTTTCTTGACCTTCTTCTTCATAATCAGGCCTATTATTTATAATTAAAGTAATTCCTAAATTACTAATATCTTCCATCATATCTATAGTAATTTGTCCTGATACATATTGCTTGGCATTAATATTTCTTAATGTTTGGTCTTTTACTGTATAAAAATCTGACATAATTCTATCCTTAAAAGTTTTTATTAAGATATGCTTTAATTGTTAGAAATAATATTATTTTTTTTTTATAGCTAGAAAAACTTCTATTATAAAAAAATATGTTGCTTTAAATGAATTAAGAATTAACAATTAAGTCTATTAATTTTAAATAAATTTAAATGAGGGGGGATTAAATGAAAAAAAATTTAATAACTATTTTAACATTATTAATTAGCACTATTTTTCTTTGCTCTTGTGATAACTCATCGCAAAATGATGAAGAAGGAGCAAAAACTAATAAAGTGATAAAATGGAAAATGGCAAGTACCTTTCCAGGAAATTTGTCTATACTTGGCGAAGGAGCTATAAATTTTACGCAAAGAGTTGATCTAATCTCTAATGGAAATATAAAAATTAAATTTTTTGAACCAGGTGCTTTAGTACCTCCATTAGAAATATTTGATGCCGTATCTTCTGGTGCAGTTGATGCAGGTTGGTCTACAGCTGGTTATTGGGCAGGAAAAATTCCTGCAGTACAATTTTTTACAGCTATACCTTTTGGTCCTAATGCAAGTGAATTTCTTGCATGGTATCATGAAGGTGGAGGAAAAGAATTATGGGAAGAAATATATTCAGAACATAATTTGAGACCTGTACAATGTGGAATAATTTCTCCAGAGGCATCTGGATGGTTTAGAAATGAAATTACTAGTGTTGATGATTTGAAAGGCCTTAAAATGCGCTTTTTTGGTTTAGGGGCAAAAGTTTTAGATAAAATTGGTGTTTCTACACAATTATTAGCTGGAGGTGATATTTATCCTGCATTAGAACTTGGAACTATAGATGCTACAGAATTTGCTATGCCTTCTATAGATTTAGAATTAGGTTTTTACCAAGTGGCTAAGCACTATTATTTTCCAGGTTGGCATCAGCCAGCATCTGCTCTAGAATTACTTATAAATCTAGATAAATGGAATGCATTATCTGATAGTCAAAAAGCTCAAATTGAAACTACATGTACAGAAAGCGTTGTAAAACTTTTAACTATGGCAGAGTCCAGACAACCTAAAGCTCTAGAGGAGTTAAAATCTAAAGGCGTAAACCTTCATAGATGGCCAGATGAAATATTAAAGACATTTGAAAATGCTTGGTATGAAGTTGTTGAAGAAGAAGCTGCAAAAAATGAAGACTTTGCAAGAGTTTGGGATTCTTTAAGCGAGTTCAGAAAAAGCTATAAAACCTGGAAAAATCTAGGGTTTGTAGATTAATCAAAAATTTGTAATGCCATATTTCTTATTTAATATGGCATTATAATTTCTTTAAGTTAAATATATTAAAATATTCAAAGAAAGATTCCTATGAAGGATTTAGGCAATATAGATACAATTAAAAAATTAAGAAAAATTTTTTTAGGATACCCTCAATCAACGCTTGGGATAGATAAAGTCTTATATATCAATACAGAAAAAGGTATTGCATCAGCAAGGTATAACGCAACTCAAAATATGTGTCATTCTGGTGGAATTGTCCAAGGAGGATTCATTACTGGCTGGATAGATGCCATAATGGCCCTTGCCTGTATGGCAAAATGTGGATCAGATGTATTAGTTTTAACATTAGAAATTAAAGTTAGTTTTTTAAGTTCCGCAACTGTAGGAAATAATATTTCCACAGCAACAGTAATAAAGAATACTAAATCAATAGCATTTATAGAAGGAAAATTAGAAAATGCAGATGGAAAATTAATAGCCACTGGAACTTGTACAGCTATGTTAAAACCAAATTTTTATAAGAATTAAATATCAATTTACATATCCTAGGTCATGCCAAATTGAATAATTTTCTCTAAAAGTTTTAAGTGAAGACCATACTCTCTTAAATTCTGAGTTTTTTGAAGCTTCCTCTTCAACTACTATAAGCCAATTTTTTTTAAATAAGCTCATCATTTCTGGAGACCATTGATGAATTTTAACTCCTAATTCCTTAAGTTTATTAATAGCTTCAACCTGGACTGCCTCACTTTTTGCTAAACTATCAAGAAACATTTCTCCGCAAGTAACTTCTATTTGAGTTTTTTGTGATAAAGATAATGAATTCCATAAATCTAAATTTATCATAAGGTCTCCTAAACTTGCAGGTTGATGCCACCCAGGAAAATAATAGTTATTTGCTATTTCATGAAAGCCTAATTCTAAATCCATAGCTGGCATTCCATATTCAGTAGCATCTATAGTACCTAATTCTAGTGCAGGATATATGTCACCCCCAGCAAGTAGTTGAGTTGAAACTCCTAATTTTTCCATCACTTTAGCTCCAAGTCCCAAAAATCTCATCCTTAATCCTTTTAAATCTGCCACACTTTTAATTTCTTCTCTAAACCAGCCAGATCCCTCGGGAGAGATTGCCATACAGTGGATTGAATGGATATTATACTCATGGTATATTTCTTGAAAGATTAAATTACCGCCTCCATATCTTAGCCATGCTATATATTCACTTGGATTTGGACCAAAAGGATAAGTTGTAAAAAATTGTAAAGCTGGAACTTTTCCAGCCCAAAAAGCAGGTGAAGCCCAACCTGCATCTACACTTCCGCTAGATACGGCATCAAAAATTTCCATAGCAGGAACTAAGGCTCCTGGTTCAAAATATTTAATATTAATTGCACCTCCTGAAATATCATTAATTTTTTTTGTTAGCTTAATACCAGTTTCTCCTAAAATAATAAGGCTGGATGGAAAAGCTGCTGCCATTTTTATACTTATATTTTTAGATTCTTTATTAATATTTTTTGAATTTTTATCATCAGCTTTATTACAAGAAAGTAATAAAAGACTAATAGATAACATTACCAATAATTTAATTAATTTCATATACGGTCTCCAAGCTTCTTATACTCTAAACTTATTTATAAAAAATTATCAAATACTTTTAAATTTTGTTATATTAATATTTTTAATTTTAATCCCATAGAAACATTGGAAAAACATGATTAATAAAAATATTAAAATACATACCCCTTCTCTTATTGTTGATAGGAAATGTCTTATAAAAAACATCCAAACAATGTCAAAATTTGCATCTAAAAATGGTATTAATATCAGACCTCATGCTAAATCTCACAAGATGTCTAGCATAGCAAAACTACAATTGGAGAATGGTGCAATAGGAATATGTGTTGCAACACTCTATGAAGCAGAAGTAATGGTAAAAAATAAAATTAAAGGTGTTCTTTTAACTACTCCTATAACAAATAAACATGATAAAGAGCGCCTAAAACATATTATTGAATCATCTAAAAGCTTTATGATGATTATTGATAATATAATTTCAATTAAATACCTTGAAAGTATTTCTAAAAATTTAAAAAATAATATTAATCTATTAATAGACTGCGATATTATGAAAATAGGAAGTAATAAAATTTCAAGAACAGGTGTAGGAAATATTAAAGAAATAATAAATATTGCAAACCAAATTAATAAAAATAATAATCTTAATTATATGGGAATAACAGCCTATGCAGGTGATATACAACATATTAATAATTATCAAAAAAGAAAAATTGAAACAACTTTTAGGCATGATTATTTAAATAAAATTATTAATAGTTTAAATAAAACAAACTTATCTCCAAAAATTATTTCTGGTGGAGGCACAGGTTCACACGAAATAGATGCTAAAAGTAAACTTTATACTGAACTACAGCCTGGAAGTTACATATATAGTGATGCTGAATATGATAAAGTATCTATTTATGAATCAAAATTTAATCCATATAAGCCAAGTTTATTTATAGCTACATCTATTATTAGTATTATAAATAAAAAAAGTTTCATCGTAGACGCAGGTTTAAAAGCCTTATCTACAGATTCACATCTACTTCCAGTTCCATCAGGAAAATTTCGAATAGGTTCTAAATATAATTTTATGGGAGATGAGCATGGAAAAATAACTTTACCTAATAATTGTAAAATAATACCTGTATTAGGAGAAACTGTTTTTATCCAACCTGCACATTGTGATCCTACAGTTAACTTATATAACAACTGTAAAGTTATAAAAAATAATAAAGTAGAAGAGATATGGAAAATAGATGCTAGAGGTTATTTATAAACTATTATAAATCTTCTAATAATAATTGTACTTTATTTAAATACATTTTATCTAAATGATTTACAGGAATAATATCTAAAGCTTTTAGTAAAAGATTTTTAGCATAAGCTATATCTTCTATTTCATCTAGCAAAACTAAACCATTTGCGACCTCATAAATAATTCCAATATTTTTACTATCTAAATTTAAAGCCTTTTTGTAATGCTCTCGTGCAAACTCGGGCTTAGCGCCATATAAAAAATTTGCCATAAAACCTACTTTATTAACTATTTCAGCATTCCACGTACCTTTTGCAATTTGAGCTGATATATTTTTAGGGTTTTGTTTAATTGCTTCATCTAAATGAAATTCTATTTTTTCAGCATAGCCTTGTTTTAAAGCACTCAGTACTCCTATTAACTGACTATGCCTTCCCATTGCATGGGCAGCTTCAACATGAGCTTCATCATTATTTATATCTATTTCTAAGGCATTTTCGGCATACCCTTTAGCCTCTTTAAAAACAGTAATTGCCTCTTCTCCATTTAATAAAAAATGTCCATATATAGATAAAGTCTTTGCGCGGAATATGTATGATTCGATTGAAGAATTTTGTGAGGCAACATCAACAGACTCAATATATTTACCTTGATCAAATAAAGTATTTGCTTCTTTCATTATATTATCATTTGAAAAAACAACTTTAATTAAGAGCAAAAACAAAATAAGAGGGTATAAAACACTTGTGATAAATATTCTAAATAAATACATAATATGGTTCTCCATTAAATATGACATAGCTGTTATTTAATAAAATCACTATAAAAAAAATAAACAAAGCTTTATAAAGTACTTACTATTATATAGATCTATTAGATTACAAGGTAGGTAATATTAATTAAATGTTTTATAACCTTAAAGGAAATAAGAACTATATTTTATTCTTTGCATGTATAGCCACTGCATTAGTTACTGTAGACCTAGCATGTATATCTGTAGCATTACCAAAAATGCTTGGATATTTTTCTGCCAGTAAAATAGAAATTGCCTGGATTATAACTGTATATTCTATTTCTACTGCAATCTGCATACCTCTTCTAGGGTTTTTATCAGAAAAATTTGGCAGGAAAAATATTTATTTAATAGGTATAGCAGGCTTTTCAATGTTTTCAGCATTATCTGGTTTTTCTCAAAATTTAGATCAAATACTTATATTTAGAGCTCTACAAGGTGTTTTTAGTGCTCCTTTGGTAGCTTTAAGTCAATCCATAATTGTAAATGCTTTTCCAGAGAAAGAAAGAGGTAAAGCCCTATCTTTTTGGACTTTGGGTTTATTAATAGGACCACTAATTGGTCCTCTTTTAGGAGGATATTTTACAGAGCATTATAGTTGGAGATGGGTTTTTCTAATAAATGTTCCTATTGGAATTATAGCTTTTATAGGCTCTTATGTATGCTTAGAAAAAAATATAATAAATAAAAAAATTAAATTTGCTTTTCTAAGCTTTATTTTTTTAGCATTAGGAGCGTCTAGTATGCAGTTAGTACTTGATAGAGGACAAATATTAGATTGGTTTTCTTCTGATTTAATATTTAACTTAACAATATCAGCAATAATGTTTCTATTTGTATATATTTTAATGTATTTTACAAAAAGTAAAACGTTATACCCAAAAGAACTATTCTTTGATAAAAACTATATTGGAGGATTAATTTTTGTATTTTTATTTGGATTGCTTCTCGTTCCTCCCTTTATTTTAATGCCTGATTTTCTATCTTCTATAGGTGGTTACCCCATTGATAAAATAGGCATAATTTTAACTACTAGTGGGATAGGAGGGATGTCAGGAACATTATTAGCCTCAAGGCTTTTATCTTATGGCTATTATAAATCCCTTATGATTGTTGGTTTGTTAACTTATATGATAGGTCAGTTTTATATGACCTTATGGAATTCAGACGTAACCATGAATATGATGATGATAAATGGTATAATCAGAGGTTTGGGAATAGGTCTTTTTTACCCCGCGCTAGCTACAGCGACATATGTATCTCTTCCTTCAAAGTTTAGAGATCACGGAGCAAGCTTATTTCAATTTATAAGAAACCTTGGGTCTGCTGTAGCAATTGCTATAATTGTAATTTTAATGGATAGGTTCTACAAAACTAATATTTCTGAATTAAGTTATAGAGTTACAGATAATTATAATCAGAATGAAGGCTTATTTAATAACTATAATATATATCCACTGAATATGAATAATACAAATTTTTTTATTAACCTTATTTCTCAAGAATCGCACCTTATATCATTTATAAATATAATGTTTATATTAACATTTTTACCATTGATATTTTTTCCATTTTTTCTATTATTCAAATCAAAACCAAAGGAAATTTATGAAAAATAATACTCTTAAAAAATTAGTTTCTTACAAAGATATATTTGATGAAAGGGTTAGGTGGGGTGATACTGATGGCTATAACCATGTTAATAATGTATCTATTTCAAGATACTTTGAGAGTGCTAGAGTTAATATAATACGAAATTTAGAATCAGAAAAATATAGTTTTGTAATAGTAAATTTTAATATTAATTATATAAGCCAAATATTTTATCCTAGTAAAATTAAAATTGGAACATCCATCAGTGATATTGGAAATAAATCTATAACCTTCGATCAGGCTTTATTTGTAGAAAATAAATGCAGAGCTTCAGCTAAAAGTATCTTAGCCTATGCTGATATAAAAGAATCTAAAGCATATAAAATATCTGAAGACATAAAATTGAAATTAAATAAAATCTATGGGGCGAATGACGAGATTTGAACTCGCGACCCCCGCTACCACAAAGCAGTGCTCTAACCAACTGAGCTACATCCGCCATAAATTAATATCTATCTAATACTAAATATAAATAAAATAAACAAATAGAATATGATAAATTATTTACGTAAATACTCAAATTTCTTATATTTGTATAAAATTTAATCATCTAATGATTATTTTTGCGACATATTTATATTTTTATGTTATTCAATAAATAGTTTTTATAGATTTTCTACTATATTAATAGTTGGCATAAAACATGCTAGTTAAAGTTATTAATATTGTTATGTAAACTTTTTAAGGAGTTAGAAATGAAAAAAATTGAAGCAATTATAAAACCATTTAAACTTGATGAAGTGAAAGATGCACTTCAAGAAGCGGGTGTACATGGTATTACAGTAACTGAAGCTAAAGGTTTTGGCAGACAAAAGGGTCATACAGAGCTTTATAGAGGAGCTGAATATGTTGTA
>CAJWSU010000004.1:0-95657 GCA_913046335.1 uncultured Pelagibacterales bacterium | reverse complement strand
ATAAATCTTTTTTAATTGCTGTAAAAGCACTATCTTTGCCCCCGCTTCCTGGTACTACACAATCATATGAACCATTTCTACTTCTAAATTTATCACATAAATTTATTAAGCTTCTTTCTCTTTCTTGCCAATCAATATTATTATTTTTTATATCTGCATACCTACATGCCGCACAAATTCCCTCATCATCTAAAAATATAGTTTCTTTATCACGCAAACTATCTTCAGAAAATTCTACAACTGAAGCTGGTCTTTGATTTGAAATCACACATTTTTTACAAAAAATAACTTTATTTATCTTAGTCATATATTTTCTCTTTCACCTAAATTCTTTAAACTCATTCTATTTGTCCATATTTGAATTCGTTACAGTCAAAACGAGGTAATGCTTGTCTCCTCGACTTTAAATCTTGTTTAGTGATGTTTCTACTTTCCACACTTAATGAGTAATTAACTAATTTTTTTTCTAAATATTTTTCTATTTTTTTATTGTAAGAAAGTTTTCCACCATAAGGATAACAGAATGTCTTATAACTTATAAAATCTTGTAAAAAATTAAAACTTTCATCAATTTCATTTTTAAAATCTTTTTCAGACAATCTTGACATAAGTTTATGTTTTATTGCATGACTACCTATAATCATACCATTTTCAAATAAATTTCTAATATTATCTCTAGACATATAAAATCTCTTTACAATACTTTCTTCATTTTCTTCAAAGCATTTTAAAAAAATTTTATTTATTAAAATTTCTCTATATTCATATTTAATATAATAATTTAAAACTCTTTTAAAATTATTTATAGAATCAGAGTTTGATTGCATTCTATATGTATTCTTTTCATATTCTTCAATTTTATCCAGATCAAGCATTGAATTGTCTAAGAGCTCTAATAATAGATTATTTGCTTTTAGGCCACCAATCTTACCAATAATTAAATGAATTTTATGCACATCTAATAACTTACAATCTATATAAGGCCCACTAGGAATATAAAATACTGCATTTATTTTATGTTTTAGTAATATTTTTAGAACATACTTATGGTGACAACTTAACCCATCATCAAATGTAAGAAATATTTTGTTTCTTATTTTACTTTTAATACTAAAATTTTTTATCTCACTACAATCAAAAAAACTATACCTAGATTTAAAATGTATAATTTGCTTTTCAAAATTCTTAACGTTTAAATACTGAAAGTGGGGCAAATTGACATTATGTTCTTGTATATAATGATACATAATTGCTTTCATAAAATTTTTTTATTCTCTATAATAGGAACCTGATTATCTCTTTTAATTTTATTACTTAAATATTCTGTTATCATGCCTTCATTAAAATTATTTAACATTTGTAACACGCTTTTTTTATTAAAATCCTTTATTTTATAACTTTTTTGATTAGTATTTTTAGCCTGCTCAACAACATTAGCATTATTATTAATTTTTAATATGTTTGGCAGAAATAGTGTCATATCTCTAATAAGTCTATTTCCAATGCTATGGACATTGTCTGTTTCATATATTGTTGGCCTGATCTGATGAATAATATTACCTCCATCTATTTTATTATTTATATGCATATAGGTAACACCTATATATTCTGGCTCATTGTTAACTAGTGGCCAAAAATTTGTTCCAGACCCTATATAATAGGGAGATAAACCTAAATGAATGTTGATAAACCTTCCACTATATTTAGTTAATATAGGTTCCCTTATTATAGAACAACCATAAGATACTATTATTTCTACTTCGCATTTGTCTATATATGATTGCAAATTTATATCTTCATTTATTATATTTTTTTTTACTAAAATAGTATTTAAAGCGTCTGAAGTATAATCAACAAAAGATTTAAAAAAATCTTCTTCAGAATTTTGCCTGGCAATAAAATGCTTTTTTTCAATAGCAGAATAATTGCTAGAATCCATTACTGTATTTTTTTGACTTGTAACATCCTCCTCACATATACAGAAAGCTATTTCTAAATCTTTATTTAAAGATATCAATCTTCTAAAAAACTTATGCCGTAATTCATTAGAAGTTATTATGCCAATTTTCAATGATTTTTCCTATATTTCTATATTAGGCACGCTACCGCCATTAGGGTGAAAATTCAAAATCACCCTATTATTATTTTAAGCTAGAGCTTAAATTAAGCTCTTGTAACCCAATCATTATGAATGGGTACATTCATCGTTTTTCCCATAAAATTAAGAAGAACTTTAATTCTTAAATCTTCAGATAAACCATCAAAAATCCCTGCAATTCCCTTTAGAGGACCATTTGTAATTTCTAGTTTTTCTCCTTGTTTATAAGATGATACAAAAGCTTCATCAATAAAACCTTTATCATTTTCTAATAGTTTTAACTCTTTTATTACCGACTCCGAAATCATGATTGGCTTTTCATTAGAAGTAATTAATTTTACAACACCTCTTGTATAATTTATTTTTCTCCATTCTTGGTTATCTAAATGAAGATTTACAAAAATATATCGAGGAAAAAAGGGTTTTAAAACTTTTTTAATATATCTTGAATGTCTAACTATTTTCATAATTGATGGCATATATATATTAAAATTTTGTTTATTTAATTCGCTAGCAGAATACAATTCTTTGCCCTGATGCGTATAAATAACACACCAATTATTCATTTTTTTTTCCTAATATTTAAAATAGCAGGACTAAAAATTTTATGTGAAGGAAAATTATTAGATAAATAATCATACCTTTCCTGCGGTTTATTTACTTCAGTTAAAATTATACCATCATACTTTTTAATATCAGAAAAGTTTTTATAAACATTTACTCCATTAAAACTAGTCTTATCTTCATCTATGACACCTATAATATTTATCTTACTATCTAAACTAGTTAAAATAGTAATTTCAGCTAACTCTGAAATATTTGATAAAATAACATCATATATACCATTTATTGCACACTCATTTAGAATTAACTCACAATCATTTTTAGACTTTCTAAAAAATGCATACGACGAAGTAAAATACTCTGCAGTCAAAGCTGCTTTCTCTGCAAATCCTTTAGGAGTTATATAATAACTATATCTCTTTCTAGGTACTTGTTTAATTTTTACATAACCTTTTTCTACAGATTTTTTTAAATACGCATTAGCTAGACCTAAAGCTACACCCAACTTACTTGCTATGTTTCTTTGGGTTATATCTCCATCCTCCTCTAATGTAGAAAGAAGATTTAAAGTAATTTTTTTATTTAAATTAAAAGCCATATATACCATAAATTACTGATTGATGTTCATTGCATGAACAGTATCTTATATGATAAAATAATTATGTCAAATTATGTTCATATTATGAACATTAATTTATTTATCTAGCTATTATTGTTATACCTATAAATATAAAAATGATGCCTATCCAATAAGACCAATTTAACTTTTCACCAAATAAAAATATTGCTAGGATTGGAACTATAATCATTGCTAGTGCAGAAAAAGGATACGCAAGCGTTAAAGGTATACGTTGCAATATATACAGCCAAAATAGAGTAGCTATACCATAAGTAAATAGTGCCATATATAACCAAGGAATAGTTGCCGCTTTCAAAATACCTTCAATAAGACCAAGACTATTTTCATTATCTAAACCTGCTGAAATAGATAATGCAGTTTTTTTAAATAAAACTTGTCCTCCAGACATCAGAAATGCAAAAGAAATTAGTTGTAATACTTGTATATAAGACAAAAAGTCGGCTCCTTTAAATTATATATTATAAATATCATTAAACTAATTTAGTAAATAATTCTATAGTAATATTATGAAAATTATAAAAAAAAAATTACTCTTTATATCTATCTTATTTTTTATATTAAGTTTACATGAAAGTAATATCTCTCTTGCAAAGTTATGGATCTTAATTCATGTCAATTCCTTAATTGGACTTCAAAAATTAATTGAATCTTTAAACTTATCAATAGATATCTGGCAAATTATAGTTACAAATTTACTAGAATTAAAAGTATTTTTTATATTAGCTATTATAATGTTTTTTTTATTTGTATATAAAAATATATATACTTAATTATTTACTTCCTACATCCAATTTCAATGCTGCAAGAAACGCCTCCTGAGGAATATCTACATTTCCCACTTGCTTCATTCTTTTTTTCCCTTTTTTTTGTTTTTCAAGTAACTTTTTCTTTCTAGTAATATCTCCTCCATAACATTTTGCTGTAACATCTTTTCTAAGAGCATTTACTGTTTCTCTTGCAATAACTTTTCCACCAATAGCCGCCTGTATTGCAATCTTAAATAGTTGCCTAGGTATTAAATCTTTCAATTTCTCACATATGGCCCTAGATCTAATATCTGCACTTTCTCTATGAGAAATAAATGATAAACTATCAACAATTTCACTATTTATTAACATGCTTACTTTCACAAGATCGCCATTTTCATAAGTTTTTATTTCGTAATCAAAACTAGCATACCCCCTACTAATTGATTTTAGATTATCATTAAAATCAAATATAATTTCATTTAGAGGTAAATCATATACCAACATAACTCTTTTACCTACATAGCTTAAGTCTACTTGCACTCCTCTCTTTTCATTACAGAGCTTTAGTATTTTTCCTAAATATTCATCAGGGCTAAATATTGTAGCCCTTATCCAAGGTTCCTTTATTCTATCAATTTTTGTTACATCGGGCCAATCTGCTGAATTATGAATTTTTAAAACCGTATTATTTCTCATTATGATTTCATATATAACACTTGGAGCTGTAGTAACTAAATCTAAATCAAATTCTCTTTCGAGTCTCTCCTGCACAATTTCTAGATGTAATAAGCCTAAAAATCCACACCTAAAACCTAAACCTAAAGCAGCACTTGATTCCATTTCAAAATGAAAAGATGTATCATTAAGTTTCAATTTTGATAAAGACTCTCTTAACTTATCAAATTCACTTGAATCTACTGGATATAAGCCACAAAAGACTACAGGAATACTCTCCTTAAATCCTGGTAGCGCTTTTAAAGCTGGCTTTTTAAAATCAGTAATAGTGTCGCCTACCCAAGCATCAGAAACCGATTTAATTGCAGCTGTAATAAATCCTACCTCTCCTGGCCCCAAACTATTTACTATTTTTGGCTTTGGCACAAGAATACCTACTTGCTCTATCTGATACTCTCTATTAGAACGCATTAACGAAACCTTCATACCTTTTTTTAATTCTCCATCATGAACTCTAACTAACACCATCACACCCAAATATGAATCATACCATGCATCGATTAATAGTACTTTTAAAGGGTCTTCTATATTTCCTATTGGACTAGGAATTTTATCTATTATTATTTTAAGTAATTCTTCAACTCCTGCACCTGTTTTTCCAGAAACAGTTGCTATTTTATCTACATCTAATCCTATTAAATCTTTTATTTGAGTTTTTACTCTTTCGGGATCAGAAGCAGGAAGATCAATTTTATTTAATACAGGAATAATTTCTAAATTTGCTTCTAAAGCTAGCCAAGTATTTGCTAAAGTTTGTGCTTCAACTCCTTGGCTAGCATCTACTAGAAGCAATACTCCCTCACAAGCAGCTAATGACCTAGAAACCTCATATGAAAAATCTACATGTCCTGGAGTATCTATTAAATTAATAATATAGTTATTTCCATAAGAGTTAGTGTATTCTAAGCGTATAGTTTGTGCTTTTATTGTAATACCTCTTTCTCTCTCAATTTCCATTGAGTCCAGAATTTGATCTTTCATCTCTCTATTGCTTAAGGTTCCACAATGCTCTATTATTCTATCAGATAAAGTAGATTTACCGTGGTCAATATGAGCTATAATAGCAAAATTTTTTATATGTTTTGTTTCCATCTTATCAAACCAAATTAAGGTTTATTCCCCTTCCAATTTAAGCCTTTATACTTTAAATAGTCCTCTATTAGCCACCCAATTGCATTTTCGTGACCTCTTTTATCAAAAATAATTTGAAAATAACTCCATGGAGCGTACTCTACTAAATTGCTCATAAAATATGCTAGATACTTATTCTCATATTTATGCCATTTATTCTTTCCATGAAATATAAAAAATAGTTTGAAAATAAAACGAATAGGTATTATCCACTTTGGAGAAATCTTTAATGGATTAATATTAATTTCTTGCCAAACATTTCCCCAATTATACTTTATCAAAGTATCTTTATATAATGTTTGATTTATTTTATATTTTAATGGAACCTTTTCCCAAAAATCAATATATTCATTATCCCATAATGGCAGCCTCCATTCGTATCCAAAATATTCATAATTCCTCTGTCCATTTACAACATACTTTGATTGCCTGTCCATAAATTCCATATATTCATAAATACCATAATTCTTATTTTGATCAGATGGAAACCCTCCAATTTTATTTATTTCTTCACTTAGTAAATTTTCTACTTTATCAAGATTATCTTTATTTTTTAAAATATTCCAATGTTTGTAATGCTTAACAAGATATGTAGAAAATAATTTTTCTTTTTGTTTATCGCTGTATTCTTTTTTTGCATCTAAATTTGAAGGAATGTGATTTCCAGAGATAAAATCTCCCGATTGACCATTAATAAAAATTGCATCTTTTTCAACTAAATTATTACTTAATTTGGATAGCATTATATATTCGCCTATAAAATGTATGGAAGTAAAAGTATCACAAAAATTAGTATACTTTTTATATTCCTCAGAATAATAATGTTTTCTAAACTCTTTATTAGAATACTCAATAAATATCCACTTATAACCTAGTTTATGAGCAACTTTTTTTGCAATATATGCGTCCTTATTATTTTTTAAACCATATGATATACATAGAACATTTTTATAATTGTACTTTTTTAAACCTGCTAAAACTAACCTTGAATCTAAACCTCCTGAAAGAGGCACTACTATTTGACGATTATTGACACTATCAATTAATTTTTTAAAAATATTTTTATTAATTTTGTTCAATTTCGAACTCAAATTAACTCTATATTCTAATGCGCTCCAAGGTTGCCAAATATAATAACGTTTAATAGTAACTTTTTTGTTTTCCAGCCATAAATAATTACCAGGACTAACTTGTTTAACGTTACTATATAAAGTATTATCTCCTATAGTATATCCAGAAATTGCAAACGCGTTGCTGATAGAATAATCAATATCTGAAGATTTAAGTTTTAATTCTTTATTTAAATATTGTCCTTGGTCGCTAATCAATATATTATTTTTATTTTTTATAGCCCATATAATTGGAATAGATCTAATTTTATCTACAGCTATTAAATAAAATTTAGGTGTTTTAACTATTATAGAAAAATGGCCATCTAATGTATTTAAAAAAGATTTTATAGTATCTGAATCTTGTTCTACTATTTGTTTTACTAAATCAGTAATAGACATATTATATAAATACCCCTTAAACCATACTGTATTTTTATTTTTACTAGTTACCTTCCAATAATTATTTGAAGATAAAAAAATATCTACTTTATCTATAGATTTAATCATTTAAATTTCTAACAATATTCTAATAATGGCGGAGGAGATGGGATTCGAACCCACGATACAGTTTCCTGTATACACGCTTTCCAAGCGTGCGCCTTCGACCGCTCGGCCACCCCTCCTATTAATCTCTAAGTATAGCATTAGTATCTTTTTTTACACTTTCTACTAT
Source organism: uncultured Pelagibacterales bacterium (assembly GCA_913046335.1). GTDB lineage: Bacteria > Pseudomonadota > Alphaproteobacteria > TMED109 > TMED109 > TMED109. The sequence goes on along the minus strand of CAJWSU010000004.1, from coordinate 87,955 downwards.
TAAGTTTGATATATCTAAAATTTGATTTTCTTTTAAAGTATATTCGATAGGTTGAAAAATTATTTCTATTGCTAAAGATTTTTTATCATTTCCTTCAGATAAATTTTTTGAATACACATCAAACACATTTACTTCTAAAAGTTGTATATAATTAATAGTAATAAGTGATTTTTCGATAGAACTAACTAGTTCTGACGCGTTAGTTTCTTTTTGCGCTAAAAAAGCGAAATCTCTTTTAATTGGCATAAGACTATATGGTATAAAATTTTTATTTGATTTTTTTTTATAATTCTTAGGAAAATTATTATGATATAATTCAAAACATACTATGCGAATTCCATATTTTTCTGAATATTTAGGATGCAACTCACCAAAATGCCCCAATAAGATTTTTCCTATTTTTATTGCTCCTGATCTGCCTGGGTGATACCAGTCAGGTAAATCTTTATCTAATCTTAAATTATTACTAGATATTCCAACTGATTCTAAAGCTTTAAAAGCATCTTTTTTAACATCATAAATATCTACTTCTCTATTATCAATAGACCAATGTCTTGAAGAAATATTACCTGACCTTACTCCAGCTGAACATACAAATTGATCTTCTTCTTTATCTCCATAATAAACTGATCCAACTTCAAAAAGTCCAGAGTTTTTTAAACCTTTTTTACTATTACTTATAAAATGATCTATTATATTAGGAAGTAAAGAAAATCTCATGATGGACAACTCTTGGGATATTGGGTTATCTAAAGTAACAATAGAGATATTATTCTTAAATAATGAAGCTGACATCTCTGAAAAAAATGAAAAAGTAACTAACTCATATAGACCTCTTTTTACTAATGCGGAACTAATTAGTCTATTTCTATGTTCTACTAAACTTAAAACTGGTTTTCTTATTGAAATAAAATTATCTAAAGAAGCATCCTCTAAATTATCATAACCCTTAACTCGCAATAATTCTTCTACTATATCTACCTCATCACTAATATCATGTCTCCATGTAGGCACTAATAAAGATAATATATTTTGATTGTTTTTAACTTCAAAACCCAGCTTTAATAAAATACTTATTTGTTCCTGAACAGACATTTCTATTCCACACAGCATCTTAAACTTAGCACAATTAAAATCTATTTTAATCTTTTTTAAGTCTACCTTTCCCGCATAAACATCTTCGCTTACTTCTCCTCCACATATGCCTAAAACTAAATTAGTCATAATATTAATACCTTCATCTATAAACTCAGGATCCACTCCTCTCTCAAAACGATACCTTGCATCTGATAATATATTTAATGATCTCCCAGAAATAGCTATGCTCTTTTTATTAAAATAAGCTGATTCTAAAAATATTTCTGTAGTATTTTCATCGCATGATGTATCTACTCCTCCCATTACTCCTGCTATGGAAACTGGCTTATTTTCATCTGAGATAATAAGAATATTTTTATTTAATCTGTATTTTTTTCCATCTAGCGCTATTAAATCTTCATTATCACTTGCCATTCTAATACATAAATCACCTTGAATTTTTTTCGCATCAAAAACATGCAAAGGACGGCCTAAATCAAAAGTTATAAAGTTTGTAAGATCCACCAATGTAGAAATTGGTTTTAAACCAATAGAAATTAGGCGTTTCTTTAACCATACTGGACTTTCAATATTTTTTAAGCCTTTAAAATGCCTGCCTTTAACATAAGAACAGGCATTGATATTTTTTGAATCTAGATCAATTTTCCAATTGATAGGAGATTTATATGAACCCTTAATATTATAATTTTTTCTATTTTTAAGCTCACCTAACCCAATAGCAGAAAGTTCTCTAGCTAAACCTAATATACTTGCACAGTCTCCTCTATTTGGAGTAAGTCCTATTTCAAATATTGGGTCTGATAATTCTGCCCAATCGGCATAAATTTTTCCTACAGGTGCATCATCAGGCAATTCAGCTATACCATCACTTTTATCTTCTAGGCATAATTCTTCTAAGGAACATAACATTCCATCTCCCGAAAAGCCTCTAATATCCTTCTTTTTTAAAATCATTCCATTTGATGGAATTGTAGTACCTATAGGAGCAAAAACCACCTTAAGATTTTTTTTAATATTTGAGGCTCCGCATACTACTGATACCTCAGAGTTGCCTAATTCCACTTTACATATATTTAATCTATCTGCATTAGGATGAGGAGAAATATCAATAATTTTTGCAATTAAGAAACCTTTTAGCTCTTTTGAATTATCTTGAATAGATTCAACTTCTAGTCCTAAATTAGTCAAACTTTTACTGATCATATCAATAGTAATATTTGATTTGAATTCGATATGCTCAGAAATCCATGACAAAGAAAATTTCAATTCTTAATTCTCCTTAAAATTTGACCAGGTGTATGAAGGACCACCTTGTGTAGAAAAACCATAATGATCTAACCAACGAATATCTCCAGCATAAAAATTTCTCAAGTCTGCTATACCGTATTTCAACATAGCAAACCTCTCAACACCTAATCCAAAAGCAAAACCTTGCCATTCTTTAGGATCTAAACCACAGTTTATTAAAACTTTTGGATGAACCATTCCACAACCCATAACTTCTAACCAATCAGAACCTTCTCCAATTTTAATAGTATTTCCTTTTTTACTGTATCCGATATCTATTTCAGCACTTGGTTCTGTAAAAGGAAAATAGGAAGGTCTAAATCTTACAGGCAAATTATTTACCTCAAAAAATTCTGCGCAAAATATCTTAATAAGTCCTTTTAAGTGGCCCATATTTATATTCTTATCAATTACTAAACCTTCGATCTGATGAAACATTGGAGAGTGTGTTGAATCATCATCACACCTAAAAGTTCTACCAGGCGCAATTATTCTAATTGGAGGCTTTTTATTAATCATAGTTCTAATTTGTACTGGAGAAGTATGCGTTCTTAGAAGTTTTCTTACGTCGCCAGGTTTATTTTTAATATAAAATGTATCATGATCTTGCCTTGCAGGATGGTCCTCAGGAATATTTAAAGCTGTAAAATTATTAAAATCGTTTTCAATATCTGGCCCAGTTTCAACTGAAAAACCAAAATTTGCAAATATATCTATTATTGCATCAATAGTTCTACTGATTGGATGTATTTTTCCTTCATCATCATTATTACCAGGTCTGATAGGAAGTGTAATATCTAAATTTTCATTATTTATTCTATTAGTAACTTCTATTTCTTTAAGTTGTTGCTCTTTAACATGAAATGCATCTAATACTTTTAAACGAAGTTCGTTATAAGCTTTTCCTAAAGATTTTTTTTCTTCATAACTTACAGAAGATAAAGACTTCATTAATATGGAAATTTGTCCCTTTTTTCCTAATTCTCTTACTTTAATTATTTGCAAGTCCTGAAAAGATTTAGCTTTGGAGATATCTATTAAAACATTCTTTTCTAAATCTTTAATATTTGGCATAATAACCTTCATTATCTAATTAAAAAAAATTACATAGTATAAACTAATTATAATTAAAGGTTATATAAAGAAAAAAATATACTTTTATTATTTAAGTACTTTTTACTTTTTCTACTATAGATTTAAAAGAATCAGGTTCTCTCACAGCAAGATCTGCTAACATTTTTCTATTAATATCAAAACCTGCAATATTTAATTTGTTAATTAAAACCCCATAAGTCATTCCTAATTCTCTAGCTGCAGCATTTATTCTTTGTATCCACAAACCTCTAAAGGATCTTTTTTTAGCTTTTCTGTCTCTGTAAGCATACTGACCATTTTTTTCTACTCTTTGTATGGCCGCACGGAAAGTATTCTTCTGTCTACCTCTTGAACCTTTTGCAGCTTTAATTACTTTCAGATGTCTACTATGAGCAGTAACTCCACGTTTTACACGAGACATAATATTTCCTCTTCTTATAATAGCTTTTTATAAACTATTTCTTAAAAAATTCTTTTTTATTATTTTAGCATCTGCATCAACCATTATAGTAGAGCCTCTAGCATTTCTAATAAATTTTGCTGTTCTTTTTATCATACCATGTCTTTTACCAGCCTGTCCCATTTTTACTTTACCAGAGCTAGTTAAACTAAAACGTTTTTTAGCGCCACTTTTAGTCTTAATTTTAGGCATCTATGTATTCCTTAATATTTTAAATATATTCTATGCAATAAATAAAGTTCTCTATATCTCTCTATGGCACTATTTGCAAGCCCTAAAAACAAAAAATCTTATTAAAACATTGTACTACTTATCAGTTGTTACCTCATTTTGTCTCATAGAATCAGCTTTTTCTGATAAATTAGGAGCAAAAATTTGCACCATTTGCCTTCCTTCTAATTTAGGAAACTGTTCTATTTTTACTAATATGTCCAAATCTTCTCTAATACGTCTTAAAACTTTTACTCCTATATCCTGGTGATTCATTTCTCTGCCTCTAAACCTCATTGTAATTTTTACTTTATCTCCTCCTCTTATAAACTTTCTCACACTTCTCATTTTAATTTCATAATCATTAGTGTCAATATTTGGTCTAAACTTTATTTCTTTTACTTCAACTGTTTTTTGTTTCTTTCGAGCTTCTGCTGCTTTTTTTTGAGCTGCGTACTTAAATTTTCCATACTCAATAATTTTACATACCGGCGGCTTGGCATTAGGTGAGACCTCTACAAGATCTAACCCTACTTCTTCGGCTTTTTCTATACCTTCTTTAAGCGAGAGTATTCCGAGCATAATTCCTTCACTATCTATAACTCTAATTGGGTCTGCAGTAATCTGATCATTAATCTTATGTAAATCTTCAGACATTTGATTGTTTTTAAAAGTTTTTTTTGCTATGCTTCTTACTCCTATTTAGTTAGTTATTAATTTTATAAAATTTGAAAATTACATATTTAAACATAAAATACAAATATGAATTAAACTATATTTAATCAATCTATATATTATATTCTATATATTTCAATCTATTCATAAATTTTTAATTGTATTAAATACTAAATCTATACTTATATCTTTAATAGAGCCTTTATTTAGTATTATAACATTTTTACCTTTAGGCGCACAAAGTGAAGGTTTAGAAGCGAATCCAAATAATACCATAGTAGATAACCCTGTAGTCGCTATTAGATGTATCGGTCCAGTATCATTTCCTATTGCAGATTGTGCATAAGCGCTTAGGTATACTATATCTTTATATGAAGTCATGCCTGCATAATTAAGAGGCGTTTTCTTTATATTTTTATCTACAAGACTAATAATATGTTTTATATTATCAAACTCATCTTTTCCACCAATCAGAACACATTGCATGTCTATTTTGGAAAAATTTTCTATTAATGATGCATAGTTAGATTTTGGCCATCTTTTATTTAATCTATGTTGAGCTGCGCCAGTAACTAAAATAATAAATTTATTGTCTGGGACAATACTATTATTCTTATAATTTTTAGCTAACCATTTCCAATTAGGTAGGTGATTATATTCAATATTAGCCAGTTTTAATTGGGCTTTTTGCCTATCTATTGTATGCATAAATTTTCTATTAAGACTCTTATGCCGGTGACTACTTCCGTATGCAATTCCACACCACTTAATATTTTTAGTAAAAAAGAAAATAAAAAAATATAAATTAGACCTGTAAGATGTTTGTAGGTCATAAACTGTCGTGAAATTGTATTTACGAAACATTAACTTTAAATTTTGCCATCCTTTTATGTTATTCCACCTTGGTTTTAAATCTGACACGACCTTATCAAACCAAGGGGATTCTTCTAAAATGTTTCTGAAGTGTTCTGTTGTGAGACAAGTTATATAATCATTTTTATGATAATTTCTTATTGCTTGCATAGCTGCACCTGCCAGAATAACATCACCAAAAGCACCATGTTTTATAACAAGAATATTATTTTTCATATTAAGTACTACTTATTTACAAGTTCTGCATATATATTTAATTTTTTTGCACACATCATTTCATTATTAAAATTTAATTTAGTTCTTTCAATTGCTTTCACTGACATTTTTTTTCTGTCATCTATATTTAAATTAAGTGCTTTATTAATTTTTTCTGCTAGATCATTAGCATCTCCTGGTCTAAATAACCAGCCTGTTACACCATCTATAATTATCTCAGGCCCTCCTCCATGATTCACTGCAACAGTAGGTCTGCCCATTGCTTGCGCTTCTGCTACTACTCTACCAAAAGCTTCCGGCTCTAAAGATGCTGAAACTACTACATTAGACAATTTGTATATCACCGCCATGTCACTCTGGTTAGAAATTATTCTAAAATTATTTTTTAGTTTAAACTTATCTATAGTCTTATTTAACTCTGCAAAATATTTATTTCTTCCTTGAAGGTCTCCTACAAATAAGCATATAATATCAGGTCTTTGTAACTTAGAAATAGCTTCAATGAGAAGAATATGGCCTTTCCACCTTGTAATTCTTCCTGGCAATAATATTACAAAAGAATCTTCGGGGATATTAAATTTTTTTGAAAAAGCAATTAGTCTTTCATTAGAAACTTTTAAATAGTCATATTTTTCTATATTAATACCTCTATGAATAGTCACAATTTTTTCTTGATCTATCTTATAATTAGATAGGATATGCTTATTAATAAAGCTGCTGATTGCTATTACTTTGTCAGCTTTAACCATAATACTATTATATTTCTTCTTTAAATTATTTTGGATTGAATAAGTTCCATGAAAAGTAGTAACAAAAGGTATTCCCATTTTTTTTGCTGCAAAGTAAGCGCTCCAAGCAGGAGCTCTACTTCTTGCATGAATAATATTTATTTTATATTTTTTTATTATTCTTGATAATTTATAAATATTCAAAAAAATTATTAAAGGATTTTTGCTTCCCAAAGAAAAATTAAAAACTTTTCCACCTGTCCTAATTATTTCCCTTTCTCTTCTTCCACCTTCTGAAGCTACAAACGATCTCATTCCACTTTTTTGTAAAGCTTCTGAAACCTCAATTGCTCCTGAAACTAACCCTCCACTATTTAAGTGAGGCAAAACTTGTAATACTGAATAATTTTTAATATCTAAATTCATAAAAATTCTTTAAAATAATTTAATTAAGGCTACATGTTAATTTTTTATTATGGATATACTTTAGTGCATAAAACATTACTTACAAAATATAAAAGGAAACTAGCCTATAAGCATTATAAAGGAAAATCAAAAATAGGTTTTTTATTTTTTCCTGGCTTTAATTCAGATATGCTAGGTACTAAAGCGATAAAAATTTATGATTGGTGTAAAAAAAATAAAATTCAATGCACGCTATTTGATTATTCTGGCCATGGAAAATCTTCTGAAAAATTTATTGATACTAGTATTAAAGAATGGATTGAAGATTCTAATGAAATTTTAAATAATATTACTTCTGGTCCCCAAATACTAATTGGGTCTAGTATGGGCGGCTGGATATCCATTAAAGTAGCCTTACTAAATAAAAATAAAATAAAAGGCATCATTACTATCGCGGCAGCTCCAGACTTCACTAAACGTTTATGGCAAGAGGGTTTAGGATATAAAAAAAAAGAAGAGCTAATTAAGAATGGTTTTACTTACATTCCGTCAGAGTATGATGAGAACGGATATACTATAACTAAAAAAAATATAGATTCAGGTAATAAAAATTTAATATTAAATTCTAAAACATTGGATATAGATTGCCCCCTAAGACTTATACATGGAAAAAAAGATGAAGCAGTTAGCTGGAAAGAAAGTCTAAAAATTTTTAATAAATGCAAGAGTTTAGATGCTGAATTAATAATAATAAAAAATGGAGATCATCGACTTTCTAATAATAAACAATTAAAAACAATTATATATACTGCTCAATCTTTATTTGATGAATTAAATAAGTAATTATTATATATATAGTTAAGTCCCTCTTTGTAGCTCGGGAATATTAATTCTCCATAGCGTTCTATTAATAAACTATTATCAACTCGTCTATTATTTTCCCAAAATCTTTTCATTGTATCCGGCATATCATTATAGATTTCTTTATAATTTTTATATTTAGGAAGGTTAATTTTCATAATTTTTGCTGCATATTTAATTACTTCTAATTGAGAAGCAGGCAAGCTATCTGATAAATTGATAATACCTGAATTTATTTTTGAATCAGAGGCTTCAGATAGTACTCTAGCAATATCTTTTTCATGAATTCTATTAAAAAAATGATTTTCTTTAAATATTGGATTTATTTTATTATGAAGTATTTGTTTTATAATATTTCTATGCTGGCCATATATTCCAGAAACTCTAAATATTTCTATTGGAATAGAATACTTATTACCAAAATCTAGTAAATCTTGTTCTCCTCTACGCCTAGACTTTGCTGTTGAGTTTGAAAATTTTAAATCACTATCTTCATTTACATTTTGTCCATGATAATCGCCATAAACAGATGTACTAGATAAATACCCAATCCATTTTATTTCTGAATTTACAATTTCTCTAAAATAATCTCTAATTACGGGGCAGCCTCGTAAATCTGGTGGAGATGTTATAATTAATTTAGTGGAATTTGATATACATTGTAAGGTTTTATTACGTTTAAAAACTTTTACTCCTAATTTTTGTAGCTGAGACTTTCTTTCAGGATTATTAGTGGTTCCAAAAACTTTAAATCCTTTTCTTATAAGGCTAGAACAAAGCTCATATGAAATATTTCCTAAACCTAAAATAGCTATTTTTTTTTCAATATTACTCATAAATAACTCAATGATTTATCTCTTTTTTCGTCTCTAGCCATTCACTTATTACTTCTTTATCTTTTTCCTCATTAACGCGCTTATTCATTTCAATAAAAAATGATTCTTGACATAATTGGCCTAAAGCCCAAATAGCTGATAGCCGGACTATTGGGGAACTATCTCCCAGTAAATCAATTATATGTTTTACTAAGAGTTTATTAGAAGAGTTTCCCATTGCTATTAATACATTACGTATAAATTGATCCCTGCCTATTCTTTTAATTGGAGAACCAGAAAAATATACTCTGAAATCTTTATCAGATAAAATAGATAAACTTTCTAATGATGGTTTTTTAAGGTCTTCTCTAGGCAAAAAAGACATATTATTTGATATTTTTGCATATTTATTCCATGGGCAAACAGCTAAACAATCATCGCAACCATATATTCTATTGCCCATTAAAGACCTATACTCTCTAGGTATATGTGTTTTATGCTCTATGGTTAAATAGGATATACATTTATTTGCATCCAATTTGTATGGAGCTACAAATGCATTAGTTGGACAAATATCTATACATTGAGAACAAGTACCACAATTACTCTTCTGAATTTTATTCTTTTCTTCAATGATATTTAAGTCTAATAGTATTACTCCAAGAAATAACCAACTGCCAAAATCTCGACTAACTAAATTAGTGTGTTTTCCTACCCAGCCTATTTTTGAAATTTCTGCAAGAGGTTTTTCCATTAATGGTGCAGTATCTACAAATACTTTAACCTGCCCTTTTGTTTTAGAAACTAGCCATCCAGCAAGGTTTTTTAATCTCCCCTTAACCCATTTATGGTAATCTTTATTTTGGGCATAAACACTAATATTCCCTATATTTTTGTTATTTAATGCTTTTAATGGATCATATTCCGGTCCATAGTTACAACCCAAAACTATAGCAGTCATAGCCGATTGCCACATATTTCTAGGCTGACTTCTTCTATGAGAAGTTTCAGCGAGCCATTTCATTGACCCATGTCTACCTTTATCTATAAATTCATGAAGATGCTTAGTCACGCTCTCTGGTAAATCCGCTTCACAAAAACCTATAGCATCGAATTCTAACTCTAAAGCTTTTGATTTAATCTTTTCGTGTAAGTTTTTCATTAATATTTTTACTATTTTGATGAATATTATAACCTAAACTTTTTATATCGCTACCTGATGGAGCTTGAGTTAATTTAAGTTCAAAATTAGAGACTATGGCTAATAAATGATCAAAAATGTCAGATTGAACAGATTCATACTCTGTCCATTCTACTGAAGAAGTGAAAGCATAAACTTCTAAAGGAATCCCCATACTGGTAGGTGATAATTGTCTAACCATCATGGTAAGATCATTATTTATTTCATGATGATTTTTAAGGTATTCTAATATATAGGCTCTAAATACTCCAATATTCGTTAACCTTCTATGATTAATCTTATCTCCTTCCAACAGACTATTAGCATCCTCAATTTCTTTTTCTTTTTCTAAAAAATGTCCAGATAATAACTTAAATTTTTCTAATTTTTCCTTTAATGCAGGGTCAATAAAACTAACTGAGCTTTGATCAATATTTATAGAACGTTTAATTCTTCTACCTCCAGATTCCTCCATACCCCTCCAATTCTTAAAAGGGTGCTCTAATAATTTTGCGCTTGGAAATGTAATCAGCGCCTTATCCCAAGACCTTACCGTTACAGTATGCAAACCTACTTCTATACAGTCACCATCTATGTCTAGTGAAGGAATAGTAACCCAATCTCCTTCTCTTATAGTATCAGAACCAAAAACTTGAATAGATGCAACAAGACCTAATATAGTATCTTTAAAAACCAATAAAATAACAGCAGTTAGGGCGCCTAGTCCTGAGATAATTGTCCAAGGAGAGGTATTTGACAAAGTACAGACTATTATAATTAAACCAAATAAGTATATAATTAATTTTAAAAGCTGCATATAACTTTGAATAGGAGTACCTGCAAAAGCCTTGTTGCCCTTAAGGATTTCAGAAATTGCAGCTAAAAACCTAGTAAAAGATATAATAAAGACTAAGATTATCAACGATTTAGTTAAACGTGAGATAATACCCTCGTCAGGAGAATAACTACCTAACCCTGCCTCAAATATAATTATAGGTATTGCCCAGCCTATTGGAATTAAAACTTTTTTTTCTAATAATTGCTGACCTATATCAAAACTTAATTTATTTAATCTGCTTCTTATAAAGACAATAATAAGTTTATTAAATATTAATGAAAAAATTGCAGTTATTATTAACACTATTAAAAGGTGATATAAGATATTGTACACTATCCAATCAAGGCCTATTGGAAATAAAATATACGAATTAAGTATATATTTAAAAAACTCTACACTAAGCTCAATTAGACTTGAAAAGGATCCCATATTTTATTCTCCTAGAATATATATATATACTACAATAATTAATTTAAAAATCGAGGTCTGAATAATATTTTGGAGGCAGAAGCCCTGGAATTTTATCTAAAAGTATACCTCTAAAAGATGGACGCGACTTTACTCTTGCATACCATTCCTTTGCATAAGCATAATCTCTCCATTGAATTTCCCCCAAATAATCTAAAATAGATAAATTAGCTGATGCAGAAATATCTGCCACACTAAATGATTTACCTGCTAGCCAATCTCTATTTTTGCTTAACCAGTCTATATATTTCATATGAGTTATTAAATTTTTTCTTCCTACTCTAAGGATACTTGCATCAGGATTGCCTTTACCCATAAAAGCCTTCATAATTTTTTCATATACTATTGACGATTCTACCTCTGATGAAAATTTACTATTAAACCAAAACATTATCCTTCTTGCCTCAGCTCTAAAAATTATATCATTTCCTATGAGGCTATTATCTGATGATACATCCTCTAACCATTCAATTATAACAGGTGCACCAGATAATGTTAGATTTTGATTATGTAATAAAACAGGAACTTGGCCTTCTGGATTAAGCGATAAAAAACTATCTCGTCTTTCCCATATAGGCTCAACTATTAATTTTACATCAATTTTTTTTTCGGAAAGAGCCATTCTGACAATCCGACTATTTGCTGCAAAAGGTAAATGATAAAGTATATTCATTTAAATAAGATTCCATTACTAAGTTTTATACAATAAGTATAGAGTATTTAATATTAAGTATTTAAAACAAAATTAAAATAATTGACAAGGCAATATTATGTTATTTTGGGAAATCATTTTATATTCTCTAGTTCAAGGCATTACAGAATTTCTGCCTATATCTTCTTCTGCACATTTATTGATTTTAGAAAAAATTTTAAACTGGCCTATCCCAGGAAGAACTATGGCAATAGCCGCTCATTTAGGGTCATTATTTGCAGTCCTTCTTTATTTAAAAGATGATATTGCTAATATTATTAGATCAATTTTTAAATTAGAAAATTACTTCCAAAACAAAAATATTAAAACTTTAAAAAATGTAATAGTAATTACTGTTCCTATAATTTTGGTAGGATTATTTATTTTTAAAAATTTTGATGATAAACTATTAACTCTAAACGTGATTGCATGGTCTAGTATTATAGGAGCCATATTACTCTTTATATCTGACAAATTTAAAATTAAAAAAAAAAAAATTTCTTCGCTCTCATTTTTAGAATGTTTATTTATTGGCATTTTACAAGTTTTTGCTCTTATACCAGGCGCATCAAGATCTGGAACAATAATAACTGCTGCAAGAATACTTAATATTCAAAGAATTGAAGCTGCAAAATTAGGCCTGTATACAAGCATACCAGTTATTGTTGGTGCTGTTACATTAGAGTCAATATGGTTAATAAATAATGAATTAAATATTACTAACTACCTATATATATTAATAACTTGTATTATGTCTTTTATATTTGCTTATTTATCTATTATTTTTCTAATGAAATGGCTTAAAACTAAAAATTTTGCACCATTTATTTTATATCGAATACTTTTAGGACTGACGATATTAACTATTATCAATACCTAGATATATATCTATTTAAATATTGCTCAGCTGATAAGTATATGGATTCAGGCTTAATACCTAATTCTTTAAAACCTTTTTCTTTTTTTAAAACGATATTGTCTTTTTCTAAGAGTTTGACTTGATCTAAGGTGATAGGAGCATTGGGCAAAATAGAGAACAAAATCGCCATTAACTTTATTTGAGGAAAAGATAAAGGTATATAAATTCTTTTTTTACTAATTTTTAATAAAATAAAATCTATAATTTCTTTAAAACTAATAACCTCTGGTCCTCCTAAACTATATGTTTGACCACTATATTTATTGTTATTAATGACAACATAAACAGCCTTAGCCACATCTTTTACATACACTGGCTGAAATTTAGTTAAACCTTTATTTATTAATGGAATAAATGGAGAAATTGAGGCCATTCTAGCAAACTTATTAGTAAAATTATCTTCTGGACCAAATATTACGCTGGGTCTTAAAATAATTGCTTTTTTAAATATTTTTTTTATTTTTTTTTCTGCTACTAGTTTACTGTTCGCATATTTTGAATGCGTGCCATCATAGAGGCCTAAAGCAGAAATATGAATAAAACTTTCAGCCTTATGCTTTAAACAAGCCTCAGCTATATTAGATGCACCTTCCACATGGGTCTTATTAAATTTTTGTTGACTTTTCTCTTCTAGGATGCCCACTAAATTTATAACTTTATTAGCACCATCGACAATATTTTGAACACTCTTTTTATCATTTATATTGCCCTGATATATTTCTACTTGTCCTAACTTTCCCATCAAAGTTAAGTGTTTTGCTTCATCAGGTTTTCTAACAAACACTTTTATTAGGTAATTATCTTGTAATAGTATAGAAACTATATACCTACCTAAAAAACCCGACGCACCAAAAATAACCACGGTGGAATTTGAATTGTTATGAATATTCAAAAAAAAACCTTTATAAATATATTGTATAAATATGTTGATTTTATATACATAAAAGATACAGATGGACAAGTAAAATTAGAAAATCAAAAAATATTATGAATATATTAACATATGATGAATGATTTCTAAATTGATTAGGTAAATTTTAAAAGATGCTATAAAATTTAGAAAAAATTGGAGAATCAATGAAAGAGAATAAATATACCTTTTATAAAAATGACTTACCTTTAGATTTAAAATTTTCTAATTGTATAGCAATTGATACTGAAACGATGGGTTTAGATTTTAGAAGGGACAGACTATGTTTAGTGCAAATATCAGATGGTGATGATTTTGCTCACCTAGTACAAATAAAAAAAAATACTCTCTATCCTAATTTATCAAAAGTATTAATGGACGATAAAATAAAAAAAATATTTCATTTCGCTCGTTTTGACCTTGCCGCAATTCAAAAACATATGGGAATATTCTGTAAAAATATTTACTGCACTAAAATTGCTTCAAAATTAATCCGAACTTATACAGATAGGCATGGTCTAAAAGAACTATGTAAGGAGCTAATCAATATTGATATATCAAAGCAAAAACAAAGTTCTGATTGGGGAAATGAAGATTTAAGCCATGAACAGTTAAAGTATGCAGCTTCAGATGTTTTATACCTACATAAAATTAAATATGAATTAGACATTATTTTAGAAAGAGAAAATAGACAAGAATTAGCGGAAACACTTTTTAAATTTATAGGTACGAGGGCTTACTTAGATTTAAATGGATGGCATGAACCTGATATTTTTTCTCATTAAATAATATATACAAGATCAGGAGCTAAAAATTGTTGCAATCAAAAGAAATAGGTTTAATAAAAAACAATATTAAGATACAAAAACTTGCCTTGACAAAATTAGAAAAATTAATTGATACAACTGTTATAAAAGCTGTAAATTTATTATATAAAAATAAAGGTAAAATTATCATAACTGGAATAGGAAAAAGTGGCTATATAGGCTTAAAGTTAACTGCAACTTTTTCTTCAACTGGATCTCCATCACAATATATTAATTGTGCTGAAGCAAATCATGGGGACCTTGGCACAATTCAAGATAAAGATGTTTTAATAGCATTGTCCAAATCAGGCGAAACAAAAGAAATGTTTCCGATCATTAATTTTGCAAAAACAAACAAAATAAAATTAATATCTATTACAGCTAAGAAAAATAGTTTCTTGGCAAGAAATTCTGATGTTACCTGTCTAATTCCTGATATTACAGAGGCATGTCCCTTAAATTTAGCTCCTACTACTTCCACCACAATGATGCTTGTATTAGGTGATGCTATCGCTGTAGCATTGATGAATAAAAGAAAGTTTAAGCAAGAAAGCTTTAAAAAGTTTCATCCTGGAGGAATGTTGGGAAAGAGCCTTCTTTTAGTAAAAGATATAATGCATAAAAAAGATAAAATACCTTTAATTAAAAATAATCATACAATGCGAGAAGTTTTATTAAAAATGACATCTTTCGGTTTTGGATGTGTAGGTATAACTAATAATAAAAATGTTTTAATAGGTATAGTTACAGATGGGGACCTAAGAAGGAATATTGCGAAAAACTTTTTAGATCTACCAATAGATAAAATTATGACTAAAAATCCTATCACTATAGAGTCTAAGATAAATATTAAAAATACTGTTAATATCATGAATAAAAATAAGATTACTGCTGTATTTGTTGTTAAGAATAATTCTAAAATACCAGAGGGTATCATTCATATACACGACTGTATTAAAACTGGGTAAATATGAAAACAGAAAATAGAACATTTCATAATACTTGGCACAAAAATATTCAAAATAATGATGTACAAAATCTTAATAAAAAAAGTATTTATAAACCTATATTAAAAATAATTTTTTTATTATTATTAATATTTTCTATATTAATAATTTACAAATGGAGCAAAAAAATACCTGATGTTGAATTATTAAGTATAAATAAAGCGGAATATTTATTTCAACCTGATACTTTATTGAGTCCCAAGCTTCTGATCCAAAATAAATCTAATGAACCTATAACCATAGAAGCGTTCCTAGCAAAAAAAAGTGTTGAAAACCCTAATATTATAATTTTAAAAAATCCAAAGGGACAATATAAATTGTCTAACAAAAGAAATATTTATTTTTACTCTATAAAAGGTATATTAAATAGTAATAAAGGAATATTAAAATTAATAGAAAATGTAGAAATAATATCTTCGGATGGCACAAAATTGTTTACTGATAGTATAATATATAATTATAAAAATAATATAATAAATGGTGAAGATGAAGTTACCTTAGATGGGCAATGGGGAATATTAAAAGGAAAAGGATTTAGTTATAATTTAAAAAGTTCTATTATCAACTTGACAGGCAACCCAAAACTTTCTTTATACAATAATAAAGGAATAGCTCAATGAAATATATGGCAGTTTATTTAAAGATAATATCAATTTATATTTGTTCTATAATAATTGTATATGCAGAGGAAATAATTCCTGTTGATATTACGTCTGATGAGATGCAATGGGATGATAATGAAAGAATCGCATATGCAATTGGAAATGCTGCTGCCGTACAAGGTAAAAGAAAGATGCAAGCTGATAAGCTAATTGTGTATTTAGAAAAAAATAATGACACTAACGAAATAATTTTAATTAAAGCAGAGGGTAATGTTATATTTACTAATATGGATGAAATAGCAACTGGTAAACTTGCAACCTATGACTTTATTAAAAATAATATTATTATTGAAGATGAAGTGACTCTTATGAAAAATGATAACCTTATGAAAGGTGAACTACTTGAAATGAATCTTAATACAGGCATAAGTCAAATAAGCAGTAAAAACGATTCTAAGAAAGTGAAAATGCGATTTCTTCCAAAGACAAATGATGAAGATATAGAATGATAGAAAACAATAATCCAAAATTAATTATAAAAAATAATGGACTAGTGGTAACAAACCTAGGCAAATCTTTTCAAAAAAGACCAGTCGTAAGAAGTGTTTCACTTCAAATTCAAAGAGGAGAAGCTGTAGGATTACTAGGTCCAAATGGCGCAGGAAAAACCACATGCTTTTATATGATAAGTGGTTTGATTACTCCTGATTATGGGAAAGTTTTATTAAATAATAAAGATATAACAAAAATGCCTATTTATAAAAGAGCAAGAGCAGGAATAGGATACTTACCTCAAGAAATATCTATTTTTAGAGGTATGACTGTGGAGCAAAATATTAGAGCAATATTAGCCTTACATATTTCAGATAGAACTGAAAGAGAGATACAGTTGGATGAATTATTGGCAGAATTTTCATTAACTCATCTAAGGCGAACATCTAGCTTAGCATTATCTGGTGGAGAAAGAAGAAAAGTAGAAATTGCTAGAGCTTTAGCATCTCAACCATCTTTTATACTTTTAGATGAACCATTAGCAGGAATAGATCCTATAGCAATTGAGGAAATCAGAGAATTAATAAAGCATATTAAGGACAGAGGTGTTGGAGTATTAATTACAGATCATAATGTAAAAGAAACTTTAGAACTCATAGATAAAGCATATATTATACATGAAGGTAAAGTACTAATGCATGGTAGTCCTCATGACATTATAGAAGATGAGAATGTAAGAAGAGTTTATTTAGGTAAGAAATTTAACCTTTAACTATATTAAAAAATGCTAAAACAAAATTTTTATCAAAAACCTAAAATCACAATTAATCAAAAAATCAATAGTAATATAATTAATGCTATAAACGTCCTACAAATGTCTTCTAATGAAATAGATAATTTTATTAGGCAAGCAATAGAAAAAAATCCTTTTTTACTTAGTTCTAAAAGTTCTTATAAATCAATTAAAGATCCAAATATTGATAATCAAAAAAACAATTACAATATAAAAGAATGGTTATATCAACAAAGTTCTTTAATAGCTACAGATAGAGAAGAAGAAGTGCTTATCGAGATTTATATAGAGAACCTTGATAATTTTGGTTTTTGCAGAATAACGCCTAGCGAAGCGGCTCAATTAGGGAAAACATCAAAAATAAAATCAAATGAAGTATTGCTCAAGCTAAAATTATTAGATCCTATAGGAATATTTTCTAATTCTATAGCAGAGCATTTATCTTTTCAATTGCAAAAAAAAGGTATTTTTAATTATAAATATGAAATACTTTTACAAAATTTAAAAGATTTAGCATCTGGAAACTTTAATAAACTGGCTGTGCAATGTGAAGTAGATATGAAACAAATTATGCATATGATTAAAAATATAAAATCTCTAAAACCAAGGCCTTTAGAAGGATTAGAAGTAGAAAAAATTGAAGCAGTAATACCTGATATATTAGTTACTATGGATGGACGTAAAATAAATATAAATTTATATAATAAAAATCATCATCAAGTATTTATAAACAAAAAATATGTAAATCAAATGAAAGTTAAACAAAAGCATTTATCAAACAAAGAAATGAAGACATATATTCAAGAGCAAATTGCACATGGCAAAATGATTCAAAACAATTTAAATAGAAGAAATGAGACTATGTTATTAGTATCAAAAGCTGTTTTAGAATTTCAAAAAATGTTTTTTCTGCATGGTGCAGAAAGCATTTTACCATTAACACATAATCAAATTAGTAAAAAGGTTTTAATGAATGAGAGCACAATAAGTAGAACAGTTAAGAATAAATATATTAAATTTAATAATAAAACGATACCTTTAAGTTTTTTTTTCACAAGTAAGACTAAGGATAAATTGAATGTTAAAAATAGTTCTTCTATATCAATCAAGGCTAAGATAAAGAAGTTAATAACCTCCGAAGAACAATTAGATATTATCTTAAGTGATCAAAAAATTGTAAATTTATTAAAAAAAGAAGATATTATGATATCACGAAGAACTGTGAATAAATATAGAGAAAGTTTAAACATTCCTAGCTCTTTGGTGCGATCAAAAAAATTTTAATAATTGTATAATATATAAAAATTTAATAATATGCTGATCCTCTACTAAATTTTTATTTGCGAATCTTTTTGAAGTATATGGAGACCAGAATGTTAAAGAATGAAAAAGATAATAGAAGTATTAATATAACAGATATTTTATCGACTTCTAACATTTTAAATTTACATAATATTAATCACAAAAAACAATTATTCACAAAAATTGCTGATATATGCAGTAAAAATATTAATATACCTAAATCAAGATTCCTTTCAGCGCTTTTAGACAAAGAAGGTGAAGAGAACAGCGGAATAGGACGAGGAGTAGCTATTCCAAATATTAAGATAGATGAAATTAATAATATGTTTGGCATATTTATAAAACTTAATAAATCTATTAGCTTTAATTCTATTGATAATGAGCCCGTAGATATTATATTCACACTTATTTCGACAAAAAACCATCATCCTACACATTTAAATATATTAGCTTTTCTTTCGCGGCTATTTGCTAATAAAAAGAATTTAAAGAATTTACGTGCATCATTAGATAAAGAAACTATATATGCTATATTAACAACTAAATTATAAATTAATAAAAGGAATAAATATGTCTAATTTCAATGATTATAAAATAGCAGACATCTCGCTGGCAGAATGGGGTAGAAAAGAAATAGAGATAGCTGAAACAGAAATGCCAGGTTTAATGTCATTAAGAGATGAATATGCTAATAATAAGCCTCTGAAAAATGCTAGAATTGTTGGATGTCTTCATATGACTATACAAACAGCTGTACTAATAGAAACATTAATTGATTTAGGCGCTGAAGTAAGATGGTCATCGTGTAATATTTTTTCTACTCAAGACCACGCTGCAGCTGCCATGGCTGCAAAAAATATACCTGTATTTGCTTGGAAAGGTTTAACTGAAGAAGAATTCTGGGATTGTATTGAACAAACTATTACTGGACCTAATAACTGGAAACCAAATCTAATATTAGATGATGGAGGCGACTTAACAAAATTAATGCATGATAAATATCCAGAAATGTTAAAGGATGTAAAAGGTCTAAGCGAGGAAACTACTACTGGAGTTCACAGACTATATGAAATGGAAAAAGATAATACACTTTTAGTTCCTGCCATTAACGTAAATGACTCTGTAACTAAATCTAAGTTTGATAATTTATACGGCTGTCGCGAGAGTTTAGTAGATGGAATCAGAAGAGCTACTGATGTTATGATGTCTGGAAAAGTTGCTGTAGTTGCGGGCTATGGTGATGTTGGAAAAGGATCAGCAGCATCCCTTAGAAATGCAGGCGCAAGAGTAATAATTACAGAAATAGATCCAATATGTGCTTTACAGGCCTCTATGGAAGGGTATGAGGTAGTAACAATGGATAATGCAGCAAAATATGGAGATATTTTTGTAACGGCTACAGGAAACTGTGATGTAATCAATATTGATCATATGCGCGACATGAAAGATAGGGCTATTGTATGTAATATTGGGCATTTTGACTCAGAAATAGAAATTGCTGCTTTAAAAAATTTTCAATGGGAAGAAGTTAAGCCACAAGTAGATCAAGTAACTTTTCCTGATGGAAAAAAAATAATTGTGCTGGCTGAAGGCAGGTTAGTAAATTTAGGTTGTGCAACAGGTCATCCAAGTTTTGTTATGAGTGCATCTTTTACGAATCAAGTATTAGCACAAATTGAGCTATGGGACAATTATGAAAATTATGAAAATAAGGTTTATACTTTACCTAAAGAATTAGATGAAAAAGTTGCTTATCTTCATTTAAATAAAGTTGGTGCAGAACTTACTAAATTAAATAGTAAGCAAGCAGAATACCTTAAGTTAAATGTTGAAGGGCCTTTTAAACCTAATCATTATAGGTATTAATATAATTAATGAAAGTATTATTGAGTAATGTCGAAGATACAATAAAATTAGGTAAAAAAATTGCTCAACTTGCAAAAAAAAATGAAATAATTTGCTTAAAAGGTGATTTAGGTACTGGAAAAACTACATTGGCGCGGTCTTTTATAAAGTACCTCACTAATAGTAATAAAGTCTTAAGCCCAACATTTCCTTTGTTATTAACGTACGAATATGAAGATAATATAATATGGCATTATGATATGTATAGGTTAAAACAACCAGGAGATGTATGGAACTTAAGTTTAGAAGATGCTTTAAATAATGGCATTATTATAATTGAATGGCCGGAGATAATTGAATATTTGCTACCTAAAAAGAGAATTGAGATTGTACTTAAAGACCTTAGTAATAATGCAAGGTCAGCAGAAATTAATGCTAATCAAGACCTTCTAGAAGGCATTAAAGAGTTTCAATTTCTTTAGATGATAGAGATAATGGATAATAAAAAAATTAAAGACTTCTTAAAAGCTAATGATATAAACCCCCTATTACTTGATCCTATTAAGCAAGATGCATCCAATAGAAGTTATTTTAGAATTAAAAATAATAAGAATACTTTACTAATGGATTCACAACCCAAAGATAATAATAACTATGGCTTTATAGAAATTTCAGGGTATTTAAATAATATTGGCTTATCCGCTCCAAAGATTTTTAAAAGCGACCATAAAAATGGTTTATTTATCATAGAAGATTTTGGAAAATTAACTTTTAACAAAGCAATTAAGAAAAATATTTCCGAAGAACTATTATATATCAATGCAGTCCAATGTTTAGCAGAAATTCATAAAAATATGAATCCTAAAGCCATACCAGTATATAGTAATAAATATTTATTTGCAGAATTAAGTATTTTTACAGAGTGGTTTTTTAAAGAAAAAGAAATAACAATAGATAATATAGCATTACAAAAATGGGAAAAAGCTTGGGAAAAACCACTAAATGAATTAAAGAGAGGTAATAATAAGCTAGTATTAAGAGATTTTCATGCTGATAATCTTTTTTGGTTGCCAGAAAGAAAAAATATTAAAAGAATAGGCTTAATTGATTTTCAAGATGCTTTAATTGGTCACGAAACATATGATATATCATCTTTATTAGAAGATGTACGAAGAAATGTTTCAGAAGAGATAAAAAAAGTAGCTATTCAAGAATTTATTAAAATAAAAAATATTAAAGATGAGAAACAATTTTATCAAAACTATAAAGTATTAACTGCGCAAAGAAATGCAAAAATTGTTGGTATATTCATTAGACTTGCTAAAAGAGATAATAAAAAAAATTATCTTAAGCTAGTAAATAAAGCTATGAACCTATTTTTAAAATCTGCTAATGATGCGAAACTAGAAGAAGTTTTACAATGGATAGAAACCTACATTCCTAAAAATAAACTATATTTATATTAAGTATTAAAATGTATAAAAAACTAAAAATTGACCAAGCTATTATTCTTGCTGCTGGATTTGGAGCAAGGATGCGTCCTCTAACCCTTACTACCCCTAAACCTCTAGTAAAGTTAAATAACCAGCCTATTATTTATTATATTTTAGAAGAGCTTAAAAAAAATAAAATTAAAAAATGTTTTATCAATGTCCATTATCTTTCCGTAAAAATTGAAAAATATATAGAAAAATATAAGACATTAAATAAATCTATGGAAATTATAGTAATAAAAGAAAAAGAAATATTAGAAACAGGAGGTGCAATTAAAAATATTGTAGATAAATATAATACCAAACCTACTATAGTTATAAATGGAGATTCACTTATTATGCCTTTTAAAGATATCAGTCCTTTGTCATTAATGATAAAAAAATTTGATATTGGCACTATGGACTTTCTTTTATTATTAGATAACTTTCAAAACTCCATTGGTTATAATGATAATGGTGATTTCAGTTTTACTAATAAAACTGACCCATCAAAAATTACCAGAAATATTAATTCTGGGCTTGCATTTACTGGATGGCAAATTTTGAATCCTAATGTAGTAAATAAGGTAAATAAAAATGTATTCTCTTTAAATTATTGCTATGATCAGGCTATTAAGGACAATACTATTTGGGGAACGATTAATTACCAAAAATGGTTGCATATTGGAACTATGAATGCTCTTGATGAATCAAATATTTGGCTAGAGAACTACAAATAATGAATTATATATTTTATGATTTTGAAACTACAGGAAGAGAAAGCAACTGGGACCAAATTATCCAAGTTGGCGCAGTACTAACTAATTCTTGCTTCCAAGAAATAGATCGATTTGAATCTAGATGCTGCTTGAGACCTGGCATTATACCTTACCCACAAGCCATACTTGTTAATAAAAGTTCTACCAGTGATTTAACCAAGACAAAACTATCACATTTTTCACTTATAGAGCTAATGTTAGCGAAGTTTAAATCTTGGGGATCTGCAATATATATAGGTTATAATACAATAAGTTTTGATGAAGAGTTTTTAAGAAAGTCTTTATTCAAAACTTTATTTGATCCTTATCTTACTCTAAATAATGGAAATAAAAGATCTGATCTATTAAATATTCTAAGAGCTAATCACGCCTACTTTCCAGACAGTATAAAGATTCCACTTAATGAAAAAGGTAAGCTATCATTTAAGCTAGATCAAGTAGCACCATTTAATGGTATTAGTGATTTTAGCGCTCATGATGCTATAGGAGATACAATAGCAACTATTAAACTAGCTGAACTTATTAAAAATAAAAACCCTGAATTATGGGAAGCAAGTTTATTAACAACAAATCGGGAAGAGACAGACTTTATAATTAAAAATAATAAAATATTTTGTATAACTGAAACATTTTTCGGAAAAACTATGCCATTTATTGTATCTTTATTATGCCATCATCCAAAATATAAATGGGCACAATGTTTTGATCTCAAAAATAATCCTGAAGATTATATCAATTTAACTCCAGAATCCTTAGAACATTTTATGTCAAAAAGTCCAAAAATTATAAGAAACCTTAAAAGTAATAAAAGTCCAATTATTATGAATTCTAATCATGTTTCTAAGATAAATGAATATAAGCATATATCTGAAAAAGAGCTCTTAAGAAGGGCTAATATTATAAGTTCAAATACAAATTTCAAACAAACAGTTGAAAAAATTCTAGAAAAAAAAGCTTTGGAAAAAGAAGATTTTATATCACAAGAAGATATAAATTATGAAGAAACAATTTATCATTCATTTTCTAATAATTATGAAAAAATAGTTATGGAAGAATTTCATATGTCTCCATGGGAGAATAAATTAAAAATTGCCCATAAATTTAAAGATGAAAGAAATTATTATTTTGCAGAAAGATTAATATATGAGGAAAAATCTTCGTTACTGCCTAAGGAAAATTTAAACAAAATAAATAGGCATATAGCAACACAAATTTTTAGTACGAATGAAGAAAAATGGAATACTATTCCAAAGGCATACAAAGACATTGACGACCTAAGAGCAAAATATGAAGAAGAGAAAGATGTAAGCACCTTAAATAATTTAAATGATTTAAATAATTTAATTGAAGATATTGAAATAAAATACCAAGATGTATAAATTATATTTAACTTTATTAACAAGGACCTGAACTTATGAGCACTATAAAAATATCTGATGAAACATTTGAAGAAACTGTTATTAACAAGAAAGAGCCTATTATTATTGATTTTTGGGCAGAATGGTGCGGTCCTTGTAAGCAAATAGGTCCTATTCTTGAAGAAATTTCTGAAGAATATAGTAATAAAATTACTATCGGAAAAATGGACGTAGATGACAACCCTGAAACACCAGGAAAATATCAAATAAGAGGCATTCCAACGATGCTGCTATTTAATAATGGAGAACTAATTGATACTAAAGTAGGAATGTCTTCAAAAACTGAGCTTAAGGAATGGATTGACAAAAATATCTAACTTTTATCTAAATTTAATACTTCACCGACCAAATATAGAGATCCAAATATTAAAACCTTAGATTTTGGTATAATTAGATCAGAATATAAAGCTTCCTTAACAGAGGCTTTTATATAAGACTTAAGATCTAAAGTTTTAGCTATGCTTGTTAATTCATTAACTGAATAACAATTCTTATTATTTTGTAAAGGTACAAAAACTATATAATTAATAATGTTTTTTAAAATTAATAATATAGTTTTTGCATCTTTATTTTTTAAAAAACCACAAACCAAAATTATTTTTTTTACTTTTCCCTCCTGTGCCCATTTTTGAATTGCTTTGGCACCTGCTATATTATGCCCTCCATCTATCCAAACCTCAGTAGAGCTTGAAATATGTTTTTGGATATTTCCTTTATTGATTTTTTCTAGTCGCCCTTGCCAATTAGTAGAAGCAATAGCTTCTTTAATATAATCAATGCCTATGCCAAATTGAGAACAAGAAATAAGAGAAGTAGCTGCAAGAACTGCATTTACTATTTGATGTCTGCCATTAAGAGAGGGACTAGGAAAAGTATATTTATGATTATTTAATCCTTTGATCTCAAAACCATCTTTAATTTCTTTAAAAAAAGTGGTTTCCTTACATACGATTAATGTTGTTTTTTTTTCAGCACATTTTTTTATTATTACTTTTTCTACTTCAGGGTGCTGGGGTGCTGAAATACACAGAGTATTATTTTTAATTATTCCTGCTTTTTCTCTAGCTATAAGTTCTAAAGTATTGCCCAAAAAATCAGTATGATCAATAGAGATACTAGTTATTATATTTAAGAGTGGTTTTACAACTACGTTAGTAGCGTCCAAGCGTCCTCCCAAACCTGTTTCAATTATTGCAACATCGGCTTTACTTTTAGACATTAGTAAAAAAGCAATGCAGGTTAGCAGTTCAAATTGAGTAATTGGATCTCCATTATTAATCTCTAGACAATAATCTAACGTCTCAAATAATTTTGAATAACTTATTATATCATTTGCAATTCTAAACCTTTCTGTGACTTCTATTAAATGAGGAGAAGTGTATACGTGTATTTTTTTTCCGGCGCATATTAAAGCTTCAGAAAGGAATGCAATAGTAGATCCTTTACCATTTGTGCCAGCGACATGTATTACAGGAGGTAATTTCAAATGAGGATTATTTAATTTGTACAGTAAACGCTCGACCCTATCTAATGAAAGGTCAATAACTCTAGGATGGTTAGAAGTAAATTTTTCAATTTCTTCTTGAAATATTCTGCTACTCATTAATGACTAGATAATTTCTGTTTAGTAATATTATTTCCTAAATGCATAATAGTATTTGCAATTACTGCCTTTAAGTTTTTACGAGGCACAACATCATCAATCATACCATGCTCTAAAAGATATTCAGATGTTTGAAACCCTTCTGGAAGAGTTTCATTAACAGTACTTTGAATTACTCTAGGCCCAGCAAAACCAATCAATGCACCTGGTTCTGCATAAGTTACATCTCCAAGCATAGCAAAAGATGCGCTTACTCCTCCGGTCGTTGGGTCAGTTAAAATCACTATATAAGGGATATTATTTTCTTTTAATTTATTCACGGCTATTACTGTTCTTGGCAACTGCATTAAAGAAAAAATTCCTTCCTGCATTCTCGCTCCACCAGATGAAGTAAATACTACTAAAGGAAAATTATGATTTATTGCTTCTTTTGCTGCTTCTAGCAAACCTTCACCTACAGCAACCCCCATAGACCCTCCCATGAAACCGAAATCTAAAGCCGCCACTACTGCATTATTACTTCCTATTTTACCTCTAGCTATAATAATAGCGTCTTCATTTTGAGTTTTTCCTTTAGATACTTTTAGTCTATCTGTATATTTTTTATTGTCTTTGAACTTTAATGGGTCAGATATTGTTTGAGGTATAATAGCATCTGTAATTGTGCCTTTATCTAAAACCCAATTAATCCTTTGGCGTGCAGACATTTTCATATGATGGTTGCAGGTAGGGCAGACATTTAAAGTCTCTTTCAAATCTTTATGATAAACCATTGTTCCGCAGTTATTACATTTAACCCAAAGATTATTAGGAGTATCAGACTTTTTAACAAGTGCTCTTATTTTTGGTCTTACAAAATTTGACAACCAGCTCATTTATTTTTCCTTTATTCTTTATTCTTATTTAATACAGCAGATAAACTTTTAACCAAATCAGCAGCTGAATCTGCTATTAACTTAATATTTTTTTTATCTTTCTCATAGGCCTCTTTTATCTTATCAATGATTGCAGATCCAACTACTACTGCATCTGCTATTTTAGAAATATTAAATGCTTGCTCAGGTGTTTTTATTCCAAAACCAACAGCTATTGGTATATTTGTGAAATTTCTAATTATTTTTATTTTTCTTTCGATACTAGAAATTTCTGGTGCTTTTGATCCAGTTATTCCAGCCACAGATACATAATATAAAAAACCAGAAGCATTATCTACTATTTTAGGAAGTCTTTCTTCACTAGAAGTAGGGGTGGCTAGACGAATAAAATCAATATTATTTTCATTGGCAGGAATACAAAGCTCTCTATCAGCTTCAGGAGGAAGATCTACTACTATTAAACCATCCACTCCTATTTCTTTTATATCTTTTATAAATGATTCAACTCCATATTTATATATAGGATTATAATAACCCATAAGAACAATAGGAGTATTAGAATTAAACTCTCTAAAAGTTTTTACTAATTGAATTGTTTTTTTAAGAGTTTGACCTCCTTCTAATGCCCTTAAATATGATGCTTGTATGCCAGGCCCATCTGCCATTGGGTCAGTAAATGGCATACCTATTTCTATAATATCTGCTCCAGAATCTGGTAATTTTTTTAAAATTTCTAAGGATGACTCATAATTAGGATCACCAGCCGTGATAAATGTTATTAACCCTTTTTTATCATTATGTTTTAACTCCTCAAACTTAGTCTCTATTCTTTTTGGATGATGCATTACAATTTTACTCCTAGTGCTTCTGCAACTGTGAATACGTCTTTATCGCCTCTACCACATAAATTCATTATAATAATATGGTCTTTATTTAATTTAGGAGCAATTTTTATCACATGGCCTAAAGCATGAGAAGGCTCTAGAGCTGGAAGTATACCCTCATATTTAGCACAAAATTGAAAAGCATCTAAAGCTTCTTTATCTTTTATAGCTACGTAATTCACTCTATTAACATCTTTTAAATAAGAATGTTCAGGTCCTACTCCAGGATAATCTAAGCCTGCAGAAATAGAATGAGCCTCTGTAATTTGACCGTCATCGTCATGCAGTAAATAAGTCCTGTTACCATGCAATACTCCAGGTGACCCCAAGGTTAAAGATGCTGCATGCATATCTGTGTTTAATCCTTTACCTGCAGCCTCTACTCCGTATAAGTTAACTGACGTATCATCTAGAAAAGGATAAAAGAGACCTAATGCATTTGATCCACCTCCTATACATGCAACTAAACTATCAGGAAGCCTACCTTCAGCATCTATAATTTGTTCTTTGGTTTCTTCTCCAATTACTGATTGAAAATCTCTTACTAACATAGGGTAAGGATGGGGACCTGCTGCTGTTCCAATTATATAAAAAGTATCTTCAACGTTTGACACCCAATCTCTTAGCGCCTCATTCATCGCATCTTTTAAAGTTTTTGAGCCAGATTCAACTGCAATTATATTTGCACCTAATAATTTCATTCTAAACACATTAGGCGCTTGTCTTTCTATATCTCTTGCCCCCATATAAACTGTACACGGTAAACCAAAAAGTGCACATACTGTTGCAGTAGCTACACCATGTTGGCCGGCACCAGTTTCCGCAATAATTCTAGACTTACCCATTCTTTTTGCGAGAAGTATTTGGCCTATGCAATTATTAATTTTATGTGCACCAGTATGGTTTAGTTCATCTCTTTTAAAATATACTTTTGCTCCTCCTAGTTCCTTAGTAATTCTGGATGCAAAATATAAAGGTGATGGCCTTCCTATATAATGTTTATTCCAATATTTAATTTCTTTAGCAAAAGCTTTATCACTTTTTGCTTTCTTATATTCTTTTTCTAGCTCTAATATTAAAGGCATTAAAGTTTCAGCGACAAATCTGCCACCATGTATATTAAAAAAACCTTCTTCATCTGGCCCACTCTTATATGAATTTAATGATTCTTTCATCGTTAAACCTTTTATTTTATATTTTTTATTTTTTTCACAAATAGCTGCATTAATTTCTTACTTTTAATACCTGGATTATA
This sequence comes from uncultured Pelagibacterales bacterium, assembly GCA_913046335.1. GTDB lineage: Bacteria > Pseudomonadota > Alphaproteobacteria > TMED109 > TMED109 > TMED109. The sequence continues at coordinate 59,093 of CAJWSU010000004.1, read as the reverse complement.
CTCTATACCAGAAGAAACATCTACAGCTTTTGTGCCTGTAAATTTAATTGCTTCTTCAATATTTTTTGAGTTAAGACCACCCGACAATATCCAAGGCTTCTGCTTATTTAGCCATAATTTATTATTTTTTATAATATTCCAATCAAAAGTTTTTCCAGTACCTCCATTATATCCATTTTTATTTTCGTTCTTTGTATCAAATAGAAAATAATCGCACGTTCCTGAATAATCTTCGATAACCTTTAAATCTAATTCTATAGATATTGGAATAGCTTTTATTATAGGTATATTAAAAATATTTTTAATTTCTTTGCATCTTTTAGGCGTTTCTTGTCCATGCAACTGGATATTATCAATTCCTGCTTTTATTGCTCTTTTTATATGATCATTTGAAGGATTTACAAAAACTCCAACAAATTTTATTTTGTTTTTAAATAAAGAAATAATACTTTTTGATTCTTCAATTTTTATATACCTAGAAGAACCTTTTACAAAGATAAATCCTGCCCAATAAGCTTGCTGCTCGCATGCTAAAGCAACATCATCATAATTAGATAATCCGCAGAATTTTACTTTAGGAAATAAATTCATTTTTATATTTCTAAAGAGATATTATTGAGAGCTTCCTGAGGATCATCAACGCTAGTTATAGGTCTACCTATAACTAAAAAATTAGCACCGTCTTTAATTGCTTGAGCTGGAGTCAATATCCTTTTCTGGTCATTAACTTCTCCTCCAGCTGGCCTTATACCTGGCGTTACTAAAATAAGGTTTTTACCAACCTCCCTTTTAACTATTTTTAGCTCTTTTGCAGAACAAACTAGACCGTCTAGGCCGGAATTTTCTGCTAATTTTGCTAAACGAACAACCTGATCCTCTACTTTTCCTTTTATTCCAAGAGAACTAAATTCATTATTATCTATGCTAGTTAAAACAGAAACACCTAAAATTAATGGCCTCTTTAAAGACTTTTTACTACAATATTCCTTTACTTCTTCCATCGTCCTATCAAGCATATTATAACCACCTGAAAGATGCACTGTCATCATATAAGGTTCCAAGTTCAAAGATGCTCTTATAGCTCCTGCAACAGTATTTGGTATGTCATGAAACTTTAGGTCTAGAAAAATTTTCACACCTGTTTCTGAAATTTTACTAATACCCTTTGGGCCATTTGCACAAAAATATTCTAAGCCCAACTTAAATGCTCCAACATCAGGAATAAGTTTAGTAATTTTTAATGCCTCATTTGTATCTATAGTATCTATAGCTACTATTATTTTTTTTTTAGAGTTCAATAAAAATTCTCCTAATTTATTTTTTTTTAGAAAGTATAGATATAAATAAGCCTATGAATATTCCTGCAGTTAAAGAAATTAAAATTAAAAAAAATAAAGGAATTATAATTTTGTTTTCAAACGGCCACATTCCTATGTTAACCTTCTCTGAATTAGCAATTGAGAAAAATATTACAAAAAAGAACAAAATGATAAATAATAATTTAGAAAAAAGTTTCATAAACATAATGTTTATCCTAAATTAAGAACTTAGGAATTAATTAAAATATTAAGTTCTTTCCCTGTTTTAAAATATGGCAACAACCTACTTCCTATCTCAACTTTTTCTCCCGTGCGAGGGTTTCTTGCCACTCTAGGAGATCTACTTTTTATAGAAAAAGACCCAAAACCTCTAAGCTCTACTCTTTGTCCTGAAGATAAGCCTGTAATTATTTCAGAAAAAAATAAGTTAACTGCATTTTCAACTTCTTTATTTTCTAAATATGGGCATTGATCTTTAATTACATCAACGAGTTCACTTCGAGTCATATAATAACCTTATCTAAAAATTTATTCTTATAATAAATAATAAACAATCTAAGATAACTTTGTCATTAAATATTATAAAAATTAATTTTATTTCTTAGATTTTGGTTTTTTTTCTTTAGGCTCAGTTTTTTTAGTAGAAGCTTTTTTAGCAACAGTCTTCTTTGGTAAAGCTTTTTTTGAAGAAGGTTTAGTTGTTTTTTTTGCTTTTGGCTTTTCTTCTGTGTTGTTAGCTTTTTCCTCTAAAGCAGCTCCAAGAATATCTCCTAAAGATGCTCCAGAATCTACAGAACCATAATCTTTCATAGCCTGCTTTTCTTCTGCTACCTGTAGGGCCTTAATTGATAAATTAACTTCTCTTGTATTAGAATCTATAGACATAATTCTTCCATCAATTTTTTCATCAACTGCAAACCTGTCCACTCTTTGATCTCCTCTTTCTTTAGCTAACTCTGATTTCTTAACAAAACCATTAACACCCTCACTAATCTCAACATGTAAACCTTTTTCTGTAATGCTTTTTATAACAGAAGTAACTATATTTCCTCTAACTAAATCTTTATTATTAGCCATTGGATCTTTAGTTAGCTGCTTAACTCCTAAACTAACTCTTTCTTTGTCTACATCAATTTCTAATAACTTAGCTTTTACTAAATCGCCTTTTTTAAAATTACTGATTATATCTTCACCACTAGAATTCCAAGCTAAATCAGAAAGATGAATTAAACCATCCATCTCTCCTGGCAGGCCAATAAACAAACCAAACTCTGTAATTGACTTAACTTCACCTTCTACTTCAGAACCTATTTTATGATTTTCTTGTAAATCTAGCCAAGGATTAGGTTTACATTGCTTCATGCCCAAACTAATTCTACGTTTTGCTGAATCAATTTCTAAAACTATTACCTCAACTTCTTCAGAGGTTGAAACAATTTTTCCAGGCTGCATATTTTTTTTAGTCCAACTCATTTCTGATACATGGACTAATCCTTCTATTCCTGATTCTAGCTCGACAAAAGCTCCATAGTCAGTAATGTTAGTAACTCTTCCAGAAAACTTATCTTTAACCTTATACTTATTCTGTGCTAATTCCCAAGGGTCTTCTTCTAATTGCTTCATTCCTAAACTAATTCTTTGTGTTTCCGAATTAAATTTTATAACTTGAACTTTGACCTTTTGTCCTATAGAAAGAGCCTCTGATGGATGACTTATCCTTTTCCATGAAATATCTGTTACATGTAATAATCCATCAACTTCTCCTAGATCAACAAAAGCGCCATAATCAGTAATATTTTTAATTATACCTTCTAATATTTGACCTTCTTCCATAGTTGAAACTAATTCTGCTTTTGCCTCAGCCCTAGATTCTTCCAAGACTGAACGTCTAGAAACTACTATATTTCCTCTTCTTCTATCCATTTTTAAAATATGAAATAATTGACTGCTACCAACCAAATGATGAGAATCACGAGTAGGCCTTACATCAACCTGACTTCCAGGAAGGAATGCTATAGCTCCATCTAAATCTACTGAAAAACCACCTTTTACTCTTCCAAATATCGTCCCAGTTACTTTTTCTTTTATTTCTGAAGCCTTTTCTAGTGTCTCCCAAGACTCTTCTCTTCTTGCCTTTTCCCTTGATAAAATAGCTTCCCCATTTTTATTTTCAACTCTTTCTAAATAAACTTCTACAATATCACCTACTTTTGGAGATACACTTTTATCTTTACCTAAAAATTCCCTTACATTTATTCGACCTTCAGCTTTATAGCCTACATCAATATTAATCATATCTTTATCAATAGAAATAACTGTGCCTTTTACAACTTTACCTTCTATTTTATCATCTAATTCTATTTGTTTTGCAAAAAGTTCAGCAAACGATTCTACTTCTTGTAATTCTTGTTTTTTTACCATTTTAAATTAATCCTTTAAACTTTCTTTGATGCGTCCAATTATAATAATTGGGTTTAAATGCTTCCCACCTTGAAGCTAAAATACTTAAATAATGTTAATTTAAGTGCTCATCTACATATTTTTTAGCTAATAAAAACGATTCATTAGCATCTAAATTGGTGGTGTCAAGTAAGATTGCATCTGGAGCTGCAACTAAAGGTGAATACTGTCTTTTACTATCACGTTCATCACGATCTCGCATATCTTTCTCAACACGGCGCTTTATAGTACTTTGTCCTAAGGAAATCAACTCTTTCCATCTTCTTTCTGCTCTTGCGCTTAAAGATGCAGTAATAAAAAACTTTATATCAGCCTCAGGTAACACTACCGTGCCTATATCTCTTCCATCTAATATAACACCTAATTTATTATTATGACTTTTATAGGAAAAGCTTTTTTGATATTCTAATAATATGTTTCTTAACTCCTTATAACCAGATATCATAGAGGCTAATTTACCTATCTCGTCACTTTTTAGACTTTCATCAAAAAAATTGAATTTGGAGAAATCAAAGTTTTTAATTACTGTTATTACATCATTAATATTTTCAAAATGAATATTTTCTTTACTAATTATTAATGCAGAAGCCCTATAGAGTTTCCCTGTATCCAAATAAGCAAATTTAAACTCTTTAGCTAAAGACCTTGCTAAAGTTCCCTTTCCAGAAGCAGCTGTTCCATCTATTGCGATAGTTATGTTTGTATTAATCATTACTCCTAATATCCATTCCTAAACAATTCATATCAGAAACAAAGGTTGGGTAGGAGGTTGATATTGACTTACAGCCAATCACTTTTATAGGTTTCAATGATAAAGCTCCTAGTATCATAAAAGACATAGCAACTCTATGATCATGATTACAATCTATAGTTGTGCCACCCAAAATTTTATTGTTGCCATAGATTATAATATCATCATTATCTGACTCCACTTTTATACCGCAACTTTCTAAGCCATTTATAATTGCCTTAAACCTATCACTTTCTTTATGGCGTAATTCTGCTAAACCGCTTAATTTAGTTTTACCTGAAGCAACTGCAGCCGCTATAGCTAATATAGGATACTCATCAATCATTCTAGAAGAATAAGAGCTGGATATATTAACACCCTTTAGTTTAGAATATTTTACAGTTATATCTGCTAAAGGTTCTTGATAATCATTGGTAATTTTATTTTCTAAACTTATTTTTGCACCCATTAAATCTAAAGCTTCTAATATGCCTGATCTAAAATAATTTATTCCTACATTCAATATTTTAATATATGAACCCGGAGTGATGGTTGCAGCTACTAAAGCAAAAGCGGCAGAAGAAATATCTCCTGGTACAATTATATTACAGCTTTTTAATACTACTCCTCCAGTAATTAAAACACTATTTTTCCCTGATTTTTTTGTATCATATTTGATATCAGCTCCATAATACTTTAATAAATTTTCAGAATGATTGCGTGAAGAATATGGCTCAATAATCTCAGAAGTACCTTCAGAATTAAGTCCTGCTAATAATATAGTCGTTTTTACTTGAGCAGATGAAATTGGTGAAATATATTTGATTGGCAAAATATCACTTGCGCCTCTTACTATTAGTGGTAATTTATTATTTATAGAATCAAACGATATACCCATTTTTTTTAATGGATTTATTACTCTATCCATAGGCCTACTGCTCAATGATGAATCTCCAACAAGAGTAGCTAATATTTCACTTCCTCCTATAGCACCCAAAAGTATCCTTGCTAGAGTGCCGCTATTTCCGCAATCAATATGTTTACTAGGAGTATTAAAACCATTTAGCCCTACTCCTATAACATAATATATATTACTTCTTTTTATAATATTTACACCTAAGGCTTTTAAGGCTTTAACCATATTTAATACATCTTCAGAATGTAATAAATTAACAATAGTACTTTTTCCCATAGCTAAAGCAGAAAATAGTAGAGCCCTATGAGATATAGATTTATCTGGTGGAGGACTGATAATACCTTTTAATTCTCTAACTTTATGAGAACTAAGGTTATTTTTTATAATATTTTTTTTTATCATATTTATTTACTTTAATGTAAATTATAATTACAAACTAAAAATTGAATTTACAATTCTTTTTTGACATCTATATAATTAAATGGCAAATGCATTCTTTATATAAGGTAAATAAGTGGAGGAATTTTATGGCTAAAGCAGAATTAGGTAACAAACAACTTTGTGCTTCGTGTGGAACAAAATTTTATGATTTGAAAAAAGAAGTGCCGAAATGTCCTAAATGTGGCGCAGAAATTATTATTAAAATAAAACCAAGATTAGGTAGGCCTCCTCTTAACAAAAAGCCTTTAGTAGAGGCACCTAAAGTAAAAGTAGAAAACCAAGATACAGCATTAGAGGATGAGGAAGAATTGGATAGTGAGTTAGAAAACCTAGTTTCTATTGAGGATTTAGATGAGAACCTAATTGCTGAAGAAGATGGAATTAATATTGAAGACGATGAAGATTCAGAAAATTTATCAGGCATAGCAGACCTTGATGTACATGATAAAAGCGAAGAAAGCGACACTTAGTTATTAATTAGTGGGGGCCGTAGCTCAGCTGGGAGAGCGCATGGCTGGCAGTCATGAGGTCAGGGGTTCGATCCCCCTCGGCTCCACCAATCTCAGCTCAAAACTCAATAAGCCATGCATATGGTGCATACCTATTACACTTTAAAATACGTCTTTATTGCTTAATTTAAGTACTATTATATATGTAAATATGATAATATGGGCCAAATTTATTTAGGAAAATTTATGAAACTTAAGAAGCTAACTATAATTTTTATATCTATTATTGTAATAGCTTTTGCATTAATAGCTGGATTAGAATGGTGGAATACAAACAAAAGTTTAGTTTCTACAGATAATGCTTATGTAAGAGCATCTATTACAACCATATCTTCAAGAGTTTCTAGTTATGTAAGAGAAGTTCCAGCTTTAACAAATTCTGTTGTTAAGAAAAATGATCTATTAGCAATTCTAGATTCTGAGCCTTACGAAAATAAAGTAAATGCCTTAAAAGCTTCTTTAGATGCAGCAGAAGCTAATATAGAAGCAGTAAAAGCTAAAATTAATACTATTAATTCTTCATTTAATAATTTAGATGCTAAGATGGAACTTGTTAAGAGTGAAATTAAGATTTATAGCTCTCAAGCTAAGGCATATTCCAGTGAACTAAAACTAGCCGAACAAAACCTAAAAAGAATAGAAAAGTTATTTGAAAAAAAATCAGTATCAAAATCAAAATTAGATGAAGCTATAACAAAGGTTCAAACAACCACTCATGGACTAGATTCAGCTTTAGCAAAAACAAATTCTATAAAGAATAAACTAAAAGTGCTCTCCACAGAAAGAGAAAAAATAGATTCTCTTAAAAATGAATTAATTGTAGAGATTAAAAAATCAGAAGCTGATTTAGATAAATCAAAAGCTGAATTAAAAATGGCAATTGTTGATCTAAAATCTACAAAAATATACGCGCCTATAGATGGTGTTATAGCTAATCGTATTGCAGAACCAGGCATATACGTTGAAGATGGCTGGCCTTTAATGGCAATAGTTCCGGTTCATGATATTTGGATTATAGCTAACTATAAAGAAACGCAAGTAGAAGATATTAAAGTTGGTCAGAAAGTAAAATTATATTTTGATGCATTTAGAAAGAATACAATTACTGGTGTAGTTCATTCTATAGCACCAGCATCATCAGCCTCTTTTAGTCTACTTCCTCCTCAAAACGCATCTGGTAATTTTGTAAAAGTAGTCCAAAGGGTTCCTGTCAAAATAACATTTCAAACCCCAAAAAATATGCTTGGCCGGATTGTCCCAGGTCTTTCTGTTTATGTTTCAATTGAAACTAAACCATAGAAATATATAAGTTTAAAAATAAAATTAGTTTATTTAACTTATTCAGTTAATATTTACTTTAATATTTTAAAATATTAATAGGGAATAAATAAATCTTTTCCATCTCAAAAAGTAGTAAAAATAAAATTGCTTTCTGGTTAATGACTCTAGGTATGTTCTTTAATTTGATTAGTGTACAAAATATTGGCGCCGCTTATAGACATATTCAAGGGGGGTTAGGAGCAGCGCCAGATCAAGTGAGCTGGGTTGTTACTTCTTTTTTAATAGCAGAAGTAATTATGCTTCCTTTATCTGGTTGGTTAACTAGAGCTATGTCCACTAAAAGATTCTTTTTTATGTGTTCTATAGGGTTTACTATAGCTTCCATACTTTGTGGACTTTCTTGGTCCATTGAATCAATGATATTTTTTAGAGTACTTCAAGGCTTTTTTGGAGGAGGTATGATGCCTGCAATGTTTGCAACATTATTTACAATATTTCCAAAAAAGGAGCAGCAATTTGTTGCAATAATGACAGGAGTAATTGCAACCTCTGCTTCAGCATTAGGACCTCATATGGGAGGTTGGATAAGTGATGAAATTGGATGGAGGTTTGTATTTTTAGTCAATGCACCTTTTTCACTTATCATAGGTATTCTTGTATTAAAACTCGCTGATTTTGATAAAAAAGAATATTTGTGGAACAAGATAGATTTCATAGGAATCATATTAGCTGCTTTATTCTTAGGGACAGGATTAGCTGTTCTAGAAGAAGGTAGAAGAGAATATTGGTTTGAATCCAACCTAATTTGCACTTTATCTTTAATATGCCTATGTAGTTTCTTTCTTTTTATTTTGAGAGAATTAAAAACTAAAAACCCAATAGTTGATTTACGAATATTTGCTAATAGAAATTTTTTAATTTGTACTATCTTAGTATTTATATGGGGCATCATAATATTTGCTACTCAATATATTCTGCCTGTTTTTATAGCAAGGACTCGTGGCCTAGACGGGACAACAATAGCTTCTATGGTATATATAATGGGAACAGCACAAGTAGCATCTGGTTTTCTTGCCTTATTTCTTTTTAAGGTAGTTAATAGAAGAACAGTTGCTTTTATAGGCTTCATTATGCTGGCGACCGGCACATGGCTTCAAGGTTTTATGATTTCAGAAATAGGTTTAAATGAAATCATATGGCCACAAATCATAAGAGGTTTATCAGCACAGCTATGCTTTCTTCCATTAGTCCTTTTATCAATTGGCTATTTACCTGCTAATAAAATAAAGGATGGAAGCGGTCTTTATTCACTAATGAATAGATTAGGTGCAGCTATTGGCATAGCAGCTTCTAATACTCTTTTTGAACTCAAAATAACTGAAAACTATTTAGAGATTAGCAATATAACTTCAAAAGTACTTTATCAATCTCAATTATTTTTAACAAAATTAAACAATTTAATTCCTAAATATTTAAGTAATTCACCAGAAAAAATAAAAATAGCTTCAGAAATACTTCACAAAATAGGTATAGAAGAGGCAAGCGCCATGGCCTTTAATCAAATTATGCTAATAATGGGAATTATGGCTCTTGTAATTTCCCCTCTTATATTTTTTGTTAAGGGCCTAAAAAAAGAATAAAAAAAAACCGGTTTAAAAAACCGGTTTTTAGAATACATTTAATCTAAAATTTAGATTTCTGCACAAGCATAACAATTAATTTCTAGACCAACTGCTACTTCAAGAACTACTGGTGATTTCCACATTGTATTTATCCCTTAATTAATTAAATATAATTTAATGTACCTAAAATTTTTAATTTTAAAACCTATAGTATAAATTGGTATATCCTATAGCCAAATTTAAACACTTAAAGATTCAAGTATTGGTGGAACTTTATGGATTTTTGGCAACTTCATCTTTTTACCCGCTTCTGTCAAAGCCTCAATAAAAGATTTATATGGTTCTACTCTCACATACTGCGAAGGAATTAAAGATATGATTTTTCTAACTGGTAAGTTAGTTCTATACAAATTTACATCAAAATCTAGATTTTTTCCACCCAGTCTTGCTGCTAATGCTGGCACTACTGCGACTCCTCTACCTGATTGCACCATAGAAAGAGCAACCTCATAAGTTCTTGTTTTTGCAAAAACTCTCGAATTTGGTAATACACTTGTAAACCATTCTTCTATTCTTTTTTTATGCTGATTACCGAACTCAAACTGAATAATATTACTTAATGCTTTACTCACAGGAGAATTTTTTAATTCATCTAAGTTTCTTATATTTTCCAAGGAAATCGATTTTGGAACAGCTAACACATAAGGATCTTCGAATAAATTAGTTTTGCTAAATGATAGTATACTTTTAGCAATAGAATCTTCAGCTAATACCGCGACGGATAATTGTCTACCATACAATAAGTCTATTGCTTCTACAGGAGATATTTCTAATATATCTAATTCTATATCAGGAAATTTTTCTGCTAATTTTTCTGAAGCTGCAGGCAGTAAGTTTCTAGCGACAGATGATAATAATCCTATAGATATTAGTCCTTTTTGCCCACTTCCGAATTGTCTTAATCCTACCATAGTCTCTTCTATACTAGACAGCATAATCTCTGATCTTCTTTGCAAAAATGCTCCTGCCTCAGTTAAACTCATTTGTGACCGCCCTCTTTTAAATAATAGTGAGCCTACTTCATCTTCTAATTTAGATATTTGTTGAGACAATGAAGGTTGCGCTAGACCAAGTATTTTGCTTGCCTTAGTAAAGGATGAAGCCTGCGCTACTGTCCAAAATATTTTTAGCTGGTGAAGCGTTATTCCTATGGGTTCTATTTTCATTTCAAATACCTTATTATAAAAAAAATGATGACTTAGTCTTAAAATAATAATAACTATAACTGAAAAATTATAATTTAAGAAAGTATACCACTAAATATTAAAAAAGGATCATATAAGTGAAAAAAAATAAACTAGGCAAAACAGATATTATGGTTTCTGAAATATGTCTTGGGACTATGACATGGGGGCAGCAAAATAGTGAAAAAGAAGCTCATGACCAATTAAGCTATGCTATAGAAAAAGGAATAAATTTTATAGATACTGCTGAAATGTATGCTGTTCCTCCTAAAAAAGAGACTGCAGGACTGACTGAAGCATATATTGGTTCTTGGTTAAAAAATCAGGATCGCTCTAAAGTAATTTTAGCGACAAAAATATCAGGGAGGACATCTAATGCTTCTTCTGGACCTCCTGGATTAAACTGGATTAGAAATGGTCCAAGACTAAATAAAGAACATATATTTGAAGCAATAAATGATAGTCTGAGACGATTAAACACTGACTATATTGATTTATATCAACTACATTGGCCAGAAAGAAATGTTAATAATTTTGGTCAACTTGGTTATAAACATACTCCTAGAGAAGATGATATTAAAATTGAAACCACTTTAGAAATACTTTCTGAGGCTGTAGATAAAGGTTTAATTAAGTATGTAGGTTTATCAAATGAAACTCCTTGGGGAGTAATGAAGTTTTTAGCTGCTGCAGAACAATATAAGTTACCTAGAATTGTTACGATACAAAATCCATATAGTCTTCTTAATAGGTCTTATGAAGTAGGTTTATCAGAAATTTCTATAAATGAAGAGGTCGGTTTAATACCGTATTCTCCTCTGGCTGGTGGTGTTTTAAGTGGTAAATATTTAAATGGCAATAAACCTGAAAATGCAAGAATGACATTATTTGAGAGAATGCGTTCAAGATATTCAAGCCAGCATGCTGAAAACGCGGTTTTAGAATACCAAAAAATAGCTAAAAAATATGATTTGAACTTAACACAAATGGCAATAAATTTTGTTACGCAACAAAATTTTGTAACATCTAATATAATTGGTGCTACTTCACTTAAACAATTAGAAGAAAACATTGATTCAGTTAGCTGTCATTTGAACGAAGAAGTTATAAAAGAAATAAATGAAGTGCATAAAATATATACTTATCCATGCCCTTAAATAAATAACTTATTTTTTATTGTATATGTCAGATAGATGAGAAACTGTATCTTTCTCATCTATTGCCTCATCTCTTACACCTTTAAACTCTGCAAGTTTGCCTCTTCTATTTACTCCCCATTTATATTGCTCTGGCCACATTTCAAATTCAGGATCGGCTTCCAGGGCTTGTGCCGCATGTAAAGCCCAAAAAGGATTATACATTAACTCTCTTCCTATAGCGATTAAATCAGCTTTATCTTCTTGTAATACTTGCTCCGCTTGATGAGGGTCAACTATAACTCCTACAGCCATAGTTTTCATGCCAGATTCTTTTTTTACTTGATCTGCAAATGGTACTTGAAAACCTGGACCTCTATCCATGTTTGTTTTCATCGGTTTTCCAGATTTATTTACACGAAATAAAGGTGCTCCAGAAATACCTCCTCCAGAACAATCAATTACATCTACACCATGATCTCCTAATTTCTCAGCTAAAATTACAGAATCTTCTATTTCCCAACCATTTTCTATTCCATCAACTGCTGATATTCTGCAAAATAATGGCATATCTTCTGGAATTACAGAGCGAACTGCATCAACAACTTCAAGTAAAAGACGCATACGACCATGAATATCACCTCCATAACTATCGTTTCTCTTATTAGCTAAAGGAGATAAAAAACTATGCATTAGATAACCGTGTGCAGAATGAATTTCAATTACTTTAAAGCCTACTTTAACCGCTCTTTTTGCAGCATCAGAAAATGCTTTGACAATCTCTTTAATATCTTTTTCGTCCATAGCTTTTGGAACAACCCAGCCTTCAGCTACTGGAATATCAGAGGGAGCTATTATATCCCATGGAGAGTTTCCAGCTTTAATATCTTCTTCATCAAGAGGAGTTCCTCCATTCCAAGGACTTTTAGTTCCAGCTTTTCTTCCTGCATGAGCTAATTGCATTCCAGGAACGCATCCCATTTTTTCTATAAAAGATGTAACAGGAATTAAAGCTTCTGCTTGTTCATCAGTCCATATACCTAGACATCCTGGGGTAATTCTTCCTCTTGCTTCTACGGCCGTAGCCTCAGCAAAAATTAAACCTGTTTTACCTCTAGCAAATGTACTTAAATGAGCAAATTGCCATTCTGTGGCTACACCATCATTAGCTGAATACATGCATAATGGTGATAAAACAATTCTATTAGGAATTGTTACACTTCTAATCTTAAGTGGACTAAAAAGTTTTGTATTTGCTTTCATAATATTCTCCTAAAAGTAAAAATATAGTGTATCTTATTTATTAAAATTTTTAAAATAAAATATTTAGATTAAATTTAATGCGCTTCATCCCAATTATTTCCTATTCCAGCCTCCACCTCTAAAGGCACTATCATTTTAAATGAGGGATTAGGTGCGTTCACCATTATAGACTTTATTATAGGGATCAGTCTATCTGCTTCTATTTCTGCACATTCAAATATTAATTCATCATGTACTTGCAAAATTAACTTGGCATCAATTTTATGATCATTTAATATTTCAGGTATATTTTTCATAGACCTTTTAATTATGTCAGCTGCTGCTCCTTGCAATGGGGCATTAATAGCTTGCCGTTCTGCTCCTGCTCGTCTCATAGGATTTTTATCATTTATACTTGGAACATAACACCTTCTGCCAAAGACCGTTTCCACATATCCATTTCTTCTAGCAAAATCTTGGGTATTTTCCATATATTTTTTTATTCCTGGGTACTGAAAAAAATAAGAATCTATATATTCTTTAGCTTCTGTTCTAGAAATATTCAATTGCTTTGCTAAACCAAATGCACTCTGTCCATATATTATTCCAAAATTGATAGCTTTTGCGTTTCTTCTCATTTCGCCTGTTACATCTTCTGGTTTAATTCCAAAAACTTGTGAAGCAGTCAATTTATGAATATCAATACCATTTTTAAAAGCTTCTATTAAAGGATCGATCTTAGCTACTTCAGCTAATAATCTTAACTCTATCTGAGAGTAATCAAAAGCAATTAACTTTTTACCTTTTTGAGCTATAAAAGCTTTTCTTATTGCACGTCCGTCTGCAGATTTTATTGGTATATTTTGCAAATTAGGATTGCTCGAAGAAAACCTTCCTGTCATAGCTCCAGTCATCTGAAAGTGAGTATGTACTCTATTAGTAGAAGGATTTATCTGCTCTACTAAAGCATCTGAGTAAGTGCTTTTTAATTTTTGCAATCCTCTCCAACTTATTACTAATTTACATATTTCATTTCCATCTTGCCCTAGTTTTTCTAAAACCTCAGCTGAAGTAGAATACAAACCAGACTTACCTTTTTTTCCACCTTTTAAACCAAGCTTATTATATAAAATTTCTCCTAATTGTTTAGGAGAAGCTATATTAAAATCTTCTTCAGCTAAAACAAATATTTTTTCCTGAATGGGAATCATTTTTTTTAAAAAAACAGTACTTAAACCTTTAAGGTATGATGGATCAATACCTACGCCATTCCTTTCCATATTAGAAATTACAGATGGAAGAGGTCGCTCTATAGATTCATAAAGAGTAACCATTTTTTCTTTAATTAACCTTTTATTAAAGTTTAAATATAAACGTAAAGTAATATCAGCATCTTGGGCGGCATATACTAGTGCTTTATCTAAGGGAACATAGTCAAAAGTTACTTGATCTTTGCCTTTTCCAGTAATCTCTGAATAACTTATTGTGGAAATATTTAAATGAGCTTTAGCAAGTGCATCCATACCATGTCCAATGTGCTTACCAGCGTCTAAAACAAAAGACATTAACATTGTGTCATGAATAGGATAAATATTAATATTTCCTGCATTTTTTAATATGGTCATATCATATTTAATATTTTGTCCAATTTTTATAATACTAGGATCCTCTAGAATCGGTTTTAAAATAGATAATGCTTTGTTAACATCTATTTGTTTAATCTCTTCAGCAATTATTGCTCCTTCTTTAGACTTATGTGCAAGAGGAATATAAATAGCATTTCCAGGTTCAAAAGATAAAGAAACGCCTACTAAATCAGCTGAAACAGAATCTATAGAAGTTGTTTCGGTGTCCACTGCGACAAAGCCTTTTAAATAAATACCTCTAACCCAATTTATTAAATCTTTTTCTTCTGTAATAAGCTTATAATTAATATCTATATCTATTTTAGATTGTGTTTCTTCTTTATCTTGTGGCAAAGCTACGTAGGCACTTTTACTTTCAATAAAGCCATCTTCATTAGGTAACCTTCCTATAAGACTATTAAAGCCTTGTGCTAATAAAAATGTTTTTAGCTTATTAAGGTCAATATCCTGCCTCTTAAATTTTTTAAAATCTTCTATTTCTTTGACATCATCAGATAACGTAACTAACTTCATACTAATTCTTGCTAAATCAGCAAAATTAACTAAATTTTCTTTTCTTTTAGGCTGTTTAATTTCATGTGCTCGCGTTAGCAATGATTCTAAATCACCATAATGATTAATTAATTCTGCTGCTGTCTTGATACCTATACCTGGAACTCCAGGTATATTATCTGTGCTATCTCCTGCTAAAGCTTGTACATCTATTACCCTATCAGGATACACACCAAATTTTTTAAATACCTGTTCTTTATCGATAGTAATCATCTTCATTGGATCTATCATTTTGATGTTATCTTTAACTAACTGCATCAGGTCTTTATCAGATGAAATTATATCAACTTTCCATCCTTCACTACTTGCCTGACTTGCGTATGTTGCTATAATATCGTCTGCTTCATATCCGGCTAATTCTATATATGGAATATTAAAAGCTTTAGTAGCTTCTCGTATTAAAGAAAATTGTGGAACCAAATCTTCAGGTGCTTCAGATCTATTAGCCTTATATTCCTTGTATATTTCATTTCTAAATGTTTTAGAGGCTGTATCAAATATCACAGCTAAAGAGTCTGTTTTTGTTTCTGCAATTAAACGCCAAATCATATTGCAATATCCCATAACGGCGTTTATAGGAGTTCCATCTTTTCTAGTAAGAGGTGGCAATGCATAGTAAGCTCTAAAAATAAAGCCTGATCCATCAACTAATGTCAGCGATCTTTTTTTATCATTTTTTTTTTCGTTAACATCCATAAAGTATTATCCTATTATATTTTAATATCACCAAATTATATAATATTCTATACTTCTTTATTAAAATTAACTTGCTAAACAAAACTAAATATTGTTAACAGCAAAGAATGTTATTTAATAATAAAATTTCATCAAAGTTTTCTCTAGTATATTTTTCTATATTCGTTGTGATTGGAATTAATGCTCCTTTTTTTCCTCTTTGGCTATCATCAAAAGGTTTTGAAGAGCGCTATATTGCATTTATATTATCTTCTGCTGTTTTAACTAAACTTGTTGCTAACCCTTTTTTTGCTGGTTTAGGAGATAAATATGGCAATAGAAAAATACCTATGCTTTATCTATCATTTTTGGCCTTTTTAATATTATTATCCTTAAACTTTTTTAATTCCATCTATTCTATAGCAATTATTTCTGTCTTTAGCTGGGCATTATTTGCCCCTTTAATGCCCTTAACAGAGAGTGTAACGACTACTGCACTTAAAAAATATAAATTTGATTATGGCAAAACTAGATTATGGGGCTCGGTTGCTTTCATTGTAGCAGCTTTTTTTGGGGGATTAATTATTGAAGCGAATGGATTAAAATATGTACCTATATTATTGTCTTTTGGAGCATTACTAGTCTTTGTTTCAATATGCATTATGCCAACAATTAAATCTTTACCAGCAAGACATAAAATAACTTCGTATTCCTTATTAAGTAATAGAAATTTTTTTCCCTTTTTACTAGCTTGTGGAGCAATACAAAGTAGTCACGGATTATATTACGGTTTTTCAACAATCTATTGGAAAAGTATTGGCTTATCCGAAACTATAATTGGCTCATTATGGGCTGAAGGAGTTGTTTTTGAAATTATTCTTTTAGCTTATTTTTATAAGTTTAAAAATTATACCTCATCAAAAAATTTTCTAATTTTGGCAGGAATTATAGCAAGCATTAGGTGGGCTTTGATGGTGTATGCAGATAATATTTTTTTTCTTGCAATAATACAAATTCTTCATGCTTTTACATTTGGACTTACTCATCTAGCTGCAATATATTTTATATCTGAGGTTATGCCTGCTAGAGCCCAAGCTAAGAGCCAAGCATTATATTCTGCGATATCTATGGGAGCTTGTTTAGCAATATCCATTGCTGTTTCTGGAGATATTTATAACTTATATTATGAAAAGTCTTTTTTCTTCTCTTCTTTAATTGCTTTAATTGGAGTAATAATATCTTTATTTTTTATAAAAACTAAGAAGATCTAGTAAATATATTTCCGCAATAAGGACAGCTAATTGATTTGTCTTTTTCACCTATACTTAAGTATACTTTAGGGTGACCATCCCCATCTTCACCTCCCGCACAAAATACTTTTTCAATCTTAATTAATTTTTCTTTATTCTTTTTTGTATTTGAGGACATAATAATAAAAACCTTCTACTTATTATATATTGAATTTAACTTATGAAAATGCTACCGACACTTATATCAATTCATTATAAACTATTAAAGAATAAAATATATGACTAATATTAATCAAAATTTTGCTATTGAAATATCTGGTTTAAAAAAAATTTATAATCATAAGAAACCAAATGCATTCGAAGCTCTTAAAGGTATTAATTTAAATATTCCTAAAAAATCTATATTTGGCTTATTAGGAGCTAATGGCGCTGGTAAATCTACCTTAATAAATATTATAGCTGGACTCGTTTTAAAAACTGAAGGTAAGGTTGAAGTTTGGGGCAATGATATAGATATACATGAAAGAAATGCTAAATTAGCTATTGGCGTTGTTCCTCAAGAACTTATTTTAGATCCTTTTTTTACTCCTAGAGAAACCTTAGAATACCAAAGTGGCTATTATGGAGTTCCTAAAAGTGAGAACTGTGTAGAAGAAATTTTAGAAACAGTTGGATTATTAGATAAAGCAGATGCATATGCAAGAAGCCTTTCTGGAGGAATGCGAAGAAGACTAATGATAGGAAAAGCCATGGTTCATAGGCCGCCTATTTTAATTTTAGATGAACCTACAGCAGGCGTTGATGTTGCTCTTAGACAATCTTTGTGGAAAGAAGTAAGAAAATTAAATGAAGCTGGCGTCACTATTATTTTAACTACACATTACCTTGAAGAAGCTGAAGCAATGTGTGACAGCTTAGCGATAGTAAATAAAGGTCAAATTGTTGCTGAAGGACAAACATCAGCGATGTTAAATAAACTTGATAAAAAAGAATTAATTATTTCACTAGAAAATGATGATGCAAATAAAATAAAATTAGAAGGTATAAATATGAGTATAATGAGTAAAAACTCAATAAAAATATCTTTCAGGCCAAGTGAAATAAATGAAGGAGCAATAATCGAAAAGATTTATAATAGTGGAGCTAAAATCAAAACTATAAACTCAAAAGAACCTGACCTAGAAGAATTATTTTTAGAATTAACAAATGAAAAATAATAATGATAACTAATTTTATATTTATAATCTCTAGTGTATTATTAAATGCTCTAGCTCAAATATTATTAAAAGCAGGTATGAAACAATTTGGAGCTATAGACCTTAAAAATAATATTGTTAATACCTGTATTTCTATAGCATTAAACCCATATATAATATCTGGTTTTATTGCATATGGGGTATCCATACTACTATGGCTTTGGGTTCTATCTAAAGTGGATGTAAGTTTAGCATATCCTTTCCAAGCTTTAGGTTATATAGTTGTTACTATTTTAGCTTGGCTAGTTTTTCAAGAAAATATAGGTTTTACAAGAATTTTAGCTCTTATATTCATTTCTATTGGTTTAATTATTTTAGCTTTTTCTGCGAGAGTTCATTAATTATGTCTCGATGGATTTTAGTTGGAGGAGCAGGTTTAACAGGCCTTCAAATTGCTGAGAAGTTAATCAGCATGAAAATATCTAAATCTAATATTATTATTGCAGATTTAAAAGATACTCTTAAAGGTATTAACGTAAAAGTGACGTTAGCCGAATGTGATATTTCAAAAAATATTATTCCTAAATTTTTAAAAGATGACATAATTATACATTTAGCTGCAAGACAATATCACACAAAAATTCCAAAAAGAAATCAATTGGAATGGTTTAGAGAAGTTAATGTTATAGGTACACAAAATATAATTAAACATTGTATAAAATCAAAGGTAAAAGGTTTAATATTTTTCTCTACAGACATGGTATATGGAGTTCCAAATTTTATACCCTTAAACCCTAGTCATGATAAAAATCCAATAGGTCCATATGGTCAGAGCAAACTCGAGGCAGAAAAACTATGTATTAAATCTAGAAAAAATGGTTTATCTGTTACAATACTTAGGCCACGATTGATCATGGGTAAAGGAAGGCTAGGAATAATGGAAAAATTATTTAACGCAATAAATTCCAATAAGCCTGTTCCACTTATAGGCAGTGGAAAAAATTGCTATCAAATGGTTTCAGTAGAAGACTGTGCTAGAGCTGCAATCCTTTCTGTTAAACATAATTTTCCTAATTATGAATTAAATTTAGGTTCAGAGCCCGGTCCTGACGTAAAAAACCTTTTAAGGTTATTAATTAAAAAAGTTAATTCAAAATCTTTTTTAATTCCTTTACCTTCTATTCCTTTAAAATTAATACTAAAATTTATGGAAAAAATGGGCATGCCTATTTTATACAAAGAACAATATAAAATTGCTGATAAAAATTATATCGTTGATATTTCAGATACATATTCTAAAATTAAATGGAAACCAGAACAGTCTGATACAGATATGATTATTGAAGCATATAAGCATTGGGAACATATTAAATAATATGAAGAGATATTTATTAAACATAATATTATTACTTTTTATTATATTATGTTTTGGGCTTCCTTTAGCTAATTGGGGAGCATTTGTTACCATTTTGGTCGCACTATATGGAATATTCTTAAATAAAATTAATACTAAACCCATAATGTGGTTAATATCATGCATTTTGCTTGCCAGTCTTTTCATTGTAAAAAGTCAAATTTATCCCCCTAATGTAGAAATGGGAGAACAAATCTATTCTCCGGAAGATATTTATTTAAAAAATATATTACCAGAAGATATTACCAATATGGCAAAAAATGAATGGGGTAGTTTAAAGCAACCTTTTGATTCTTACCCAGCCAATACAGAAAAAACAGAAAACCCATGGGCATTTTCAGCAGATGCTTTTTTTGATAACCCACAAATGTCTAGAACAATAAAATCTTTAAACTTTAAAGATAGGTATTCTTTACGAATTGGGACATTAAATAATGCAAAATATAATTATTTTGGAAGTGACCTAGGTTCTTCTGGTGCATATTATCCTTTAATTTTTTCATTTATTCTTCCTAATACAATGGCTTCAGAAAAACTTTGTTGGACTGGGAAATTATACATTGAAGATAATGAACGTTGGCAAGAATATTTTACTCAAAATAAGAAATGTATGACATTAGATAAAGAACAATGGGGAAAAGATAAATACTTGAAAATTTATGCTTTTGATTTTAATAAAAACATTCCACTTAGCATTACTACTAAAAACTACAGACAAACATTAATCTACATTTTATCAATTTTAAATGCCATTATTATATTATTATTACTTACGAAGCTAAATAGAGAAGACCTAACTTTAATAGCACTTTCTGTTATAAGCATTTTATTATATATGGCAGACCAACATTACAGAGGTGGGCATCCTTCTAGTTTCTCCGGACTCCCTTATATGGGAAGAGGTAATGATGGACTAACACATTATTCTTATGCGCGTGAAATGGTAGAATCTTTATCTCATCATGATATTATAGGATGGCTTAGAGGAAATGAAAATATATTTTATATGATGCCAGGAATGAGATATTTATTAGGAATGACAATGCCTTTTTTTGGTGAAAGCATTTTTGGGTTACTACTAATTATTTCTTTAACTCCAATTACAATAAGGAGTTTACTAAAAAAATTATTTAATAAAAAATGGCAAATTATAATGCTTATTTGTTTTTTTATTATACCTATATTTGAGGCCTTTGGGTTTTATCAAATTTATCTTGCTAAATATACTATAGAAGGTTTTGGTGCAGGCATTGCAATATCAACTCTTATTGCTGCCTTTGCTCTATTATGGAAAAGAGATAATATTATCTATACTAATAGAGATCTCTTAATTATTGGTTTTTTATTAGCGGTAGCTATTTCTTTACGACCTAACTTCTTACCTTTTGTGGCGGTATTGTTTACTGGCTTATCTTTATATTTTATTTATAATAAAGGGATACAAAAAGTCATAGCCTTAGGTATAGGTTTTAGCCCTATTCTTTTAATTACTTATCATAATTACTTTTTTGGAAATGTTTTTGTGCCTCTTACAAATTCTGCAACTATTGGCAATAACATGAGAAATGGCCCTGAAAAATGGAATAATTGCTTAAGCACTCTATCTGATTCCTGTAACCAGGTTATACATCACCTTAGTATTTGGGTATCTTATACTGAACCTTGGTATATAGTTATTTTACTATGTTTAATATTCATTATTTTTAATAAAAAAATGAATATTATTGAAAAACTGCTAGCAGTTTCTCTCATCGCTGGCCATTTAGTATTTTTATTTTATGAAGGCGTAGCCAGATATAGTCATGGAATTTGGCTATTATCTTTTATCTTATGTTTACCTGTATTAAAAAATAAATTAAAATATTTTTATAAAAATAATATAATGTCACCTCAGAGATAATAAAAAGGCTTTGACGCAATTTTATGAATAAATATAACCATTTTGAAAATAGTGTTTCAGATATAATCAAAACTGAAGTCAACGAATCTAATTGGAAATTGATTAGAAAGCTTCATTTACCCGAAAAGTATAATGATCCTTCAGGAGAAGAAGTTAAAAAAGGAATTGTTTTAGATGTAGAGGCTACAGGATTATCTATCGGACATGATGACGTAATCCAGCTAGCTCTTTTGCCCTTTGAATATGAAACATCTTCAGGAAAAATTACACGAATTAATAAAGATAAAGCGTTTAACGGTATGAGAGAGCCTAGAGTTCCTATATCAGAAGAAGCTTCTCTAATCACTGGAATTACTAATGATATGGTAATAAACAAAACTATAAACGCCGAAGAAGTTGAGGAGATTATAAATAGTACAGATCTGGTCATAGCGCACAACGCAGCCTATGACAGGCCTATGGTTGAACAACATTGGGATTGCTTTAAAAATGTATCTTGGGCATGCACTTTTAGGTCTATAAATTGGTTAAAAGAAGGCTTTAGTTCTGCAAAGCTAGAACTATTAGGAATGAATTATGGATGGTTTTATACTGGCCATGATGCATTTAATGACTGTGAAGCTTGCTTAGCTTTATTATCTGAAACGCTTCCTAAAAGAGATGCAACTGTTTTCTCTGTACTTCGAGAGTATGCTGCTAAACCTTCATACCTAGTCAAAGCCATAGATGCTCCTTATGATAAAAGAACTAAACTAAGAAGAAGAGGTTATAGATGGAGACCTGCTGATCAAATAAATGGTAAAGTGTGGTGGACAGAAACAACGGAATATGAAGAAGAAATAAACTGGTTGAATAAAGAAATATATAAAAGAGAAATTAATATTCCAATAAAAAAGATTACAGCATTGAATAGATACTCAGATAGAATATGGGAATAAACATAGTCTTATTGGGGGTTATTTTTTAAAAACTCTATGTAAGCCAATACTTCATTCAATGAATCATCCTCAATGTCTTTGTAAGTCATGTTAAATTTATTTTTGATACATAATGCTACGTGTGCATAAGGGTTTCTTCCTTTTGGATGATTAGGATGAGAAGGCAATTGACCAGATAAATAATCTCCAGCCTCTTGAATACATTTCCATAAATATTTTGAATTAATTTCATTCATACATTTTATATATATCAAAAATTAATAACATAATAAGTTAAATTATATATTATAATAAATATATAATTTAAGGCACCCGTAGCTCAACTGGATAGAGCGTTGCCCTCCGAAGGCAAAGGTTGTAGGTTCAAATCCCATCGGGTGCACCAATTTTTTAGGAGTAAATATGAGTAATTTTCAAAAAGTAAAAGTTTTTATGGAAACCTTTGGACAGGAAGTTAAAGAAAAAACAGAATTCCCTGATACGCAAACTACCGAACTTAGATATGATTTAATTAAAGAAGAACTAGATGAATTAAGAGAAGCTATTGATCAAAAAGATATTATTGAAATAGCAGATGCGTTAACCGATATCCTATATGTTACTTATGGTGCTGGTCATGCCTTTGGTATTAATCTTGATAACTGTTTTAGTGAAGTTCAAGATTCTAATATGAGTAAATTAGATGAAAATGGAAGACCTATATATAACGAAGTTGGAAAAGTAATGAAAGGTCCTAAATATTTTAAACCTGATTTAAAAAAGATTCTAACTTAATACTTAATTATAAAATTTGTAAGGAATTAACAATGACTTTAATAAGATGGGCATTAGGAATAATTATTTTATCTGTAGACTTTCTCACTAGGCCAAAACCTATGAATAGAGATGATAAGACACAAGAAGAAATTAATATAATAACAAAAAATATGAGCCTATACCAATATAAAGCTTGTCCTTTTTGTGTAAAAGTTAGGAGGAAGATAAGAAAATATTCTCTTAATATTGAGTTAAAAGATGCTAAAAATAATAACGCTCATAAAAATGATTTAAAGAATTTAGGAGGAAAATTAAAAGTTCCTTGCTTAAGAATAGAAAATAATAAGAATGATATTCAATGGCTATATGAATCAAAAGATATTATTAATTTTTTAGAAAACAAATTACATTTAGCAAATAATTAAAAGAGATAGAAAATGATAAATGAATTAAAAGAAAAATATTTTAATTTAAATGATATTAAAATATATGCAAAAGAAATTGGAGAAGGGCCTCTGGTAATAATGGTCCACGGATGGCCTGAATCATGGTACTCATGGCGACACCAATTAAAACCTATTGCAGATTTAGGCTATAAAGTTCTAGCAATAGATGTTCGAGGCTATGGACAAAGCTCTAAGCCATATGAAGTGGAACAATATGATATGCTCTCTTTGGTAGGGGATATTATTAATATAATAGATGCGGAAAATAAAGAAAATGCCATCCTAATAGGTCATGATTGGGGAGCTCCTATCTGCTGGACAGCTGCAGCTTTACATCCTAATAAAATAAAAGCAGTAGTTGGTCTTAGCATCCCTCATGCAAGAAGAGGAAGTATTTCCAATATAGAATTGTGGAGACAAATATATAAAGATAATTTTTTCTATCAAACCTATTTTGAAAAAGAAGGGGTTGCTGAAAAAGAACTAGAAAAAGATATAGGATCTTCCTTAAGACAAATATACTATTGGATTTCTGCAGAAGGGCATGATGCTAAGGTAAGGACAAACTTTGATAAAGATAGCGAATTATTAGACGGGCTTATTGATCCAAAACCCTTTCCTAATTGGTTAACTTCCGATGACTTAGATTTTTATATTAAACAATTTAAAAATAGTGGCTTTAGAGGTCCAATCAATAGATATAGAAACCAAGATAGAGACTGGGAAAAAATACCTGAATTATCTGATCTAAAAATTGAAGTTCCTAGCTTTTTTATTGGAGGAGGTAAAGATAGCGTCAGAAAATTTTTAAAAGGCCATGACATGTATGAGAACCCTGGAAAAAACTGTAGCAATTTTTATGGAAAATTAATTATTGAAGAAGCAGGACATTGGGTGCAGCAAGAAGCACCTGAAAAAACAACAGAAGGCATAATTGGCTTTCTAAAAAAATTATAAAAAAAAGGAAAACCCCTTATGATAATTTCAGATATTCGAACTCGCCTTCTTTCTGTACCATATGAAGATCCACCCAAAATAGGTTTTATCGATATTGGAAATATAGATCTATTAATAGTAGAGATTGAAACATCTTCTGGATTAATAGGAATGGGTTATTTACACCCATTAATGGGTGGATTACAAACCATTGAAATGTGCATTCATGAAATGCTCAAACCTCTATTAATTGGAAAAAAAGCGTCAGAAGTAGAATCTCTATGGAAGGCAATGTGGGATCATACATTTATTCAAGGAAGGATGGGTATTAGTGTAATGGCGATGTCTGCACTTGATATTGCATTATGGGATTTAGTAGGAAAGAATAATGGTAAACCTCTATGGGAATTATGGGGGGGAAGCAATACACCACTGCCTGTTTATGGATCAGGTTGCTATCGAGGTCTAGGTCATGATGGCATGATAGAAAAAGCTAAAAGATTTGTTGCAGAAGGTTATAAAGCTATAAAAATGCAAGTAGCATGGGGCTTCACACATGATGAAGATGTTGTAAATGTAAGAGATATGCGCCAAGAACTAGGTGATAATATTAAGATTATGATTGATGTTAATCAAGGATGGGATGTGGAAAAATCTATAGCATTTGGAAAAGCGATAGAGGGCTTTAATATAGAATGGCTTGAAGAGCCCGTTATGACAGATAATTTTGATGGGTATCATGAAGTGGCTAATGCTATTAGTACACCGCTCTCAACTGGAGAAAATCATTTTACTCATCATGACCTGATGCCCTTTATTAAAAGTGGAAAAGTTCCAACTCTTCAGCCGGATATTATGAGAGGCGGTTATACAGAGCTGAAAGTTATTGCTAATTTAGCCAATAAAAACAATATTAAAATTGCACCGCATCTTTTTATGGAACTGAGCACACATTTAAATGCATCAATTCCTAATGCTTCTTGGTTAGAGCATATGGGTTGGTATAATCATTTATGGGTAAATCCTATTATTCCTAAAGATGGAACAGCAAATCCTCCTAATATTCCCGGACATGGTATGCAATTTAAACCAGAACTGTTCAAAGAGTTCCCTTATAAAAAAATATAGCCTTGAAAGATTAGAAAGAGGGGCATACATTTAAAGTATTATTAATTAACGAAAGGAGGTGGTCTAATGTCTAGTGATATAAATCACAAAATAAGTATATTCAAAGAATTAAATAGACAGGAAGTAAACCTCAATAAGGCTACTTTATAGTTTAATTGAATATTACTTTTAAAATATCACGAAGGGAAGTACTCAGTACTTCCCTTTTTGATGATAACTAAGAAATGAAAAAATGAATCTAGAAAAAGTATTTAAAAATTTAATTTTAGCAAATATAGGTATATTTATCTTAATAATAGTTAGCGCATATTTTCAGAATAATCTTATATTAGAATATACAAAGAATCTAGAACCTGGTTTTTTTGATACGCAATTTGGACTTGCATTAGTTTTATCAATTTTAATAATGTATGTGATTTCTGTTTATTGCCTTTATAATTTTAAGGCTATAGGAAAAAGTTTATTCCTATTCACAATAATCAGTTACATAATTTGCTTATACTTAGGAAAGATACAAATTATAGGACAGATAACTTATATATTACAATATCTTGCTACTTTAACTGATGGCGCTATTTTGACCTTATTATATTTTTCTCCAATAAAAGAAAAATTCCTAACTAGATAGGCTTCATAAACTTTAGTGTCATTCGATCACTTTCACCAATGGCTAAATATTTAGCTCTATCTTCTTCTCCAAGTCTAAGACTAGGTGGTAAGGTCCATACACCTTTAGGATGAATAGTTCCATCTTTAGGGTTTGCATTAATTTCACTGCTAGCTACAAGTATAAACCCTGCTTTTTTAGCATATTCAATTGTTAATTCTTCTGTTACATAGCCACTCTTCTTCATATTTTCTAATGAAGAATTCGCCAGGGCTCTATGTTCCACAACTCCAAATATTCCCCCTGGCTTTAGAGCTGCATAGGATTTATTAAAAACATCCATTAATATTTCCGCTTTGAGCCAATTATGTAAATTTCTAAAAGTTAGAACCATATCTACAGATTCTTTTTCTGCTAAAGGATCGTTATTTAATGACAGAGTTGTCATTTTCATTCCAGATAAAGTTTTACTATTTGCTCTACTCTTTGCATTTCTTTTTATGACTTTAGGAGTCCAAGAACCATAATTAGGATCAAAGTCTGCTCCTATAAAATCACCTTCCGACTCTAAAAATGGGTTTAATATTTCGCTATACCATCCTCTGCTTGGCCATAGTTCTATAACTGACATATTTGGTTTGATACCAAAAAAATTTAAAGTAGCTTTAGGGTTTCTATATTGATCCCTTTGCATGTTCTCTGGAGTCCTATCAATATTTTCAATTGCCACATCTAATGCATCTGCAAAAATAGACTTTGAATATAGTAAAAATACAAAACTCAAAAATATAAATAACTTTTTCATCTTTTTTTCCTTAACAATTAATTTTAATGCTCTACTCTAAATTACTAAATATATAGGAGTATAGTAAAATGGATCAAATGGAATTTAAAGGAAAAGTTGCTTTAGTCACAGGAGCATCTAGAGGTATAGGAAGAGCTATAGCCATTGAGCTAGCAAAAAATGGTGCGTCAATAGCAATTAATTATCATTCAGATATCAAGTCCGCAAAAGAAACTCAAAAATTAGTAAATAAAACTGGTGTAAAATCAGAAATATTTAAAGCCGATGTATCAAAGCAAAAAGATATTAAAAATTTAATAAAGAATACAGAAAAAAAATTAGGACCTATAGATCTTTTAGTTACAAATGCAGGTATAGCAATGCTCTCTAAAAATCCCCTAGAGTTAGATTATGATATTTGGAAAAAAACTATGGCAACTAATGTCGATGGAACACTTTTACCCATAAAAGAAGTTTTGCCTGGAATGATCAAAAGAAAGTTTGGAAGAATAGTCTGTATCTCTTCAGTTGCAGGATTAGGTTTACGTCCCAACATGATAACTTACGGAACTTCTAAAGCGGCCGTCATAGCACTAGTTAGAAATTTATCCTCGGCTGTTGCACCTCATGTAAGAATAAACTCCGTAGCACCAGGACTTATTGAAACAGATATGATTCAAGCCTTAGATAAAAAAGCAAGAAAAACTATTGTTGAGACTACTCCACTAAAAAGAATTGGAAAACCTCAAGATATTGCTAATACTGTCTGTTATTTACTATCTGAAAAATCAGACTTTACTACTGGACAAACTTTAGTTACCGATGGTGGCAGAGTTCCTCTTCCATAATATAATAAAGGTTAGAGTGTTTATAAATATTAAATATTTTTTACTATATTCATTGCTGTTTTCATTATGCTTTAGTGCATTCGCAAAAGATACTCAAGAAATATTGTCTACAAACAAAGTGGTCATTACTGATGGCGACACTATTAAATTTAATAATAAAAAAATTAGATTGCACGGCATAGATACTCCAGAAATAAAACAGTTATGCAAAAATAAAAATGGTGAAGATTATAAGTGTGGGGTTAAAGCAAAACTAGCTTTAATTAATTTAATTTCTAGCCATCAGGTAAAATGTAGTGTTCAAGGAAAAGATAGATATAAGAGATTAATAGCTACATGCTTCGTTAAAAATATAAATATAAACGAATGGCTTGTTAAAGAAGGTTGGGCTCTCGCATATAGAAGATATTCTAAAGATTATGTAGATGAAGAACTATTTGCAAAAAATAATAAGCTAGGTTTATGGAAAGGAGATTTTTTAGAGCCATGGAAATGGCGAAGACTTAAAAAATAATTCATATGTTATTCTTCATGTACTATAGCAACAATATTTTCTGTGGGAATTATCATTTCTTCAAAAGAAAAGGTTAAATCCTGATTGTAATTAGGAGTTTGATAAAAGATGTGAGAAATAAAAAGAATAACTATTAAAAAAAACATTAAACCTAGACACATTTTATACATTACTTCCAAAGTATTTCCTTCCAACTTTCATATGAAAAACTAACTTAAACTCCTTATTAAAATATAGAATTATATTAAAATACTAATATGAATACTTAATGGGGAATTTATGAAGATTTTATATAATTACATTAATCGGCTGTTAACCGATCGACCGTAAGTTCTAATCTTACCCGCGGAGCCATTTAGAGTATTGATTTTATTAAGTTTTTTCTGATATATAAAAAATGGGTTTTATTTTTGGTGCCATTTCTGCGCCACAATTTTTTTACCCAATCAGTTTTTTTCAACTTAGATAAGAAAACTATTTTCAATTATTATACTTACTCTGATATTCCTTTGATTATTGTTAAAGACCTAAGAGTATGTTTGGGGAGGGACAATATAAACAACTATACATACACTTAGGTCCTTATGGGGTTGACAAGTATAGTTATAGTTTAGAAATATTTGTATAGGCTTTAGAAATTATGGAGATTTTATGTATATAGCTTTTAAAGGTTTTTCAGAATATTTTCTCTAAAGCTTCTGGTAAGAAAGTATCTCTTTCTGTTTTCCAATATGAATTAATTCCATTTATGAAAGCTTCAGGATCGCCTATTATTATAACTTCATCCTTAGCTCGAGTTATTGCCGTATATAAAAGGTTTGTGCTTAGCATATGATTATGTTCTTTAGATATAGGAATAATTACAATCGGATATTCAGAGCCCTGTGATTTATGAATAGAAATAGCATAGGCTGGCTCAAGACTGTAAATATCCTTTTTATTGAAAGAAACCTCTTGATTATTTATTTTCACAATTGTCTCTTTGTCATTTCGAATAATCTCACCAATATCGCCGTTCATTATTTCTAAATCATAATTGTTTTTTGTATTTATTATTTTATCATTCAGAAATAATCTTTCTTTTTCATTTTTTTCTAATATAGGATTCAAACCTTCCCATTTTCTATTCTGTATAGAAGCATTTAAAGCATGTATGCCTAGTATACCTTTTCGCATTGGGGATAATATTTGAATGTCTTTATCTCCATCAATTTTTCTTTCCTTGGGTAAATGTTCTAGATATAGCTTTAAAATTTTATTTCTTATTTTTACTTCATCTTTTTCTATCCAAAATTTAAATTCACCTGTAAAATCTTTGGGCATTCTAAAACTCTTTTGAATTATTTGATTGGCAATTCCAACGATACTACTATCTGATTTTTGTCTGAAATTTTCTTTTAATTCTGTGTACGGTATTTTATTAGAATTTAATAAATCTTTAAATACCTGACCGGAAGAAACGGATGGGAGTTGATTAGCATCCCCTATCATAACTAACATGCTTCCTGGTTCTAATAAATCTAATAGCCTTTCCATTAACTTTACATCAACCATAGAAAACTCATCAATAATTAATGCGTCAATCTTTAGCTCATGACTATTTTTAGTTTTTTCTAATAAAAAATGAATGGTCTTAGGACCAAGCTTCTCAAGACTCTTTATGTTCTCTAAGCGCTTAGTTGCCTTCCCAGTAGGTGCACACAAGCATATATTAATATTAGTCTTTGATAATATATGTGTGATTGCCTGGATCATATGTGTTTTGCCGGTACCTGGCCCACCATTTATTATAGATACTGGATTAGTTAAGGTGTTTTTTAAAGCTTCGTCTTGGCTTTCTGAAAGTTTTAAAGATGTTGGCAATCGGTAATTTTTAATTTTCTTTAAGAAGCTTACTTTTGCCTCTTTTAATTTTTTTAATGCGAGAGCTATATTTTTATCTCTTTCATAAGATTCTCTTGTGATAATATACTCAACTTTATCTTTAAATTTGAAAACAAAAGTATCGTTTAAACCTCTAATAACTTTATCTAAATCTCCTTGGTCTATTTTATATAATTTAATAAATTCTGCATATGCTTGCTGAATCTCAAAACCCGTATGTCCTCTTGATTGTTCTAACCTTTTTAAAACATAACGCATTATTCCAATAATTTTTTCCTCTAAAGAAATTTTTAATTGAAGCTTCTGAACAATTAAATCTACATTTAATAAAGTAAAATAACTTATATCCAATAATTTATATGGACTCATTATTAACTCTAAGGCACGCTCTTTATACTTTTCTATTATCTCATTAGAAGCAGCGTTACCAACCCCTAATTCTCTCAACAATATTTGTAAAACTCTATGATCTAAACTTTTATTCCAAATTTTTATGAAGTTTATAGCTTTGAATTCTGATAACCCACAGCTAATCATCAAATAATTAATATCTAATTTATTTTTTAAAAAAAGTTCGCTTAAATCAGACTGAGCAATGACTTTTGCTATTTCTTTTCCTATTCCTTTAAAGGGATATGTTTGTATATAAGAAATAATTCCTTCTAATGGAGGGTTATTAAGGTGTATTGCTTTAGAAAGATTTATAGTTTTGTCTGTATTAATATTATCTTCAGATAAAAAATACCATCCTGTTTTATTAATATTACTTACGTCTAATTTTTCATTACTTATTAATACTTCTGCTTTTTTTTTATTTTCCTCTAACCTTACTAAACTTATTATGTTTACACTTGCTTCTTTTACTGCACTCTTTTTCTTATTAGGTATTTTTTTTGCTTTACTCTTTACTTGTGCGGCTCCACATTTAGGACAAGGTGTAGAAGATTTATTTAAATTATAAAATTTTATTCCACACTTTGTACAAGTTGTTTTTTCACCAAATTTTTTACTTATTATTATTTTATGTGACATATAATTTTCCAAATTGTCACTATGACAATATTGCAAATATTACGATTTTTAAGACGCATACATAACAACTAATGCAAAAATAATCATAGAGCCAATAATTATAAACATTATTCGTTTAAAGCCTTTTACTAAAGTTGGAAAAAGCATCCTTAAAATTATTAATACGGCTGCTATGATTATTAATTTTATTAAAGTCATAAATAACATGTAATATAATCCTATTGTTTTTTAGAACCTAACTCTTGTATATAATCTGCTGAGAAACTCTCGTATATTTCTTGACCCATTCTAAAAAATTTTGCTTCTTCTTCTTTAACATCTCTAAAATAGCTGGCAGGCCTTCCCGCAAATATAGTATTGGCTTTTACAACGGTGTTCGCTTTAATTATTGCGCGCGCACCTACAAATGCATTCTCTTCTATTATTGCTCCATCTTCAATAGTGCATCCCATTCCAATCAAACAGTTATCTCCTATAGTACAACCTGCAAGTCTTACATTATGTCCTACTGTAACACGCTTTCCTATTATTAAAGAGTTTGTATTTACATCAATTATTGTATTATCCTGAATATTCGACCCCTCTCCAATTGAAATACTTCCTCCAGGTAAAGAAGCAAGTATTGTAGCAAACCATATACTAGCTCTATCTTCTACAATTATATCTCCTCTAATAATTGCATCAGGTGCTACAAAAGCCTTGGCACTTATTTCTTCTATTCCTTTTTGATAATTGATCCATGGCTCAATTCCTAATTCTGCTAAAGGGTCATCGCCTTCTATTTGAGACCTAACTATACTTTTATTTGTATTTACATTATCTAAAATTTCTAATTTAAATGTTTTATATTCCTGTTCTTCTATAGTTCTAATTACTTTTGCTGGTGCTCCAGAAATTAATGAATTATTTGGAAAGGTTTTGCCTGGAGGGATTAAAGAATTTGCTGTTATGATACAATTGTCTCCAATTACGGACCCATCCATTACGATTGCTTGATCGCCAATGATTACAGATTTACCTATTTTACAAGCATGCACTAAAGCAAACCTTCCAACGACAGAAAAGTCTCCAATATAAGAGCCCATAAAATCACTAGCTACATGAACAGTGCTTCTCTCTAAAAAAGATACTTCTTCTCCTACAAGAATCTCCGCTCCATCACCTCTTAAGACTGCTCTATCTTTAACTATATTTTTAGAACCTAAAACGGTATTTCCTATAATCGTAGAAGTAGGAGATAACATACTACCTATTCCAATTTTAGGGTAAAAATCTTTATAAGGTGTCAGATTTCCATTCAATTTTTTTGATTTTCTATAAAATCAGCTTCCATTTCTTTTCTTAATAAATAAGCATTAGATTCCGGAATACCACTTACATCATTTTGTGAGACAACTTGCCCTTCTGAAATATCCTTTAAGAGTTTAACATTATGCGCAAGACCTATAGGTAATGCATTCATAGAAATGGATTGTGAGGCAGATAATAGTTTTCCCCAAACTGTTGTTCCTCCCTCACCATCCAACATTTCTCCTGCCTTTAAATTTCTTTTTGCAATAGATACAGCGTCTCCAGAAAATGCTTTTGTTGCGCCTGTAGATTTTTTATCTAACAAAGCAGTAGCAACACTAAAACCTAACTCTGAGCCGATTAAATGGATTGGCCTCCATAATGCTGCATATTGTCCACTATCATCAACTGGAACTCCGTACTCTCTAAAACATTGTTCTGTGTAACGTGAATCCGACTTAAATACGACAAAAACGCCCCAACGTAAATTATCAGGAATTTCTGTCCCATCTCTCTTTAATGATGAAACTACTTCAACCGTTCCTGAACTTTCCAATACGCCACCAAACTCTTTAGGTTTTAAAATCTGAGATAGTGAAGACGTTCCAACAGCTGGAAAAAGCAAACCATCATTTGGGACACCCAGCCCAGTAGCATTGGCAAGTGCTCCCATTTCAATTGCTGATTTTGTACCATCTAAAAAAGAATTAAACATCTTGGGGTTTAATCCTCCCGCTGCCGCTTCTTGTTCGCTTAATCCATAATAATTCCAAACTGTAGATGGAGTACTTGAATGATATACTGGTAAGTATTTTGTTCCTTTACCTGCACATACTATTTCAAAACCTGAACTTTTTACTCTCTCGATAAGCTCACATATTAAAGCTGGCTGATCTCCGTAGGCCATTGAGCATACTACTCCCGCTTCATTTGCTCTTTTCATAATAGCTGAGCCGCATAAAACATCGGCTTCTACAGTGACTAATACAACATGGGAATTAGCTTTGAATGCTGCAAGGCAATGATCAACTCCAGCTTCAGCATTACCTGTAGCTTCAATTACTAAATCTAATTGCTCACATTGTGCTAATTCTAAACCCGAATCCGTAAACCAAATTTCATTAGACGTTATAGCTTCATTAATACCTGATATATTTAAATTTTGTTCAAAACCTGCAGTTCTTATAGCTTCTTCGGCACGTTTAACATTAAGATCTGCTATTGCAGCAATATGAAAACCGGAAGTACTATTTGCCTGAGATAAAAACATAGTTGCAAATTTTCCTGCCCCTATAACTCCTACACGAAAAGATTTTCCTTCTTCCTGATGTTTTAATAACCTATCTGATAAATCTAAATTCATTTTATTTAAAACATGAATCTTTTACACATGTGATAGGTGTAAAATCTCTATGCGCTTTATACTCTGGTCTACTAAACTTTCTAATATAATTACTTGTTCTATTTAAAGAAATATAAACTATAGTTCTATTCCATGGAGACATATTAGAAGGAGAACCATGTACTAATGTAGAGTCAAAAAGTATCATTGATCCGGCTTTGCCCTCAGGAGCAATAATACCTCCCTTATCTACTAACTTAGAAATAGTATCATTATTTATTGTCCATAAAGGGTATGATGTAGTGGTAACATCATGCTTAGCATCAATATATCCGTCTCTATGTGACCTAGGTATAAAATTGAGTGGCCCATTAAATTGTGTAACATCGTCTAAAAATAAACCTACATTAAGTGCCAAACCTTCCGGCATATCATCATCATTTTTCCAGGTTCCATAATCTTGATGCCACTGCCATAAATCTCCATCAAACGCTTCCTTAGCATTAATTTTAAATTGATGAATATATACATCACCTTTTAGAAGTTGCATTGCTGGTTCTACTATGCGTGGGTGACGAGATAGGTCTGAATATACTTCACTAAAAGTATGTGCCGCAAAAACAGTTCGGACAGCTTTTCCATCTTTCTCTTTTTGAACCTCTTCTCTATCTAAAGAATACATTTTAGGAAGCTCATCATTCATTTTTTTTACTTCTTCTGCATCAAATACATTTTCTATGAATATGTACCCTAATTCTTTAAATGATTTCATTTGCTCATCTGATAATTTCATTTCTATCTCCGATATAATCAATATTAAGTAACACACTACAACTATTTATATAATAGCACGTAGTCAATGCAAGTTTTATAATAGAGAATAAAGGGGGGGAGAAGAATCTCTAATTCTAATTGCACTGACTACTTGCTTTATAAACTACAAATATTCTACAATTAGTAAATTGCTAAAATAGCTAAAATTTCTATTAAAAAAGCAATATAGTGTAATAATATAACTCTAATATAATAAGAAAATTGCGCAAGAATGTATTTTTAACATATTAAATAATTTATACATTTACTTACAATCCAAAAGCAGAACCTTCTCTTCTCTGATCTGCTACACCATGTAAATTTTTCATACTATCTTTATATATAATATGTATACCACTTGTCATACTTTTTCTTTTTATTTTATGGCCTATTTCTTCTAATTCTTTTGCCAAGGCATCACCAATAATACCTTCTTCTATATCTGATCTAAAACCTCTATTACATATATTGGGTTGCTCTGTAATATTTTCTGGACTTATATTTAAATCAATCATTCTAACTAAGGATGCTGCTACATAGCATATTATTTGAGAGCCTCCTGGAGAACCTAATATCATTCTTAAATCTCCTTCAGAATCAAATACTAAAGTCGGGGACATAGAGGAACGAGGTTTCTTTTGGCCTTCAGGTCTATTAGCAATTAAGTTTCCTTCTTTATCTTTTGGATAAAAACAAAAATCTGTCATTTGGTTATTTAATAAAAATCCGGACGTCATGAGGCCGCTTCCAAACATAAACTCTATAGAAGATGTAAGAGCTAAAGCATTTCCATATTTATCTATAATAGATAAATGCGTTGTTGAAGGTTTTTCGCTCGTTGAATCTATTCCTAAATATTGCGCATTATTGTTTTTAAATTTTCCTTTTTTAGGGTTCAAAATAATACTAGTTTTCTTTATTAATTTAGACCGATCTTTTAAGTATTTTTCATCGAGCATATCTTCTATAGGAACATCAGTAAAATCACTATCTGCAATATAGTATCCTCTATCTGTATAAGCTAATTTTGATGCTTCCAGAAATAGATGCCACACCTCAGAATCATTAGGATTTTCTGAATTTAGATTAAAATTATTTAGAATTCCTAAAATCTGTAATATAGTTATACCTCCGGAGCTTGGAGGGCCCATTCCACAAATTTTCCATGTTCTATATTTTCCACATATAGGCTTAGTAAGAAGAGGGTTAACAAAATTAAAATCATTTTTTGTCATAACACCTGGACTATTTTTATGTCCTATCACCGTTGATAATATATTATCTGCTAATTTTCCATGAAGTATGGCTTGAGATCCATTATCTCTAATTAACTCCAAACTCTTAGCAAATTCTAAATTTTTCTTTAATTCTCCTTCTCTTAAGCCTCCACTATCTATACTAAAATATTCTTTCGCTGTTTCTTGGTTTTTTAAATGAGGCGCTCTAGAAGTAAGTTTTGCTAGTCTTTTTCCAACTATAAAACCTTCTTTAGATAACTGAATAGCATCATTAAATAATGATCTCCATGGCATATTCCCATGTACCTCATGTGCTTGTTCTAACATAGAGACTAGAGAAGGAACTCCAACTGCTAGCCCTCCAGACACTGCTTCTATGAACCCTTTCTTTTTTCCATTAGGATCTATAAAAATACTTTCAGAAAAATTCATAGGAGCTTTTTCTCTTCCGTCCCAAGCATATATATTTTTAGTTTTAGCATCATAATATAAAATAAATGCTCCGCCACCTATACCTGAAGATTGAGGTTCTACTAAATTTAAAACCATTTGAGCTGATATAGCTGCATCCATTGCAGTGCCGCCTGCTTCTAATATACGTTTTGCAGATATAGTTGCCCTTGGATCAGCGGTTACAGCCATAAAATTTTTTGTTATACTATACTTTGCATTACCAGTATTACTTACCTTACCTTCTGGAGAAGATTTATATTCATCTATTTCTTCATTAGCTAACAACAAACTATTATTAAAAAAAATTGTGAATAATATAGCAATAATTATTTTATAATACATATTTAAACTCTTTTAAAAAATTCTCTTGCGCCTCGCCTTTAATGGCTTTATTAGATAACTTATTATTAGGAAAAGATACGATAAATATTATTATTAATACAATAAAATTATCTGAGTTGGTTTATTAAATGAGCGTTGAAATAGTTAGGGATTTAAGAGGACTACATTCATCCATTGCTAGGTATAGAAATGGACCGCTCAATACGGCGGCCTCTTTAGCGATTGTTCCTACAATGGGAGCAATTCACGAAGCGCACGAAAAACTTATAATTGAAGCTAAAAGAAATGCTGATATAGTTTTAGCTACTATTTTTGTAAACCCAATGCAGTTTGGTGAAAATGAAGATTTTAATAAATATCCAAAATCAGAAGAAGAAGATATTAAACGTCTTAGTGACGTAGGGTGTGATATAATATATATTCCCACTATAGAAAATATCTATCCTGAAGGCTTTGATTTAACTATAAATGTACCTAAGTTAAGTTCTGTGTTGTGCGGAAAAAAAAGGCCCAACCACTTTGAAGGCGTTTCCACAATAGTGGCAAAACTATTGCTACAATCTGGAGCAGATTATGCTGTCTTTGGAGAAAAAGACTACCAACAGCTATTAATTATTAAATCCCTGGTTAAGAATTTAGATATTCCCTGTCAAATTTTGCCTATAGAAACCATAAGAGATAAAAATGGGTTAGCGATATCTTCTAGAAATAAATATCTTAATGCTGCAAGCAAAGTTATTGCCAATAATATTAACAAGATTATGAAAAGTGCTATAAACGAGTATAAAAATACAGATATACAAACTACAATTAAATTTGTCGAAAGCAACCTTCTTTCTGTAGGTATAGAAAATATAGATTATATAGAAATTAGAGATAATAATAACTTAAGTGTTATAGATAATAATGATAAATCTAATGCAAGATTATTTATTGCTGTGTATATTGAGAATACAAGATTAATAGATAATATTAAGTTATAAAATATTTATTATTATATGCGCCCGTAGCTCAGCTGGATAGAGTATCTGATTACGGATCAGAGGGTCAGGGGTTCGAATCCTCTCGGGCGCGCCACTTACTTCTATAGAAAATAGAAAAAGTACGTAATAATTATACTAATTTATTTTAAAAAATTTTACTAAATTAATAATTACATACCTGTTGTATTTTAATGAATAAACTATTTTAGTAAAAAAAGTTTACTCAATTACAAAAAAACTATGGTAAAATTATTAATTTTATATATAGTAAAGTCTTGCATAGCAGATATGCAAAATTAAAAAAACCCTTTAATATGGTAATATATTTATGATTTTAAGAAAATGGCAATCCGAAATATTAGATAAATATGAAGAGATCTGCAAGTCACATAAAAAGTTTATCTTGAAAGCGCCCACTGGAGCAGGAAAGACTGTTTTAGCTAGTGAAATAATAAAAAAATTTTATAAAGATAAAAAGATTTTAGTTTTATGTCACAGGCTTGTCCTTCTTGAACAACTAGAAAGTGAATTACAAGTTAACCATAAAGTTAGAAAGCTTGGCATATCTGAAGATATTAAAAATTTTGGGGATGCGGATATAATTCTTTCAACTAATTTAAGGTCTAAATTTGCTATTGCTTCTTTAATCCCAGAATCAGACCTTATTATTATTGATGAGGCTCATAGAGTATCTCCTATTGGTTCTGCTTATCAAAGAGTCTTAGATATCTTTGATGAAAAAGGGAAAAAACCAAGTCATATTATGGGTTTGACAGCATCTCCCGAGAGGCGAACTGGAAATCAAAATGATCAATTAGGATTAGTATTTGATGCTATTATAGATTGTGCAGATATTAAAACTTTAATAAATGAGAATGTTTTAGTTCAGCCTGTATATAGACCACATTTTATACATGATCTTAACTTAAATAATGCTGAAATAAAGAATGGTGATTTTCCTATATCCGTATTATCAAATGCTATTATAAAATCTTCAATGATTGATTACGCGTTATGTATTTATAAAGAAGAGAGATTGAATGTTAAACCTACAGCCATATCTGCTTGGTTTTGTCCAGATGTAGCTGTTGCTGAAAAAACTCTTGAAACTCTTAAAAATGCTAAAATTAAAAGTGATATACTTACAGCCCTTACTCCTGCAGGAGAAAGAACTAGAATATTATCTAATCATAAAAATGGTTTGATTGAGGCAGTTGTTTCTGTAGGTGTTCTTGTTGAAGGCTGGGATAACCCAAATTGTAATATTATAGTTCATCTAAGGCCTACTTTATCTAAAGTCCTCTGGGGGCAATCCGTAGGAAGAGGTCTCAGATGTGCCAAAGATAAAAGTAAATGTATTATTGTAGATGTTAGTTCTAATTGGAGTACATTTGGTCCCGTTGAAGACCTCAAATGGGACTTATGGAGTCATAGAAGATCATTTATAAAGTTTCAAAATAGGTTTAATTGGATTGCTACACAGTTTGATGAAGCTGAAAATAAATCTTCTTTTTTTATATGTGAAGGCAAGGACAAGAAAGGACTTAGATGTTCATATATATATAAGAAGGATGTTTATAGAGATGATCAGTGTCCAATTTGCGCATCTACAGCTTGCATAGATATACATAAGGAAAAACTTGTAGATTCTAATGTAAGTGACCTTAACCTTCATGGGATGTTTTTTGATAGGGTGCCAAGAATATTTAAAGAGCTTAAACCTTCTGTCTGGAATAGCTTAGAAAGACAGGCTTGGAGCTATAAAAGTATAGAAGAGCTAACTTTTTTAATTTTCTGTAAGGCCTTTTATTATATAAGCGCAGAGAAAACAAATTCAGAATCAGAATACTGGAATTTGATTATTGAAGCAGAAATTAATGTTAGAAAATTTTTAATTAGCAAAAATATTGTTGTTAAACAACAAGAAGAATTTAGTTTTTCAGCGATAGCTGATGGATTACTTTTAGGTAAAAGAGTTAGAACCGTACAAGCTCATTATGGAATTTTTATTTGTGGACAAAAATTTGATGGAAAATCCATTAAAGAGTTAGAAAGAAAATATCAAAAATCTCTTCAAATTGCAGAAAGAATTGTAATCATGGGATGTCACAATAGAGAAAAATTACCGTACTTTAATGCGCAATTAGAACTATCTTCCTAACTTTTTTATTGATTTCCAATCCATTTATGTTCCGATCTAACACAATTATCTTCTTGCCATTCCTGTAAAGTGAAATCTTTTCTTTTATCTATTAAAATACAGTAATCGTTGTTACTTTTTATTGTGTTTTTACATTCAATTTCAGTTAAGTAAGTAAGACTAGAAGAAGTCTCATTAATATTTATAAATGGAAATATTGTCCATACTAATAAAGCACAAACTAGCAAATTTATTCTGCAATATTTGGAGTTAATATTGGTTTAATAGCCTTATTTTTTCTTTTTCTTATTTTTACTAAAGGAGGACATTTATGCTCGTCACTATATAAAGCTTGGCAGTCTAGACAGTAAAAACATTCATCCATTATAATTTCACCTGTAGGCTTAATCGCATTAATAGGACAATTATGTGAACATAATTGACAAGGACTTCCACACTCTTCTCTTCTTTTCAAAGATTTAAATATTCGTAATTTTCCACCTATAGCCATAAATGCACCTAATGGGCATAAAAACCTACAAAAGAATCGCTCAATAAATAGTCCTATAGTTAATAGTAATAAGGCATAGAAAACAAAGTACCACTCTCTAATAAATTTCATAGAAATTGCAGTTTTAAATGGTTCCATTTCTGCAGCAATATTTAAGCTGGCCATAGAATAAAAACTTGTCCCGACTAAACCCGCTAATAAAAAATACTTGATTGGCCACAAACGTAAATGCCACTTATTAGAAATTTTAATTTGTGTAACTTTTAATTTTTGCGCTAATTTAGAAGTTAACTCTTGCATTGCTCCGAATGGACATAACCAACCACAAAAAACTCCTCTTCCCCATATTACAAAACTAATAATAACAAATATCATTAAAGAAACTAGGATTGGGTCTGATAAAAGAACATCCCAAGATGGATTATGTAGAGGAGCTGTTACCCACGTTAAAATACTAATTATAGTTACCTGACCGCCAGCATAAAACCCTAACCATATCAGTGTCCATCCTAGAAATAAGTACCTGAAAGGTTTCCATATATAATTATACTGCACAAGTTTTTCCATTTTCCATAATGCTAATGATAGAATGCTGAACGTAATTATTAGCAAACTTAAATTAAGCCTTTGGCTTGCCCAAGCACCATACCAAATTGGTTCATTATTATTAGCTAAGACTTCTAAACCATCTGGCTGTATAATATATTTAGAATTTAATTTATAATCTATATAAAATAACTTATCATTTCCCTCTGTATTGCTTTCTAATAATAACTCAAATTTCCATGGTTTTACTGGATCAATATTAATATCTGATGGAATCCTATATATCCCTGCTTCTGCAAAAAAAGGCTTATCTTCACCGTGTAAAAAACCTAAATTTCTAAAATTCTCTTTTGTTAATTGGTACTTTATATCTCCTTGAATAACCGCAATTCGCTTAAATGGCCCAGATGCTATATGAGGCTCTCCATCTATTGGGTATCTACCTAAAGTAGAAATAACTATTGTCATTTCTTTAGGGTCTCTGCCAGCTATGAATATATCATACCATTTATCACCCAATAAATTTCTACCTATGGTCGGCGTTACTACTGGTGCAACATATAAATCTATTACTAAATTTCTATCTGTATCAATGTAGCCTTTCTTAACCTCTTTCTGATTTGCAGCTACCGGCATGTCTCCTGCAAAAACAGCTTTATTTCTATAAATATCATTTACACCCGCCCTATTTGATATTTTCGGGTTGTCCATTCCTAAACTTCTAAGGTCATCTAAAGTAATAGTTAGTCTTGCTACTGATCCATCTTCAATTAAAGTTTTAAAAGCTGTGTTTTTAAACCTAAATATATCTACTACCGGCTCATCGCTTAACCGCATTCCTTTATATAAAGCTAAATTTCTTGCAGCTCTTAAAATAGCTCCATTGAATAGAACAGCACTAACTGTTGCTGATGATATTCCATCTATAGAACCAGGGCCTTCAGTTTTTAATAAATTTACCTTGATCGGTAATCTAATATCTAGCCCTTTATATTGTGCAGTAAATAAGGGTAAAACTAGTTCTCCATCAGGGGTATACATACCTATTATTGGCTCCAAATGATCAATAATAGTCGCCCCTGCTAATATTCCATCTAACCTCAAACCAACAACTATATCAAAAGTTTGAGAAGAATATCCTTTAGAACTTGTTATGTCCTTAGTAAGGAATAAATAACCTAAAATTTTTCCATCTGACATTACTGATGCAGATGGAATATCTCCTTCTAGTCTTCCAATTTTATTAGCCTTAGGAAAAAAAGTTTTTGCTAAGTCTAAGTTTACCCAATCAGGGTCCGAAGCTCCCCATTTTCCTGCCCTTAAACTATTAAGGTATTTTGTAGTTAAACTTTCATTTTTATTTTCTAATTTATTATATTTATAATCTGGGTTTCTCAATTTATCTGCATATTCAGAATTTAAACTTTTTTCTGATTCTATGGAATCCTGTGCATAAATAGAAAAAGTAATTAAGAAGAATAATAATGAAAATAGAATTTTAATATAATAATTTATAGACAATTGCTTCCCCCCAGAACAATACACCACTAAATACTTAATTTATAAATTATAAAATTGCCAACAATTAATTACTTTTTAAAAAAATGGTTTGCTAATTATATTTTTTAGTGATTAGATTAATTACGTTTTATTTAACTGGGAGGAAATATAATGGGCGGAACATGGCTCAGCGAGCGTGAGCTCGCTTTAGTGGATGGTGCGGAAAAATTAAATTTAGATTTACCGATTCCAACACAAATAGTATCTAACGGCGAATATCTTCCGCCATCACAATCAAATGTTCAAAAGAAAGTCGAAGATTTGATAGTGGAAATGG
The DNA here is from genome assembly GCA_913046335.1 of uncultured Pelagibacterales bacterium. Classification (GTDB taxonomy): domain Bacteria; phylum Pseudomonadota; class Alphaproteobacteria; order TMED109; family TMED109; genus TMED109. The sequence continues at coordinate 16,192 of CAJWSU010000004.1, read as the reverse complement.
GAGATAAAAACGCTAAACATCTTAATATGTCTAGAAGACAATATCTACAAACTAGTTGTGGAATGGCTACAGCATTTTTAGCTATGAACACTATCTATGGAGGGGGAGTTTTTCAAGTTAGCGAAGCAGAAGCTCGTGACCCTGAAATGATGTTAGAAAGAACTGCACGTGTCGAAGGTCAATTTATTTTTGATGACCAAACTCATTTTCTTCGCGACGACTTTCCACATGAAGCTATTTTAGGGCTTGGTGAATTTGCTGCAGAGCATTGGAACCCAAAACTTAAAGAAGAAGGATTGTCCTTAACTAGATATAAATTTGAAAATTATATAGCTGAACTTTGGTATAGATCAGATACAAAAATGTCTCTACTATCTGGTGCACCTTTTGACGATCCAACATGGTGGCTGTTGCATAATGACCAAATAGTTGCGGCAAGAGATATGATAAATGATTTTGCTGGATCTCAGCGTATGCTGGGACATACGGTTATTACTCCAGGCCAAGATGGGTGGATGGATGAAGTTGATAGAGCTATAGAAGTTCTAAAACCTGATTCATGGAAATCTTATACAATTGGTGATCCTTTATCACCATCTAAATACCCATGGCGTTTAGATGATGAAAAGCTTATGTATCCTTTTTATGAAAAAGCAGTAAAAGCTTATCGTAATGGAGGACCAAAACCTACTATTTGTATTCATAAAGGTTTATTACCACCAGATTACGAAACTTCCTTTAAAGGTGTATGGCAATATGCTACAGTTGATGATGTTCCAAAAGCTGCACAAGACTGGCCTGAAATGAACTTTGTAATTTATCACTCCGCTTTACGTCCATTCCTTGAATTGCCGGATCAAGCATGGAATGAATTTGAAGAAAGTGGTGGATACATTAAGTGGTCTTCAGATTTAGCAGCTATACCTGAAAAATATGGTGTGTCTAATGTATATGCAGAAATTGGCTCTACTTTTGCTAACTCTGCTGTTGCACATCCTCGTTTCTGTGCTGCTTTTATCTCTACTCTTGTAAAAGGAATGGGAGCTGATCACGTAGTTTGGGGAACAGATACTGTATGGTATGGTTCACCACAATGGCAAATTGAAGCCATGAGACGACTTGAAGTTCCTGAAGATATGCAGAAAAAATATGATCTTCCTGCTCTTGGAGGAGAAAATAGTCTTACTAAACAAGCTATTTTTGGATTAAATTCTGCACGTATATATGAGTTAGGTTTAAATGAAGCTAAAAACCTACCAGATATGCCTTCATTCTCAGAAGATAAAATTGGACAGCTTGCTGAAAGATTTAAAGAAGAAGGTGGAAAACCATCAAATAAACGTTATGGCTTAGTAAGAACAGCATAATAGAATTTTATTTGGTTTGAAATAAATAGAAAACCCCGTCCCTAAGGGGGCGGGGTTTTTTTTTTAAAAAATAGGAAAATTTATGAAATATTTAAAAAATTTAAGCATATTAATATTGACCATATTTATAATTTTGGGAATTAATCATAAAGTTGCTAATTCTCAAGAAGTTATCACTATTAAATCAGACACAGCACGTCTCTATTTTGCAGGACTATTTCCAAGCTATATATTCTATATGCAAGGAGGTATACCGGAGAGTACTGAATCCGCATGGGTTGATAAAGAATACTGGGCAGTTCTAGAGATTGATGAAAGTAGTAAAATTCATGGGGGAGAATCAACTATTTTTAAATTAAAAAGAACTTCTAAAGCAAGCCCTCAACCTGAATGGTGTGTAACCGAAGGTGGAGCAAAGTTTGCAGGTAAAGGCCCTGCTTGTATTAAAACTCCTGCTGACCCTAAAAGTATGAATCAATTACGTTTTAAAGTGAAAGTACAATATAGTGAAACTGCAAAAAACTTACCTTCTGAATTTCAAAATAAAAATTGGGTACAATATGAAGTAGGTATGGATGATGACGGTGTAGCTCTTAATAAATTACCAGGAAGATTAGCACCTCCGAATCATACATTTGGTCCCGTTACTCTTTATATATTTAAATAAATCTATTAAGCACCTAAATGTAAAATATTTAGGTGCTACTATTCTCCACTAGCTATTCTATTTACTAATTCTTTCACAGTTGGCACAAACCCATTAGAATAAAATGGATCCTGCTTAAATTTCCAGGCATTATGTCCAGCAAACATTAATTCATTCTCAGGGTCTTCAAAATGAGCTACATTTTGAAGTGTTTTTTGTATACAAAAACTTCTTGGATCAACTTTTTTACCTGTAGAATATTTATTTTCCTCATTATCTGACCAATTAGAAAATTTACATTGGCTCAAACATCCCATGCAATCTTTTTGATCTTTTCTGATTTCTAAAGAATTTTTTTCTGTAACAAAAATTACTGTATCATCAGGCGTCTTTAAAATTTCAGTATAGCCTTGATTTAACCAACCATATGCCTTAATTGCATCTTCTTTAGAAAAATATAAAATTTTATTTTTATTTTTTCCAAATGCTATAGGCTCTATCATTTCATCTACTTTAGATACAGAAGTTTTTAACTGTCTTTTTTTTCTTTCTATTAAATCTTTAATAAATGAATTTTTTACTGCGGATGAATAAAAATTAGTTGGGCTAAACCTATGTAACAGAACATCATCTTTATCAAGAGTTAATAAACGATCTTTCCAAGTCTGAGATATAGGGCTTTCCTTAGTCAAAAGGGGTCTTGTGCCAAATTGAAATACAACAGGACCCAATTCTTTATTATCAATCCATTTAACCCAATCTTTCAAATGCCATACTCCTCCTGCCATTACTATTGGGGTTTCCTCTAAGCCTACAGATCTCATTGCTTTTCTTAGCTCTACACACCTTGGGTAAGGGTCTTGTGGAACTTTTGGATCCTCAAGATTTGATAACCCATTATGTCCTCCTGCTAACCATGGATCCTCATATACTACACCACCTAACCACTCTGCACTTCTTGAATAAGCTCTTTTATAAAGTATTTTAAATGCTCTTGCAGAGGATATAATAGGATAATAATAAACGCCAAAACTAGCACATATATCACCTAATTTATAGGGCATACCTGCTCCACAGGTAATTCCATGCACTAAGCCTTTTGATTTTTCTAATATACCTTTTAAAACAGTTTCAGCTCCGCCCATTTCCCATAAAATATTAACATGTATTCTTCCATTATCTTTTCTCATATCATGAGCTATCTTGGCTTGCTGAACTCCTCCTTCAATTGCATAATTTATTAACTCTTGGTGGCGTTCTATTCTAGTCTTACCAGAATATGTTTGTGGTATTATTATACCATTGGAATCATATGAATCAGGATTAACTCCAGATATTGTGCCTATACCTCCAGCTTCCGCCCAAGCACCGGAAGTATTACCATTAGTTACACAGCATCCTTTTCCTCCCTCTATTAGAGGAAGAACATCTGCTCCAGATATTCTGAGTGAATTTAAAGTAGGAAACAAATCTTACTTTCCTTTCTTTATCTAATTATCTTCTTTGCGGAGATTTTCTTCTTCCTCCTCTAGGAGGTCCTTTTGGACGATCATTTTCCTGTTCTGGGAATTGATCAGATATATCTTCTCCAGTTTCTTGGTTTACAACTTTCATTGATAGTCTAACCTTACCTCTATCGTCTAAGCCCATAACTTTAACCTTTACAGTATCTCCCTCATTACAAATATCAGTAACTTTTTCTACTCTTTCAGGAGCCATGGCGCTAATATGCACTAAGCCATCTTTTTTTCCTATGAAATTAACAAATGCACCAAAGTCCATAACTTTAACTACTTTACCATCATATATAACTCCTACTTCTGGCTCAGCTACTATACTTTCAATTTCTGCTTTTGCTTTTTCTATTGAGTCTTTACTATTAGCAAATATTGATATTAATCCTGTATCATCTATATCTATTTTAGCCTCTGAATTAGCAGATATTTCTTTTATAACTTTTCCACCTTGGCCAATTACTTCTCTTATCTTATCTACAGCGACTTGCATCCTCTCTAAACGTGGTGCAAATTCATTTACTTCCTTTCGAGCAACTTTGATTTCTTTCGCCATTTCTGAAAGTATATGTAATCGTCCCTCCTTTGCCTGATCTAAGGCTTCAGACATAATTGATCTTGTGATAGATGTGATTTTAATATCCATTTGCAAAGAAGTTATTCCAGCATCTGTACCCGCTACTTTAAAGTCCATATCACCAAGATGGTCTTCATCTCCTAATATATCAGATAATACTGCATACTTATCACCTTCTTTTATTAAACCCATTGCTATTCCTGCAACTGGTTTTTTTATAGGAACACCTGCATCCATTAATGCTAATGACGCTCCACACACAGTTGCCATAGATGACGAACCATTAGACTCAGTAATTTCAGATAATACTCTTACTGTATAAGGAAAGTCTTCATGATCTGGCATCATAGGATGTATAGCTCTCCAGGCTAACATTCCATGCCCCGTCTCTCTTCTACCTGTGAATAATCTTCCAGCTTCTCCGACTGAATATGGTGGAAAATTATAATGCAACATAAAGTTTCTTTTTGAATCTCCTTCAAGAGAGTCTAATATTTGCTCATCTCTCCCACCGCCTAATGTCATAGAAACTAGAGCTTGAGTTTCACCCCTAGTAAATAAAGCAGAGCCATGAGTTCTTTCTAAAATACCTACCTCTGACACAATAGGTCGTATTTTATTTAATACTCTTCCATCTATACGTTTTCCTGTTTTTAAAACTTGTCCTCTTACTAAATCTTTTTCTGCTTTCTTTAATTGAGCGTTTACTTGTCCTAAATCTAATTCAGATGCCGCTGCTTCTTCAACTACTTTATTTCTTATTTCGCTAAGCATATCTTGGCGTTTTTGTTTTATTGTTTCTGAATAAGCTTTCTTTAAAACAGTTTTAGTGTGTTTTTCTACATGTTTTACTTCTTCTTTTCCAATAGATTTAGGAGAAAAATCCCAAGGATCTTTAGCTGCTTGTTCCGCTAAACTTATTATTGTTTTAATAACAGATTTAATTTCTTTATGCCCGTAATCTACAGCTCCTAACATAATTTCTTCTGAAAGCTCATTTGCTTCAGATTCAACCATTAAAACTCCCTTGTTAGTTCCAGCCACTACTAAATCTAATGCAGAATTTTCTAGCTCTTCATATGTAGGGTTTAAAACATATTTATCATCAATCCAGGCAACTCTAGCACCTCCAATTGGTCCTAAAAAAGGAACACCAGATATAGTTAATGCTGCGGCAGTTCCAATTATAGATGGAATATCAGGATTGTTCTCTAAATCATGACTCACTACTGTACATATAACCTGTACCTCATTCATAAAACCTTCCATAAATAATGGCCTTATAGGTCTGTCTATTAATCTAGAAGTTAAGACTTCTTTCTCACTTGGACGGCCTTCTCTTTTAAAAAAGCCTCCAGGTATTTTGCCTGCTGCTGAAGCTTTTTCTTGATAATGTACAGACAAAGGAAACCAATCCTGGTTTGGAGTTACTTTTTTTGCTGCAACGACAGTACATAAAACTTGTGTACCTCCATATGTTACCATTACCGCTCCTGCTGCCTGACGTGCGATTTTTCCTGTTTCTAAAACTAATCTTTTTCCACCAAATTCTATCTCTTCTCTACTTATATCAAACATATAATTTCCTTTTTTCTACCTCTAGATTTAAACCATCAAGTCTATTAAAGCTTAACTATTTAAATATTATTATTTTCTTAAACCTAAATCTTTAATTATTTTTAAATATGATTCTTCTTCTTTAGCCTTTAAATAGTCTAGTAAACGCCTTCTTCTATTTACCATTTTTAAAAGACCTCTTCGTGAGTGAACATCTTTTTTATGGTCCTTAAAATGACCAGTAAGGTTGTTTATTCTTTCAGTTAAAATAGCAATCTGTACCTGAGGAGAACCAGTGTCCCCTTCTTCTCTTGCAAATTCTTTAATTACTTCTTGTTTTCTCTCAGCTGTTATCGACATCAACAGTCTCCATTATTTAATTGTTAAAAACTCTAAAGGGATGAATATATTTACCTTCTATTCTAGCAAGAGCTACAGGTGCGTTATTACTAGTAATATAAGCTTCCTTATTATAAGTCCCTTCTTCCAATACTAAATCTTCTATAAAGACTTTTTGGCCTCTAGAAATAAGAATTGCCTTATCACTAGTAATATCGATTGCCGGGATGTCGTCCAGCACAAAAGATATAGGCCTTATAGCCTTAGATATTGTAGCTTTATCTACTAGGTTGGCAATATCTGCAAGTAAAATCGCATCTTTATGAAAAAAAGACCCTACCGCTAAACGTTTTAAGTAAACTATATGTCCATATGTATTCAAAGCTCTAGCCATATCTCTAGCCAAAGACCTAACATAAACTCCTTTTCCACATTCTATTTTTAATCTAGCTACGTCTTTATTAATATATTTTACTAAAGAGATTTTTTTAATATAGACTTCTCTTTCAGGTATATCCGAAATAATAGAATTTCTTGCTAGCTTATATGATCTCACACCATTAATTTTAATCGCTGAATATGCTGGAGGTTTCTGTTTAATTATACCAGTAAATTTTGGCAAAATATTAATTATATCATTCTTTAATGGCCTTATATTGCTTTTCTCTACTATTTTTCCTTCTAAATCATCTGTATCTGTAGCAGCACCCCATTTTATATCAAATTCGTAAGATTTATTGGAATTCATTGCAAAGCTCATAGTCTTTGTTGCTTCTCCAAGTGCTATTGGTAAAACACCTGAAGCTAGGGGGTCTAAGGTTCCTGCATGACCAGCTTTTTTTACTTTAAGAACTCTTTTTATTTTATTAACTACCATTGCTGAAGTCATACCTACTTCTTTGTCTACTATAATCCAACCACTCTTTATATTTTTTAAATCTTGCTGCAAAGTCCACTTTTTCCCTATTTTTACTTCTTAGCACTATTAATTAAATTATCAATGAGGGTTTGCCTCTCAAAACTGTCATCTAACATAAAATTAAGTCTAGGCGCTCTCCTTAATTTTAACTCCCTAGTTAAAGGGCCAACTAATGGACGCCATGCATTATTTAAAGCAGAAGTTAAACCTTCTGAATTATTTGCACCTCCAAGTGAAGATATATATACGGAGGCGTTGCTTAGGTTAGGAGAAATTCTTACTTCTGTAATTAAAATTGAGGCTTTGTCTATAATAGGGTTATGAAAGCTATGATTCTGCATCATGAAAGAAATAGCTTTTCTTAAGTTTTCTCCGACTTTTAACTGACGGTCAGAAGGGCCAAAATTTTTTTTTTTCATTATTGTAAAGTTGGTATTTCAGTTTTTATTTCAAAACACTCTATCAAGTCACCTTCTTTAATATCTTCATAATTAGCTAAGGACATACCACATTCTGTGCCCTCTTTAACTTCATCAACTTCCTTCTGATGATGTTTAAGTGTGGCTAAATCTCCCTCATGAATAACAACATTATCCCTTAGTAAACGGACTTTAATATTTCTCTTTACTACACCTTCGGTAATCTCACAACCTGCTATTTTTCCAACTTTAGTGATTTTAAAGACTTTTTTAATTTTAGCATAACCTAGAAAAACTTCGCTTTCTATAGGAGCCATTAAGCCAGATAGAAGGTTTCTAATATCATCTAATATTTCATAAATTATTGAGTAATATTTTATTTCTATATTATTTTGTTTTGCTATTTTTTTAGCAGGAACATCTGCCCTAACATTAAAACCTATTACTATCGCACCAGAAGAAACAGCTAGCATAATATCGCTTTCATTTAAAGCTCCAACGCCTGACAAAATAATCTGTGAAGCAACTTCATCATTCTGTAAGTCACGAAGTGCTACGGAAATCGCTTCCATAGAACCATTTACATCCGTTTTTAATATTATTGGTAATGCTTTTCTTTGCCCTTGCTTTATTTGTGTTAACATTTGATCTACATTAGTAACAGTTGCTCTAGCAGTTAGTGGATTGTTTTTTTGAGCAAGATTTTGTCTATATTCTGAAACTTCTCTTGCTCGGGATTCACTATTGACTACTGCAAATTGATCTCCAGCTTGAGGTACTGAATTTAAACCTAGTATTTCAACCGGCTCACTGGGTTCTGCAATTTTTTTATTATTTCCTTTGTCATCAAGCAATGCCTTTACTCTTCCATAATTTGCTCCTGCAACTACTATATCTCCTACCTTTAAACTTCCACTAGAAACTAGTAAAGTTGCTACTACGCCTCTTCCAATATCAACTCTAGATTCTACTACTACACCAGAAGCATTTCCTTCTTTAACTGCTTTTAAATCTAACAATTCAGCTTGCAAGTTTATTACCGTAAGTAATTCATCTATGTTTGTTTTATGTAATGCAGATACTTCAACTGCAACCACTTCTCCACCTACATCTTCCGTAATTACATTATGTTGTAAAAGGTCTTGCTTAACTTTTAATGGATTAGATCCAGGAGCATCTATTTTATTTATAGCTAATACTATTGGCGCTTTGGATGCCAAAGCATGCTGCACAGCTTCTATAGTTTGAGGCATTACTGAATCATCAGCAGCCACTACTAAAACTATTATATCAGTTATATTGGCTCCTCGTGCTCTCATTGCACTAAATGCTGCATGACCAGGAGTGTCTATAAAAGTAATAGTCTGCTTTTCTTTCGTTACAACTTGATATGCACCAATATGTTGTGTTATTCCTCCAGATTCTTTACTTACTGTGTCTGTAGATCTAATTGCATCCAATAATGAAGTTTTTCCATGGTCAACATGCCCCATAACTGTAACGACTGGCGACCTTTTTTCACCTTCTGAGTTATTCTTAACTACTTCGAGACCTATTTCTACGTCAGCATCCGAAACTCTTTTTACTGTATGTCCAAAATCTATTACTACTAGCTCTGCAGTGTCTCCATCTATAGACTGGTTTGCTGTAGCTAAAACTCCGTTCTTCATAAGAGACTTAACTACTTCACTACCTCTAATTGCCATTCTACTTGCAAGCTCTTTAACTGTAATTAATTCAGGAATTACTACTTCTCTTATAATTTTTTTTGTTGCCTCTGCTCCTCCACCCGCATTCATTCTTTTTTCTCGTTCACGAGCTCTTTTTACCGAAGCCAGAGAACGTTGACGACCTTCATCTTCAAACGCTTGATTAATACTTAATTTTTTTTGTCTTCTTTGTCCAAAGTCTCTTCCCAAAGATAATTGCTTTTTTGCATTTTTTTTCTTTTCTTCTGCCTCCTCTTCTTTTCTCAAACGAACTGACTTATCACTATCTGATTCTTTAGCAGGTACAGGTATTTCTTTTACTTCTTTTGGATCATTATTAGATTCTTTTTGTATTACTTGATCTTTTTGGGCTTCTTTTTTTTCCACTTCAATTAATTCTTTTGATACTTTATTTTTAATTTCCTCTTTGACCTTAATAGAGTTATTTAAAGCATTTAATCTTGCCTCTTTTTCTAGGTCTGATAAACCCATATCATTGCTCTTATTAAAAGGTCCATCTGAATCTTTTTTAGCTGTGAAAGGCTTATATGTTCTAACTTTTTTAACTTCTACTGATACTGATTTATTTCTTCCATGGGAAAAGGGTTGGCGTACTGAACCACTTACTCCCAATGTTTTCTTCAATTCAAGTCTTGGAGAAGAAAAGCCTAATGTTTGAGATTTAACAGTGCTTTTTTCTTCTTCTTTTTTAATATCTGGTTTTTTATCAACCATAAATTTAACCTTTAATTATTAATTTAATTTAAATTTCATTAACTTATAAAAATCTAATTGTAATGCTGCAGATAAATTACTATTCATGATTGCTACACATATTACATTTTTATAACCTACTGCCTTACTTATCTCCAACCTTGAAAAAGTTTTATTTAATAAAACTTTGCGATCATTTATAATACTTGAAAAAGTATTCTCTAATTTTTCATCCTCTTTGGCTATTAATATAATATTAACACTATTATTTTTTAAGCCTTTGACTACTTTATCATTTCCTATTTCTAATAAACCTGCTTTTTTACTTAAGCCTACCAAGTTTAATACTTTTAATTTTAAATTTTTTTCAATACTTTCTATAAAAGAACTTTGTATTTTAAGCTTCTTCTTTATAATTTTATCAAATAATTGATTCTTTATTGCCTTTTCTATATCATATCTAGATGGATTACACCATATTCCTTTTTCATTTAACTTAGCATTCACATCACAAACGAGAAAATCATTCATTTCCTTAAATAATAACATTTGATTTAAGTGAAATGTATTACCGGTTAAAGCACATGGAAATTTATATTTTTCGTTCATAAAAATTTATTTCTATAGCTATTAAGAATTATTTATGCACTTTACTTTCGTCCTTTACCTCATCTTTATTTTCTTCATCATCTTCTTCAAACCATCCAGCTCTTGCTTTCATAATTATATCATCTGCATCCTTACTAGAAATATCAATACCTTCTAATATTTCTTTTAATTCATCACTTGCAAGGTCTGCCAAATCATTAATATTTTTAATATTCGCATTTCCTAGCTTGACTAACATAGATGGGCTTAATCCTTCAAATATAATTAACTCTTCGCTAATATTAAGTTTTTCTATATCTTTCTTAAGTCCTTCTTCAGCTTCCTTTAGACTAACTAATGCTCTTTCTCTTAATTCTTCAGCAACTTTTTGGTCAAACCCTTCGATTTCAGTCAAGTCATCAATAGGTACATAAGCTACTGCTTCCACAGATGAAAAGCCCTCTGTAACTAATACTTGGGCTATAACTTCGTCTACATTTAATCTGTCTATAAATAATTGCGAAATATTTTTCATTTCTTTTTGTCTTCTTTCAGACTCAGAACCTTCAGTTAAAATATCTATATCCCATCCTGTTAGCTGACATGCCAATCTGACATTTTGACCCCTTCTACCTATTGCTAGACTTAACTGTTCATCAGGCACTACTATTTCAACTTTTTTTTGTTCTTCATCTAAAACCACTTTGGCTACCTCGGCAGGAGCTAAGGCGCTCACCAAATAAGTGGGAACATCTTCTGAAAATGGGATAATATCAATTTTTTCATTCTGCAACTCTGCAACTACTGCTTGCACTCTACTTCCTCGCATACCAACACAGGCCCCTACGGGGTCTATGGAATTATCTTTAGATAAAACAGAAATTTTAGCTCTGCTTCCAGGGTCTCTTGCAACTGCTACAATTTGAATTATTCCATCATATATTTCTGGCACTTCCTGAGTAAAAAGCTTAGCCATAAAATCATTAGATGTTCTAGACAAATATATCTGAGGACCTCTTTGTTCTTTTTTTACTTCTGATATATATGACCTTATTCTATCTCCTGGCCTAAATGTCTCTCTAGGAATAACGTCATCCCTTCTAATAAATGCTTCTCCTCTTCCTAAATCTACAATTACATTTCCATATTCTATTCTTTTTACTAAACCATTAACTACTTCACCTACTCTATCCTTAAACTCTTCATACTGTTTTTCACGTTCCGCATCTCTTACTTTTTGAACAATAACCTGCTTTGCTGTTTGTGCCGCAACTCTTCCGAGCTCTATTGGAGGCAAAGGATCATAAAAATAATCTCCTATTCTAGCTTCTCCATCTCTTTTTTTACCTTCTTCCAATGTAATTTCTATAGCTTTGTTTTCTATTACCTCTGAGACTTTTAATACTCTAGCAATCTCAATTTCTCCATTTTTTCTATTGATTTCAGCTTTAATTTCTAGTTCTTGACCATATTTTCTTTTTGCTGCAGATTGTATCGCCTCCTCCATAGCTTCAATAACTATTTCTTGATCTATAGATTTTTCTCTGGCAACAGATTCAGCTATCTGCAATAATTCAGGCCTCGCTATATTTTGGTTCATTTCATTTTTCAATATTTTAACCTCTCAAATTTATACTAAAAACCATTAAAAACTAACTTTGCTTCATCAATTAAGGCAAAGGGTATAATAATAACTTTACTATCTTTATTATCTAAAAAAGTTATTTTTTCATCCAAGCATTTTTTAATTAAGCCTGTAAAACTAATTTTATTTTCATACTTATTTATTAACTTTATTTTCACTTTGCTTCCCACAAACCTCTTAAAATCGATATATTCTATTAATGGCCTTTCTATACCTGGTGAAGATACTTCTAGACTGTAATCTCCATGTATATAATCTTTTTCGTCTAAAACTTCCGATATTAATCTACTTACTTTAGTGCATTGCTTGATAGTAATGTCAGATAGATCTGCGCCCTCAATCATAAACTGTAAAGTTTTAGTGGAGCCTTCAATCATTCTTATTCTTACTACTCTAAGGTCTAAATTATTTATAATTTTAAATAATTTAGGAGCTATTTCTATAACCTCCCTGGCTTGAACTATTTTAGAAAAATTATCTAATTTTTCTTCCACATTTTTCTCCAAAAAAAAATAAGCCTTTCGGCTTATCTATAGTCTTCTCTAATAATTTTATTACATAGTGTTTATATACTAATAATGTTTTTAAATCAATGATTCTTATTAAGATTATGGAATAGAAAAAAATAACAAATGCTTCCTAGTTGTTTTGCTCTTTCCTCGAACCGGGTTATAGGCCAATTTTCTGGTTTTATTAAAAAATCTCTTTTACTTTTTGCCATCCATATTAAGTTTTTATTATTTAGAAACTGATGCAGTATCCAAGAAATGTAATTATTATGATCTGAAGCAATTATTAATTCTCCTCTTTCTATCATTACCCTAGAAAGATTCAAAATTAAATTTTGATTAATCAAACGCCTCTTATGGTGCCTTTTTTTAGGCCACGGATCCGGAAATAATATGAAAACTCTAGAGATACTATTATTTTTTAAAGAATTTATAATTTTTATTGCATCACCAGTAAAAATTTTTACTCTATTTAATTGTTCATTATCTAGAAGCTGGATTAAGTTAGCCACCCCATTTATGTAAGGTTCACAGCCAATAATAGCAATATCTTTTCTATTATCTAACTGCCATTTTATATTTTCTCCAGAGCCAAATCCTATTTCTAACCAAATTTCTTTTATGTTTTTAGGAAATAGTTTTTCTAAAAAAAATACATCATCTTCTTTAATACTAACAATAGGTAAAACTTTTTCTAATAAAAAAGTTTTTTTTTACTTAAGGTCCTACCTATTCTTCTTCCATGTAAAGTTTTTTGCATCACTTTTAACTGACACTTTCTAGTATTAGTTTAGCCTTATCTGTTTTTTCCCAAGTAAAGCTCTGGTTACTAGAAGATTCTCTTCCAAAGTGCCCATAAGCTGCGGTTGATAAATAATTTACGTTTGATAGGTTCAACATCTCTCTAATACCTCTAGGAGTAAGATCAAAATTCTTATTTATTATGCTTACCAAGTCTGTATCTTTTAGCTTTCCAGTTCCATAAGTGTTAATATATACAGATAATGGTTCTACCATTCCTATAGCATATGCTAATTGTATTGTGCATCGCTCTGCTAACCCTGCATAAACAATGTTTTTCGCAACATATCTAGCTGCATATGCTGCAGACCTATCAACTTTGGACGGATCCTTTCCTGAAAAAGCTCCACCTCCATGTGGGCAGGCGCCGCCGTATGTATCCACAATAATTTTTCTTCCTGTAAGACCCGCATCACCATCAGGCCCTCCAATCTCAAATTTTCCAGTAGGGTTAATAAATATCTTATCTTCTGTTGGAATCCATTCAGGAGGCAAGGAACTTTCAATAATTGGGTAAAGATAATCAAATATGTTTTTCTTATTTAAGTCTGATGTATGCTGTGTAGAAACAACAATATTATCGCATCCAATTGGCTTGTTATCTTCATTATATATTAAAGTTACTTGTGATTTAGAATCAGGTAATATACCCGGAGCATTTCCTGTTTTTCTTTCCTTCGCTAACTTCTCCAAAATTTGATGGCTATACTGAATAGGAGCAGGCATAAATTCTTTTGTCTCAGTACAAGCATACCCAAACATTATACCCTGATCACCTGCACCTTCAGTCCTTGCATCATTTGCATCAACTCCTTGAGCAATATCAATAGATTGTGCATGTAAAAAACAACTAAAATCAAAATTTTTCCAATGAAAATTTTCCTGCTCATACCCTATTTCTTTTACTATTTTTCTCGTTATGCCTTCTATTTCTTCATTTTTTATTTCACTACCTCTAATCTCGCCTGCTAGAATTACACGGTTAGTGGTAACCATAGTTTCGCATGCTACTCTTACTTGGTCCTTTTGTTCGCTTTTATCTAAATAAGCGTCAACTATTGCATCAGATATTTGATCACAAATTTTATCTGGATGCCCCTCTGATACAGATTCGGAAGTAAAGAGATAATTATTATTCATAAACATTTTTCCTTAATTTAAATTTTTTTACTTATAAATACAAATCTTGCTAACATCAACATAAACATTAATAAGATAATGTATATTTTATTACCATAAATTGAAAATATAGTTTTTTTACCGCTTATTGGTACATAAACATCTAGAACTCCCTCTTTATTTATTTCTAAACGCTCTATAAACCTACCATTTGCAGCTATTATAGCAGATATACCTGTATTTGCGGCCCTAACTAATGGCAACCCTTCTTCAATCGCCCTTGCACGTGCAGCAGCTAAGTGTTGAATAGGTCCAGATGTATTACCATACCAAGCATCATTAGTGATATTTATTAAAATATCTGGTCTCTTACCATTAACTACTTGCCCAGAGAAAATAACTTCATAACAAATTAAAAGACCTATATCATAGTTAAGAGACTTTAAATTAAAAGTATTTAAGGCTTTTCCTTTAGAAAAATCTAAAGATCCATCTGTTATTTTTCCCAAGTTTATAATTTTTTTAAGAGGATTATATTCTCCGAAGGGAACTAATTTAACCTTGTCATAAAAGGCTCTACTTTGTGCTTTATTATCGATAATATAAGCACTATTATAAATATTTATAAGCTTATTATTTTTAAAATTAGTTCTTGTTGCCCCAGTAATTAATATCTGATTTGCCTTAAGCCAATCAAAAATATTTATTTGTTTTTCCAATAAAGAAGAGCTGTATGGAAATGCTGATTCTGGCCAAACAATTATATTAGGATTAAAATTATTTATTTCTAATGATGATAACTTGATTAGCTTTTCGAGATGATGAGTTTTTAATTTTTCATCCCACTTCTCATCCTGTTGAATAGAAGGCTGTACTACTCTTACCGCCAAAAAATTATTTTTTTTCTCACTTAAAAAAATTAACTCTAAACCGCCGTATGTTAGGAATATTACTAATGGCAAAAGTGCATAAAAACCATACCTTATCTTATAAAAAAATAAAGCAAATGCTATGGACCCTAAAAAACTAATTAAGCCTAACCCATATATGCCGATTATAGATACTGGCTGCATCAAAACATAAGATTGCGACCATATGTACCCTAATGTATTCCAAGGAAAACCTCCAAACAGACTACCTCTTAAATATTCGCCTACGGATAAGAATGAACTTAAGAGCAAAGCATAGCCAAATACATTTAGTCTCCATAAATCTTTCAAATATTTAGAAAGGGCACAAAATATTCCCGTAAAAATTGATAACACTATTGCTAAACATAAAACAGCTATTATTCCCACCCATATTCCAAGACTGGCAGTAAATTCAAATGCGAATGATATCCAATATAGACCTAAAAATAATTGTCCAAAACTATATGAACACCCTATAAGAAAGACCCTAAAAATAGTTAGATTATTATTATAAATAAAATAAAATATACTAACTACACTAATAATCATTAAAGGCAGAAATATTATATTTGAATTAAAAGCTAAGCTACTTAGATTACCAATTCCAAAGAAAAATAAAATTTTTAAGAAAAAAAAGTTGTGTAAGTATCTCATTATATTTTGAATAATCAATTCTTTATACTTTAGGAACGCCCGAAACTTTAATCTTTTTAATTCTTCTCATATCTGCATCTATAATTTTAAAAACTAGGCCATTAGATTGCCTAATTTCTTTTCCGACTTCAGGGATACTTTTTTGAAAATAAAAAATTAAACCTCCTAATGTATCTACATCTATAGAAGGATCTATTAATGCAC